>NZ_CP059597.1:0-600000 GCF_022369435.1 Campylobacter sp. RM10537 | reverse complement strand
GCATTAGATGCAATTTTTATTTTTGCAATTTTAGCACCCATTTTTTTTGCATAATAAGCCCCTAAAGCATTTCCAAAATTTCCACTAGGGATGATAATTTCAACTTTTTCTTTAAATTCATCCCATAGTTTTAAGCTTGCATAATAATGATAAATAATTTGAAATAAAATACGTCCAAAATTAACGGAATTTGCAGCACAAAGCTCATAATCTTGCATTTTTAAACTTTTTCTAAATTCTTTCTTTGCAAGTAAATTTTTTAAAATACGTTGAGTATCATCAAAATTTCCTTTAACGGCTAAAACTTTTAAATTACCTTTATCTAAAGCTCTCATTTGAAGCTCTTGCAAAGAACTTGTTCCACCATTTGGATACATACAAATAACTTTAATATTTTCTAAATTTTCAAAACTTTTAAGCGTCGCAGGACCTGTATCTCCACTTGTAGCACACATAATTAAAATTTTTTTATCTTTTGAAAAATCATTTAAAAGCACTCCAAAAGGTTGTAAAGCCATATCTTTAAAAGCCCTTGTAGGCCCATGCCAAAGCTCATTAATATAAACTTTATCTTCAATTTTCTTTAAATTTATTGCGTAACTATGATCAAATTTTTCATAGCTTTTAAGAGCTTTTTTAAATAATTCTTCATAACCAAATTCAAAGCTTTCTATTAACTTTAAAGCAAATTCATTATAAGAAAATTGACTATATTTTTCTCCATCAAAATAAGGTAAATTTAAAGGTGAATAAAGTCCACCTTCTGGTGCGCTTGGATTAATTAATGCTTCTTTAAAATCTGCTTTATTGTTTATATTTCTACTTTCAACTAAAATCAATCAAAACTCCTTACATATTGATGTAATTTTTCTTTAAAATTTTCTTTTAATTCTATATTTAATTCTATAATTTGACACTTAAAACCAAAATCTTTTACTTTAACATAATCTTTAAAAGTAAGCATTAGGGTATCGCAATTATGTTTTTTAAGTAAATTTTCAAGTTCATCTTTTTTAAATTCGTAATGATCTTTAAAAAAATAACAAGCCCTAGCCTTTATAAAATGCTCATAAAGTCTAAAAGGCTTTGCAATTGCTGTTATTAATATAGCTTTAGGATTTTCTTTAGTATAAGAATAGCGGATGAAATCTCTATTTTCAAGTGCCAAAAAATCAGCTTTTTTATTGTAAAATTTTGGCAAACGATATGCCCCACTAGGCAAAGTAAAATTAAAATAAGGCCTTACTTCACTCTCTAATAAAATGTTAAATTTTTGAATATAAAATTTTGAAAAAGCATCGTCTAATAAAACTATCTTTGCGCCTAAATCAAAAGCTTTTTTGATCCCCTCTACCCTATTTTCACTGACAATCACACCTGAAATTTTATCCTCAAAAGCATATTCCATGGCTTCATCACCACTTTGCAAAACATCTGTTAAAATTTCATGCTTGTATTTAATTACAATCAAGCCTTTACTCTTTCTTTTATAGCCTCTAAGTACGATAAAAACATCTTCAAATTCTCTCGCTATTGCTTTGCAAAGAGGTGTTTTTCCATTACCTCCAAAACTTAAATTTCCAACACTGATTACAGGTCTTTTAAAGTCTATTTTTTTAAAAAACCAAGTATTTACAATCGCTAATAAAGCATAAATAAAACTTAAGGGCAACAATAAATACGCTAAACATTTTTGAAAAAAATTAGGTTTAAAAAAATAATGATCTAGCCAAAGTTGATATTTTTTATCTTCACTCACTTAAAATCCATTAAATTTGCGATTTTAGGCATAGACCTTTTAAAGGCATTGTTTTTAATACGAGTTTTTAGCATTTTGAGTAAATTTTCATCTAATTTATCCATAGTTTGCTTATCATTATTTTCTATTGCTTTTAAACCTAAGTCTATTTGCTCATAAGTAAAACCTAATTCTTTTTCATCACTTTGATTTTCCCAAAGATCTGCACTCGGACTTTTTTTAATAAAATTTTCATGCATCTTTAAAAATTTAGCCATTTCATACACTTGCGTTTTATAAAGATCACCTATAGGATTAAAAGCACAAGCTAAGTCCCCATAAATTGTTCCATAACCTAAAAGCAATTCGCTTTTATTTGAAGTGCCAACCACAAGAGCATTTTTAAGCACAGAATAATCATAAAGCAAAGCCATTCTAATACGTGCTGCATAATTACCTATACGAATTTTATCTATATTTTGACTTTGTTCAATAAAGGTATTAAGAATTGTCTCAATAGAAATAATTTTATAATCTATATTTAAATCATGGCAAAGCATCAAAGCATCATTTAAATGTTCTTTGCTTGAATATTGCGTAGGCATTAAAAGTGCAAAAACATTTTTATCTAAAGCTTTTTTACAAAGTGTAGCTACTAAAGCAGAATCAACACCTCCACTAAGTCCTAAAATAACATTATTTTTACCACTTTTTAAAAGTTCCTCTTTTATAAAAATACACAAATTTTCTAAAATTTGTTTACAATTCATAACTTACCTTTACAATAATTCGCTAATATAATTATATATAAAAATTCAAAAAAAAGGCTAAAAAATGCAAATAACTCAACAAGCTTGTGGCCCTTATATGACCAATTGTTATATTCTATCAACGCAAAAAGGTGAAATCATCATAGATCCAGGTTTTGAGGCTTTAAAATTTATCAAAGAGCATGTTAAAAATCCTTTGGCAATTTTAAATACTCATGGGCATTGTGATCACGTATGGGATAATGCAAAAGTTAAAAGAGAATATAATATCCCTATTTACATACATAAAAATGATGAATTTATGCTAGATGATCCTATGGATAGAGGATTTGAACCAAGTAAAGCAGATTTTTTAGTCGAAGATGAAAATATTCTTAATATTAACGGAACTGAATTTAAATTCCATTTTCTACCTGGACATACACCAGGATGCACCATGATAGAAGTTGTAGGGCAAAATTTAATGTTTAGTGGAGATTTTTTATTTTATAGAAGTATAGGAAGATGGGATTTTCCTTTTTCCAATCCAGAGCTTATGAAAGAAAGTTTACAAAAAGTATTAAAATATGAAAATGATTTTAGACTTTTACCTGGACATGGAAAAGAAACAACATTAAAAGCTGAGCAAATACACATTCCTTCTTGGTTAAGATATTTTTAGGAATAAATTTTGGACGATTTAGATCTATTTTTAGTTTATCTTTTTATATTTTTAAATATTTTTGCTCTATTAGGCTTGTTTTTTAGAAAAGGTAAAAAAAATCAATTTAATGAAAAAAAATTTTCTAGAATTTGTCCTTGTAAAAAAATGGCAGAAAATGGTTCGCTAAGCACAATTTGTATTTATTGTGCTGTAGGTGGGCTTTTTTATAGTGTTCTTTCTATTGGGTTTATAGGATTTCAAAATTGGGCTTTAGATCTTATTTTAGCCCTTTCCCTCTTAATGGCATTTTTAGGTTGGAAATTAAAAATTGACTAAATATATACTAAATTTTGCCCCATTATTTTCATTGCTCACCGATAAACTGCCTTTAAAATTTTTCTCAATAATCACTTTACTCATATATAAGCCTATACCTGTTCCTATATTGGCATGCTTACTGCTGATATAGGGTTCAAAAATTTTTTCTATTGGTGATATAATAATACCTTTTGCATTATCGTGAATTTCAATAACAATATTTCTTTCTTTTTTAAAGGCTGATATTTTCATACAAGGATTTTCTATTTTTCTTTCTATAAAAATATCTTTAGCATTGCAAAGTATGTTTAGGATTGCTTGACAAAATTGAGTTTCAAAACCGTAAAATTGAATCTTTTTTTCAAATTTTTTTTCTATTTTTATAAAACTAAAAGAACTTTCTAGTAACTTTAAAGTTTTATTCAAAAACTCATCTATATATAAAAACCCAATAAGACCAAATTTAAGCGATTTTGTTATAGGATCTAATGCAAGACAAGCATTTATAGCAAAAATAGAAAAAATTTAGCTTTTATCATCTTAAATATTCAAGATGATAAAAATTTATTTAAAAGTAGTCCCGCCATCAACAATGAAGGTATGTCCAGTTACCCAACTTGCTTTTGAAGAACAAAGAAAAAGACAGGCACCGGCTAAGTCTTCAGGCTGCCCCATACGATTAAGCGGACTTAAATTAATTGTAGCTTGTTTAACTTCTTCGTAGTTTGTAAAAGCCCTTAAAGCATCAGTTTCAATAGGACCACCACTAACTACATTAACACGGATATTTTTTTCTCCAAGCTCAGTTGCTGCATACCTAGCCATAGCCTCAACTGCTGCTTTTGCTGTACCATGTCCTGCATAATTTTCTATATAAACTAAATTTCCAGTAGAAGAAATAGAAATAATACTTCCTCCACCAACCTTCTCCATTCTTTTAGCTGCTTCTTGAGCGCCAACGACAAAAGCATTAACTGTCGCTGTAAAGATATTATTAATCCCTTTAGGTTTTAATTTCATAAATTTAGTATATCCACCAACAACTGCACGACCTGAAATAATTGCATTAGAAATAAAATAATCTATACGATCAAAATCTTGATCAATCTTTTCAAAAAGTTCTTTATAGGTTTCAGGTTCTAAAATATTAAACTCGTAAGCCTTTGCTTTAATTTTATAAGTTGTTTCTAAATCTTTTATCATTTCTTCTGCGATTTGTGCATTAGAATTATATGTAAAAGCTATATTTGCACCTACTTTTGCAAATTCATACACAATAGCCTTACCAATTCCACGCGTTCCACCGCTAATCACTAAAGTTTTTCCTTGAAATTCTTGATTCATTAAAATCCTTTAATATTATATTGCTTCATTACTTCTTGTATTTTAGCATAGTTTTCTTTACCAGGAGGACAAAGAGGAAGTCTAAATTCTAAATTTTCTATCAAACCAGCTATATGCATTGCTGTTTTTATAGGGATTGGATTACTTTCGCAAAATAAAATTTTATTAATATTATAAAGTTCATCATTGATTTGTTTTGCTTCTTTATAGTTTTCTTCCAAAGCTTTGTGAGTTAACATACTAATTCTATCTGGTAATAAATTTGAAGTTACCGAAATCACGCCTTTTCCGCCATTTGAAAGTATAGGATAATTAATAGCATCTTCTCCGCTGATTAAAACCATATTAGGTTCATGTGCAAGCAAATCTACACATTTATCAATGCTTCCACTTGCCTCTTTAATTCCATAAATATTATCACAAGTTCTAAAAAGTTTAATAGCAGTTTCTGTGGCAATATCACAACCTGTTCTTCCTGGAACATTATATAAAAGAACAGGGATATCTACACTCGTTGCAATCGCTTTATAATGTTCATAAAGTCCTTTTTGCATTGGCTTATTATAATATGGAGCCACACTTAAAATACCATCGGCTCCACAATCTCTTGCAAATTGTGCTAAATCTACCGCTTCATGCGTTGCATTACTTCCAGCTCCTGCCAAAACCTTAACTTTTGTATTTTTACAAACCCCTACTGCAATTTCAATACAAGCTTTATGTTCATTATGAGTTAAAGTTGCACTTTCTCCAGTTGTACCTACAGGTACTATGGCATCAATTCCATTATCAATTTGTCTTTGGATAAGTTTTGCATAACATTGTTCATCAATTTTATTATTTTTAAAAGGAGTAATGAGTGCAGTCATTGCTCCAATGATGATATTTTTATCCATTTAATCCTTCCTTAAAATTAAAGTCGTGGAATTTTCTTCACTAAAATATTTTTTAGCACATTTTTTCAAATCTAACAGAGTTAATTTTTCAATTTTTTCTTCATAATTTAACAATGGTCTTAAATCACCTCTTGCCAAATAAGAACCGTAAATATTAGAAATTGCACTCGCTGTATCAAGTGAAAAAATAAAATCACTTTTAATATTATTTTTCACTTTTTGCAAATCTTTTTCTAAGAATTCACCTTTTTTAATTTTTTCTAATATTTTCCAAAGTTCTTTTTCAACCTCTTCAGCTTTAATTCCTATATTACAGTTGCAAATAAAAATAAATAAATTTTCATCAATGCAATCATTAGCAAACGCATAAAAATCATTAATTAAATGAAGTTTATCTATCAAAATTTCATTTATAATTGAACTTTTTCCGCTTCCTAAAAGCTCTGATAGAGCATTTAAAGTAGGTATATCTTTATGTTTAAAATTTGGAATTTTAAATCCTATGGCAAGAATTTGAGTTTGAGTTTCTTTTTTTATAATAATTCTCTTTGCACCGTCTTGTTTAGGCTCTTGTGTATGAACTTGTGGAATGATTTTTATATTTTTAATATTTTCAAAATATTTTTTAGAAAGATTGAAAACTTCTTGATGCTCTATATCGCCACTAACAACCAAAATAGCATTTTGTGGTTGATAATATGTGCTATGAAATTCCCTAATATCCTCAATAGTCCAATTTTCTATATCTTTATAAAACCCTATTGGGGTCCAGTGATAAGAATGATACATAAAGGCATGATTAAAAAGTCTAAAATACAGATAACCAAGCGGATTATTATCTGTTCTCCATCTACGTTCCTCTAAAACAACATTTCTTTCAGGCTGAAATTCTTCATCTTTTAAATTTAAATTGGCCATCAACTCAGCAAAGAGTTCTAAAGCTTTATTTAAATTTTTTTTAGCACATTTTATATAATAATGCGTATAATCAAATCCTGTACTTGCATTATCCAATCCTCCAAAACTTTTAACAATTTCATCAAATTCTCCAGCTTTGAGATTTTTTGTACTTTTGAAATTTAAATGTTCAAGCATATGAGCAATTCCACTTTTACCCATTGTCTCATTTCTTGAGCCAACTTTATAAAAAATATCAACACTAATTACATCACTATTTTTATTAACAGGAAAAGTATAAACTTCAAGTTTATTTTTTAAACGAATTTTTTCAAAATGAATCATTTAAGATTAGCTCCTACAGCTTCACTAATATGCATAAAACCATCTTGCCTTAATAAAGAAATTAATTCTTGATTAATATTTTTAACTATACTTGGACCTTTAAAAATTAAAGCGGTATAAATTTGAATCAAATTAGCTCCATTTTTTATACGTTCATACGCTTCTTTTCCACTGTCAATACCTCCACAAGAAATTAAAAGAGTATGCGAGAAAAGTTCTTTAGCCAATTCTTTAAAAAAGAGACCATTTTTCTTTTGAATAAGCTTTCCGCTAATGCCCCCAAAAGTTCGTCCATTATCAATTAAAGAATAATCTGTACTAGTATTAGCAATGATAAAACCATTTGCGCCTTTTTCTATGGCTTTTTGACAAAGAGCTATAGCTATAGAAATATCTAAATCAGGTGCTATTTTTATAAAAATAGGCTTTGAGGTGATTTTTTTTGCTTCTATTAATAAATCACTCAAGAAATGATCATTTTGCAAATCTCTTAAATTTTTAGTATTTGGAGATGAAATATTAATAGCAAAATAATCACATAAATCTTTAAATTCTTTTAATAAAATAAAATAATCCTCTAAGGCATTTTGACTGTCTTTATTTTTACCTATATTTGCACCTAAAGGCAAGGCAAAAGGATAAACTTTTGATACATGCGAACGAACTTCATATGATCCTTTATTATTAAAACCCATAGCATTTTGTATACTCTCTTGTTTTACTAAACGAAATACTCTTGGTTTTTCATTTCCTTCTTGAGGTTTAGGAGTAAAGGTACCATATTCTAAAAAACCAAAACCTAAAGCACTTAAAGGCTTAATCATGGTTCCATTTTTATCAAAACCACCCGCTATACCCACTGGGGAATGAAAATCAAGTCCTAATAAATTTTGTTTCAAGCTTGCATCATTTACAACAAATTTCTTAGCCATTAAACCTAATGCAGCTGGAAAAATAGCATTAAGCCCCCTTAAAGAATGCTCTACTAAATAATGAGCTGATTCTGGTTGAAGTTTAAAAAGTAAAGGCTTTATTTGTTCATACATTGTTTTTCCTTGAAATAAAAAAATAATATAAAAATTTTAACAAAATTAAAATAAAGTTAAGCTTTCATTTCTTTTTCTTTATTTTTAAATTTACGATAAAGTTCGCAAGTTTTTAAAAGCTCTTCATCTTTTCCAATAGCTAGAACTTTTCCTTTATCAATAATAACAATTTTATCAGCATTTTCAACCGTACTTAATCGATGCGCAATCATTAAAATCAATCTTTCTTTTTTTAAACTTTCTATAGTTTGCATTATAGCCTTTTCACTTTCATTATCAAGAGCTGAAGTTGCCTCATCAAAAATCAATAAATCAGGATTTTTATACAAAGCTCTAGCAATAGCAATGCGTTGTTTTTGCCCTCCGCTTAAATTTTTCCCATGCTCTTTTATTTCGGCATAAATTCCACCCATTGATTCTACAAATTCATAGGCATTAGCAAGCTTTAAGGCTTCAATCACTCTTTTTTCATCTAAATTTTCACTATATGCTACATTTTCAGCAAAACTATCATTAAAAAGATAAATATTTTGAGTAACAAGTCCAATTTTATCTCTTAAACTTTTAATATTAAAATGATGAATATCTAAATCATTAAATAAAATTTCACCTTTATCTTTTTCATAAAAATACATTATAAGATTGATAATAGAAGATTTTCCACCACCACTCATTCCCACGAGTGCGAGTGTTTCTCCTTTACTAAATTCAAAATCAATTCCGTTTAAAACTTTTTTAGAAAAATCATCATAGGCAAATTCTACTTCTTTAAATTTTATATTTTTTATACTTTTTAATTCTTTATCTCCACCTTTTATTTTAGGCTCTAAATCCAATAAATAAAAAGTCCTTTCGCTCGCTGCTATAGCCCCTTGGATACTTCCATATAAATTTGAAAGTCTTTTTATAGGCGTATAAGCCCAAAAAAGTGCTGAAATAAAAGAAAAGAAACTTCCAACACTCATATTTCCTTTAATCACCTCACGTCCACCGACTATAATCACAACAGCAACACCGATAGAACCTATAATCTCCATTAGGGGGCTCGTTAAGGATCCTATTCTTGTACTTTTTAAAATAATTTTACAGAAAAATTTATTTTCTTGATCAAATTTTTGTCTTTCTTTTTCTTGTGCATTATTGGCTTTAACTAATTCTATATTTGAAAAGATTTCTCCTAAACGAGACAAAAGATCGGAATTTTTTTCTTGAATATTTCTTGCATAAAGTTTTAGTTTTTTAATAAGATAAAATAAAGGAATAATGGCAATTGGTAAAACAATCAAAGCAAAAAAAGCTAATCTTGGGCTTTGAATCACAACCACGCTTAAAAGGCCTATAGCTGTAATTAGCTGAGTTAAAAAATCTGGAATAATATTAGAAACTATACTTTGTAAAGCACCTATATCATTAGTGCAACGACTTATTAATTCTCCGCTTCTATGCTGTTTAAAAAAATCCATATCTAAACGTAAGATATTTTTTAATACCTTAGAACGCAAAACTCTTAACATATCTGTACCAATATAAGAGATATAATAAGTTTGTAAATAAGAACCAGCATTTTTAAGAAAATAAACCAAAATAAATAAAAAAGGGACAATATAAAGCATTGTTTCCTTTTTTTCTATAAAAATTTGATCTAAAATAGGTTTTATCATATAAGCAGTTGCTGAAGTACCGCCACTTGCTAAAAGCATACCTATGCCAACAATAACAAATTGTCTCCAATATCTTTTATAAAATGGCTTAAAGCGAATTAAAACCTCTTTTAAATTCATTTCTTTATGCATTTTCATACTCCCAAATCGTTCCACTTGGTGTATCTTGTAGTAAGATACCTTCTTTGGCTAGATTTTCTCTTATTTCATCAGCTTTTTTAAAATCTTTGTCTTTTTTTGCTTCGTTTCTTTTTAAAATTTCATTTTCAATAAAAGCTTTTTTATCTTCACTTACTCCCCATTGAAAATATTCTTTCACACCCATAAAACCGAAACCAAAAATTTTAGCTAATTCATTTAAAGAATTTTCAATATCTTGTTTTAAAGTTTTATTTTTCTTATCTAATTCTAAATTAGCATTATTAATAAAATCATCTAAAAAAGCCAAAGCTTTAGAAATATTTAAATCATCATTTAAGATTTCTAAAATTTTTTGTGCAATATCGCTTTTAAACACTATGTTTTGCGTTGTATTAAAATCTAAAATACTATCAATATTTAATCTTTTTTTAAGTCGATAAAATTTATCTAAGCGTTTTTTAGCAGTATATAAATCTTCTAAAGAGTAATTAAAATGTGCCCTATAATGTGAATTTAAGAGATAAAATCTCAATACTTCTCCCATAAAATCTTTAAGTGCATCTTTTATAAAAAAGCTATTATTAAGACTTTTACTCATTTTTTCACCATTTATTTTCACAAAACCATTGTGAAGCCATATTTTTGCTAAAGATCTTTCGCAACCACAGCGACACTGTGCAGATTCATTTTCATGATGAGGAAAAAATAAATCAATCCCCCCTGCATGAATGTCGAGTGTATCTTTAAAAATAGAATCAATCATAGCCACGCATTCTGTGTGCCAACCTGGACGACCTTTGCCAAATTTACTCTCATAAAAATTTTCATCAAATTTCCAAAGCACAAAATCACTTTCATTTTTTTTCTTAATATCATTATTAAGACGAGAAATATTTTCATCTAGCCCTCGATTGGAAAGACTTAAATAATCTTTATCCTTGCTTGTATCAAAATATAAACCATCCTCCAGAGTATAAACAAAACCTTTTTTATCTAATTGCGAAATCAAATCTATCATTTCTTGTATAAAATGAGTTGCCCTAGGCTTTAAATTAGGATCTAAGACATTTAATTTTCTCATATCATCTTCATAACTTTGTATATAAAATTCAGTAAATTCTTCAATGCTTTTTCCATTTTCGGATATTTTTTTCAAAATCTTATCATCAATATCTGTATAATTTCGAACAAAATTTACTTCACAACCCTGCGCAATCAAAACCCTACGTAATAAATCAAAACAAACACTACTTCTAGCATGCCCTAAATGTGCATTATCATATACAGTAGGACCGCACAAATAGATATTAATTTTTTTTTGATTTAAATGAATTTTTTCTTTTTTAACGCTATCCATTAGTTTCATCAAATATCCCCTTAAATCCTATTGTAAATCCAAATAAATATATTTAAAATATAAGGCTTTGTTAAATAAAGCATTGTAGTAAAAATTACTAAAGCAATTATGATTAAAAAGCAAATTTTAAATGATATTAAACCAAAAAATTTCTTAAAACCAAATTCTTTAATATTAGCTCCAAGCAAATAAAAAGCACTTAAAGAACTTGAAAAAGCTACCCCTATAACTTTTAAATTTTCATCTTTAATAAAAAATATAAAAGCAACTGAACATAAAAGACTTATAAATAAAGCTTTAAAAGCTATAAAAGCAGCAATTTTTTGTTTAAATTTAGCATAGAGCCATAATGAAAGAAGCTTTTGTAAGCCAAATGGAAGAAGTCCTATAAGATAAGCTATTAAAACATAAGCTGTTATGATACTATCTGAATGAGTAAAATTACCCCTTTGAAATAAAAGTTGACAAATCTCTAAAGAATAAACAGAGCCTATAATACTTGAAATAAGCAACAAAACACTTAAAAATATCATTGCTCTTTGCATAAATTTTAAAGCTAGATTTTCTTGTTCGCTTTTTAAATGTTTTAAAATTTTAGGAAAAGAAACTTGAGTTAAAGCTATAGCAAAAAGCGCCAAAGGAAGTTGAAAAACTCGATTGGCATAATACAAATAAGAAATACTCCCGCTAATTAAAAAACTCGCTATTGTAGTATCTAAAAGAGAACTGATTTGAGTTGCAGAAGAACCTAAAACTCCATGAAAAAAATTTCCATAAAATGATTTCATTTTTGTTTTAGCTTTTTTTAGTCTTATGCTTAATATCATTGCCTTAATAACAGGATTATTTTTTAAAATGATTAAATGTAAAATCAATTGCGCTAAACCACTTAAAACCGTTGCATAAGAAAAATAATAAAGTGTTTTTAAAGGTTCATTTTTATCAACAAAAAATGCGGCAATAACTATGCTTAAATTAAATAACGCTGCGCTAAATGAAGTAATAAAAAATTTTTGCTTATAATTTAAAATTGCACCGAAAAAAGTAACTAAAAAAATAAAAAATAAATACCAAAAATTAATCGCTACCAAAGGAGATGCAATATCAATAGTTTTTTGATCAAAACCAAAGGCAAAAATTTTAGTAAAAAAGGAAGAAAAAAAACTTACCAAAAGACAGCATAAAAAAACAATGGAGCTAAATTGAATCATGATGCTAACACAAAATGCTCCTTTTTTTGGAGCTTTTACAAAATTTGGTAAAAAACTTTGCCCAAAGGCCCCTTCTGCAAAAATTCTTCTAAAAAAAGCAGGCATTTTTAAGGCTACAAAAAAAATATCGCTATAAAGTCCAGCTCCTAAAAAAAGAGCGATTAAGATATCTCTAACTAATCCTAAAATACGGGAACACAAAATTCCCAAAGCATTGATAATAAAATTTTTAAATACTAAATTTTTCATTGTTTTTTTTGAAAATTTTTCATTGTTTTTAAAATATAAAGATTTTATTTTAACTAAAATTGATTAAAAATTGACTATAATTTCGCTTTAAAATGATTTAATTACAAGGAAAAATTTTGGGATTAGAAGAAAAAATTATTTCTTATACTGAAGATCCAAATCAAGAACTTTTAGAAGTATCATCTAGAACAAATATTGATTTAAATGAACTTGATTTTAATCTTTTGGCATTTTCAACTCAATATTGTTTTAACGATAATCAATGGGAAAAAATTTCAGAAAAAGATTTAAATCTTTTTGAAAAAGATGAAATATTTTTAAAAAATGATTTAAAAATAAAACAAGAATATAAAATAGAAATTTTTCATCGAACAAATGAAGATAAATTAGCGCATGCGATAAAACTTATTGCTAATAAAAATCTTACAAAAATAGTCGCCCAAATTGATTTTAGCTCTTTAAAATTTCACGAAAAATTAGCCCTCGAGCTTTTGCAAAATATCTATAAAAAGATGCTTAAGCTTAAATTTTTAATAGGAATTCGTATTTTTGATTTTAAAAAAGAACTTCTTAGTGTTTGTAATAAACATAAATCAAATACTTTAAATCAAATTGCGCAAATTAACATAGCTAGGGGTATTGATCCTATTCAAAGTCAGGATGAAAAATTGATTTTGCTTTACAAAGAAAAAGCTAAGAATTATACTATTGATGAAAAAAGATCGGGCATTATAGCTGTAGATGAAAATGAAGTGGTATTAAAACACACCAAATTTAAACAAGGAAAAGAAGGTAAAGATCTAAACTTAAGAGTATTAAAAGTTTTAAGTACCAATGAAAATAAAATCAAATTCACCTGTTCTTCTGCCTTTAAAGCGGTTGAGCATGAAGATTTTACAGATTATATCGCTTTAAAAAAAGGTTTTGTAAGTGAAGAATCTGATCGTTTTGATATTAATAATTTATTAGAATTTAATGGAGTTGATTTTAAAAATATAGGTATTATACGTGCTGGACTTGATAAAAATGTAAAAATTAATATAAAATTTATCTCCGATATGCAAGATGCTGTTAATTCTGGAGTTGGAATAGAATGCGAAGAACTAAATATAACTGGAAGTGTAGGCAGTAATACCCACTTAAAAGCTACAAAAATGAAGATTGAAGGAATTACTCATTCTAAAGCCTATATTAATGCAAAAGAAGGTTATATTAAAACTCATAGAGGATTTGTAGAAGGTGAAATTTTAAATATAGATTTACTTGAAGGTGGCACAGTTAAAGCTAAAGAGGTGAGAATAAAAAAAAGTTTAGGCGGAACAATACAAGCAGAAAAAGTTTATATAGAAAGCTTAGAAAATAATAATACTTGTATTTTTTATAATTGTGCTGTAGTTGAAAATATGAAAGGCCAAAATAATAAATTTAATATTAAAGTAAAAACACTTGATAAAGATTATGATAAAGAACTTTTTGATATTAAAAACAAAATATCTACACTTAATCTTAAAATTAGCAAATTAAAACAATTTATTTCATCCAATAAAAATAGCATTTTAAGCATAGAAAAGAAAGTAATGCAACTTAAAAATCAAGGACAAAACATACCTTCTCAATATGAAAAAGCTTTAAAAGAATTTTCTTTCCAAAACCGTGAATTAAATAAAATAATAAATGAAGAAAAGGATCTCTTAGAGCTTAAAAAACAACTGCATTCTGAATTAGCAGTGCTTGAGCAAAGTCTATTTGAAGCTAAATTTATAAACAAAAGCGGAAAATGGAATGATATGAATGAAATAAAATTTTCATTGATAGAGCCTAAAAAAGATATCTTATATTCCTCTTTTAGTAACGAAAGTGCTAAATTTATAGGTTTAGAAAAAAAGACAGAAAATAATCAAGAATTTATAGAAATTCATAAAAAACTCGATTACGATAAAAAGGATACGGAATGGTTGTTGCCATCGAAGGAATCATAACAAAAAAAGAACCAACTTTTGTAGTATTAAAATGCTCTAGTGGGCTTAGTTATGGGATTTTTATATCTCTTTTTTGTTCAACTAAACTCCAAAATAATGAAAAATGTGAGCTTTTAATCACACAAATTATTAAGGAAGATTCTAATAAATTTTATGGTTTTTTAGATAAAAATGAACAAAAAATGTTTGAAATGCTTTTAAAGGTTAATGGTGTTGGAGCAAATACCGCTATGGCAGTTTGCTCAAGTTTAGATGTAAATTCTTTTTACCAAGCTTTAAATATGTGTGATGAAACTTTATTAAAAAAAGTTCCAGGAATTGGAGCAAAAACCGCAAAGAGGATTATAGTCGAATTAAGCGATAATAAAAAGAATCTTGAAAATATTAGCAACGAGAAAAATGAAGCACTTGCGGCTTTAATTTCTTTAGGTTTTAAACAAGATAAAATTCTAAATATTTTACGTGATTGCACTGGAACAAATACTAGTGATCTTATCAAAGAAGCACTTAAAAAACTAGCATAAGGAGAAAAAATAAATGAATTTTGCAATACTTTTTGGTGGAAATTCATATGAACACGAAATCAGCATCGTAAGTGCTATAGTCTTGAAAAAAGTTCTTAAAACAAATTTAACTTTTATTTTCTGTGATGAAGATAGAAAATTTTATCTCATTCCAAATGATAAAATGCATTCAAAAACTTTTAGTACAAGATCTTATATCAAAGAAAAAGAATTATTTTTAAAGCAAGAAGGATTTTATGTTAAAAATTTTATAGGTGAAAAAAAAATTGAAACAGAATGCGTTATTAATCTTATTCATGGAAAAGATGGAGAAGATGGAAAAATAGCTTCTTTGTTAGAATTTTTTGATATTAATTTTATTGGACCAAGACTTGAGGCAAGCGTTTTATCTTTCAATAAAGAATTAACTAAACTTTATGCGAAAAATATAGGTGTTAAAACGCTTGATTATTTTATGCTTAGAAAAAATTCCAATAATAATTTTATTCCAAAATTTCCTTTAATTTTAAAACCATCAAGACTAGGTAGCAGTATAGGTATAAGTATAGTTAATAATGAAAAAGAATTTGAATACGCAAAAGATGTAGCTTTTGAATTTGATACAGACATTCTAATAGAAGAATTTAAAAGTAATATTAAAGAATATAATCTTGCTGGTTGCATGATTGATGATGATTTTGTTTTTTCTATTATAGAAGAGCCTAAGAAAAAAGAATTTTTAGATTTTGAGCAAAAATATCTTAGCTTTTCTGGCAATAACGAACTTATTGAAGCTGATATAAATGAAGAATTAAAAACAAAACTTAAAGATAATTTTAAAAGAATTTATAATCCATTATTTAAAGGTGCCTTAATTCGATGTGATTTTTTCATTTTAAACAATGAAGTTTATCTAAATGAAATCAATCCAAATCCTGGCTCATTAGCTAATTATCTTTTTAAAGATTTCAACGCTCTTTTAATGAAACTTGCCAAAAATGTTAAAAATGAAAATAAGATTAAAATAAATTATAATTTTCTTCACTCAATTAATGGACAAAAGGGCAAATTATAAACTTTTAAGTCAAAATACGTTAAATTTTACATAAAATTTAACGTATTTATTAGGAATATGGTATGCTCACCTTTCAAAAAGATGAAATTTACACAGCTACAGAAGTTGTTAGAAATTTTAGCCCTATTATGGAAAAACTCAAAAAAAGCCAAACGGGAAAAATTGTTATTTTAAAAAACAATAAATTTGAAGCTGTAATGCTTAGTATGACAGAATATGAACGTTTGCAAAATGCCATACAACTTTTAGAGAATATTTATAAAAATCAAAAGGTTTAAAATGGCATTAACTCAAATTATTTATGAAAAAAATACTTATGATTTAAGTTATGAAATTATCCATCCTAGTCAAAAAAAAACCTTGCTTATTCTTCATGGATGGGGAGCTAATAAAGAATTAATGAAGCAAGCTTTTGCTAAAGAATTTCCAGATTTTTGTCATTTGTATCTTGATTTACCTGGTTTTGGAAAATCTAATATCATCAAGGCTTTTCAAAGTAAAGACTATGTTAATATTATAAAAAAATTTTTAAAAGAAAAAAAAATCCATGTTGATATTTATATGGGTCATTCTTTTGGTGGAAAAATAGCCGCCTTACTTGCTTTAGAATTTAAAAATTCAAAATTAATCTTGCTTTCTAATTCTGGAATTCTTGCTCCAAAGTCCTTAAAAATTCGCTTAAAAATTATTATTTTTAAATTTTTAAAAATTTTTGGATTAGGTAGATTGTATCGCTATTTTGCAAGTAAAGATGCTGCAAATTTAAATACTATAATGTATCAAACTTTTAAAAATGTAGTAGATGAAGACTTAAAAAATGTTTTTTCAAAAATTGAAACAAAAACTTATATTTTTTGGGGTATTGATGATCAAGCCACCCCATTATCAAGTGGAGAAAAAATGCATCAAATTATTAAAAATAGTCAATTTTATCCTTTAGAAGGAGATCATTTTTTCTTTTTAAGACATTCTGCTTTTATAGCTAAACAAATACAAGGATAAAAATGCTTAACTCTCTTTATTTTATTAATTCATTATTGTTTAATTTTTGCGTTTCTTTTTATCTTATTAGTGCTTTACAATGGTATTCTTATAAATTAAATCGCATTGTTTTTCATTATCATAAACCCTTATGGCATTTATATTTTTTACTTTGCCCTTATTTGATGTTTTTAGTTTTTCCTTTATATTCTTTAATTTATTTTATTATTCTTGCTCCGATTTTATATTTTTGGAATAAAAATATCGATAAAAAACTTATCTTTACTAATAAAGTAAAATGGTTTTTTGTTTTTGTTTTTATTTACAATACTCTTTTTGCTATCTTAGCTCTAAGATTTTCATTTCTTTTCAATCTTTGCACCCTTATTTTGGCACTTTTAAGTCTAAAAATTTATGATCTATTTTCAAAAATATATTATAAAAAGCAAGCCAAATCAAAATTAAACAATCTTTCAAATTTAAAAATCATCCTTATTACAGCAAGTTTTGGTAAAACAAGTATTAAAAATTTTCTTTATGAGTTATTAAAAGATGATTTTAAAGTTTATAAAACTCCAAGATCTGTAAATACTCTTATGGGAATAGTTGCAGATATCAATAATAATCTAAATCAACAAACTCAAATTTATATCGCAGAGGCAGGTGCGAGACTTAAAGGAGATATTGATGAAATTACTCGCTTTTTAGAGCCACAAATTTGCATCATAGGCGAAATAGGAAATACTCATTTAGAATATTTTAAAAATATAGACAATATCAGACAAACAAAACTTGAAGCTCTAAATTCTAAAAGATTGGAAAAAGCTTTTCTTCATACAAGCACACTAAAAAAAGAAAATGAAATTATCACTCTTTATGACAATAAAATAAATAATATTAATTCGAATTTAGAAGGTTTAAAATTTGAAATATCATTTAAACAAGAATTGCACACCTTTAAAAGTCAAATTTTAGGAGAATTTAATGCTCAAAATTTATGTGTTTGCATACTTTGTGCTAATTATTTAGGTGTTAATTTTGAGTCTATTAAAAACAATATTTTAAACATTAAATCCGTAGAACATCGTTTGCAAATAATTTCTAAAAAACCAAAATTTATTATTGATGATGGTTTTAATGGCAATTTTAAAGGAATGAGTGAAAGTTATCGTTTATGCAAACTTTATAAAGGACGTAAAGTTTTAGTCAGTCCTGGTATTATGGAAGTTAGCAAAGAAGAAAATATCAAACTAGCTCAAATTATTAATGATTGTTTTGATTTAGCTATTATTACAGCCAATGTAAATGCTGAAATTTTTGAAAAAGAACTCAGTATCACAAAAATCATATTAAAAGAAAAATCTGAGCTTGTAAATGTTTTAGCTAAAGAAACTAAAAATGGAGATTTGATTTTATTTTCCAATGACGCTCCTAGCTTTATGTAAAAATTAAGATAAAGGTAAAATAAAATAAAAATTTTTAGGCTCTTTCTCAAAGCTTAATTCTCCTCTATGAGCATTAATAATTTCTTTAGAAAGGGACAAACCTAAACCATTTCCTTTAAGTTTTGTTGTTTTAAATGCCTCAAAAACCAAATTTTCATCTTTAATACTGCAGCCATTATCAAAAACTCTCAAAATCAAATTATTTTCTTTAACTTCTGCTATGATTTTTATTTTAGGATTTTCGCATTCATTTTCTTCTATAGCATCAATGGCATTGTAAATTAAATTTTGCAATACTAAACCTAAAAGTGCTTTATCGGCACAAATATTTACATCTAAAAAATTTAATTCAAATTGAATTGGCGCAGAAAAATTATAAGAATTAATTGCACTTTCACATTCTTCTTTTAATTCTAAAATATTAAAATTTAAAGTATTTATATGCACACCTTTTGTAAATAATAAAGTTGAATTAACTATACGCTCTACCCTATCTATAGCCTTTTTCATCTCAAGTACTATATGTTTATTTTTAAGCTCACTCCGAGAAAAAAGAGTAGAAGCAAGTAAAGATATAGATCCTATTGGATTTCTTATCTCATGTGCTAAATGCGCAGCAACACTTCCCATGCTTGCAAGTCTTTCATTGCGTTTTTCATCGCTAATATCTGTAGCTGAAATAATAGTTTTTTCATTATGTGCGATAATCTTTACAGCATAAAACCTTCCTTCAAATTCAAGTTCATCGCGCATTTTTTCAAGACTGATACTATTTAATAATTTTGGATTTTTCAAAGCTTCTTTGTTTTGTAAAATAATATTTTTTTCTTTATCTAAAATCCAAAGTGCGCTAGGTAAAACTTCGATAATTTCATCAACCATGGCACGCAAAGAATTATAATTTTCATTTAAAACTTTATACTCATTTTCTATAACATAGGTTTGTTCTATCAAACTTTCCAAACCTTTTTGCAAGGTTTCTTTCTCAGTTGCATCTAGACTTTTTAAAATATTTTCATTCATTATCTTTCCTCTAATAAAATTTTAAAATCATTCATATCCATTAAAAGCAAATTTTGCTTAGCTATTTTGCAAAATTCTTTACTAAAACCATTTTTTGAAATTATAATATAATAATCAGGAGTTAAATTTAAGTTTTTTGATTTCATTTCCAAAAGATTTAAAATATTTTTACAAATTTTTTTATTTTTAAATTTAACTTCTCCGACTAAACTTAAATTTTCATCTTGGTAATACAAATCTATTTCTAAATCTTTATTCCAATAGCTTTGAACTCCTAAAATATCTAATTTTTTTTCAATCAATTCTCTTGAGAGTTGCTCAAAACAAAAACTTTGATAAAGTTCAAATTTTTCTTTAATGATTTCTAAAACTCTATTATATTTTTGCTCTAAAATAAATTTCTCATTAGGTTTTAAAAAATAAAAAAAGAAGCGTGTAAAATGATTTTGAAATATAAGCTTATCTTGTACAACATAAGATCTTAATTCTTTTTTTAATTTTTCTCTTTTATTTTTAGCTTTTTTAATTTCTTTACTGTGCTCAAGTTTTAAAATACCATTTTTTAAAAGATATCTTAAAATAGCCCAAGCCTTAAAATGCTGTATATTTTTATTAATAGAAAAGCGTTTTCTATTGTTTTTAGCCAAAAGAGAAAGTGCGTATGAAGTGGTTTCATTAAAATTAAATTGAGCATTTATTCTAAGGTAGTCTTTAAGTAGCAAATTTTCTATATTATAAAAAATATTTTGCTCAAAATCAATTTTTTCTAGCATATCAAAACCATCAAAAATGCTATAAAAATCAAAAATATTTCCTAAGGTTAAAGCGCTACAAAAACTTGCAAAATGATTAAATTTAATATTTTTCCTTTAAACAAATAATTTATAGTATAATTCTATCAAATTTTTACAAGGATTATAATTGCAAATTTCAGATTTAAAACAACAAATTATATTAAAAAAAGGCGTTTTGCATTTTGATTTTACTGCAAGTGCCTTAGCTTTAAAATGCATAGAAAAACAAATCGCTAAAATATTGCCAACCTATGCAAATACACATTCTGATAGCTCTTTAAATTCTTTTAAAACTCAACAATTTTATGAACAAGCTAGAGATGATATTAAAAAAAGTCTTAAACTAAATAAAGAATTTGCTCTTATTGCTTGCGGAACTGGATCTAGTAGCGCCATAAAAAAATTTCAAGAATTACTTGGAATTTATTTACCTCCATTGATAAAAGAAAAATATTTTACTCAAATACAAAAAGATACACTACCTTTGGTAATTGTCGGGCCTTATGAACATCATTCTAATGAATTATCCTTTAGGGAAGGCTTGTGTGAGTGCATAAGAATACCTTTGAATAAATTTGGAGAAATAGATTTTGATTTTTTAGAAAAAACTTTAGAAAGTAATAAAAAAAGACAAATTATCGCTAGTTTTTCCTTGGCTTCTAATGTAACTGGGATAATAAGTGATTACAAACGCATAAGTGATTTAGTACGTAAATACAAAGGCATAGTGGCATTTGATGCTTCTAGTTTTATCCCTTATAAAAATATAGCTTGTAAATATTATGATGCTTTGTTTATAAGCTCACATAAGCTCATTGGAGGTATTGGTGGTTCTGGACTTTTAGTCATCAAAAAAAATCTTTGCGGAAACAAGCCTAGCTTTGCAGCTGGTGGCACTGTAGGGTATGTTTCAAGAACTTCACAATGTTATCTTTGCAATGAAGAAATTTTAGAAGAAGGTGGAACTCCTGGAATTTTACAGCTTATCCGTGCTAGTTTAGCTTTTAAGATAAAGGATTCTTTAGGAATTTCCCAAATAGAAAAAAAAGATGAGGAATTAAAAAAATATTTTTTAAAGGAAATTGAAAAAATACCTGATTTGATCCTTTATGCTAAAAATTTAACCTATCGCTTACCTATTTTCTCTTTCAATATCAAAGGAATTTCTCCTTATGACCTTGCTTACGAATTAAGTAAAACTCATCATATTGAAACACGTGCAGGCTGTGCATGTGCTGGACCTTATGGACATGATTTGCTTGGTTTAAAGGATAATCAAGAACTTAAAACAAAACCAGGATGGTTAAGGGTTAGTTTGCATTATACACATGAAAAAGAAGATATTGATTATTTTATAAAAGCTCTAAAGCAAAGTATAAAAAAACTTAAATTCTAAAAAATATCATGGAAGTGGCGCAGCGGACGGGGCTCGAACCCGCGACCTCCGCCGTGACAGGGCGGCATTCTAACCAGCTGAACTACCGCTGCACCTAAAAATGGTGGTCACTATAAGACTCGAACTTATGACATCCACCTTGTAAGGGTGGCGCTCTACCAACTGAGCTAAGCGACCAAAAACAATGGCGACCCCTAGAGGATTTGAACCTCTGTTTCCACACAGAGAGAGTGTTGTCCTGGGCCACTAGACGAAAGGGTCTAAACCCAAAAAAGTGGTGTCCCGTGTTGGATTCGAACCAACGGCCCCCTCCTTAAAAGGGAGATGCTCTACCGGCTGAGCTAACGAGACATAAGTGGCGCAGCGGACGGGGCTCGAACCCGCGACCTCCGCCGTGACAGGGCGGCATTCTAACCAGCTGAACTACCGCTGCACCTAAGAAGTAAGAAATGGTGGTCACTATAAGACTCGAACTTATGACATCCACCTTGTAAGGGTGGCGCTCTACCAACTGAGCTAAGCGACCGAAGTGGTGTCCCGTGTTGGATTCGAACCAACGGCCCCCTCCTTAAAAGGGAGATGCTCTACCGGCTGAGCTAACGAGACATAAACCAAAAATAAAAATGTGATTATGCCAAAATATATACTCATTTGTCAAGGATTTTTTTCATTTTTGATATTTTCTTTCTAAATAACGCGACAATAAACCGATCGGCAAGGTTAATACAAGATAAGCTATAGCTAAGATTATATAGCCCTCAAGCGTAGCAAAAACATAAGAATTAACCTCTTGAACATTTTGTGTTAATTCATTTACAGCGATCACACTCAATAAAGAACTATCCTTGATCAAATTAGCCAATTGTCCGCTAATAGGAGCTAAGATATTTTTCAAAGCTTGTGGAAAAACCACATAAAATAAAATTTGCCTTTCACTTAATCCTAAAGCTCTTGCGCTTTCTATTTGGATCAAAGCAATGCTAAGAATTCCTGATCTAAAAATTTCAGCCAGATACGCCCCAGAAAACAAAGAAAGGATAAATATCCCTACAAAATATCTATTATCAAAACCTAAATTATTGGCAATAATATAATAAATCAACAACACCTGAACAAGCAAAGGCGTTCCGCGAATGATTTCTATATAAAATAAAGCAAAAAATCTCAACACTATAAATCTACTCAAGCTAAAAAAACAAATCACCAAACCAAAAAAAATACTACCTCCTAAAGCAAAAAAGCTGATCAATAAAGTATTTAAAAATCCATTTAAAATTGTTTTTTTGTATTCTAGCAATAAAGCAAAATCAAAATGATAAACACTCACTTTAAAGCTAAAATAAAAAAATAAAGTCAAAAGGCAAAGCAAAAGCGTCGCATTTAATAAATAAGCTATTTTAGAAAGTGGTTTTATGGGTCTAAAGTTTTTACGCTCTTGAATAAACAAAATATCCCCCTATTCTTCATAAAAACATTTTTATAATTTCAAGTATGCAAATTTTTTTATAAGTAAAATTTAACTAAAATTTTTAAAAATCATTTTAAAGGTAAATTAATATGCTAATTTTTGGACATCCTCTAGCAAAAAATTTGAATTTTAATTTTATAGAAAAAATTGAAAATTTGCAAAACGATCAAATTTCTTGTTTTTTTTATGATGAAAAAATTATCCAAAAAGCAAAAAATGAAAATTTGGATTTTGCTATTTTTATACAAAATAAAAATGAAATTTTTTTAAGCAATGCATTTGAGGCAAAATTTTTAATCTTTAAAGATGAAAAATTAGCAAAATTTGCTTCAGAAGTGGCTGAATTTTACCTTTTTGATAGCAAAATTTTAATGATGGTAGAAAACTTTGATGATTTGGAAAAAGCTTATGATTTGAGAGTCGATGGGGTTATTTTAAAGGATTTTATAAAGAATTATAAAGTTTTTAAATAACTTCATTGCAATCATTTAAATTTTTTACTTGAAAACAACATAAGATTTTTAAAAAAGATTTAATTGTTGGTATAATTTTATATATTTAAAATCAAGGTGATGTTGATTATGAAAATAAGAAATTTTTTTAAAAAAACATGCAGCGATAGTCCAATAAATTCTGAAGAACTTCAAAAATATAAATTTTCAACCCCGCACTATGATGATACAAAGAACAAAGAAATTGAAATATTAAAATATGCTATTGATAACAAAGAAGTGAAAAATATTGCAATCCAAGGGGAATACGGATCAGGAAAAACCAGCCTTATAAAATCTTTCGAAAAACAATACGGGTATTTAAATGAATATAAAATTTTAGATATTTCTTTAGCAACATTTGGAAATACAGATAATAAAATAGAAACTATAGAAAAAATAATATTAGAGCAGATATTTTATAGGGTTGAAAAATCTAAAATTCCTTTATCCAAATTCAAAAGAATAAGCGAAGTGTCTTTCCGGGAAGCTCTTATAAATTTTACATCTTTTTTTCTTTTGATATTTTCTTATTTTTTTATATTTGACGAAACTTTTAAAAATTTATTAAAATCTAATTTTGACATTTCAAACTATAATAATTTCATTGTATGTACTTTGTTTATAGATTTTCTTATTTTATTTTTTTATTTTTATAAGATGTTATTGATTATTAAAAACAGCACAATAAATAAAATTACAAGCAAAGATATTGAGATTTCCCAAATCGATGAAAAATCTTTACTCAATAAATATCTAGATGAAATTTTATATTTTTTTAAAAAAAATAAATTTCGGATAGTTGTTTTTCAAGATCTAGACAGATTTGACAAGATTGACATTTTCACAAGACTTAGACAACTAAATTATTTTTTAAATAATTATGAAGGCATAAAACATAAAATAACTTTTTTATATGCAATTAAACCTTCTATATTAAAAAATACCGAAGAAAGAACTAAATTTTTTGATTTTATTTTAATAAAAATACCGTATATAAATTCTCACAATTCAAAAGAAAAAATAATAAAATATTTTGAAAAAGATAATATACTTATAGATGAAGATTTATTAAAGTATGTTTCGTTATATATGCACAATATAAGAATAATAAACAACATATATAATGAATTTTTATTTTATAAAGATAAGCTTAATATTAATAGAAATGATAAATTAAAAAATACAAAACTTTTTGCTTTACTTGTATGTAAATTTTTCAATACAGAAGAATTTTCAAAATTGGAGAAAAGTGAAGGTAATTTACATAATATTTTAAAATCTAAAAATGACTACATTAAAACTAAAAAAAGTGAATTAGCATCTTATATTGCCAAGAGCTACGCAGAAGAATTGTTTAATCTTGCAAGATATGGTAGGATATATATAGATCAAAATAATAATTCAGGATATAGCAAACAAGATATAGAAAATAATTATGAATTAGTTTCAAAACTTGTTAACAGCTGTAAAATATTTGATACCTATTCCGAGATAGATGTAAAAGATGTGAATAAAAAATATCAAAAAAAAATCAAATCTTTAAATACACTTTCTAATTCTCCATTAAAAGATTTTTACAAATATATTGATTTTAAAAACATAGAACAATATAAATACGCGGATATGATAAAATATTTTATCGAACAAGGTTATATAGATGAAGATTATGATCAATATATTTCAAATTTTACCTATGATGATCTAACAGACAATGATAAAAAATTTGTTTTAAACCTTAAACATAAAAAAGAAAATTTAGGGTTTGATTATAAACTTTCCAATGTAGATAAAGTTTTAGATCATTTAAAATCAGATGATTTCACCTGTGATTTCATATTAAATATTCAATTATTTTTACATCTTATTAAAAATTATAAAAATTACAATCAACAATTTAGTAATTTTTGTAAATTTTTACAAGATACTAATCCTTTAGAATTTTATAAAAATTTATTAGACGAAAACTGCAAAGATGTAATTAATTGTTTAATTGAAAATATTAATGATTTTTGGAGTATAGTTGAAAAAATTGAAAATAAAGAAAAATATTTAAAAAATATTATTAAGATGGCCTCTAAAGCTAACTTAAATGAAATTTTTAAAAGTAAAAATATGCAAATTTATTTTTCCAATATATCTTCACTATCATTTATAGACCCAAATGACGAGAATACTTCCAAAAATATTATCGATATTATTGAAAAATTTAAAATTAAATTTAAAAAACTAAATGACATTAAAATACACCATGTATTATATAATCATATTATTGAAAACAATAGTTATGAAATAAATATTGATAATTTTAAAACATTATTTGCTGAAAGAGAAGAAAATAAAAATAAGTTTAATGAAAAAAATTATACATTTTTTAAAGAACTAAAAAACAATAAGCCATTTAATTATATTAAAGAAAATTTAAATGAATATATAAAAAATGTATTTTTAAAATTAGAATATAACACCAAAGAAAGCGAAGAAATAGTAATCGAACTTATAAACAATAATATAGATGAGGTACTAAAGAAGGAGATAATTAAAAAACAAGAATGTAAATTTTATTCTCTTAATGATGTTAATAAAAATTTACAAATTTTTATAATAGAACAAAATAAATTAATTTGCACAATTGAAAATATAAAGTATTTATTAAATTTAGGATATAATTTTAATTTAATAGTTAAGTATTTAATTCAAAATGAGAACAATATAGAACAGAATATTCTAAAAGAATGTTGCGAACTATTATTAAATAAAAACAAAAATAAAGAATTAATAGATTTTGTTTATAAAAAATTTAAAGATAAAGAAAAACTTAATAGTAGTACAATTAAACAAGTAATCCAAAATAATAATGAGATTGATAAAAAAATTACTTTTTTATATAAACAAATTGATAATTTAAAAACTCAAGATATTCTAGATATTCTAAACAATCTTGGTGGCGAATACAAAAAAATTGCTCTTCAAGATGGAAAGCATGTGAAAATAGAAATTAAAGAATACAATTATAAACTTCTAGAAAAATTAAAAGAAAAACATTTTATAACTAGCTATAAAAAAGAAAAAAACTATTATAGAACCATAGTAAAATATAATGAATAATTTTAATAATCTAAAATTAAAGTTGTCATAGATATCAGTTACAACTTTAATTTATAAAAATTATTCATTCCTTAAAGTATCTAAAACATTGATTTGAGTTGCTTTTTTGGCTGGATAAAAAGATGATAAAGCGATAATAAGTAAAGCCCCTATAACCGTCAAAGTAAAATCCATAACCGACAAATCAAGCGGTAATTTACTCGTCCCATAAACATCAGCCGGCAAGGTAACGATATCGAAATTTCCTAGAAGCCACAAAGCGATAAAAGCAAGTAAAATACCCACTATCATACCACTACCGCCTATAAGCATCCCTAAAGCAAAAAAACTTTTTTTAACCTCTGCCTTGCTTGCGCCCAAAGCAAATAAAAGAGCGATTTCGCTACGACGATTCATAACGATCATTAAAAGAGAACTGACTATATTTAAACTTGCAACCAAGATAATCAGCATCAAAACTATAAAAAGTGCCCTTTTTTCAAGTTTTAAAGCTGAAAAGAAATTTTTATTTTGCTCCCACCATCCTATAACGATATAATCATCTTTTAAATAATTTTTTATTTTTTCCACATCTTTAAAAGCATCATCACTATAAACATGTATTCCATCATAACCTTGATTTTCATTCATTCCAAGAACTTTTCTTAAGGCTTTAACATCAGTATACATATAAGCTTTATCATAAAAAGCAAGTCCGGAAGTAAAACGAGCTTTTACTTTAAAACGTTTAGTTTGTGGGATCAAAGAAAAACCGCTAGGATTAAAATTTGAAAAAATAAGTGAAATCATATCGTTTTTAGATAAGCCATACTCATCCACCAAAGCCGATCCCAAAAGGATATCAAAACCGCTTAAATTTTGATCTTTAATAGCCTTGGCAACAATTTCATTGATCTTAACTTCATCTTTAAAATTAACACCAAAAAGCACTCCACCTTCAAAGCGATTATCCCCTTTGGCAACAACTTGAGTACTGATATAAGGACTAAAAAGCAATTTTGGAAATTGCTTTTTAAGTTCATTAACCAATTCATCATCAACAGGAGCATAAAATTTTGACACAATGGTAATAGGATAATTCATCACAAAAAAACGTTTTTCAAATTCCTTATCAAAACCATTCATGATAGCCATCGCTACAAGTAAGACACAAAGCCCTACACACACACCTAAAAATGCTAAAAGCATAGATAAATTGATAAAAGGTTGCTCTTTATCAAATCTTAAATATTTAAAAAGTAAATATTTTAAAACGCTTTTATTCAAGCTAAAATTCCTTGTTTTGGACCACTTTTTCCATGGCATTCTTTAAATTTTTTGCCACTTCCACAAGGACAAGGTGAATTTCTAGGAACTTTTTTAAATTCAGGCTCATCAAGCCCATCTTCACTTACTCCAATCTCCACAGAATTTTCAAGAATTTTTTCATTTTCTTTACTAGCCATATCTTCTAAATCTTTAGCTTCTTCTTGAGTAAATTTAACACTAAAAAGAAGTTTTATACTATCAAATTTGATACGATTAACAAGCTCTAAAAAGAGATTATAGCTCTCTTTTTTATATTCCACTAAAGGATCTTTCTGATTGTATCCGCGAAGACCTATACCTGTTTTTAAAATATCCATTTGATACAAATGCTCTCTCCAAGCATTGTCTAAAACTTGCAAATACAAAATACGCTCAATATTGTGTAATTCTTTTTTATCTAATTTTTCCATTTTTTGATGATAAGAATTTTCCAAAATTTTACTCAATTTGTCTTGCATTTCAATGGCATTGAGATTTTCAAAATCGCTTTCTTTAATTTCAGTAGAGCATTCATCAAAAATTTTATTTTTCAAAGTTTCAAAATTAAACTCGGTATTATTTTCATCGATCATAAGCTCATTCATCACGTTAGCACTATATTCAGCAATATTTTGTGATATTTTAGCTTTTATATCATATTCTTCATCTAATAATTCATTACGATAACGATAAATTGTTTTTCTTTGCTCATTAGCCACATCATCATATTCTAACAAATGCTTTCTACTTTCAAAATGCAAACTCTCTACTTTTTTTTGTGCATTTTCAACCGCTCTTGTTACTATACGTGATTCTATATGCTCCCCTTCTTTTATACCTAGGCGATCCATAATTCCTTTCATTCTATCGCCACCAAAAATTCTCAATAAATTATCTTCTACACTAAGATAAAAACGACTAATTCCAGGATCGCCTTGTCGTCCAGCACGACCACGAAGTTGATTATCTATACGGCGACTTTCATGCCTTTCAGTTCCTATAATATAAAGTCCCCCTAAAGCTCTAACTTCATCATCTATTTTGATATCAACCCCACGTCCTGCCATATTTGTAGCTATAGTCACAGCACCTTTTTTTCCAGCATCTTGTATGATTAAAGCTTCTTGTTCATGATTTTTAGCATTTAACACATGGTGTGGAATTCTTTCTTTTACAAGCATTTCATGAAATACTTCACTTCTTTCTATACTCGCTGTTCCTACAAGAACCGGCTGTCCTTTTTTATTGGCTTGTTTTATTTCTTCGATTACAGCTTTAAATTTTTCATTTTGAGTTTTATAGATTAAATCATCTTTATCTTGTCTTTTTATAGGAATATTTGTTGGGATTGAAATCACATCTAAATTATAAATTTGAGAAAATTCAGTAGCTTCAGTTTGTGCTGTTCCTGTCATACCTGCAAGCTTTTTATACATTCTAAAATAATTTTGAAAAGTAATATCAGCTAAGGTTTGACTTTCTTCTTGAATTTTTACATTTTCCTTAGCTTCTAAAGCCTGATGAAGACCTTCGCTAAAACGACGTCCTTCACTCAAACGCCCAGTAAATTCATCAACAATAATAACTTCTTTATTTCTAACAACATAGTGTATATC
Source organism: Campylobacter sp. RM10537 (assembly GCF_022369435.1). Lineage (NCBI taxonomy): Bacteria > Pseudomonadati > Campylobacterota > Epsilonproteobacteria > Campylobacterales > Campylobacteraceae > Campylobacter > Campylobacter molothri. The sequence goes on along the minus strand of NZ_CP059597.1, from coordinate 570,218 downwards.
TTTTTCAAAAAGATTATGCGCCTTCAAAGCTTGATCGAGTTGATGTGCCAAAATAGCATTATCTAAACTATATAAATTCTCTACACCAAAAAGCTTTTCAGCCTTAGCAATTCCGGCTTCAGTAATCAAAATATTTCTATTTTTTTCATCCACTATAAAATCGCCTTCTGGTTTAGCAGGAGGTAATACCGCCTCACCTCTTTTCATTTTTTTTGCAACTTCATTAGCTTTAATATAACCATCCAAAGTTCTATTAGTAGGCCCGCTGATAATCAAAGGTGTTCTTGCTTCATCAATTAAAATACTATCTACCTCATCCACAATTACAAAATTATGTTCTCTTTGGACCTTCTCGGCTTTTGAAAATTTCATATTATCTCTTAAATAATCAAAACCAAATTCATTATTTGTTCCATAAGTAATATCACAATCATAAGCTTTTTTATGCTCTAAGTCAGTATTTTCAGATGAAAGCACAACCCCGACGCTAAATCCTAGAAAATTATAAATTGCGCTCATTTGTTCAGCATCTCTTTTTGCTAAATAATCATTTACGGTAACCACATGAACGCCTTTTCCACTCATGGCATTTAAAACAACTGGTAAAGTTGCTACAAGGGTTTTTCCCTCTCCTGTTTTCATTTCTGCAATTTTGCCTTCGTGTAAAACCATACCTCCAATTAATTGCACATCAAAATGACGCATATTTAACGTTCTTTTTCCTGTTTCTCTTACTATAGCAAAAACATCATTTAAAATTTCATTTTCTTCTTTTTCACCTGTAAGAATTTGCTCTTTTAATTTTAAAAATTCAGCTTTAAGCTCATCATCGCTTAAATTTTGATATTTAGGCTCAAGCATATTAATCTGTGCCACTCGTTTAAAATATTTTTTTATTTCGCGATCATTTTTTGTTCCAAACATGGCTCTTAAAGCATTTAAAAACATTTTTAAAACCTTTTGCTAAAATTTCAAGCTATCATTATAGCTATTGTTTAATTAAAGTTAGCTAGAATTAATAAAAAATTTTAAGGAAAATAATGAAAAAAATTTTTATATTTTTTTTAATTACTATGGTTAAAATTTGGGCTATTGAACTTGATTTTAACACTTATTCGAGTAATTTTACTCAGCTTGTCAAATCTAAAAATTCAACACTTCGCTATAGTGGATATTTTATCATAAGTAAAGATAAGGCCTTTTGGGAATACACTACACCTAATAAAAAAGAAATTTATATCGATAAAAATCGCGTTGTGATCATAGAACACGATTTAGAACAAGCAATCTTTTCAAAACTTGAAAATATACCCAACCTTAAACAAATTTTTAAAAATGCCAAACCAATATCAGAAAACAAGCTTTTAGCAAAATATGAAAAAGTTAATTACACTATTATCTTAGATCAAGAAAAAATTCAATCCATTTCCTATAAAGATGAATTTGAAAATGATGTAACAATAACTTTAAGCAATCAAATCAAAAATCCAAAAATCAATCCTAAAATTTTTGAATTTAAAATTCCAAAAAATTATGATATTGTTCAATAAGAAATTATTGAGCATGACTTAAATTATTATCTAATTTCAGATCAAAACCTACATCTGTATTTTCTTTGGAAATATTATTACTTATATTTTTTTCTTGAAAAATTTTTGGTGGATTTTTAATCAAATCTTGTTTAATTTTTTCTTCAAGTTCCAAAGGATTTATTTTGGGGATATTAAGAGAATCAGGACTAATTTCACCATCGTCTTTTTTATCTTCATTGCTATTTCCAAAAAGCTGCCCTATTTGTTTTGCTTCAGGTATATTAGGAATGCTAATATTATTTGGAGTTTTAATCTGTGGAACTTCAGGAACACTTAAATTTTCTAAAACTTTTTTTACTTCATCACTCGTATTATTTTTTTTAGCTTCTGTGCTTTCTAAAAATCTTTTAAACTCTTCTAAATCAAACTTTTCAACCCCGCTTAAAGATAAAATATAAATATCATTAATATTTATTTTATATTTTTTTTCTATAAATTTTTTCAAAACTTTTTTAAAATTATCCTTGCCAATTTCAGTAAATATATCTTCATAAAAAAAGCCAGAAATAACAGTATTGATAGAATCGATAAGCTTAAGTTCATTTTCCTTTAAATTTTCTCCTTCAAAATCTAAAGAAATTTCAATCTTTTTTAAAACATTAGCACCACTTTTAGAATACAAATCTGTTCTTAATTTTGATATTTCAAGGCTTTGTGCATTTAAATTTAAACATAAAAAAATACAAAATAATATCTTTTTCATCATTTTTCCTTAATGGATTATATTTTCTAATTCTAAATCAAAAAACAAATGAGTTTTATAAAATTCAATCACTCTAAAATCAAATTTTAAAATATTTTCAAAATAATTTTCAAATTTCATACCTTTAGTATAATAAATTTTTAAAGTATTAGGGTTAATCGCTCGCGATAATGCTACATAAAGCTGTCCATTTTCAAAAATATGATCTATATCGCAAACTAATTTTTCAATACTCATACCTTGAGACTTATGTATGGTAATGGCATAGGCTAATTTTATAGGAAACTGACTCACACTTGCTAAGGTATTAACAATCAATTCCCCATTATTTTGCTCAATTTCCTCCATAAAAAAAATATAAGGCTCAAGCATAATATTAATTCCATTATTTTTTACAATGCTAATATAAATTTTATCCTCATCATAAATAATATCTTCAATAACCCCTTGCTCTCCATTATAATAATTTTTATCCCAATTATTAATACAAAAAATAATACGAGCTCCAATTTTAACTTTAAGTTCTTCTAAGATATTTAAGCCCCTAATCCAATTTTGCAATCTATCATCTTCTAATTCTTTATTTTCTTTTTGAATTTTAGCCTTAAAATTTACCAAAGGAGTCTCTAGGCGATTGAGTTTATTTTCATTGATTTCATTTGCTTTTTTATTAATCCCACAAAGCAAAGTATAATCATCCTCTAATTTTTCCAATTCCTTTGTATCAATACACATTTGCTTAAATTGTTTAATAATATTTTCATTTAAAAAACCTTGTCTTATTAAAGATAAATTTCTATAAAATTCTAAATTTTGAGTTCTTTTAGGTTGCGAAAGCTTAACATTTTTAAAATTTAATTCTTTCCAAAAAAAAGAGGAAAAAGCATAATAAGAATTTAAAAAAAGCGTCTCTTTTTTTTCTTTAATCACTGGAGGTAGTTGAAAAAAATCCCCTACAACTAGGATTTTACCATCAAATCTTGAATTTTTGATTCTAAAACCTATCATTTCAAAAATATTAGCACTTACCATAGAAATTTCATCTATGATAATAAGATCAATTTTTTTTAAATTCTCATTTAGTTTAGCGATTTTTTCCTTTTGTTTGCGATCAAAAACACTTAAAGCTATCATATCTTCACAATAACCTAAACAAAAAAAACTATGTAAGGTAACTCCACCGATATTAAATGCAGAAAGCGCACTAGATCCCAAAGCAACTACAAATTTACCTCTTTTTCTGTAAGATTTCATTAAAGTATTAGTCAAAAAACTTTTTCCAACTCCAGCACCACCACTTAAAAAAACATTATCATTGGTTAAAATTTTTTCTAGTTTATCAAGCATTATATTTCCTTAGCTTTAATTATAACTACTTTTTTGTAAAAGGTTGATTATGCGATATATTTTAGTTTTTTTTCTATTATTTTTTACAGCTTGTTCGTTTAAAAATCCCATAAATCATTCTAAAGAAGATAAAATAAACTCACATTATGCAAAATTGGAATTTAAACAAAGTGTTAATATATTGCCCAAATTTAATCAATACATTAATTTTAATGCTAAAAATTATAAAAAAATATTTTTTAAACCTTGGCACTCTTCTTTTAAAAATTATAAAAATCAAAATCTATTTTGGGCCTTTCCTATCTATCTAAATCCAAAAAATAAATATTATTTTTTTAATAAGCAAGAAATTCCAATCTCTTGGTTTAAAAAACAAATCGATAATGCTAATATAGAAAATATAGGTCAATTAAATCAAAAGGCCTTAATCATCCAAAATACCTTGCTTAAAAATATTCCTACTCAAAAAGCAATACTTAAAAATCCTTTTTTGGAAAATGAAGGCTTTCCATTTGACTACTCAAATGACGCAATTTTAAATATCGCTACACCTGTTTTAATCTCTCATTATACAAAAGATAAACGATATGCTTTTATATTAAGTGAAACTGGAATTGGTTTTGTAGAGAGTAAAAATTTAGAAATATTTTCCAACTCTAGAGCTAAAATTTATGAAAAACTTCATTTTATCACACCATTAAAAGAAAAAGAAGTGGTCTTTAGTGAAGATCATCATTTTTTCTTTGAAACTAGAATTGGTGCTATTTATCCATACTATAAACAAGATAAAAAATATTTTTATGGAAAAATTGGCTCTAAAAAATATAGAATTTTAAAAAAAGATGTTGCCAAATTTCCTTTAAAATTAAACGATAGTAATTTAAAAAACCAATTAAGCCAAATGCTTAGTTTGCCTTATGGATGGGGTGGATATAATCTAGAAAGAGATTGTTCTTTATTTACTCGTGATATATTTTCAGCTTTTGGACTTTATTTGCCAAGAAATTCAAGAGCACAAAAAAATGCTTTTTATCATTTTAATATTAGTATGCTAAATAATGCCCAAAAAAAAGATTTTTTAAATCAATTTGGAAAAGCTTATACAACCTTACTTTATATTCCAGGACATATTATGCTTTACGCCGGAAAAATTGACAATAATGATATAGTAATACATAATATATGGGGACTTAGAAAAGGAAAAACACAAAGACTTATTATAGGAGAAAGCGCAATTACTTCATTAGAAATAGGAAAAAAAGAAATTCTTGAAAAAAATCTATTACTTTCAAGAATAAAAGAAATAAGCTTTATTGATTTAAATCAAAAAGAAATTAATGAAATAAATAGTTTTTTAGAAAAAATAAAAGATTTATCTAATCAATAAATCTTTTATTTAAATCATGAAAATATTCTATACGCCTATCTCTTAAAAATGGCCACCAACGTCTTACATTTTCACTTCTTGTTTTATCAATTTCTACAACTTTAACACACTCATTTTCATTATCTAATAAACAAAGCTCTTCTCCTTGAGGACCAAAAATAAAAGAATTTCCCCAAAATCTTATTCCATCTTCTACTCCACTTAAATCTTTTTCAAAGCCAACACGATTGATCGCAGCAACAAATAAACCATTAGCAATAGCATGCCCTTTTTGAACACCCAACCAAGCATTAAGTTGTTTTTGTTTTTCTTCTTCTTCGTCTTTATCAAACCATCCAATAGCTGTAGGATAAATAAGAATTTCAGCCCCTTGCAAAACCATTAACCTTGCTGCTTCAGGATACCATTGATCCCAGCAAATTAATACTCCGAGCTTACCTACACTAGTTTGAATTGGTTTAAAACCTAAATCTCCAGGCGTAAAATAAAATTTCTCATAAAAGCAAGGATCATCAGGTATATGCATTTTTCGATACTTTCCAGCTATATTGCCGTTTTTCTCAAAAACAACAGCTGTATTGTGATAAAGTCCGGCACTACGTTTTTCAAATAAAGAAGTTAATAAAACTATATTATGTTTTTTGGCTATATTTGACCAAAATTCAATATCTTTTTCATAATTATTGGCATAATCAAAATAAGCAATATTTTCACTTTGGCAAAAATATTCATTTTGATGAAGCTCGCCTAAACATACAAGTTCTGCCCCTTTTTTTACTGCTTCTTCTATAAATTCACAAGTTTTTTTTACTGTTTGTTCTTTGCTAGAGTGAAATTTTTGCTGCACAAGAGCTATTTTCATTGTCTTTGCCTTTCTTGTTCTTGATCATCATAGGGATCTAAATGAATTTGTATATCCCATTTTTCATCTTTAAACATCAAACGCACGTTATTTTCTATTTCATCTGAAATTTTATGCGCATTTAGAAGCGAAATTATAGGACAAAAAACCAAATGCACACTTAAATAATTACAATTTGGCGTTCTTCTTGTTTTTAACTCATGATAAGAAATAATCTCTGGATGTTTAGAAATTAAAGTACAAATTTGATCAACTTGTTCTTTTGGTAAAGCTTGATCCATTAAAAATGATAAAGCTTTTTTTATAATTTTAAAAGCAGAAAAAGCCGTATAAAGACTAATGACTATCCCGAAAATAGCATCAATAATATATAAATCTGTAAAATAAATAAGTATTAAAGCGATTAAAGTGCAAATATTGGTTAAAAAATCGCTCCTATAATGCAAAGCATCACTTTCTATAATTAGACTTTTCGTTTTTTTTGCTACATAATTTAAAAAAAGAATTAGAAAAAAGGTTATAATAATAGCAAAAATCATAACAAAAATACTTGAATTTAAGTCTATAATTTCTTTTTTATAATAAATTTTCAAAATACTTTCATAAAAAATAAAAATACCTACACATACAATAAAACCTCCTTCAAGAAGTCCCATTAAAGCTTCTATTTTAGAAAAGCCAAAATTATAATTTTCATTTGCCCTCTGTGTGCTTTTTTTTAAAGCCAAAAAATTAAATGCCGAAATTGCAAAATCCATTAAAGAATCAATTGCACTTGAAAGCACTGCAACAGATCCACTCATCAAACCAACTATAAATTTAATACAAGCTAAACTAAGAGCACACATACTTGCAATTATAGTAGCTTTTTTTTGCAAGCTCATCTTAACCCCTTAAAACGATTTTGACAAGAACAATGTAAAGAGCCATTTTGGCGCACAAATACTCTAGCATCTACACCTATAATTTTTCGTTCAGGTAAAGCTTGAGAAAGTCTTTTTATTACGATCTTATCATTATCATCGTTATATAATGGAACAATTAGAGCATTGTTAACAAAAACAAAATTTGCATAAGTTGCACCCATTCTACGATTATCATAAAAAAAAGGCTTAGGTAAAGGTAATGGTAATAAATTAAATCCTGTTTTTTCAAGTTCTTCTTGCATTTTTTTTAAAGGCAAAAAATGCTCATCTTTTTCATCTTCACAAACACAATGTGCTATTGTATTTTTATTGATAAATCTAGCTAAAATATCCACATGAGAATCAGTATCATCTCCCTTTATAAAACCATTTTCTAGCCAAATAATATTTTTTAACCCAAAAATTTCTTTTAATTTTTTATCAATTTGAAATTTGCCTAAATGAGAATTTCTATTTGTATTAAGAAGACAATTTGTTGTCGTAAGCATAGTACCATCGCCATTAAAATCGATACTTCCGCCTTCTAAAACCATATCAATTTTTTCAAGCTTTTCTTTAAATTTGATATTAAAAAGTTTAGAATTTACAGCATTATCTAATTCACTTTGGAATTTATTTCCCCAAGCATTAAAAGTAAAATCAAGAGCTTGCAAGCGACCATTTTTTAAAATATCTATGGCTCCAAAATCTCGTATCCATGTATCATTTGTATCACATTTAAAAAATTCAACATTCTTTATATTTTTAAAAAGAGTAAAATTTTTTTCTTCTGGGGCAATCAATAAAACTTTTTGAAATTGACTCACAACTCTTATAAATTCTTGATAACTTTTTAAAATTTCATCTAAATAAGGCTTCCAATCTGTTTTTTCATGAGGTAAAGCAAGTATTAAATACTCTTGCTCATTCCATTCTGGAATTGATTTTATCATTATATACCTTTGTTGAATTAAAAGATTTAATTATTTTTGAAATAAATTTAAGAAAGTAGCCCTTAAACAGGGCTAAAAATTATTTAAAAAAGATTTTCATTTTTCCGTTATTTAAAATAAGTTTTCCATTTTCATTTGAAATTTTAAAAGTTCCATTGAAATTAGAAAGAAAAGAATTTTCAAAATTCATTACATCCATTGGATGACAAAGCATTTGTGTAGATGCAGCACCAGCTCCGTTAATTTTTATAGAATCACCGTTATTAACATATGATCCAAAAAAGCGATTACATCCTGAATAACCATAGAATTTATCTTTATCAAAACTAATATTTGGAATTTCTTCAGCATTTTTAGGATCAAATGTTTTTCCATCAACAACAATTCTTTCTATTTTTAATTGTTGATTTTGCGCTAATTTATTTTGAGTGTTTGCACTAGAAGATACAGAAGTACTTGCGCAACCAGCAAAACAAGCAGCCGCTAAAGTCATTTGTAAAGTTTTTTTCATCTTTTATCCTTTAAATTTGAAATTGCTTTAATTCATTATCAAGATTATGACATACTATTTTTAACTCGTCAGCAACCTGAAGTAAAATTTTTGAAATTTCTTCATTTTTTTCACTTGCTTCAACATTTTCTTCCATTTTTATGAGTAAATTTTGTATATTTTCTTGACTTACTTTTATTTTTTGGCTACATTGATGCACAAGATTTTTTGCATCTTGATTGCAAAATTTAACCTTATTTGCACTATTAGCTAATAAATTAGTATCTTCATTTAAAGAATAAATTTTTTGAGAATTATCTTTAAGTTCATTAGCTACTTTTTCTATACTAATTAACAATTCCTTTGTAATGGTTGCAACGCTATTTAAAAATTCTTCACTATTATTAGCAAGCAATCTTATATCTTCTGCAATTACAGAAAATCCTTTTCCATAGACTCCAGCTCTTGCAGATTCTATACTAGCATTTAAAGATAAAAGATTTGTTTTATCAGCAATTTCATTCATCATTTGGGTAGCTTTTTGTATATTTTTTGCTTGATTAACCATGTCTGAAATTTTTTTGGCTAAATTATTTTCACTTTCAGCAAGATCTGTAACTTTCTGTGCAACTGAAAATAGTGATTTAAGCATTTGTTCTAGCAATTCATAAGACTTATCATTAGCAGCATTTGCATCACTTGATAAATTAGCTAATTCTCTCAAATCTGAGCCTATATTATTGCCAAGATGAAAACTTGAATCTACTTTTTTGTGATTTAATTCTGTAATCTCATTTAAAGAAGTTGCATTTGAATTTAAAAGAATACTTTGATGTTCTACATTCTTAGAACTCAAACTCGCTTCGCTTACTGCTTTGTGAGTTTTTTCGATAAATTGGTTTATATATCCACAAGCAGTTGCAATTTCATCGCGTCCTTTGATACGAATTCGTGCTTTTAAATTTCCACTGCCTTGGGCTAATTCTTTAGCATGATTTAAAAGTTCTAAAATGGGACGACCTACAACAATCTTTAATATAAAAAGCACAACGGCTAAAGTTAGTATTAAAGCAATTGTAAAAATCACTATATAGGTTTGACTTGTTTTTGAGATATCTTTCTCAACACTTTCTAAAGAATGATATACATCCATAACTCCTATTACACTGCCTTCTTTTGCATTTGCATGACAGGATATACATGTTTTATTCGCAACCAAGGGGCGAATAAGTCTTAAATGATCTATTCCGTTAATATTTTGCTCTAAAGAAACTAAACTAGGATTAGAAAATTGATCTAAGATAATATTTTCATTGGAAACTAAAGGATTTTTAATATCAAAAAATTTTATCGTCTCTTTTGATGGATAAATTTTTATATCACTAATCCCTTTAATGCTTTTAGCATCATTAATTGCTTCTTTTATCTTATCTGGATCTCCTAAATTCATAGCCATTCTCATAGTTTGAAAAGCTAAATTACTAACTATATTGAGATTTTCTTTGCTAATTTTATTAGTCGTATTTTTAAAATCAAAGCTAACAATAATTTGCATAATCACAAAGCTAAACAATAAAACAACAAAAACCGCCGAAGAAACTTTAAATCCAATAGTTTTAAACATTTTAATTGCTTTCAATAAAAAATATCATAAAAACCATTGTACTTAAAATTATTTAAATTAAATTAAATATTTTTTTAATTATTAATAAAAATTTTAATGTAAAAAATGTCTTACTCCAGTAAAATAAAGAGCCATATCATATTCATCTGCAGCCTTTATCACTTCATCATCTCTTATACTTCCACCAGGCTCAACTATAGCCTTAACTCCAACTTTACTTGCCTCATCTATACTATCCCTAAATGGAAAAAAAGCTTCACTTGCTAAAACACATCCTTTTAAATCAAGTCCCATTTCATTAGCCTTAGCAATAGCTGCTTTTGCCGCATCAATTCTACTTGTCATTCCCATACCTATAGCTACCATAGCTCCATTTTTAACATAAACGACATTATTTGACTTGGTAAATGCAGCAATTTTCATAGCAATTTCTAAATCTTGAAGTTCTTCTTTGCTTGCTTCTCTTTTAGAAACAAGTTTAGCATTTTTAAATTCATCAATACCTATTTCATCACTATTTTGATACACAAATCCACCATCAATATGTTTAAAATCATACGCATCAAAACTGCGCACCAAATAAGGGTTTTCTTGAGTAAAAATCTTAATACGTTTTTTACCCTCAAATATATCCAAAGCCTCTTTACTTACATTTGCAGCGATTATCACTTCAACATAAATTTCATTTATTTTTTCAGCTAATTTTTTATCAAGTGTTCCATTGATTGCAACTACTCCGCCATAAGCACTAACACTATCACATTTTAAAGCACTGATATAACTTTGCAAAAGGTCTTCTTTGATTGCAAAACCGCAAGGATTTCCATGTTTTACTATTGTAACTGCTGGAGCATTACCAAAACTACTAGCCAAATTTAAAGCAGCGTTAATATCGGTAAGATTATTAAAACTAGCCTCACCTTTAAGGGCTTTAAAATTGATACTAAAAAAAGAATCGAACTCATATAAAGCACCTTTTTGATGAGGATTTTCTCCATATTTAGTATCAAAAACCTTTTGCCCTACTATAAATTTACTTGATCCAAAACCTCCATTAAAACGCTCGTTCATATAATTTGCAATATAAGAATCATAATTTGCTGTATGTTCATAAGCTTTTATCATTAAATTTAAACGAAATTTTTCATCATTTTTTCCAGTTTTTAGAACCTCAATCACTTCTTCATAATCAAGAGGATTGCAAATTACCATTACATCTTTATAATTTTTTGCAGCAGATCTGATCATAGCAGGTCCACCTATATCAATATTTTCTATAATTTCATCAAAATCATCACTTACAATAGTAGTTTTTTTAAAAGGATATAAATTCACACATACTAAGTCAATACCTAAAATTTCATTTTCTTTAGCCTGTTTAACGTGATTTTTATCATTTCTTTTATGCAAAATTCCGCCATGAATTTTAGGATGCAAAGTTTTTACTCGTCCTTCAAAAAGCTCAGGACTTTTTGTAAAATCACTCACTTCCACAACTCTTATCCCATTTTCTTTTAAAGTCTTATAAGTTCCACCAGTGGAAAGAAGTTCAAAACCTAAATTTTCAAGCTCTTTAGCAAATTCTACTATACCTTCTTTATCGCTGACACTAAGCAATGCTCTCATTTTTTCCTTTCATTAAACCATAAATATTAAAAATAGAAATAAAATGAAAATATTTTTTTCATTTTATTTTTCTAAATACTTTTTGATTTTTTCATAAGCTTCGTTGATTTTTTGAAATTTTTCCACTCCTTTTTTAATTTCTTCTTCGCTAATATTATTTGCATTTAAAATATCAGGATGATATTTTTTTGCTAATTTTCGATATTGCTTTTTTACAGTATTAATATCAGCATTCTTTGGTAATTCCAAAATTTCAAAAGCTTCATCTAAACTTATTTGCTTCTTAGAAGTATTTAAATTTGAAAAATTATTTATAAAATTTTCTAATTCATTTTGACTTATATCGAAAGCTTGTGCAATTTTACTTAAAATTTCTTTCTTTTTATAGCTAAATTCTGCGTCAATAAAAGCCATAAAAACAAGCACTCTAAATACATTAAAACGTTCAGATTTTGGCAAAGGAACCTCTTTTAAAAAGTCTTTTGCTACTTCAAAAGCATCATTTAAATTTTCCTTATGCTCATTAAAACTTGCTTTTAAAAACTCTCTTTCTTGTCTATCTTTTGCATTTGCGTCTAAAATTTGAGTGATCATATCAGCTTCATCTTGACTGATTTTACCATCACTTTTTGCAATTTTTGCCAAAAGTGCAATCACATAATAATTCATTCGTCTTTTAAATTCATCCATTCTTTCTTCTGCTATTCCACGCATAAAACCTTTTGCAAAGCCTTTAACACCTCGTGTAGCTGAGTTTAAAAAGTCTTGTTTTTCCCAAGTTTTATAATACCAATAAAAGACCAAAATAACTAAAATAATTAAAATTAAACTCATTGGATTTGCTCTTTAAAACTTTCAAAATAAAGATTATTGAGTTCTTTTTTGCTTAAATTAATTTCATCAAGCTTAAAACAATCCTCATCAGTGCTTATACCTAACTTTTGTGCTTTGATATTAAATTCTTGAATCAATTGTAAAAATTTTTCTTCATATTTTTCATCAACTCCTACTATGGCACGACTAAAACTTTCATCAAAAATCATTTTTTTATCATCAAAAGCACTTTCTAAAATCATACCTTTCTTGGAAATAGCACACATTTTTGCTAAAGTTATAGCAATACCGCCTACACCCACACTATTTGCACACTCAAGTAAAAATTCTTGATTTGCCTTATAAAGAAAATTCCAAAGCATTAATTCTGCTTTATAATCTATATTTTTAAGATTTCCTGCTACTTTTTTATCTTGAATTTTCATTACCAATGAGCCAGCAAAATTTCCCAAAGTTTCCCCTAGAAGATAAATTTTAATTCCAGCTTTATCAAAACTTGCTTTTAAAACGCGATTGGAATTTTCTAAAACGCCTACATTTACAATAGTAGGACTTGGGTAAATACTTACCCCTTCTGTTTCATTATATAAAGAAACATTACCACTAACTACAGGAGTATTTAATTCTTTACAAGCTTCTTTAATACCTTCACATCCCTGTGCAAATTGCCACATTACTTCAGGATTTTGTGGATTTCCATAGTTTAAACAATCGCTAATTGCTAAAGGTTTAGCTCCTGCACAAGCTACCTTTCTTCCTGCGCTTGCTACAGCAGCACTTGCACCAATTTTTGGATCAATATAATTTAAACGAGAATTACATTCTATAGCCATTGCTATAGCTGCATTATTTTCTTTTACGCGTATAACACTCGCACCTAATTTTCCATCGGCTTTGATTGTATTTGTTTGCACACTTGAATCAAATTGATCATAAATAAAAGCTTTATCATTAACATTTTCATTTTTTATCATCTGGATAAATAAATCTTGTATATCATTTTTTAATTCAAATTGGTAATCTTTAATGCTATCTAGATATTTTGGTTTGCTTATTGGACGATCTAAAATAGGTGCTTTTTCGCTTAAAGGCTCAATAGGTATCATTCCTACGAGCTCATTATTCCAAAAAAGCTCCATATTTCCTGTATCTGTGACTTCACCAATTACAACAGCATCTAAATCCCATTTTTTAAAAATTTCTATAACTTGATTTTCACAACCTTTTTTTGCACAAATAAGCATTCTTTCCTGAGATTCACTAAGCATTAACTCATACGGCGTCATCCCGCTTTCACGCATAGGAGTTTTCTCTAAATAAAGCTTCATCCCACTTCCACTTCTTCCTGCCATTTCAAAAGAACTAGAAGTAAGTCCAGCAGCTCCCATATCTTGAATTCCTATAATCAAATCACTTTTAAAAAGCTCTAAACATGCCTCCATTAAAAGTTTTTCACTAAAAGGATCCCCTATTTGCACAGTTGGCCTTAAACTTTTATTTTGTTCATTAAAGCTATCACTAGCCATAACAGCACCGCCAAGTCCATCTCTGCCAGTTTTTGATCCTACATAAATCACGGGATTTCCTATACCTTCAGCCTTAGCATAGAAAATATCTTCTTTTTTACAAATTCCTAATGCAAATGCATTGACTAATATATTTCCATTAAAACATTCATCAAAAGAACATTCTCCGCCTATAGTCGGCACCCCTATGCAGTTTCCATAATGAGAAATTCCACTTACAACACCTTTTACAAGATATTTTTGATGATTTCCATATTTTTCATCATGAATATTCCCAAATTTTAAAGAATTAAGTCCAGCAACAACTCTTGCACCCATAGTAAAAACATCACGTAAAATTCCACCTACTCCAGTTGCTGCACCTGCAAAAGGCTCAATAAAGCTAGGGTGATTATGGCTTTCAACCTTAAAAACTGCTGCCATATCTTTTCCAATATCAATAACTCCTGCATTTTCACCAGGTCCTTGGATCACCCAAGGCGCTTTAGTTGGAAAGCCATTAAGGTATTTTTTACTTGATTTGTAAGAGCAATGTTCACTCCACATAGCAGAAATAACGCCTAACTCAAGCAAATTAGGTTCTCTTCCAAGAATTTCTAAAATTTGCTTATATTCCTCATCGCTAATTTTATGTGCTTTTATGATTTCTTTATCCATATTCTTATTACCTTTCATTTTCCTAAACAAAAATTGCTAAACATTGCATCTAAAATTTCATCTCTTTCAAAATCTTTAGTAAATTTTGAAAGCTCACCTATAGCTAAATTTAATTCAAATGCAAAAAGCTCTAAAGAGTTTTCTTGCAAAAGAACTTTTGCTCTTAGTATAGCCTCACTTGCAATTTTGCAAGAGTTAATTAATTCTAAAGAACTTACTATGGTATCTTCAGCATCAAAAGAATTAAGATATTTTTCCAATTCCTCTTTGAGTAAATTAATATCATTTTGAGCACTGAGCCTTATAAAATCTATATTTTTACTATTTTCAAAAACCTCATATAGATCAGTTTTATTTAAAATCCAAAATATTTTTTTATCGCTATTTTGTAATAAATTATAAATTTCTAGATCTTCTTTATCTTCTTCTTTGGAAGAATCAAAAACAGCCAAAATAATATCTGCATCTTTTAAACTTCTTTTACTTAATTCTACGCCTATTTGTTCTATTTCATCTTTACTTTCTCTAATGCCTGCTGTATCAATAATACGAAGCAAATAAGAACCTAATTTAAAATTTTCCTCTATGGTATCACGCGTTGTTCCTGCTATATCTGAAACTATAGCTCTTTTATAAGAAAGTAAGGCATTTAAAAGAGAGGATTTTCCAACATTAGGTTTACCCACTATAGCTATTTTAAAACCTTCTATGAGACCTTTTTTGCTTTGAGAAATTGTATAAATTTCTCTTAAAATTTTAGCATTATCTTGACACATAAGACTAATCTGTTCTAATAAATCGAGTGGCAAATCATCATCAGCATAATCAATACTTGTTTCCACAAAAGCTAAAGTTTTAACTAAGTCTGTGCGAATTTTATCTAAAAGCTCTCCTAGATCACCTCGCATATTTCTTGCAATAACCTTAGCTGCAAGAGCAGATTTTGAAACAATTAAATCTTGTATATTTAAAGCCTTTAAAGGAGTCATTTTTCCATTTAAACATGCTCTTTTGCTAAATTCTCCAGCTTGAGCCAATCTAGCTCCTAAATTCACAAGTTCATCAAGCAAAATTTCACTTACGCTAAAACCGCCATGAATTTGAAATTCTACTATATCTTCGCCTGTGAAACTAAAAGGAGCTTTAAAATATATAAGTATAGCTTCATCTAAAAATTCATCTTTATGATTGTAAAGCTTGGTAAAAGTAGCATAACGTGGAATTAATTCTTTTTTTTTGCTTATCTTTAACGCGATTTCTAAAGATTTTACACCACTTAATCTTATAATAGAAATGGAACCTATTCCATGTGCTGTTGCAATAGCTACTATAGTATCATTCATCTTTTTTTAAAAAATCATTTATAACTATAAATCTTTGATCGTTATTTTGCTTAATACCTACATATTTATGTGGAAATTCACTTCTTAGTCTTTCCAGAGCAATTTTAATTAAAACACCATCCAATGGTTTTGTTTGACCACTTCCATAAATTTTAATTTTTTCAACAATGCTTTGAAGATAACCTTGCATACCTTGAATTTGATCCTCTAAAAAATGAGATATTTCAAGACGCACCAAGAGATTATATCTTGTATTAATCCAACTATGTAAAAGATAAGAAATAGCTTTATAACGATGAGCTTCTTTTCCAATAAGCAAAGCTGCATCTTCACCATCTAAATGGATAAAAACGCTTTCTTCGTTATACATTTTTAGTTCTTTTAAAGAAATATCAAAACAAGTAGAATTAAGTAATTTTTCAAGCTGAATCTTAATTTCATCTAAAATATTTTGTATATTTCTAGTATCTTTGCTTTCACGATGAAAACTATCAAAAATCTTATCTTCTTTAACAACATAACTTTCTTTGGGTTTTACATTTTCTATTTTGTCATTTTTGATATTTTCTTTTTTTTCTTCTACTTTTTCGCAAGAATTTTTTTCTCGAATTTTACTTATTTGAAAATTATTTTTTGAATGTTTTTTAACTTGTTTTTTCTTATTCTCAACTTCAATGATAATATTTCTACAACCAAAACCTAAAAAACCTTTTTTAGGAAGTTGTACAATAGTATATTCTAGATCAATAACCGAGCAATCTAGACTCTTAGAAGCTTCAATCAATGCCTCTTCAAGATCTTTAGCCTCGACTCTCATTTTTTGCACTCCATTTTATTTTTTATGATGCTCTTTGGCAAAAATTTTATTAATGATCAATTGTTGAATAAAAGAACAAAGATTATTAATAAACCAATAAAGAGTTAATCCTGCAGGAAAAGTTACAAAAAAGAAAGTAAATATTACAGGTAAAAATTTCATAATTTTAGCTTGCATAGGATCTTGAATTGTCATTGGTGTAACAAGTTGTTGTACAAACATTGTCGCTCCCATTAAAATTGGAAGAACAAAATAAGGATCCATAACTGATAAATCATGTATCCAAAATATCCAAGGCGCAGCCTTTAATTCAATAGCATTTAACAACACACGATAAATTGCAAAGAAAATTGGAATTTGTAAAAGTATAGGCAAACACCCGCTCATAGGATTTGCACCGTGTTTTTTATAAAGCTCCATCATATGAACATTCATTTTTTGAGGATCACCTTTGTAACGTTCTCTTAGTTCTTTCATTTTTGGAGCTAAATCTTTTAATTTATTCATAGAAATCATAGATTTATAAGTCAAAGGAAATAAAATAACACGAATAATCAATACCATTATAACTATAGACCAACCCCAATTTCCTATATGATTATGCAAGAAATTTAAAAATACAAACATTGGTTTTGCAATAAAAGTAAACCATCCATATTCAACCACAGCTTCAAGTCGTGGATCTATACTTCTTAATATTACATGTTCTTTTGATCCTATATAACCCCCTGCTTCAAATTTATTATCACTAGAAGCAAACACTAAAGGATTTTCATGCGCATCTTTTCCTATAGTTATGTTTAAAGGTTTTTCAAAATTATAAAAGAAAGTAGCGTAATACCTATCAAAAGCTGATGTCATCCAAATATTTTGCATATTCTGTTCTTTATCTACTTTCCCGTCTTCAAAAGTATGAATAGTTTCTTTATCATCCATAACTAATGCACCATGCACAGTGTAACTATCAACTGCTATATTAGGGCGAGAACCTGGGCTTATAAAATAATGGCTATTTTTATTAAGACTCACTTCGATTTTATAATTTCCAAAAGGATAAAAAGTTATATTTTTTTCAATCATTAAACCAGAGGAAAGTTTTTGAGTTAATTTTATCGTTTTGCTACCGTTTTCATCTACAAAAAGCTCTTTAAAATTTGAGATATAAGGCGTTTTAAAAGCATCAGCATTAATAGCTTCATCGCTAAAACGCATCTCTAAAGGATAAGGAAAACTATTTTTAGAAACTAAATTAATGAATTCACCATTTTCATTTTGATATTTTTTATCTTTGAGATAAAAGCTTGAAATTCGACCCAAGGCATCAATCTTAGCTTCAAAATGATCACTTTTAATATCTGCTATAATCTGATCTTGTAAAACATTCTTTTGAATTTCTACAGGCTGAATATTATGTTTTGGTGCATCAAATTGTGCATTACTTTCAACTTTTGTAATATTTTGATTTAATTTAGGAGGATTTTTTGGTATAAAAAAATAATCATACACAATGAAAAATAAAAAAGAAAGCACTACTGCTAAAAGTATGCGTTTTTGCTGAAAAAAATTATTTGTATTATTCACTGATTTATCCTTTTAAATATAATTCTAACAAAATAAAAAGTTTTATCATTATAAGGTATATAAAAATAATAAAGTTTTTTTTGCGATAAAAAAATTGGTTTAAAACAAAAATTATAAGGAGTTATTTTTCTTGTAATTTTTGGATAATCAAATCCACCTTTAAAAAATGGGTTGCATTTCAAAATTCTCATAAGAGTAAAATAAAAAGCTGAAAAAAAATCTTTTTTTTGAAATTGCCAATAAGCATATTCTGAACAAGAAGGATAAAATCTACATACAGAAGGCTTAAGCGGGCTTAAAAATTTCTGATAAATTAATAACAATTTTAAACATGCTATTTTAAACATTGTAGCTTCTTTAAACCCCATTTTAAGCTTCTCTCTAATTTAGAAAAAGAAAATTGAGTGATTTCACTTTTTGCAACAAAAATATATTTCCCTTTATAAATTTCTGTTTCAATTTTAGAAAATAAAGCTCTTAAAATACGTTTAGAGCGATTTCTAATCACTGCCTTTCCAACTTTTCTACTTGCAACAACTGCCATTTTTTGCTCATCACATTTGAGATAAAAAACAATAATGCCATCGCAATACCATTTTTTTCCTAATTTATATACAGTCGAAAATTCTTCATTTTTGCTGATTTTTTCAAAAAATTTCACACAGCGAGTCTTTTTCTACCTTTAGCACGTCTTGCATTGATTACCTTACGACCATTTTTGCTTTTCATTCTAACACGAAAACCATGAGTGCGTTTTCTTGGAGTACCATGCGGTTGATAAGTTCTTTTCATTTTAAAATTTCCTTAATTTTATTTTTGAAAATAAAGAATAAAAGCGAATTTTATCTCAATCTTACTTATAAATTGCTTTTGCTAAGTAAGATTAATTTTTTTTTGCTAAATTTTTAAAAATAAATTAGTATTTTTAATTTATAAATAATTTTTAAGTTGTAGCAATGATAAGAAGTTTATATTATTTAAAAGCTATAGGATATAATTTTATAGATAACAAAGCTAATAATATTCAATTAAAAATAAAAAATTTTAAAGACTTAAGATCAAATATACAAAAATGCAATTTATGTCATTTTTCAAAATTTCGTCGTTTTACCTTAATGGAAAATCATTTAAAATCAGTTAATCTAATGATTTTAGATACTTTTGGACAAAAAGTTGAAAATGAAAACGGTTGCATTTTGGAATCAAAAAAAGGCAAAGCATTACAAAATTATATTTATAACATTTTAGGGCTCAACAAAGAGCAATTTTATTTTTCATATCTTTTTAAATGTTTTTCTAATAGAAAATTTGATGATTTTTCGCTACAATCTTGCTTACCATTTTTTTGGAATGAAGTCATGCTGGTTCAACCTAAATTTATCCTTTGCTTAGGAGAATATGCTTTTAATAGCTTGGGTTTTTCTAATTTTAATAGCCTAAGGGGAGAAATTTTCACCTATAAAGATTTCTTTTTTATGGCAAGTTTTGAACTTGAATTTATAGAAAAAAATCCAAGTTATGAAAAAAAATTTATAGAAGACCTAAAAAAAATTAAAGGATTTTTATGAAAAAGATATTATTAATTTTAGGATTATGCTTTTGTTTTCTTGTAGCTAGAGAACAAAGATTAGTAGATATACCACCTTCTGAAAATTTCTACCCTAATCTAAATACCCAAGAATGTGGGATTAATTGTCTTTTTGATCTTTTAGAATCAAGACTTTATCTTAGTTTTTTAAGTGAATTCAGCGATCAAAAAGATCAATTTTTATCCAACGTTTATGCAAAACTTTTAAATTCTATCACAGATTTTGATCAAGCTGTGCAAAAAATTACAGCGGTTAAATTAGCCATTGTTATTCCAGAAAAAACAATTAAAAGCTATTCCAATACTATTGTAAATTCTAGCATTGCTTATCTTTTAAGACAAAGAGCAGACATTAAAGTCAAAGTATTTTTAATAGGCACAGAAGATGAAAACAAAATACGTCAAACTCTTGATCAAATAGAATCTCAGGGTTATCAATATGTTATTGCAGCTTTTACCCTAAAAGGTATTTCCGCGCTTAAAGATTATTCTAAAAATATGAAGATATTTATCCCAACCCTCCATAAAAATTTTGCCTCAAATTTAAATCAAAATATAATTTTTGGTAGCATAGATTATGATGCTCAAATTATGGCTCTTTTGCAAAAAGCCAACTCAAATATAGCAATTTTTGGAGATGGTTCTACATTATCAGATAACTTAAATGCACGTATATTGCTCAATAGTAAAAATCAAAATGTAAGAATTTATAAAATTGATGGAGATAAACTTGATTTTTACAAGTTGCTAAAATCTCAAGGAAGTCTTGATCAAACTTCTATTTTTTTTAATACACCTTTAGTAAAAACAGCACTTACAAGTTCTCAATTACGCGTTTATGATATATATCCTTATATAATGTTATCCACCCAGATAAATTACAATCCTGCATTTTTAAATCTTACCCAAGAAGCCGATAGGAAAAATTTTATTATTGCAAATTCTATCAATAATCATGACGATAATTTATCCTATTTAAATGAAATTTTTAATCAAAATATAGACTATAATTGGGTAGCTTATGCAACAAGCATTGGAACTGATTATTTTTATACGAATTTTCTAAATAAAGAAAGTAAAAGTATTTTTGATGAAAAAATTGAAAACTCGCAGATTTTATACAAAGTCCGTCTCATGCAAAGCGTCAAAGCAAATTTTGAAGAATTAAAATAATTCTTCAAAAAGTTTTTTAACTTCTGGTTCCATTTTGGCAGGTTTTTCTTTTTTGATATAAGCAAGAGTTCCAATAAACTTAAAAATTTTGTTTTTATCTTTATAAATTTCTTGTAAAATTTCTATAGAAGCATTTTTAATTTCTAAAATTTTTGTTTTAACTTCGATTATATCTCCAAGTTTAGCAGGTTTTATAAAATTACAATTTGCTTTTGTAAGTAAAAAATGTCCATCAATGGCATCAAATATTAAAGCTTTTTTAGAAAATAAAACTTCACTTCTAGCTCTTTCGCAAAATTTCAAATAATTACTATGATAAACTACCCCGCCAGCATCTGTATCTTCATAATAAACTCTTATCTTCACCCTACTCCTTTTTTTGATATCTAATTTTTATTTTACTTTAAATTTATTAAAAAAATCAAAAAATAAAAATCTTTCTTTTAATATAAAGTCTTAATATTATTTTTTATTAAAACTTTTAAAATCTTAATAAGCTCAAACTCATTTTTTATTTTTCATTCTTTAATCCCGCATTTTTTAATAAGCTCTTATCTTGGCTCTTCAAAAAAATTAGCTTAGTATAGAGCGAAGATTCTAAGAATAAGATTAGCATCTAATTTTACTTTTTTATAAAGAAAATCTAATCTTTTAAAGCCATCCTTTCTTTCATTTCCGAATTTGCAACATATATAAATCTAGCAGAGAAAACAACAGGATATTTTTTTTACCTTTACGCTCAATCCATATAAGATCTTACTTTTTCTAAGCTTATCTTCTTAAAGTTTGTCATCAAAATTAAAATTAAATTCGTCTATTTTATAATTACAATCATCACGATAATATTTATAACCATTAAAAAAGACTTGAGATAAAATTTTTCTAAGTCTTATGGTGTAAAATATTTATGTATTTTAAAATTATATATATTTATCTTTTGTTTTTCTATCAAAAACATAAATTTCACTATAATTGTTTACAAAATTTTTCTTCTTTACTTTTTTAGAGTTTAAAAATACTAAGATTAAAATTGCTAAAATGATTTTGATTTATAATCCTTGGTTCTTAAGAATATAGTCATTGATATAAAATTTAATTTGGTTATATTTTTACAAGTAATCAAAGTACATTTTTATATTTCTTTTTGCAAATTTTCACTTTTTTCTAAAACTTCAAAATATTCTTTTTCAAATATTTCCAATGTTTCTTGAGCTTTTTGCAACTCTTCATAAAGTTTATTAATACCGATATTTTGATAAATATTTGGATTTGATAAATCTTTATTTAATTGTGCAATTTGTTTTTCAATAACTTCTATTTTTTCTGGATGATTGTTTAAAATTTCATTTTCTTTATAACTTAGCTTTTGATTTTTTTTCTCTTTTTGATTACTATTTGAAATTGAATTTTCAAAATTTAGAGTAAAATTATCAAATTCGCGCAATTCTTTTTCATTTTCAAGATATTCTGTATAAAGAGTATGTAAAATATTGATCGAAGAATCTCCCTCGAAAGCATAAATTTTATTGGCAATTTTATCAACAAAATACCTATCATGAGATACAAACAAAATTGCTCCTTCAAAATTTAACAAATATTCTTCTAAAATATTAATTGTCGAAATATCTAAATCATTGGTTGGCTCATCAAGTACTAAAATATCATAAATTTGAGTAAAAAGTAAAGCCAAAGCTACTCGATTTTTTTCTCCACCGCTTAATACAGAAACACTTTTATCTAAAAATTCTTTAGGAAATAAAAAATTTTTCAAATATCCATAAACATGCATATTTTTATCTCTGACTTGAACCCTGTCTCCACCATTAGGACAAAAAATCTCAAGTAAGGTTTTATCTGAATTTACTAAATTTCTAGCTTGATCAAAATATCCTATCTTAATCTCTCCTCGTTTAATCTCTCCACTATCTTCTTTTATTTGTCCTAACAGCATTTTTAAAAAAGTAGATTTTCCACAGCCATTTTTTCCTACTATAGCTATACGCTCTCCTTGCAAAATACGAGCTGAAAAATCTTTAAAAAGTATTTTATTTTCTATACTTTTGCTTACATTTTTAATTTCAAATAACATTTTTTTTCGATTCATTACTTTATCAGCATTAAAATTAAGTGTAGATCTTGAAATTTCAAGTCTTAGGCGCTTTATAGCTCCTGGATTTTTTTTAGCCTCTTCTCGCATTTTTAAAATACGCTCTTTTCTTCCTTCATTTCTTTTTAATCTTGCTTTGACACCGCGTCTTAACCATTCTTCTTCACTTTTTAATTGCTTTAATAAAGTCTCATGGTTTTTAGTAAGACTTTCTAAAATTTGTGCCTTTTTTTCAAGATAATTTGCATATCCTCCTTTAAAAACACTTAATTTTCCATTTTCAATTTCTATACACTTATCAGCAATAGCATCAATAAAATAGCGATCATGGGAAATAAAAATAACGCACATTTTTGATTCTTTTAGCAATTCTTCTAAAAAACTTGTCATATAAACATCTAAATGATTTGTTGGCTCATC
This sequence comes from Campylobacter sp. RM10537, assembly GCF_022369435.1. Lineage (NCBI taxonomy): Bacteria > Pseudomonadati > Campylobacterota > Epsilonproteobacteria > Campylobacterales > Campylobacteraceae > Campylobacter > Campylobacter molothri. Next base: position 546,683 of record NZ_CP059597.1, on the reverse strand, counting down.
AAGCAACAAAATATCAGGATTTTTAAGTATAAGTATACAAAGTCCTACCCTACGTATCTCACCACCACTTAATGTGCATACTAAACGATCAATATATTTTAATAGATCAAATTCTTTCAAAACACGTTTTATTTTAGCTTCTATATTCCAAGCATCCTTGCTTTCTATTAAAGCCATAATTGAATCCATTTGTTTTAAATACTCTTTATTTTCTGGATTTTTTTCTAATTTTAATTGAAGTTTTTCATATTCATCTAAAGCGGTATAAATTTCTGAAAGTTCTTGCTTAATAGCATCTTTAATACTCAAATTTGCCTCAAAATCTACATTTTGCGAAAGCATCGCGATGCTTTTTCCATTTTGTCTTACAACGCGACCACTATCCAAATTTAAATTACCAAATAATATTTTTAAAAAAGTTGATTTCCCTTCTCCATTTTTACCAATAATAGCTATTTTTTCACCATCATTGGCACTAAAATTGGCTTCATTTAAAACAATCTTTTCATCAAATCTTTTATTTGCGTCAATTAAATCAATCAGTGCCATTATAATACTTCCTAGAAAAATAAATCGATAATTAAAAAAATTAAAGCCAAATTTCTTTAGCTTGAGTATTAATCTTATATTTTTTTAGCTCTTTAATAATTTCATCAATAAGTTCTTTATTATCAGTATCTAAAAAAATTTCTGGACTATCACTAGATTTTAATAAAAAATATTTCACATCAAAAGATTTTAAAGTTTGTTTTAAACAAAATACCGAATAGATATCATTTTTATCTATAATAAGCTGATAATATTTGCTTTTTTCTTTTAAATCACTAGTATCAACATCAACATAAAGATTAAATTGTTCTGCTGCAGGAGTAAAATCTTTACTTGGCCATTTAGCAAGTTCTTCTTGCCAAGTAAAGTTTTCATTGTTTTTTTGCTTATTTTCTTTTTCTATATTTATATTATGAGCAAATTCAGGAATAAAATTTGAATTTGCTTTAAATTTAGAGACTAATATCAAAACAACTGCAAACAAACTAAGCAACAGTAAACTTAAAATGCCTACAGTTAGATATTTTTTAATCATTAAGCTAATTGATCTTTTATAATATCACCTAAAGTGATTTTATCATTATCATTTATTTCATTTAAAACTTCACGTTCTTTCATTTTAACTAAATCTTTAACACTTAAGCGAATTCTATTCTTCTTTTCATCGATAAAAACAATAGCTGCTTCAATTTCATCATCTATTTTTAGATTTTCCAGAGTTGAAGTACTAATATCCTCTTTATGAATAAGCGCATCAACATTTTGACTAAGCTCTACAAAAACACCAAAATCTTTGATATCTCTAATTTTTCCTTTAACAATATCTCCAACTTTATGATTTTTGGCATATTCTTGAACAGGTGATTCACAAAGTTCTTTCATGCTAAGAGAAATTTTTTGATTTTCTGTATCTATTTTAATAATTTTTACTCTAACCTTATCGCCAACTTTAAATTTATCTTTACATTTATCAGTTCTTGACCAAGAAGCATCTTCATTATGCAATAAACCCTCAATCATACCAAGATTTATAAATGCTCCAAAAGCAGTTGTCAAAGTAACTTCACCTTCTAAAATATCTGATAATTTATATTTTTTCAAAAATTCATCAAAAGGCTTTGTAAGTAAATTTCTCAAAGAAACTCTTAAGCGTCTTTCTTCGGAATTAATTTCAATAACTTCCACATCAATTTCTTGTCCTTTGCTTATATGGTCTTTTGGATTTTTAATATTTTTATCCCAAGAAATTTCACTGATATGTAAAAAACCTTCGATATCATTACCTAAATCTACAAAAGCTCCATAAGGTTCTATATTAGAAACAATAACCTTAATTGTATCACCTACTTCAAGATTATCTTTTATTTCACTCCAAGGATCAGGTAAAGCTGCCTTAATAGATAATGAAAGGTGTTTGCGTTCTTTATTATAGCTAATAATTTTAACTGGAACTTTGTCCCCCTCTTTATAAAAAAGACTTGGATTTACTGGGCCTTTATAAGAAATTTCACTATAATGAACCAGACCGTCAATTCCGCCTACATCAACAAACATACCATAAGTTGTGATTTTTTTTACTGTACCTTCAATAATGCCCTGTTCTTGAGTGATATTATTAATTAATTCTTTACGTCTTTTTCTTTCATCATCTAGAGTTTTCTTTCTGGAAACGATAATACTTTGCTCTTCATGATCAATCTTAATAATCTTTACTTTAAAAGTTTTACCTAAAACATTATTGTTTTCTTTGAAACCATATTGAGATTTAGGTAAAAAGAACTCAATATCATTATCATCAACAACAATAAGTCCTCCTTTATTTTTTCCAACAACTTTAACATTAAATATATTTTCAGAATCTTCTTCTTTATAATTTTTAATAAATCCAATCACTTTTTCTTTTCTCAAAGCTTTTTTATGAGACAATAAAGACCTTCCACTGTAATAACCCACCACAGCAACTTTAATCTTATCTCCAATTTTAAACAATAACTGTCCATCATTATTTTGAATTTCAGCAATTGACAAAATTCCTTCAGATTTTTTACCTATATCAATATAAACTTCATCATTTTTAATCTCTACGATCACCCCTTCTGCCATTGCTTCTTCTTTTGATTTATCAAAAGCATCTAAAAGTTGTCCAAAATCTTCTTCTTCAAGAAAATCATCTAAACTACTTTGAACCTTATTGTTCGCCTCAATCATCACTGTCCTTTAAAATAATTTTAAATTTCCTCATTCTAAATATTAAAAATTTAGCTTTTGTTAATTTTTTTAAATTGTAGTTTTATTTAGCTTTTAAAAAAATAAAATATTACGCTTTAATCAACAAAAGTTTTAATTTTAGCAATTACCTTATTTATAATCCAATCTGGAGTGCTAGCACCTGCACTAATTCCACAATGTTTTTTATTTAAAAACCACTCTTTTTTTAATTCTTCTTCTGTTTCGATAAGATAACTATCCTCGCAGTGCATTTTTGCTATTAAAAAAAGTTGCTTGGTGTTAGCCGAATTCTTACCACCCACAACAATGACTACATCACTTTTTACAGAAAGTTCTTTAATAGCATCTTGATTTTTAAATGTTGCATCGCAGATAGTATTAAAAACTCTGACTTCTTTAACTCTTAATATTAAAAAATTAACTATTTCCATAAAATGTTCAGGTTTTTTAGTTGTTTGACTTACTACAGCAATTTTATTTGGTAATTTAATATTTTCAAGCTCTTTTTTACTTAAAACAACATAAGCTTTTGTGCTTACATAACTTTTAACACCTTTAACCTCTGGATGATTTTCATCACCAAAAATAACAACCTCATAGCCTTCATCACTCATGCGTTCGCAAATTTGCTGAGGCTTTGTTACAAAAGGGCATGTTGCATCAAAAATTTCAATATTTCTTTTTTTTAAATCAGCTAAATCTTGTTTTGTAATACCGTGAGTTCTTATAATGGCCTTTTTTTCGTCATTTAATGCATTAATATTTTCTAAAGTTTTAACATTAAAATCTTTTTGCAGACGCAAAATTTCTTCATTATTATGAATTAATGGCCCTATAGTCGCAGCATCTTTAATTTGTTCAGCTTTTTTAATTGCTCTTTTTACCCCAAAGCAAAAACCATAGTTTTTAGCTAATTCAATAATCAATTTTCACCCCTAATCTTTTTAAAATTTCTATAAAATTTGGGAAAGAAGTTTTTATGCAATCAAAATCATCAATTTCCATTCCACAAACCATACCTAAAATAGCAAAACTCATAGCGATACGATGATCATTATAACTTTTTATTTTAGCTTTATTTACCTTTCCACCTTCTATTTTAAATCCATCTTCAAATTCTTCAACTTTAATTCCGCAAAGCTTTAGGTTTGAAACTATAGAGCAAATTCTATCACTTTCTTTAACTCTAAGCTCTTTTGCATTTTTAAGTATAGAAATTCCATCTGCTAAAGCAAAAGCAATAGCTAAAGCAGGAATTTCATCTATAAGCCATGCTATATTTTCTTTAACTTCCACTGCTTTAAGCTTACTAAAACTTGCTCTAATTTCTCCTATACTTTCAAAATGATTTTGGGTAATTTTTATTTCAATTTTAGCTCCCATTTTTTGCAAAACTTTATAAGCTTCTATGCGAGTAGAATTTAATAAAATATTATTTATTCTTATCTTCGAATTAGGAATAATAAGTGCTGCAAGTATAAAATAAAAAGCTGAAGATGGATCATTAGGAATTTCAAGATCTTGCTCTATTAAAGGCTTTTTTAAATTTGATATTTCGATTTTTAAACCATTCTCACTTATTTTTAAAGGAGCCCCCATGGCTTTTAACATATTTTCACTATGGTTTCTGCTTAAATTTAATTCTTTAAATATAGATTTTCCATTTGTATTTAAAGCTGATAAAATCATAGCTGTTTTAACTTGAGCTGATGAAATTTGACTCTCGTAATTAAAAAAATGTAATTTTTGTCCCTTTATACAAATTGGTGCTAAATTTGCATTCTCTCTGCCATATATTTTTGCTCCAATACTTTTAAGAGGATCGCAAACTCTTTTCATAGGGCGATTATTTAAAGATGAATCTCCGCTTAAAACAAAAAAACCAGAAATTCCAGATAAAAATCCTATCATTAAACGCATAAGAGTTCCAGAATTCCCACAATATAATACATCTTTAGGTGGTACAATTTTTTTAGGCGGAATGATGCTAACATTTGTACCATAAATTTTAACTTCAGCACCTAGCTGTTTTAAAATTTCAAGCGTATGTAAAGTATCTTTGGCTAAAAGATAATTTTTGGCCTTATTTTCTTTATTTGTTAAAAGTGAAAAAATTGCAAAACGATGAGAAATACTTTTATCGGCAGCTATATCTGAAATTTCTATTTCGAAGCTATCAGATAAGGCATGGATTATCATCTTAAATCAAGATCCATTTCTTTTAATTTTTGTACAATCTTATCCATACTTTCTACAATTTGACTATCTTCTAAAGTTTTATTTATATCTCTAAAAACAAAAGCTATAGTTAAACTATAAAAATCTTTAAGATTTTCATCGCTATATAAATCAACTAATCTAAAATTTTCAAGAATTTCTAAATTTAATTCTTCTATTGATTTTTTAATATTTTCATACACATATCCTTTTGGCACCAATATACTGAGATCTCTATTTACTGCAGGAAATTTTGAATAATTTTTAGCAACTTTTTTTTCTTCTTTAATAAGCTCTAAATCCAATTCACAAACATAAGTTTTCATTAGATCTTTTTCATTTTCTAATTTCAAATGTAAACGACCGATAAAACCTATACTTACATTATTTATAATCAATTCTGCTTGTTCATAAGGACTTAAGAAATCATAATGAGAGGGCTTAAGTTTAAAATCCCCTATAATATTTTTAATATCTAAAAGAAAATCGTAAAAATTAACCAATCTTGGCTTAGCTTTATTTGCTATTTTAGGCTCTTCTTTATAGCCTGAATGCACAAAAGCGATTTTATTTAATTCTTCAACATCTTTAGAAAAAATAGATCCTGATTCAAAAAGTTTAATAATTTTTTTTGAATTTTTTGTATTTAAGCTAACAGCACTTAAAAGATGATTTAATAAGGTTGTTCTTAGGGTATTTAATTCATTGGTTATCGGATTTAAAAGTTGTATTTTAACAGTATCAAATCCCAAATTTTGAAGTTCTTCACTATTATCTAAAACATAATGCAAACTTTCAAAATAACCATTATTAACAGCATTTTTTCTTAATTCCAAAAGTCTTTTATAAGAAAAATAAGTTGAATTAAGACGATTTTTTCCTAAAAATTCTAAATTTTTAGAAACTATATTGTTAATACCTATCATTCTAACAATTTCTTCACAAATATCTGATAAATTACTTATATCTGGCCTATGCATTGGAACTTCGACATTAATTAATCTATCATCTAAAAGTATTATTTTAAAACCTAATTTTTTTAAAATATTTAAGATATCATCTTTATCAATATCTTGACCAATAATATTATTGATATGATCAATATTCATAGGTATAGTTAAAAGCTCTTTATCAAGTAAGATTTGTTGAGAAGAGCTGTATATGCTTAAATTTGGATTTTGTTTAAGGATATTGAGTAAAAAATCCATCCCTAAATGTAATTTAGGCTCACTCCCTCTAAAACTTCTATAAAAAATTTTCTCATCTTGTTCTTTATAATTTGGCTTTGCATTAGCTATTATATTAGGATCTGTATAATTAGCTTCGATAATAACTAACTTTGAAGTCTCTTTACATTTATATTCTTCTTTTTGATAAAATCCGCTAATACTTAAAGTTTCATTTTGGCAAGAAATTTTTGTTTCTCCAGATTTTTCTTTACTAAAATTTAAAGTAACTTCTTCATTTTCCTTTGCAAAAACACTTAAATCATAAGCATTAAATAAAACACCTGTTGAGTGTATGGTGTAATTTAATAAATTTTGTATAGGATTATTTTCTAAATTTTCAATCTGAGCCAAACGTAAAGAAATAATTAAATCTAATTGAAAATTATCCTTAATCTCTATGGCTCTATAATTATAAAAACTATGCAAATCTTTTTGCGCATTAAGACGTAAAACCCTTCCTATGCCTAAAACATTTTCATTCTCTTTAAAAGATTTAAGTTCTTTCAAATTTAAATTAAAAGCTACTGCTAAATCTCGCGCTATTCCATATATGCTAAGGCAATCTCCCCTATTTGGAGTTAATTCAACTTCAATTAATACATCATTAAAAATTTCATAGGAATTTAATTCTTTTCCAAGTTCTAATATACCTATACTATCATCTAAAATTATAATACCTTCATTAATTTTACCAAAACCCAATTCTGAACTTGAACAAAGCATACCATAAGAATCTACACCTCTTAGCTTAGCATCTTTAATTTCCATTCCATTTGGCATGCAAGCACCTCTAAGTGCTACAGCAACATACTGCCCTTGTTCTACGTTTTTTGCACCACATACAATCTGTAAAATTTCATTTCCAATATCCACTTGACAAATGCTGAGCTTATCAGAATTTTCATGCTTTATCTTTTCTTTTACAAAACCCACTACAACCTTATCTGGAACTTTTAAATTGCAAACTCTATCAACTTCAATACCTATAGAATTTAATTTATAAACAATTTCTTCAGCAGTTATATCCTCAAGTTCTAACCAATCATTTAACCAACTTTTAGTAATTATCATCTAAATTGCTCCAATAATCTTAAATCACCTTCAAATAAAGATCTCAAATCAGGAATCTGATGCAAAAGCATAGCAAAACGCTCTACTCCAAGACCAAAGGCATAACCACTTACATTTTTATATCCTATAAAATTAAATACATTAGGATCGACAATTCCGCATCCTAAAACCTCTAGCCATCCTGTTTGCTTACACACCCTACAACCATTTCCTTTACAAAATACACAAGAAATATCTACTTCAGCCGAAGGTTCAGTGAAAGGAAAGAAGCTAGGACGAAAGCGAATTTTCACATCATCAAACATAAAGTGTAAAAAATCTTCTAAAATACTTTTCAAATGTGAAAAACTCACTTTTTGACCTTCTTCTACAACAAGCCCTTCTATTTGATGAAACATTGGAGTATGAGTTATGTCAAAATCTCTTCTAAAAACTGCACCTGGGGCTATCATTCTAATAGGAGGTTTTTGGGTTAACATTGTTCTAATTTGCACTGGTGAAGTTTGAGTCCTTAAAAGTCTTTTATCATCAAAATAAAAAGTATCTTGCATATCTCTAGCAGGGTGAGATTTTGGTAAATTTAAAGCTTCAAAATTATGAAATTCATCCTCAATTAAAGGACCTTTTTCTATACTAAAATTTAAGCTTAAAAAATATTCTATGATTTTATCCATAGTGCTCATTACAGGATGCAAAGCACCTTTTGTTACATTTTCATCAAAATAATTAAAATCAAGTATATCTTGTTTCATTTTTTCTTCGAGTGCAAGATTCTCTAAAATTTTAAACTTAGTTAAATAGGCTTTATTGAACGCTTCTTTTTCTAAATTTAGGGTAGCTGCCAATTCTTTTTTAGCCTCACCTTCTAAATTTTTAAGTTTTGAAAAACTTTCTGTTAAAATACCCTTTTTGCCAAGAACTGAAATTCTAAGAGCCTCTAAATCATTTAAATTATCACACTCTTCAATTTGTTTAATAAAATTTTGCAATTTTTACCCCAATCAAAGTGAAATTTGATTTTAATTTTATTAAAAAGTATTTTAAAATCAGCATAAAAATTAAACTTTTAAAGATATAATTATAAATTATTAATTATCTAATAATTAAGGATGATGCATGCAAGAAAAAACAATTTTTGAACTCATAATTGAAGGGGAAATTCCATGCAATAAAGTTCTTGAAAATAATGATTTTCTAGCTTTCCATGATATTGCTCCAAAAGCTCCTATTCACGTGCTTATTATTCCAAAAAAACATTTTAAAAATTTTCAAGAATTTGATCCAGAGCTTATGGCTAGAATGACAAGTTTTATCCAAGAATTAGCCATATTATTAAATATCCATGAGAGCGGGTATAAACTAATAACAAATTGTGGAAAAAATAGTGGACAAGAAGTATTTCATTTGCATTTTCATATGCTTGGAGGTTTTACAACCCCACAAAAGCATTAAATTATTTTATCAAAGGCATCAACATTATCTCATATAATTTATTATAAATTTCATCAGAGCATAGATGTTTAGCTAATTCTAAACCAAAAAGAATAGCTGTTGCTGGACCAGCTGAAGTAATAATATTCTTATTCACAACTACGGCTTGATTAACACGGGTACCATTAAGCCCAGATTCACAACCTGGATAACATGTGAATTCACCTTTTAAAACTCCTGCAGCATTTAAAACTATAGCAGATGCGCAAATAGCAGCGATAATATTATTATTGCTATTAAGTTTTTGAATAATATTTAAAACTTCATTTGATTCTTTAAGATTATTCATACCTTCATATCCACCTGCTAAAGCAATAGCATCAAAATCCATATGTACAATATCTTTTAGTAGATAATCAGCTTTGATGATAATTCCATGAGATCCTTTTACAAAAAGATCAGAACTTAAAGAAGCTGTAATCACCTCTAAATTTCCGCCTATTTCTTTTGCGCGTCTTAAAACATCAACTATGCTTATAAATTCAGTTTCTTCAAAACCTTGTGCCATTGGAACTAAAATTTTTTTACTCATCATTTCTCCTTGTTTTATATTTTTGAAATCTTTTTTCTTTTTCTTTAGCCCTCTCGCTCATTTGATTATTAAAACCTATTATTAAAAAAATCATAAAAAAGACAAAAAAAGCTATAAAAATAAAATCCAAAATTGACATAATTATAAGCCTCCTTTGAAAAATCCTAACATAATTTTATAAATATTTAAAGAAAAATCAAAGATAATTTTATAGAATTCAAGTTTTTAAGATTATTTTAAAAGGTAGTTAATTTTGAATCAAAAAAATATCAGAATTTTTGTATTTCTTGTTATTATAATTTTATGGGCTTATTTTTCTTTTCCAATTGAAATTCTACAAATTAAAAATTCTAATGGAGAAATAAGCTATGGTTATACAGCAAATGCTAATGCATATTTAAAGAGTTATGGTGTTACTCTTTTACTTACCGTTTGTGCTCTTTTTATTGGCATAATTGTTGGTTTTGGTTTAGCTATTTTAAGATTTTTCAATATCAAAACTTTAAATTTTATAATTGATGAATATATTGATATTATTCGCGGAACGCCTGTTATTTTACAACTTATGATTTTCTCTTTTGTAATTCTGACTTTTATAGATAATTTATATGCAGCTATTTTTGCTTTAGGATTGAACAGTTCTGCTTATATTGCAGAAATAGTTAGAAGTGGAATTAATAGTATAGATAAAGGTCAAATGGAAGCTGCTCGCGCCATGGGGCTTGATTATCAAACTTCAATGAAAGAGATTATCCTCCCACAGGCCATAAAAAATATTTCACCTGCTTTGGTAAATGAATTTATCTCTTTATTTAAAGAAACTTCTGTGGTTGGTTTTATTAGTGTTATTGATATTACCATGCAAAGTCAAAGCTTACAAGCGATTTTTTACAATCCAAAGCCTATAATATTTACAGGATTAATTTATTACATAAGTGTTAAAATTTTTAGTTATTTTGCTAAAAAACTTGAAACTAGGATAAATCAAAATGATTAAAATAAAAAATCTATATAAAAAATATGGCAATTTAGAAGTTTTAAAAAATATTAATACTGAAATTTCACAAGGTGATATTATAGCTATTATAGGACCAAGTGGCGGAGGAAAAAGCACTTTTTTGCGTTGTATAAATCGACTAGAATTAGCTGACAGTGGAGAAATTTTTATCAAGGGTGAAAATATACTAGATCCTAAAACAGATATTAACAAAATACGCCAAAAAGTCAGTATGGTTTTTCAACATTTTAATCTTTTTGCCAATAAGACTATTATGCAAAATTTATGTTTAGCTCCTGTAAAAACTAAAATTTTAAATCAAAATGAAGCTATTGAGAAAGCTAGAAATTTGCTTAAAAAAGTTGGACTTACAAATAAAGAAGATGCTATGCCTCATCAACTTTCAGGAGGACAAAAGCAACGCATAGCTATTGCTAGAAGTTTAATGATGAATCCAGATATAATTTTATTTGATGAGCCTACCTCGGCACTCGATCCTGAAATGATAGGGGAAGTTTTAAGCATCATGAAAGAACTTGCCAAAGAAGGTTTAACCATGCTCGTAGTTACCCATGAAATGGGTTTTGCTAAAAATGTTGCCAATAGAATTTTCTTTATGGATAAAGGAAATATAGCAATTGACAATACTCCTCAAGAAGTCTTTGAGTGTCCAAAAAACGAAAGATTAAAAGAATTTTTAAATAAGATTTTAAATCACTAAGTCAAATCAGTCTTGATTTTCAAGACTGATTAATTCCAACATTCTGCATTTTTTATATTTAATTTCGAAGCACTAAAATGAGGATCTTTCTTTGTTTTTTGCTGGATATTAAAATCTTTTAATGTTTTATTTACAATACCACCTAAAAGCAATAAAGAAATAATATTTGTTGTTGCCATAAAAGCCATAGTAAGATCTGCTAAGCTCCAAGCAAGTTTTAAATTCATTTGCGATCCTATAAATATCATAGCTACTGCACTTATCCTAAATAAATTCATAATTAACTTAGAATTGGTCAAATATTTTACATTAGTTTGTGCATAATAATAATTTCCAATTAATGATGTAATAGCAAAAAGAACAATGGCAATAGTAACAAAATGAATTCCAAATCCTCCATAATATTCTCTCATAGCTTCTTGCACCAATGGCATACCATCTCCGATATTGCTTCCGTGAAAATTTAAATAAGCCATAGAAAAAAGCACCAAAAATCCAGAACTAGTACAAACAACAACATCAATTAATACTGAAAAAGATTGAATAATTCCTTGCTTAACAGGATGGCTAGTAAGAGCTGCAGCTGCAGCATTTGGAGCAGATCCCATTCCTGCTTCATTTGAAAAAAGTCCTCTTTTAATCCCTATTACTAAAACAGAACCAGCAAAGCCGCCAAAAATTGCTTTAAAATCAAAAGCACTTTCTAAAACCATATGAATTACGGAAGGAATTTTACCAAAATTGATTAAAACAGCAATAATTGCAAGTAAAATATAAGCCATAGCCATAAAAGGAACAATTAAAGAGCTGATTTTACCAATTTTTGTATGATGAGAAAAAAACATCCATGATCCAAAAATTGTCAAAATAATACCAATAATAATAGGCCAATAACTTGAAGTAAATCCTATTGATGAATTTGGATTAAACATATCATAATATATTTTAAATGCAGATGTCATTGTTTGACTTTGTAAACCATTAAAGCCATAAGCATAAGTGATAATTAATATAAAAGCAAAAAAAGATCCAAAAAAATGCGAACCCAAAGCCTTTCTTATATAATAAGCTGGACCACCTTTAAAACCGCCTGTTTCATCTTTGGATTTATAAATTTGTGCTAAAGTACTCTCTGCAAATGCCGAAGCTCCGCCAAAAAATGCCATAATCCACATCCAAAATAAAGCTCCAGCACCTCCCGTTGTAAGCGCATATGAAATGCCTGCAATATTTCCTATTCCCACTCTAGAAGCTGTTGATATCATCAAAGCTTGAAAAGGTGAAATATGTTCTTTAGAGCTTTCGCTATTTCTTTCTGTTAAAATTGAAAATACAGATTTAAGCATACGAAATTGCACAAAACCTGTCAAAAAACTATAATAAATTCCACAAACAATAAGTAAAATAACCATTATTGTATCTGTATAAGGAGTAATGTATCCCAAATAATTGATAATTTTTTCGCTAAATGAAATATTTAAATTTTGTTCTCCCATGTATATCCTTTCATCTTGATTTCAATTTACTTTAACATATTTTTTATGAAAAACATATTTACTTATAAAAAAATATAATGAAAAAATATAAATTTGTTACCTTAGGAAATAAAATATTTAAAATTTTGTCTTAAAGCCTCATAAGAAACAATTCCAACACTAGTAGCTAGATTTAAACTTCTTCCGCAAGATTTCATTGGAATAGTAATGGCATTTTGCCAATTAATTTGCATAAGCTCCATAGGCAAACCGTAGCTTTCACTGCCAAAAAATAAAAAATCATTTTCTTTAAATTTGACCTCAAAATAAGGTTTTTTACTCTTTGTTGTGGCAAAAAAGAAACGATCCTTAAATTTTAAATTTTTCTCTAAAAAAAGTTCCAAATTTTCCCAAACTATAGGCTCTAATTTTTCCCAATAATCAAGTCCTGCCCTACGAACAGCTTTTTGAGAAATATCAAAAACAATTGGTTTAATAATATGAAGCTTAAAGCCTGCATTAAAACACATTCTTCCTATACTCCCTGTATTTTGAGGAATTCTAGGATTAACTAAAACTATATTAAACATTAGACTAAAATCCTTGGAATATCTGGATGAAGCTTAACTAAAATCTCATATGAAATTGTATTAAAAAAATCAGCCCAAAGATTAGCATCATTAAATACACAAATTTCTTCGCCACAATCTTCACAAGAAAAGCTATCCATTGAAATTTTGCCTAAAATATTTTTATGATTTGCCAAAGCCAAATCACCTTTTCCATTGTAACGAAATAACCCATCAGCATAACCTAAATCATAAGTAGCAATTTTTATTTTTTCATGAGCGCTAAAAGATCTACCATACCCTACGCTTTGACCAAATTCCAAAATTCTTTCGCTTAATTTATGAGCATAAAGACTTAAGATTTTTTCTAATTTTTCATCTCCATAGCCAAATTGAGCAATCCCTATTCTAAATAACTCATCTTTAGGAATATCTTGAGCTCTAAACAAGGCTGCTGAATTAAAAGAATGAAAAATTAAATGATCATATTTTTTTTGCGCTAAAATTTTAGCTTGATGAAATTTTTGTTTTTGAATAAAAAAACTTCCATCTAGTTCATCAGCACTTGAAAAATGCGTAAATATTCCCTCTAAAATTAAACCTGCCTTGTCAATTTTAAAAAAAGCATCTTCTATATTTTCTACAAAAACACCATTTCTATGCATTCCTGTATCTATTTTAAGATGAATTTTTGTACCAGTTTTATATTCTTTAACCTTAGAAATTTCATTTAAAGCATATATAAACTGAGGATTTTCATTTCCATTAGGTTTATGTGAAAGTATTAAAATATTTTTAAAGAATTCTTGAATTTCATAAGCTTCTTTTTCATTTTTAACTGCAACAAAATTAATACCAAATTTTTTAGGTATAGGAGCTAATATCTTAGCTCCATGTCCATAGGCATTATCCTTAAAAACGCAAATTATTTTCGAAGGATTCTCTGCTTTTTCAATAATTTGTTTTAAATTATTTTCATATGATTTTTGATTCAATTTAATAACAGACATAAAATCATTGCTCTGCTAAAATTTTCATTTTTCCTTTATCATTTAATTTAACATATAAAGTTTTATTTCCTTTAAATTGATAATTTTTTGTATAGTAATCTTCGTAAAAAGAAATTCTATAGATAACTTCATTATTTAAATTTGGATAAGGGCTAATATTGATATCTGAAAATTTTATCTTTTTGTTTTCTTTACGAGAAAAAATAGCTTTTTTCATAGAAGCAAATTGTTCAAATTTCATTTTATCAAAACGTTTAAATTCATTTTGATCGTAAAATTCTAAATAAGAATCTATATTATTATTTGTCCAAGCAAATTTCCAAGCAAAAAGATCTGCAAATAAAGAAGCAATTTCTTCTTTATTTGCCCTAACTTTATCCTTTTCTTCGGTCATTACAAATACTTTTCTATCTTGAACTATCTTTGCAAATTTTTCAAGGTTTTCATTAAATAAAGCTATACATCCTTTTGTTTTAAATTCATCGATTCTAGTGCCATCAAGAGGATAGCCATGTATCCAAATTCCTCCACCAGTTTTCCCCTGTACTTTGTCTAACAAATTTGGATAAGTTGTTGCAAAGGCAAAAGGACCGTAGTAAGGATCCCCTGGATTAAATTTTTGTCCTAATTCATAAAAACCTATAGGAGTTTTCAAATCTCCCTCAACCTTTTTATCCCCCATTAAACCTGTAATGATTGATTTTTGCTCAAAATCTTTTTTAATTTTTCCATTATCATAGGAATATACTCGAAGAATTTTATCAGTTTTATTTGTAAGAACAATATCAACTTTGCTACTATAATACCCAAGAGAGACATTTTTGTCCGCTATTTCAGATAACCAGAAATTTTTATCCATTAGCTCTTTTTCAATCTCTACTCCAACAGCCTCTAACCCCTGATCTAAATAAATCTTAACCAAATCAGATGCTCTGGTTATAGACACTCCTATAAAAAATAAAATGAGAAATCTTTTAAACAATATATCTTCCTTAAAAAATTTATAATTTTAAATTAATAATTTTATCTTTTGCTTACTAGAATTTTTAAACTGAGATTATATTATCTTTTTCTTAAAAAATAATAATTGCTAAAATTACAAACTATAAAATATTTTTAAAAATAATTTATTTATATTAAAATATAATTCCAAAAAAATATTTTATTTTAATTTCGTAGGATGTATTTTCATGAAAAAATTATTTTTTATTGCGATTTTTGCTTTAATACTTTCAGTATTCTATTTTTTACTTAATCAAAATATTTCAAAAAAAGAACCTCATATAAATACTTTAAAGCCTTTAGCTTGTGATTTAAATTTTAAAGATTGTGCTTATCAATTCAAGGGAAAGCAGATTCTTATTTCTTTAGATCCCAAACCTATCAAATCTTTACAAAATACAAAATTACTCATTAAAAACCTTGGAATGTATAAAAACTTAGAATTAAAAATTTATGGATTAAATATGTTTATGGGAGAAATCAAACCAAAAATTTACCAAATCAATAAAACAGACTATGAAAGCCAATTTATACTTTCTTCTTGCTTTATGCATACGATGCGCTTTAGGGCAGAATTACTAGAAAATAATAAAAGCATATTTTATTTTGATTTTGATTTAAAAAGATAAAAAGAATAAAAAAATTAGTAAAGGTCAGTTTTCTGACCTTTATATTATTTCTTTTTTTTGCCGCTAGCTTTAGCAACAGCTTCTTTAAGGTTTTTACCTACTTTAAATTTAGCAACTTTAGTTGCAGGAACTTTAATAGTTTTTCCAGTACTTGGAACTCTAGCTTCTCTAGCAGCTCTTTCAGCTGTTGAAAAAGTACCAAAACCTATAAAACTAATGCTATCGCCTTTTGCCAATACATCAGTAATTGTAGCAATAACTGCATCAGTAGCAGCTGTAGCATCTTTTTTTGTTAGCCCAGCAGTTTGAGCAACTTGAGAAATAAAATCTGCTTTAGTCATAAAAGCTCCTTTTTTTATTTATTAAAACGCTTAATTCTAGCATATTACAAAAACAATATCAAGAATTAAAATACTTTTTTTTATTTTTTTTGTATTTTTTTGGCTTTATAAAGCTCAAATTCACCGCTATCATCAATTTCATTACCAATTTTTTCATAAAGTTTATAATAATATTTTACAAAATCTTTACACCCTTCCTCTATAGGCATAAAAACTTTATCTTCCAATAAGCAAAAATGATTCAAAAATTCTTTTGCATCTAATTTCAAAGCATAATGTTTAGTTAAATCATAATAAGTATTCAAAGCAAGTAATTTAAATTTTTCATAAAATTCTAGATTAAAGTTAATTTTTAATCTATTATCTTTAAAATTTAAAACTCCACTTTTAAAAAGCAAAGAAAGATGTATCAATCCTTCCGTATAATAAGGTTGCACTTCATCAACTTTTTGCCAAGCTATTAAAGAAACTGCTCTTTTGATTAACTCATGAAAAACAGGTAATCTAAGCTCTTTATCTTCGTGAAAGAAAAAATTTATCAATCCTCCCATTGTCGCTTTATATTCTTCTATATTTTTAAAAAAACCACTTTGATTCATCTTTTTTTCACTATCACTAGCAATAAAAAAGATATGACCAAATTCATGACCTATGGTTGAAATTTCATAAACACGCTTCCAAATATTCTCTTTAAAAAAAAGAATTTCTCGACCATAATCTAAAAAATCTTTCTCAAAAACCTCACTTGCAATTTTCATAAAAGGTTTGCTTAGGGTATTTTCATAAACAAAATTTAAAAATGCAAAAATTTTCTTTCCTGCAATATTGCTTACAAATTCATCATTTGGAACAACTTGTGCAGAAAATAAACCCTTAAGCTCAGCTCCATAAAAAATCATAGGCATACAAACATAAAGTTGCGTTTTATCTATATTATTAAGTACTTCTTTTTTTAAATTTTCATCTTCGATATTTATATCTTTATATACTTTTATAAAACTTTGTTTGATTTCATCACTAAATTTTAAAGTATTAAAATTGCTTTCATCTTCTAATCTTATATCCCATTCCAAAGCAACGGCATGCGTATAGTGATCTTCATAATACTCCAAAGGATGTCCAACTTGTAAAGGCGATTTAACCTTCATCCAAGCGAGTTCTGCTTCTTGCCACGATTCAACAATTTTGTTTTCATCCTTTTGACAAAAAGCATTTTTTAATTTTTCAAAATACTCTATATAGGCCATTTCATCTTTTTCTTTAGCAACATTTTTTAATTTTTCTATCATTTTTTCAAAAGCAAATTCAAGCTTTAAAGTTTCATTTTCAAAAAATCTTGCGTAAGGAACAAATTTCCATAAATTTCCTATTCGTACAAGCACCCCATAGCTTCTTTCGCAAATTTCTCCTTGAGGTGTTATTTGATATAATTTATTTTTACGTAAAAAATCAATAGCATCATCAAGATTTTGAAACTGAGAAGCTAAAATTTTATTGTTTTTTTCTATAATTTCTTTAGTCCAAGAAATTTCATAGGAATTTATAATCACCCCTATTTCATGAACTCCTTGAATTAGAATTTCATAGAAATTATTTAATAATCTTTTGCTTACAATCTCATCAATAAGCTCTTGATGTTCTTTTTCATAAAATTTTCTAACCTCTTCATAAAATTTATGTTTTAATTCTATAATTTTATCTTCTTTAAAAAAATTCTTTTTCCATTCTTGCACTAAATTTTCTTCTTTTAAATCAACCAATCGTCTAAGAATAGCAACCAAACTACTTTTTTCTTTTTTTAATTCACTAAGTTTAAGCAAATATTCACAATATTCGCCCCATGATTCTAAATCTAAAAAATCATAAAAATGGTTAATATTTTCCTTACGTTTTTTTACAAGCTTTGCTACTTCTTTGAAATTATTCATTTTTTATTTCCTTTCTTTACTTTCTTGAATTATAATTTATTATTTAAAATAAGGAGTAAAAAATGAAAGATATGGGTGAACCAAAACTTAAAATCGTTGCCATGCCAAAGGATACAAATTCAGCAGGTAATATTTTTGGTGGCTGGATCTTATCACAAATTGATACAGCGGGCGTAATAGCGGCAAGAGAACTTTCTCCAGAAAGAGTTGTAACTATTTCTATGGAACAAGTTGTTTTTAAACAACCTGTATTTGTTGGAGATATTATCTCTTGTTATGCAAAAGTAGTAAAAGTTGGGACAACCTCAATACGTGTTGAAGTTGAAGTTATCGCACAAAGAGTAGATGAGTTTGGC
Source organism: Campylobacter sp. RM10537 (assembly GCF_022369435.1). Taxonomy (NCBI): domain Bacteria; kingdom Pseudomonadati; phylum Campylobacterota; class Epsilonproteobacteria; order Campylobacterales; family Campylobacteraceae; genus Campylobacter; species Campylobacter molothri. Next base: position 528,337 of record NZ_CP059597.1, on the reverse strand, counting down.
TCAACTATATGTGTAAATGTAACATCTGCTACTGTTACTTATGTTAGCGTTGATAGACGAGGAAATAAAAAACCTATCAGTGAAGAACTAAAAAGAATTCACGGCTTTTTAAATGCCTAATTTTGTAAGATAAAAACTTTATCCTAAGAGATTATCAGCATTTATTTAAACCGCCGCTATTATATTTTTTCTCTAAACAATCTCTAAAAAACTCCCCTCTTGTTTTGGGAGTTTTTTCTGGATGTGATTTTTCCATATGCTCTAAATATTTATCATAACTTGAAAGTCCCACTAAAGGATGAAAAAACCTTTCAGTTTTTTCATAAATTTTTTTAAACTTGCTTAGCATTTAAAGAGTTAAGATCTACATAAGGACTTTCTTTTAATGGAATTTTAATTTTGCCTATACAAATTCCTATACAAGAAACTATAACAAGCAAGGTTGTAAGCATAAAGAATATACATAAGACAGCATCTAAAACATTTCCAAACCAAGAATGAGATAAATTAGAAATTTGCTGTTCTTTTTCTTGTATTTGTTTTTCAAATTTTATTTGGTCTTCTTGACTTGATTGCTGTTTTTGAGACTTAATTGATGCAATTTCATCTTCTAATTTTTTAATAGCTTTTTTATTCATTTGAGCTGTGGCGACATGACTAACAGTATTTTGAATTTTTGCTCCTTCTTCATAAGGTAATATCTTTTGGATACCTCCATAAAGAGTGGCAATTAGTACAAAAATTGCTGGAACCAAAGTAACCCAGAGAAATTTCTTTTTACCCATTTTTGCAAGAATAGCACTCACTAAAAGCAAGGATATTCCGGCTAACATTTGATTGCTCACTCCAAAAAGTGGCCATAAGGTATAAATTCCTCCATTAGGATCTATAGCTCCTTGATATAAAAAATATCCCCAACAAGAAACACTGATAATAGTAGCCAATAAACCTGCCCAAACATTATGTATATTACCTAAGGGCTTATAAACATTGCCTAATATATCTTGAATCATAAATTTAGAAGTTCTAGTTCCTGCATCAACAGCTGTTAAAATAAATAAAGCCTCAAATAATATTGCAAAATGATACCAAAAACCCATAAATTCAACACCACCAAAAATTTTATGCAAGATTAAAGTTACTCCTAATGCAAATGTTGGTGCCCCACCTGTTCTTGACAATATAGTTTGCTCTCCTATATCTTTAGTTAATTGTGTAATTTCTTCTGGAGTTACCAAAAAACCCCATTCACTAATTACTTTAGCCGCATGAACCAAATCAGTACCAATTAAAGCAGAAGAAGAATTAACTGCAAAATAAATTCCAGGATGTAAGATGCAAGCACAAATTAAAGCCATAATAGCAACACCACTTTCAGCAAGCATAGCCCCATATCCTACAAATAAAGCATGCTCTTCATTTTCTAACATTTTTGGACTTGTACCACTTGAAATTAGAGCATGAAAACCACTTATAGCTCCGCATGCTATAGTAATAAATAAAAATGGAAAAATAGAACCCGCAAAAACAGGACCAGTTCCATCAAGATATTGATAATTAATTTTTGGCATTAAAAAATCAGGTGCAACAAATAAAATAGCAAAAGCCATTACAACAATAACGCCCATTTTTAAAAAAGTTGCAAGATAATCTCTTGGAGCTAAGAAAAACCAAACTGGCAGCAATGAGGAAATAAAACCATATCCCATAATCATAAATGCCAATGTAGGCTGATCAAAGGTGAAAAAATGTGCCAAAGTTGGATTAAGAGATACATCATGGCCATAGTGAATAGAAAGCAGTAATAAAATAAATCCAATAATCGAAGCCTCTCCTACTCTTCCTGGACGAATAAACCGCATATAAATTCCCATAAATATTGCTATAGGAATAGTCATTGCTATAGTAAACAATCCCCAAGGAGAATTAGCTAAAGATTTCACAACAACCATAGCTAAAATAGCAATAATAATGATCATAATTCCAAAAATAGCAAGCATAGCAACTCCGCCTGTAAATCCTCCCATTTCATCTTTGATCATTTCTCCAAGACTACGTCCTTTTCTACGCATAGAAATAAAAAGAACTAAAAAATCATGCACAGCCCCAGCCAAAACTCCACCAACTAAAATCCAAATCATAGATGGTAAATAGCCCATTTGAGCAGCTAAAACAGGACCTACTAAAGGACCAGCTCCAGCAATTGCAGCAAATTGATGACTAAATAAAACAATTTTGTTTGTTGGAACAAAATTTTGTCCATCATTTTCTATTTTAGCTGGAGTAGCTCGATTTTTATCAAGTCCAATAACTTTAAAAGCGATAAAACGCCCATAAATTCTATATCCAATCACATAAATACAGATAGCTGAAACAACCAAATAGATAGCTGAAACTTTTTCACCATTTTGCAAAGCCAAATAGCAAAAACAAGCAGCACCCAATAAGGCGACAAAAAACCATAAAATTTTTTTCAACACTCTCACTCCTTTTTAAAATAAAATATAAATTATAATAAATAAAATATTAATTTTTTTTAAATTAATAGAAACATGAGAAATAATTTTTATATTTAATATAGTAATTTTATAAAGAAAGCCTATAGATTTAAATCTATAGGAAAAAAATTTTTAGAGGAATAGAGAATTTACACTTTCATTATGATAAACTCGACGTATCACTTCAGCAAAAATTGGTGCTACACTTAAAACTTTAATATTTGGGAGTTCTTTTCTTAAAGGAATTGTATCTGTCACTACGAGTTCATCTAAAACACCATTTTCAATTCTATCATAGGCAGGACCACTTAAAACCGCATGGGTACAGCAAGCCATTACTGATTTAGCTCCTTTATCTTTTAAAACCTCTGCTGCTTTTACTATTGTTCCAGCAGTATCTATAATATCATCTACTAAAACAACTTCCTTATCTTTTACATCACCGATGATATTCATCACTTCGCTTTCATTAGCTCTTTCTCTTCTTTTATCAACTATAACTATATCAAGACCTAAATGCTTAGCTACACTTCTTGCTCTAGCAATTCCTCCAATATCAGGACTTGCAATAATAGCATTTTTAAAATTTTTACTTTTAATGTAATTATTAAAAACAATACTTCCATAAAGATTATCCACTGGAATATCAAAAAAACCTTGAATTTGTCCAGCATGTAAATCTATAGTTGCAACTCGATTAATTCCCGCAGTTTGAATCAAATTTGCAACCAATTTGGCAGTAATTGGAACTCTAGGATTAGCTTTTCTATCTTGCCTTGCATAACCAAAATATGGAACAATAGCCGTGATAGAATTTGCACTTGAACGTTTTAGAGCATCAGTTAAAATCAAAAGTTCCATAAGGTTGTCATTAGTTGGAACACAAGTGCTTTGTATTATAAAAACATCTTTTCCTCGAACGCTTTCATCAATTTGCACACTAATTTCACCATCGCTAAAACGTTTAATACCTGCATCACTTAAAGGTAAAGAAAGATATTTTGAAATTTGCCTTGCAAATTCTACATTCGCCGAACCTGAAAAAATTTTATAACCTCTCATAAAATAACCTTAATACTTTCTAAGATAATAATCAAAAAATTGATTTTAATAAAACAAACGTTAAAAAATCCTAATATAATTTAGAAAAATTAATATTTTTACTTTATAAAATACTAAAAAATAATCAAATATTAATTTTTAAATTTTTTCATAATAAGTTCCATGTGATGAAAAAACTTTTCTAAAAAAAGGATTTTCAGGAACCAAGTCTGCATTTCCAATATATAATCTCCCCCTATCGGACAAAATTTTATAGAAACGCTCCATAAGTTTAATCTTTGAGTCATAGTCAAAATAAATTATCATATTTCTTGAGACTATAATATCAAACTTGTTTAATCTTAAAAATTTATCCTCAAAAACATTACAAAGTTCGAAATTACATCTACACAATTCTTGTTTATTTATAGTAAAAATTTCTTGAGTATTGTTAAAAAATCGCCTTTTTTCGCTCTCGCTTAAACGATGTAGTGTTCTTCCTTGATATTGACCTATTTTAGCTTTTTCAATAACATTTGAATTAATATCAATCCCAGTAATGGTTAAATCTTTTATAAAATTCTGAGCTGCTAATATAGCCATAGAATAAACTTCTTCTCCACTAGAACAAGGTGCACTTAAAATATTAACATGCTTCTCAAGACTTTTTATATAAAAAATAATTTCTTTAAGTTGTGCCAACTCTCTTAAAAAATAAGTTTCACCTATGGTAACAAAATCTAAAGTATCCTGTTTAAGTTGTCTATTAATTTTAAGTTTGCTTAAAAATTCAGCAAAAGTTTTTGATCGAGTCCCTAAAACAAATTTAGACAATTTTAAAGCTAAAATATTTCTTTTTTCATTTAAATCAATACCACTAATTTCATTAATAATATGTATAAATTCATTTAATTCTAATTCTGTAGGATTAATTTTTTCTTCCATAATTAAAAACCACCCTCATTCTATAAAATTTATAATTTCTTGTTTAATTTCTTTTAAGCTCATGGGTCTTAAATTTGGATTCATATCTTTTGCTTTTTTAGGCATACCATAAACAACACTATCTGCTTGATTTTCACATAAACATTTTACCCCAACTTTATATAACTCAAACAAACCTTTAGCACCATCATCACCCATTCCGGTCAAAATAATCGCAAGAATTTTATTAGTTTTAACCAAAGGAATTGCAGAATGAAATAATAAATCAACATTGGGTTTAAAACTAGTTGCAACATCTTTCCAATTTGCCACAAGACTTAAATTTCCTGACAAAGTGGTATTTTTTTGACAAATATAAATTTTATTTGTTAAAACTTCTTTATCATTTAAAGAAGACACTTTGCTCAAAGCTTCTTTATCAAATTGATTTACAAATGATGGAATAAAACTGGCGCTCATATGCTGTGCTATCACCACAGTTGTATTTTTGATATCTACATCATTTAAAAGAAACTTTAATTGATTAGGACCACCGGTAGAAGATCCTATAAGTATAAGCTTCATTTATTTCCTTAAAAATTTTTAATTATGTTATAAATTGATTAAAAAATTTATTTTATAATTTTAGCATATTTTAAAAAAATAAAAACTTAGTCTTATAAGAATTTATCTTAAAAAGCTATTTTTATATTTTATTATGTTAATATTATTTATACAATAATATAAAATATTACTAAAAATATTGGGTTTGTATTATGCTGAAAGAAAAAATTTATATTGCAAGTGATCATGCTGGTTTTAATCTTAAACAAAAAATCTGCATCTATCTTAAAGAAAAAAATATAATCTTTGAAGATCTAGGAACTAATAATGCTCAAAGTTGTGACTATCCAGACTTTGCGCATTTATTAGCTTCCAAAATAAACTCGAACTGCTTTGGGATATTAATTTGTGGAACAGGTATTGGAATTTCTATAGCAGCTAACAAACATAAAAATATTCGTTGTGCCTTATGCCATGAAGGACTAAGTGCAAAATTATCAAGGCAACACAATGATGCAAATGTATTAGCTTTAGGTGGAAGATTAATTGGAATTGAAATGGCTATTAATATTATAGAAAATTTTATTCAAACTCCGTTTGATGGAGATAGACATATAAGAAGAATTCAAAAAATCGAGGTAGATTAATAATGTTTGCAAATTGGTTTATTTTAACTATTCTCATATGTGCAACGCTTTATCTTGTTGTAATGTTACTTTATTATAAAACTTTATTAAGTAAAGAAAAAAATTCCAAAGATTTTATAAAAACCAATCTTGATGATACAGAGATTATCATTAGAAAGCTCCAAATTCAACTCCAACGTAGTTTAGGTAATATTGACATATTAACAGAAGAATTAAATAAAATTAAAACTGACTTAAGTTCTTTAAGGACAAGAAATTCTCAATATCGTTTAGAAAATGATAAATTAAGACAAAGAATAAAAGAATTAGAAGCAAAAATTGAGGCATTATTATGAAAAAACTTACAGAAGAAGAAAAAAAAATTTTATCCGAAAGCATACGAGTTGTTCCAAATTTTCCAAAAGAAGGAATTATTTTTAGAGATATCACTACTTTATTAAACAATAAAAAGGTTTTGTCTTTTTTAATTGATCATTTAAGCGAACGCTATAAAGATATGAAATTGGATTTTATAGCTGGAACTGAAAGCCGTGGTTTTATTTTTGCAGCAATGCTTTGTGCAAAACTTGATCTACCTTTTGTACCAATCCGAAAACCTAATAAACTTCCATCGTCTGTTTTTACCTGCGAATATGAATTAGAATATGGTACAGATAAAGTACAAATTCATCAAGATGCTTTTAGGGATATAAAAAATGCAAAAGTTTTACTTATGGATGATCTAATTGCTACTGGAGGTACAGCTATTGCTTCTTTAGAGTTAATAAAACAAGCAGGTGGCAAGTGTATAGAATCTTGCTTTTTAATCAATTTAAAAAATTTAGGCGGAATGAAAAAATTAGAAAAATATTGTGCAGCCTATAGTGTATTGGATTTTTAGGGGAACAAATGAAAAAATGGTTTAAAATCTTTGCTTTTGCAATTTTAATTGTTATTATAGCTTATATAATTTATAACTTTACTAAAAATGACTTCTCTTTAGAAGATTTTATTATAAAAATTTGGGATAAACACGTCGAAACTTGGGGTTATCTAATACTTTTTTGCTGGAGTATTTTAGAAGGAGAAATCGGACTTATTTTAGCTGGAGTCGCAGCACATGATGGAAAAATGAATGTAGCTTTAGCTATTTTTGTAGCAGGACTTGGCGGATTTGTTGGCGATCAAATTTATTTTTATATTGGAAGATATAATAAAAAATATATTCAAAAAAAACTTCGATCCCAAAGAAGAAAATTTGCAGTGGCACATCTTCTTTTGCAACGTTTTGGTTGGCCTATTATTTTTATACAACGCTATATGTATGGATTTAGAACAATAATTCCTATGAGTATAGGTATAACTAGATACAATAGCAAAAAATTTGCTCTGATAAATCTTTTAAGTGCTTGGGTTTGGGCTACTATTACCATACTTTTAGCATGGTATTTTGGTAGCTTAATCCAAACCTTTCTTCATTGGTCAAAAGAATGGATTAAAGAATATTGGTACCTTGCTGCTATTATTATTATTGGCTTTTTACTAGGGATCATTTTTATTTTCAAACGCATAGAAAAAGCGATATTGAAAGAAAGGAGAAAAAAATAATGCAATTTATTTTTGAAAACAAAAAACTAAATGCTATTAAAGCTGATTTTGAAGTAGTCTTTATTCAAAATAAAAATTTAGAAAATTATAGTGAAGAAAAAAAATTTTTCGAATTAAATAACTTTAAAGGCGAAGGTGTATTACTAGATATAAGAAATCATAAACTTTTTATAGAATTAAAAAGTTTATCTTATGAAGATATTAGATTATGCTTTTTTAATATTTATAAAAATTTAGAAAAATTAAATATTAAAAGTATTAAACTACCTAGTGTTCTTGGAGATTGTACCGTAAGAAGTTTTTGCTCTTTAGCAGAAGGTATACTCTTTGGAACTTACAATTTTGATAAATATAAAAAAGAAAAACAAACAAGCACGCTTGAAAAAATATTTATTTCAAGTCAAGAATTAAATGGAAAAAAAATTAATTCAAATGAAGCTAAAATAGGCCTAGAACGTGGACAAATCTTAGCTAATGCTACTAATTTTACAAAAGATATAGTCAACGAAATTCCTGAAATTTACACACCTCTAAAAATGGCTGAAGATGCACAAAAATTAGCAAAAGAACATAAAAATATTACTTGCAAGATTTATGATGAAAAATTTCTTATAAAAGAAAAAATGAATGCTTTTTTAGCTGTAAATAAAGCTTCAAATCTTCCCCCTCGTCTAATTCACTTAAGCTATAAGGCTAAAAATTCCAAAAAAAGAATTGTCTTTGTAGGAAAAGGTCTTACTTACGATAGTGGTGGTTTAAGTCTCAAACCTTCTGATTACATGGTAACAATGAAAGCTGATAAAAGTGGTGCAGCTGCTGCAATGGGAATTATCAAAGCAGTATCAGAACTTAATTTAGATCTAGAAATTCATTGCATTTTAGGCGCTACAGAAAATATGATAGGCGGAAATGCTTATAAACCAGATGATGTATTAATTTCTCGAGAAGGGATTAGTATAGAAGTAAGAAATACTGACGCTGAAGGTCGCTTAGTATTGGCTGATTGTCTTTCATATGCACAAGATTTAAAACCTGATCTTTTAATTGATATGGCCACTCTAACAGGAGCTTGCGTAGTAGGTCTTGGAGAATTTACCAGTGGTATTATGGGTAACAATGAGGAATTACAAAATGAATTTTACCAAAGCTCTAAAAAAAGTGGGGAATATGCAACAATTTTACATTTTAATCCTTATCTTAAAGATCTTATCAAATCCAATATAGCTGATGTTTACAATATTTCATCAAGTCGTTATGGCGGTGCAATAACAGCAGGACTTTTTTTAGATAAATTTATACGACAAGAATACAAAGATAAATGGTTGCATCTTGACATAGCAGGACCTGCTTACATAGAAAAAAACTGGGGATATTCAAATTTTGGCGCTAGCGGTGCGGGTGTTAGAATGTGTGTTAATTTTTTAATTCATCTTTTAAGGAAAAATAAATGAGTCTTTCAGTTGGAATAGTAGGACTTCCAAATGTTGGAAAATCAACAACTTTCAATGCTTTAACAAAAGCGCAAAATGCTCAAAGTGCTAATTATCCTTTTTGCACAATAGAGCCCAATAAAGCAATGGTAGAAGTTCCAGATATCAGACTTAATAAACTTGCAGAGATTGTAAATCCGGAAAGAATTATGCATTCTTTGATTGAATTTGTAGATATAGCAGGACTTGTAAAAGGAGCTAGCAAAGGGGAAGGCTTAGGAAATAAATTTCTTTCTAATATACGCGAAACTGAAATGATTTTACATATAGTGCGTTGTTTTGATGAAGAAAATATAACTCATGTTGAAGGCAAAGTAGATCCTATAAGAGATATAGAAATTATTAATACCGAACTTATTTTAGCAGATATTGATCAGCTTAATAAAAAAATAGAAAAACTTACCAAAGAAGTTAAGTCAAATCAAAAAGGAGCAAAAGAAAATTTAGAACTTGCTAATTTATTATTAGAACACCTCAATAAAGGTTTACCGGCTAGTTCTTATCTCGATAAAGAAAATGAAGTTTATAAAAATTTGATTAAAGAATTAAGATTGCTCTCGGCAAAAGAAGTAATTTACGGAGCTAATGTTGACGAAGAAGGGATTAATGAAGATAATCAATATGTGAAAAATTTAAAAGAATACGCAAAAAAAAATAATCACGAAGTGATAAAACTTTGTGCGAAAATTGAAGAGGAATTAGTCGGCATTAGCGATGAAGAAAGTTATGAATTGCTAAACTCTTTAGGAGTTAAAGAAAGCGGACTTGATCAAATTATACGCACAGCCTTTTTTAAACTTGGACTTATTAGTTATTTTACAGCTGGAACTATTGAAGTACGTTCTTGGACAATAAAAAAAGGCTGGAAAGCTCCAAAAGCAGCAAGTGTTATCCATAATGATTTTGAAAAAGGCTTTATAAAAGCAGAGGTCATTTCTTATCAAGACTATATAGAGTATGGTGGAGAAACAAAGGTAAAAGAAGCTGGAAAATTAAGACTTGAAGGAAAAGATTATATTGTAAACGATGGAGATATAATGCATTTTAGGTTTAATGTTTAGATTTTCATCTAAACATTAAATTTTTGGACCAAATTTACTAAATTCTAAACCTTCTTTAACATCTTCATAACGTTTAAAATTTTCCATAAACATTTTTGCAAGTTCGTTTCTTTTTAAACAATATTCTTCTTGATTTTTCCAAGTATTAATAGGATTTAAAAGCAAACTTTCAACTCCTATAATGTTTTTAGGAATAGCCAGATTAAATACTTCAAAATTTTCAAATTCACAATCATTAATACTCCCATTTAAAATCGCATTTATGCAAGATCTAGTAGCCTTAATACTCATTCTTTGTCCAATTCCATAACTTCCACCAGTCCAACCAGTATTGACTAAAAAAACATTTACTCCATGTTGATCAATTTTTTCTCCGAGTAATCTTGCATAAACAGTTGGATGAAGTGGCATAAAAGGCTCTCCAAAACAAGCCGAAAATGTAGCTTGAGGTTCAGTTACACCACGCTCCGTTCCAGCTACTTTCGCAGTATATCCACTTAAAAAATAATACATTGCTTGTTCTTTGCTTAATTTACTAATAGGAGGTAAGACCCCAAAAGCATCTGCGCTTAGAAAAATAATATTTTTTGGATGTCCAGCTTTTAAAGTTGGTTCATGATTTTTAATATGATCAATTGGATAAGACACTCTTGTATTTTCAGTTTTTGTTGCGTCACTATAATCTACACTTTTATCTTCGTTTAAAACTACATTTTCTAAAAGTGCATTTCTTTTTATAGCGGCATAAATTTCTGGCTCATTTTTAGGATCAAGATTAATTGTCTTTGCATAGCATCCTCCTTCAAAATTAAATACACCCTCATCATCCCATCCATGTTCATCATCTCCAATTAATTTTCTATTAGGATCAGTTGATAAAGTAGTTTTTCCAGTTCCGCTCAATCCAAAAAATAGCGCCACATCTCCTTTTTCACCAACATTAGCGCTACAATGCATTGAAAGTTTATTTTCAAGAGGTAACCAATAATTCATCATTGAAAAAATACCTTTTTTCATTTCTCCACCATACCAAGTTCCACCAATAACAGCAATATTTTCCTCTATGTTAAATAAAACAAAAACTTCAGAATTTAACCCATCTTTTTTAAATTCATCATTGTGGCACTTACAAGCATTATAAACAATAAATTCTGGATTAAAATTTTCTAATTCTGCTTGACTTGGCTCAATAAACATATTCTTTACAAAATGTGCTTGCCATGCTACCTCAGTTACAAATCTCACAGCTTTACGACTTTTTAAGGAAGCTCCACAAAAAACATCTTGTATATAAATATCTTTTCCATCTAATTGATTTTTAGCTTTATTTAAAAGTTTTTCAAATAAATCTTTATTTATAGCTTGGTTTGTCTTACCCCAAGCTATAAATCGGCTCGAAGGCTCTTGCTTAACAAAATATTTATCTCCTGGACTTCTACCGGTAAAAATACCTGTATCAACACTAAAAGCACCGCTTTGAGTACATTGCCCTTCTTGATTGATATTTTCATGCTTAAACAACTCTTCATAACTTAAATTGTGATAAATTTTACCTATATTTTTTAAACCCAAATTTTCTATTTCTCTCATTTTTTATCCTTTAATTATTTTTATAGGTTGCAATGATTTGGCCTTCACTAACACTATCGCCTACTTTTACATTAATCTTCTCAATTACTCCATCTTTTGGCGCATTAACTTCAATTTCCATTTTCATAGCTTCCAAGATAGCCACGACTTGACCACTTTTAACTTCAGAATTCTCGTTAATATGTATTTTAAAAAGTGATCCTGAAATTGGAGCTTGAATTCCTTGAATAGAATTAGCATTTTGAATATTATTTTCTACTTTCTCTATATTTTTAATTTCAATTTTATCATCAAATCCAGAATTCACTTCAACAAAATATTTATTTCCATTAACCTTTACTGTAAAATGATTTTCATCTATATTTTGCTTAGATGCTGCTAAATCGTTTTTACGTATATTGATTTTAGCTTCTCCTTTTAAAAAGCTTATTCCTTTTTCCTTGCAAGTTGCTACAATAAAAATATTTTCTTCATTTATTTCAATATTTTCTTTTTCTAACAAACTTTTAATATAAGATATTTTTTTCGTTTCATCTTTATCTGCCAAATCGATTGCTAATTCTTCTGTTGGCTCTAACTTAAGCTGCTCTGCTGCAAGTTTTACAACTTCATCATTTGGTTTTACAGGTGTTTTTCCAAAATAACCAAGAACCATTTTACCATAGCCTTCGGCAATTTTTTTCCAAGAACCAAATATCACATTATTAAAAGCTTGTTGAAAATAAAATTGAGAAACTGGGGTAACTGATGTTCCAAATCCACCTTTTTCAACAACCTCACGCATCGCATTAATTACTTCTGGAAAACGATCTAAAATATTATTATCTCTCATCATTTGTGTATTAGAAGTTAAAGCACCTCCTGGCATAGGCGAAAAAGGAATTAAAGGATTAACCCTACTCGCCTCAGGAGGTAAAAAATAATCCTTAAGGCATTCTTTTAAAGTTTCTTCGTATACTAAAATTTTTTCTTCATTCAAACCGCCTAAATCATAATTTTTTCCCTTAAGCGCGTGCATCATGGTTAAAATATCAGGCTGTGAAGTTCCTCCACTAACAGGAGCTGCAGCCAAATCAATACCATCAACACCTGCTTCTAAAGCTGCTAAATAGCAAGCTACACTTACTCCTGCTGTCTCATGAGTATGAAGTCTTACATGAGTATTTGAAGGCAAAACTCTTTTTGCCATTTTGATAGTTTCATAAATTTTATTAGGATTTGAAGTTCCACTTGCATCCTTAAAGCAAATACTATGAAAAGGTATTTCTGAAAGTAAAATTTCTTTTAAAATTTTCTCATAAAATGATACATCATGAGCCCCATAACAATGCGGAGGCAAATCCATCAAAGTGATACAAATTTCATGTTTTAATCCATATTTAATAATACATTCTGCACTAAATTTAAGATTATTAGTATCATTTAAAGCATCAAAATTCCGAATAGTTGTTGTTCCGTGTTTTGCAAAAAGTTTTGCATGTAATTCAACAAGCTCTCTACTTCCAGTATCCAAAGCAATAGTATTAATCCCTCTTGCTAAGGTTTGCAAATTAGCATCTTTGCCTACAATTGAACGAAATTTATCCATCATATCAAAGGCATTTTCATTAAGATAAAAATATAAACTTTGAAATCTAGCCCCTCCGCCAAATTCAAAATGATTAATCCCTGCTTCTTTTGCAGCCTCTAAAGCAGGTAAAAAGTCCTTTGTTAAAATTCTAGCTCCATAAACTGATTGAAAGCCATCTCTAAAACTTGTATCCATCACATCTATAAATTTTTTAGCCATGCTTTTTCCTTAGCATTAATATCAAAGTATTATACAAAGAAAATAATAACATTTCATACATAATAAACAACAATCAAACAAAAATTAATTAATGTGAAAAATAGGCAAAAGATTGAAGAAAAATTATTGGGCAAATATCACCCAATAAATTTAAAATTTTATATAAAATTCTAAAAGTTTTGTTATTAAAACTACAAAAACTGCTAAAGGCGATATAAATCTTATAAAAACATACCAAATTTTAAAAAATATGCTTCCCATATAAGGTTTAAATAAAATTTCTAAAGTTTCTCTTTTTATCACAAAACCAACAAAAATTGCAATTAAAATTCCGCCTAATGGCATAATAATCTTACTAGAAAAGCTATCTAATAAATCAAAAAAACTCATTCCTAAAATTTTAAACTGTGTAGCATCTAAAGAAGATAAAATACATAAAATACCCAAAATATATACAAAAATACCTATCAAAATTAAAGCTTTTTTGCGACTTATTTTAAAAGTATTGATCAAATAAAAAGTTGAAGGTTCGATCATAGAAACAGCTGAAGTAATACCTGCAAACACCAAAGAAACAAAAAAAGCAGCCCCAAAAATATGACCAATTAAACCAAGTTTTTCAAATAAAGTAGCCAAAGAAACGAAAACAAAACCTGGGCCCTGCTGATTAGGATCGTAACCAAATTCAAAAATAAAAGTAAAAACAACAAGACCCATTAAAAGACCTGCTAAAAGATTAATAAAAATAATATTTAAAGTACTTGTAATAAAATTAGTTCGATCAGGCAAACTTGCTGAATAAGTGATAATAGTTCCAACCCCTAAGGATAAACTGAAAAAAGCAAGTCCTAGAGCTTCAAGAATATTTGAAATATTAATTTTATGAAAATCCGGAATGAAAAGAAATTTTAAAGCCAAGATAAATCCATCTTTACTCATTGCATAAATTAGCATTAAAATTAACAAAATAAACAAAGAAGGCATCATCCATACATTTAATCTTTCAATGCCGTTTTTAATTCCCTTGGAAACAATGTAAAAAATAACAAAAAATACCAAAGTAAAGCAAACAAATTGACTTAAAAAATCATGAGCTGTAAGATTTTCAAATTCAATTTTACTTATTTCTAAATTATTTGGTAGTTTTCCAATCACACTTAAATAAGCATATTTTACCACCCATCCAATCACTAAAGCATAAAAAGATACAATTAAAATTGATCCTATCATAGTAAAACCTACAAAAGACCAAGCCTTTTTATATTTAGGTGCTAATTTTTTATAAGCATTTACTGGATCTTTTTCGCTAATTTTACCAATGCTTAATTCGGCTAAAAAAATAACAAAACCAACCCCTAAGGTTAAAATAATATAAAGCAAAATAAATGCAGATCCTCCACTTTGTCCTACGAGAGTTGGAAATTTCCATGCATTTCCTAAACCTACAGCTGAACCTGCAACAGCTAAAATAAAACCTATTTTTGAAAATTTAGAACTCAAAATACAACCTTAAAATATATTTTAAAACGTTTATTAAAGCAAAAAAAGTTTTAATTTTTTATGAAAGATTACAAAATTAACAATATATTTCAATAAAAATAAAGATAAAACATAGTAACATTTCGGAGTTAATTTTAAATCTTTTAATTTAAGTATCAAGTAGGGATACGCAAGCCGAAAGTATTTAATATTAAAGGTTTAGGATAGAAATTTTTATTAACACAAAGGTATTTTATTATGAAAAAAATATTTTTTCTGCTTTTAGCTTTTTCAGCAGTGGCTTTTGCAGCTGAAACAAATAATTTAGTAGAACAAGAAGCTATGAACACTTGGATTAAAGCTTTTTCAGTATTAGCTGCTGGTTTGGGATTAGGAGTTGCGGCACTCGGTGGTGCTATCGGTATGGGAAGTACAGCTGCAGCAACTATAGCAGGAACAGCTAGAAATCCTGGACTTGGACCAAAATTAATGACTACAATGTTCATTGCTTTAGCTATGATTGAAGCACAAGTGATTTATGCGCTTGTTATTGCTCTTATAGCACTTTATGCAAACCCTTTTATAAAATTTATTCCTGCTGCATCTTAAAGATAAAGTCCTATTTTGGACTTTTATGCGGTTATGGTGGAACTGGTAGACACGCCATCTTGAGGGGGTGGTGCGCTCAGCGTGTGCGAGTTCAAATCTCGCTAACCGCACCATTAATACTATACAACTCTATAAATTATTTCAATTATTAAACCAATTAAAATATTTATAAAAATTTTTAATAAAGTTTTTTTCTTAAAATTTATATTTTTTAAATTTGATAACCTTTTATTCTTAAACTAAAAAGTCTAAAAAATATTGATTAATATTTTACACTTTATATTAATGGTAAAGTTAATAATTTTTCATAGATATAATCTCATAATTTAAATAATTTAAAAAAATAAAAGCAATCGATTAAAGTTTATAATAAAATATGAATTTAAAAAATTTACTCATATGAATTGTTTTATATAAATATTTTATAATTAAAAAATAAGAAAAAAATATATTTTCAAGATACAATCTCTACCATAATTACACATTTTAATCAGAATTTTTATAAGATAAATTATAATTAAACTCTACTCTCTCCTATTATTTTTTGCTACAGTAACAAACTGCTTTTCTATAGCTCACCAAAGCTTTTAAAAGTTCTATTTTATAATTACTGACATTGAATACATTTAGCATTATCAAATTCATAATTACATCTTCTAATTTTGCAATAAAAATACTTGGATTCACTCAACTTAAAGTTAAATCTAGCTGCATTCTTAATTTATTAGAATTTTATTTTAGTGATTTAGTTTTAAATAATTTTAAATTTTTCACAAATTAAACATAAAATTATTCTAATTTTCTAACTTTATTAATTTCATAAGAATTTTTATAAATATCTTTTTGTTATAATTTTATTTTGCATAATTAAAAAAAATATATTCTCTAAAAAGGCCCCGATGAAAAATATTTTAGAAAATCAATTATTAAAACATCCTTTATATCTTAAAATTCAAAAATTAAAAGAATTAAATAATGAAAATAAACTCTATTTAAAAGACAGTGTAATTTTAAATACAAATAACATTCAAAAAGATGAAATTTTAGAACTTGCAAAAGAGTTAAAACCATGGAGAAAAGGTCCTTTCCAAATAAATGATCTTTTTATTGACGCCGAATGGAAAAGTTATATTAAATTTAATATCTTAAAACCTTTTATGAATGAAATTTCAGGAAAAACAGTAGCGGATATTGGGTGCAATAATGGTTATTATATGTTTAAAATGCTCGAATTTAACCCAGCATTATTAGTAGGTTTTGATCCCTCTATAAAATATCGACTACAATTTGAACTCATCAATGCCTTAGCTAAAACTTCAATAAAATATGAGCTTTTAGGTGTCGAAGATCTTCCAAATTATCCACTTAAGTTTGATGTGATTTTTTGCCTTGGAGTTATTTATCATAGAAGCGATCCAATTAAAATGTTAAAAGAATTAAAATCAGGACTCAATAAAAATGGGGTAGTTTTTTTAGACACTATGTATATAGAAGATGAAAGAGAAATTGCACTTGTTCCAAATAAAACCTATTCAAAAATTCCAAATATTTATTTTATCCCAAGCATAAGTGCTTTAAAAAATTGGTGCGAAAGAGCAGGCTTTAAAGATTTTCAAATTTTAAGCACAAAAAAAACTGATGAAAATGAGCAAAGAAAAACAGAATGGATTGACTCTTACTCATTAAATAATTTTTTAGATCCAAATAATAAAAATCTTACTGTAGAAGGTTATGAAGCCCCAAAAAGAGTTTATGTAAAAATAAAGATATAAATTATTTTTATTTTTTGCCGATTTTCATTTTTGAATTTATAGATAAAATATTTATCAAAAAAGGTAACAAATGGCAAAAAAAGACAATTTTGAAGACTATGTACAACTTGAAGAATATGTCTCACAGGAAAATTTATCCAAAGTAAGATCTGAACTTATAACCTGTTTAGAACTCAATACTTCAGTAGCGGGCACCATTATCGAAATTGATAAAAATTTTGCCAAATCTATTTTAATTACAACAAATGATATGGTAGTTGATGAACATGGATTAATTTTTGATGCTTTTATATTTGCTGCTGCTAATTATGTTGCGCAAGCTGCAATTAATAAAGAATTTTCTGTCGTTATAGGATCAAAATGTTTTTTTTATGCTCCATTAAAAATAGGAGACGTTCTTCAGCTTGAAGCCCATGCCTTATTTGATGAAACATCTAAAAAAAGAGATGTGAGGGTGATTGGATATACAAAAGATATAAAAATGTTTGAAGGTACAATACAAATTGTAACTACGGATGAACACATTTTTAATTTAAAACGTCCACCAGTTAATTCAGTTAAAGACACACAACAAGAAGAAAAATCAAACACATCTGGTGTTAATCCTGATGCAATGGCGGCAACAATTTTAGCCTCAATGGGAAAATAATTAAGGAGTCATTTTAATATCAATCCAATTATTAGGACAGTCTTTATGATACATTCCGCTTGCATCATAATATTCCTTACAATCATCATAAAAACGATTTGAAACACCTCTTTCATTAATAAAACATCCAGAAAATCCTAAAAGTGATATTATAACCAGTATATATTTTTTCATAACTACTCTCAAAATCTATTTTGTTTGCGCCATTTATAAGGCTCAATAGGATTTTTTTCTTTCCAAAGTCCTAATTTATATTTTTGAGCTTTTTTTTGCTCTTTAATATATACATTTGTATAATAAGTATCAGCCCAAGCATAGCCTTTGCTTACCATCCAACAATTTATATCTACATTATTAAGCTTAACAACAGCAACAATTCTACCATAAATATCTTTATTTTTATAAAAAATTTCCACTTCTTTATTTTTTAAAATTTGATTTAAATTATTTTTAGCTTCTTTTCCGAAATTTTGTTTGATTTCAGGCGCATCTATACCAAAAAACCTTACTTTACTTGTTTTATTGGAATTAAGAATTTCTATAGTATCGCCATCAATTACCCTAACAACTTTGGCTTTAAAACTTGGTGTTTTTGCCATATAATTTTGAATAAATATAATCGCAAAGGAAAAAATCAAAATTGCTAAGAGTTTTTTAGGATCGCTTAAAATACTTCTTAAATTTAAGATTTTATTGTAATTTATTCTCAATTTTATCCTTATTTTTTTAAAAAATATGCCATAATTTTAACAAAGAAAAGGAGAGAAAATGCAAAAAGTTATAGATAATTTTAAAGATTTATGCAAAATTCCGCATTGTAGCTATGAGACTGAAGAAATGAAAGAATTTTTAATTAATTATTCTAAAGATAAAAATTTTATAGTTAATGTAGACGAAGCCGGAAATATTCACGCTATTAAAGGTAATCCTAAAATTTGTTTACAAAGCCATTACGATATGGTATGCATGGGAGATGCGCCTAAAGTGGATGTTTATGAAGAAAATGGATATTTAAAAGCCAAAAATTCAAGTCTAGGTGCAGATAATGGCATAGGAATAGCAATCATGATGAGCGCGATGAATCAATTTGAAAATCTAGAATGTCTTTTTACTAATAATGAAGAAGTTGGTCTTATGGGGGTTAATTCTTTAGAGCATACTATACAATCAAAGATGCTTTTAAATTTAGATCACGAAAGTGATAATGAGATTATGATAGGTTGTGCCGGTGGTGTTGATATAGAATCGACTTTACATTATAAAAATATAAAAAGTAAAGGCAAAATTTATGAATTGCAAGCACAAAATTTTAAAGGTGGTCATTCAGGAATTAATATCATAAATAATGAAAAAAGCTCTATTAAAGAAATGGCAAAATTTATAAAACAAAATCATGGAAAAATTATATTTTTTGAAGGTGGGGAAAGAGTTAATTCTATACCAAAACATGCCAAAGCTCTAGTATGTTTTGAAAATGAAGTCAAGGGAAATGAATGGATAAAATGTGAATTTAAAGGTGAAAAAGAATTTGAATTTTGCGATCAAAGTGATAAACTTTTAGATACTATCAATAGTTTTTCTCATGGAGTTAGAGCCTATAATGAAACCTTAGGAATAGTTCAAACTAGTATCAATCTTGCAACCTTAAAAATGCAAAACAATCAAATAGAATTTGCACTTTTTGCAAGATCTAATACTTTAGATGATTTAAAACAAATTGAATTTGAAACCTTAGAATTTTTTAAAGCTTTTGGTTATCAAAGCAAAAGCTTTAATTTTTATCCACCTTGGGAAGGCAAACCTAATGCTCTAAGCGACTTAGTTTTTAAAGCTTTAAAAAAAGTATCTCCAGAGGCTAAAATTTCAGCTATTCATGCGGGGCTTGAATGCGGGATCATAGAAAAAAAACAAAAATTATTATGCGCCTCTATAGGCCCAAACATTTATAATCCTCACTCTACCGATGAACGTTGTGAAATAGCTTCTGTAGAAAAAATTTCTAAAGTTGTTTTTGAAGTTTTGCAAAATCTCAATTAATTTTTAATTTTCTTTGTATGTTTTTTCAATAAAAACATACAAAACAAGGAACACATTCCTACAAAAACAAAATAAAATCCTAAATATTTTTTATATAAAAAATCAATTATAAAAGGTATAAGAAAAGCTAAAAAAGCATAAGAAATATTATAAGCAAAACTTAATCCACTTAATTTAATTTCATTTTTAAAGATTTGAGTCATGAAAACAGGTGCAAAGGTAATAATACCTTGCGAAAAACAAACGATTAGAAAATACCATAAAAATTGCTGATTATAAAAACTAAATAAAATTCCAAAAAACATTAAACTTATGCTAAAAAAAGAACAAATTTTATAGCTTCCCCATTTACTAGCTAAAAATCCTTGAACTATAGATCCAAAAATCACGGATAAAATTCCAAAATTTTGCATCCATAAACCTTGAGATGGGTCAAAATTAAATATTGATGAAAAATATTTTGGCAAAATCATTAAAGTTGCAATGCCGCTTGTTAAAACTATAGTCATTAAAAAACAAATAAACATACTCATTTTATGCGTTTTTAAGGCATGTTTTAATGGAAAATTTACAAGTTGTTTTCGAATCTTTAATTTTAAAAATTCTGGAGTTTCATCTATTTTTTTTCTTAATGATAAAATAAAAATTCCAAATATTCCAGCCAAAATAAAGGGAAGTCTCCATGCATATTGCTCCACTTGTTCCTTAGAAAAATAATTATCTAAAATTAAAACTGTAAAATTTCCCAATAATAAACCTAAAGTTAAAGCAGCAGAGGCAAAACCAAGAAAAATAGGAATTTTATTTCCTTTTACAAATTCACTGATATAAACCCAAGCTCCACTTACCTCAACTCCTATAGCTAAACCTTGTAAAATACGAATTAAAAATAAGGCAAAAGTAGAATACAATCCTATCATTTCATAAGTAGGCAAAAAAGCTAAAAAAAAACTAGGTGCAACCATAAAAAAAATAGACAGATAAAAGATATTTTTACGACCGTATCTATCTCCAAAATGTGCCATTATTATAGCTCCAAATGGACGAACTAAGTAAGCTATTCCAAAAGAAATATAGGTATTTATTTGAGTCCAAAAAAAATTATTTTGCGGAAAAAAAATCTTAGAAAAAATATCTAAAAAAAACACAAAAAGAACAAAATCATAAAATTCTAATGCTCCACCTAAAGACGCATAAGCAATATTTTTATATTTTTTTTGCATATTTTTATACAATAAAGGAGAAACCTTTATTGTATTTTACCGCCTTCAATAACCACATCATCAGCTTGAACATCATCTCCAAAATGCTGCTTTAATGTTTCATCATAAGCTTTGTGAAAGAAATGTTCCCCACCTAATTTAATAATTAAATTATCGATAAATTGCTTAAGTTCTTTATCACCTTTTTTAACCGCAGGAGCTATAACATCCTTATTTCCCAATTCTTTGATGGCCATTTTAAATTGAGGGTGATCTTTTACCCAAGCAAAAAGTAAAGTATTATCATGGCTTAAAGCATCTCCTCTTTTGTCCATTAAAGCTGCAAAAGTTTCAGTATTTTGATCGTATTTTAAGGTTTTTATATTAGGATAATTTTTTGAAAAATATGCATCCGCTGTTGTGCCTTTATTTATAAGCAAGATTTTATCTTTTAAATCCTCTATACTATGAATTGTACTATCTTTTGGAGCAACAACCCCTAAAGCTACTTTCATATAAGGTAAACAAAAATCTACCTGCTCTGCTCTTTCTGGGGTTTGGGTAAAATTAGCTAAAATAATATCAACCTTATTTGATTTTAAAAACTCTACCCTATTAGCAGCTTCAACAAGCACAAATTGAACTTTATTTTCATCTCCTAAAAGTTCTTTTGCTATGCGTTTTGCCAAATAAACATCATAACCTTGATTTTTACCTTTTTCATCTACATAACCAAAAGGAGGTTTATCTCCAAACACACCTATTCTTACAATTCCATTTTGCTTAATTTTTTCAAGAGAATTAATCTGTTTTGAATTTTCTCCACAAGCACTTAAAAATATAGCTATTATAGCTGTAAAAATACTCAAGAATATTTTTTTCATTTATTATCTCCATAATCATTTAATTAAGAAAAATTATAACAAATTATTATACTTAAAAATTTTTAATTTTTTATTCTGTTTTTTACATGAAATCTAAAAGTTTATTGTTATAATTTTATTTTAAAAAAAATAAAAATAAGGAAAATTATGAAAAAAAATCTCATGCTTGGTGCAAGTTTAGCTTTATTTGTGGCATGTAGTGATAATTCACTAGATCAATCTATCGTAAAAAAATATGAAAATACCTTAAATACACAAATTAAAGAGGAACAAAATTTAACTAAAGACTTTTTTAAATTCAATGATTTTAAATGCCAAAGCGATGGCAATTCTATAAAGTGCATGAGCCCTAATTTAGAAGTTTTTGATCCTAATCATAAAAAAATATTTGAAATTGAAAATATAGAATATAAATCCAATGAAATTTATACAGGAGATAAAAAAGAACTTATTTCTTTTCAAGAATTATTAAATTTTTTACTTTCTAAAAATGAAAAATTACAAGATGAAATTATCTTAAAAAACTTAAAATTAAGCGATGAAATAATTGATCAAATAAACAAAATACATTTAAATAAAAATCAAAAAATAAATGATTATCTTAAAGAACTAATTTCCAATCCTTTTACAATATCATTTAAAAATTTAAATTCTAAAAAGAATGATGAAAATTATAATTATCTTTTCAGTTTTAATGTCCAAGGTAATAATCAACTCAATTTCAACCTTAATATTAATCTAGATTATAAATCTAAATTCTTAGATATATTGGATTCTCTAGGGCTTAAGTACGATACAAATTCGCTTTCAATTAAAAATATTGATGAAAATAACACAAGTATTGATAATTTTAAATCTATACTTCCTCAAATACAAGAAAATATTATTATTCACGATGCAAAACTCACGTTGTCTTTGGATACAAAAGAAGTTTTTAAAGACTATATTGAAATGGCTAATTCTATACTTAAAATAGCCAAAGATCAAAGTAAAGATGAAAAACAAACTTTAATAATTGACAAAGCTTTGCAAGCACTCGAAAAAATTACTCAAGATCCAACTTATAAACTTAATATAGAAGTATTTTTTAAAGATATTCCTTTAAGCACATATCCTCAAGAACAAGCAAAGATTATAAAAAAAATAACTATCAATGGAATAGACTTTACTGACTTAACAATGATGTTTAATAATTCTATTTATGGATTACCATATTAAAATGGAGAAAAACTCCATTTTAATGTTCTAAAAGGATTATTATGAAAATTTTATTTTCTCCGAGTGAAGGAAAAGATGAAAATTGTACGCAAAAACCGATTAATGAAAATTCATTCATATTTAAAGAATTATTTGCTTATAGAATGCAAGCTCTAGATAAATATGAAAAATATATTCAAGATTGCAATTTAGAGGATTTAAAAGAACTTTTTGGGATAAAAAATGAGAGTGAAATAAACAAATTCAAACACGATTTAAGAAAAGCTTCCACTCAAAGCGCCATAACACTTTATAATGGCGTGAGTTACGAATATCTGAAATTTAATTCTTTAAATCTTGAAAGCCAAAACTATATCTTAGAAAATACCCTTATATTTTCCAATCTTTTTGGAGTTGTAAAGGCTAGCGATACTCTTCCTTTTTACAAATTTAAACAAGGCAAAAAACTTGGAAATTTTAATATAGAAAAATTTTATAAAGAGTATTTTAGCAATGCTTTAGATGAGTATTTAAAAAATGAAGAAATTCTTGATTTAAGAGCAGGATTTTATGATAAATTTTACATTCCTAAAAAGAAATTTTTTACCTATAAATTTATAAAAAATGGAAAAGTAGTTAGTCATTTTGCAAAAGCTTATAGAGGAATTTTACTTGCTTTGTGTGCAAATATAAAAGCTAAAAAAAATCAAGAAGTATTAGATAATCTTCCATCAAACCTTAAGCTCAAAGAAATTCAAATTAAAGGCTTGAAAGAAGAAATTATACTTGAAATATCAGATTCTATTTGAGATATTTTAAAACTAAACTAGCATAATAACTTGCCGCTCTAGGCAAAAGCTCATCGTTAAAGATATAATGAGAATTATGTAAATATATGTCATTTTCATTTTCTAAAAAGGCATAAGCACATTTTCTCATTTCGCAAAAAAATCCAAAATCTTCACTTCCCATTAAAGGTTGATGGTTAAATTCACAATTTTCTTCGCCAAAAATTTCTTTAGCAACTTCTGATGCAAATTCCACCGCCTCATCATTGTTAATCGTTATAGGGGCTATAATTTCTTTTGAAATTTTAATTTCTACGTCATTTGCATCTGCTATTCCTTGACAAATTTTATGAAGTTTTTCTTCTGTTAGTTTTCTAGTTTCATTATCAAGCGATCTAATGCTAACTTTTAAAACAGCATTATCTGGAATAATATTAAAAGCATATCCCGAATTAAAGGAGCCTATACTTACAACAGCTGAATTTTGCGGAGCAACATTTCTAGATACTATACTTTGCAAAGCTATTACTAATAAAGAAGCTACATAAATAGGATCTTTAGTTTTTTCTGGGGCGCTACCATGTCCTCCTTTGCCAATAACCTCCAATGTATAGCTATCAGAAGAAGCCATCATTGCACCTTTTTTTAAATAAAATTTTTTTGATGAACCAAAGGGCATATTATGCCATCCAAAAATAAAGTCACTATCAAATTTTTCAAACAAGCCATCTTTTATCATTTCATTTGCACCTCCTAAACCTTCTTCAGCAGGCTGAAAATAAAGATTTAAAGTTCCATTAAATTCTTGTTTAGCTAAATATTTTGCAGCAAGCAACAAAGAGCTTGTGTGCCCATCATGGCCACAAGCATGCATTATATTTTCTTTTTTACTTTTATAATCAACTTGGGCACATTCTTGCATAGGTAAAGCATCCATATCCGCACGAAGTCCAATTTTTTTATCATTATTCCCTTTTTTAAGAACTCCAACAACTCCTGTTTTTCCAATGCCTTCATAAACTTCATAACCAAAATCTTTTAATTTTTTAGCCACCAATCTTGCGGTTTGGATTTCATCAAATCCTAATTCTGGATTTTCATGAATTTGATGACGAATTTTTACAAATTCATCTTTTAAATCTACAATTTCTGGTATTAATTTCATTTTATTTTCCTCCTTCTATAAAATGATCTTTTTTAGGAAAAACAAACAACGATGCAACAGCTGAAACCAAAATCAAAATAAACATATAAGTAAAACCTATAGTAAAACTTTTAGTTTTATCTACACTAAATGATACAATTTCAAGATTTAACGATAAAATGATAAAAGTTATTGT
Source organism: Campylobacter sp. RM10537 (assembly GCF_022369435.1). NCBI lineage: Bacteria > Pseudomonadati > Campylobacterota > Epsilonproteobacteria > Campylobacterales > Campylobacteraceae > Campylobacter > Campylobacter molothri. Next base: position 503,189 of record NZ_CP059597.1, on the reverse strand, counting down.
CCAAAAAGTACTCATAATATAAGCACTACGGTGCGGATTTGTATCTTTTAATTCCGAAGGAAGATTAAAGAAAAAAGGCCACCATAGAGAAAAAAATAAACCTGATAAAATAGCAAAAAATTCTACCATAATCCATTTTTTTAAAAAAAGCATACAAATTCCACTTAAAAGCATACACAAACTTCCAACTAGAAGCATCTTTTTAAAAGAATAGCCCTTTCTTTTAAAATAAATTCCTATAAAAGGTCCAAAAATAATAGCTACATTTGCTAAAACAGGAATTTCTTTCTTAGCTACTTCAGCTAATTCTTTAGTAAAGCCTGCATACTCCACATAAAATGTAGGCAAAAATGTAAAAATAGAATTTAAAAATAAAATCGGCCCCATATAAAAGATAATCATACCCCAAGTTAAAGGCGATTTAATAGCTGATAACAACTCTTTTTTATTGTCTATTTTTTCTTGTTTTTCATCTATCTTTTTATCTTTTCCTATAAAAATCCAAAGAATAATTAATACCAAATTAATCCACGCATAAAAAGACAAAGAATAACGCCAATTTCCAAAATAATTTGAAATACTTTCGGCAAAAAGAATTCCGATGATATAGCCAACTATATTTGAATTTGTATTAATACTAATCATAAAATGTAAACTTTTCTTTTCAAACCATTGTTGAGTAATAGGAACCAAACATACTAATGCACAAGCTGAACCAAGCCCCATTAAAAAACGTACTATTAAAATTCCCAGATAGCTTTCTATAAAAGCTAAAAACACACTTGAACTCATCAAAAGACAACCTAAAAAATATCCTTTCTTAAGTCCGAATTTATAAATTAAAAAAGCTGTAAAAGAAGCACCAAAAATTTTTGCGACAACAACAATACTTGTAATTAAAGTTGCTTTTTGATTATCTAATCCCAAATCCGCTTTTATAAGAGGCATCAAAGATCCAGTAGAAGCCCAAGAAGCACTAAAAACAGCATAAACACTAAATATAATAAAAGCAACGCCTATACGCTGCATATTAAATAAAAATGAATTTTGCACAAATACTCCTTATTTTGTTGATGCAATTTTTATAATATTTTTTGCCACCTCAAAACTTTGATAAAAAGATTTTAAAGGTAAAAATTCGAACGCGGAATGAAAATTATGCGCCCCAGTAAAAAAATTTGGCATAAATAAACCTTTTAAAGCTAAAGCGCTCCCATCAGTTCCTCCTCTCATAGGAAAAGTTTTTGGTTTTATATTACATTCATTAAAAGCTTGATGCAAAATTTCTAAGCCTATTTTATTATATTCATTCATGCTATCTTTTAAATTAGAATACACATCCTCGATTTTTAAAGTTATAATTGATCTTTTATACCGTTTTTGCATGAAATTAACCACTTCTTTAATATATTGTTTTTTTTCTTCATATTTTTGTTTATTATGATCTCTAATATTTAAATATAAACTTGCTTTTATTTGATCAGAATGAAATTCTTGCACCCAAATATAACCTTCATCATTTTCTGTATTTTCTGGAGTTTGTAATCTGTCAAAACAATTAGCTATATCTATTCCTATTAAAGTAGGATTTAAAAGCACTCCTTTAGCACTCATAGGATGAGCACTCACTCCTTGTATTTCTATAAAAGCCGATCCTGCATTAAAAGTTTCAAATACTAATTCTCCAAGCTCACAACAATCAATCGTGAAAGCAAAATCAGGCTTAAAATATTTAAGATCAAGCATTTTAGATCCTCTAAGCCCTATTTCTTCATCAGGAACAAAACTTACATAAACGTCTCCGTGTTCACACTTTTCATGGACTAAATAATGCAGCAAAGTCATGATAGTTGAAATTGCCGCTTTATTATCAGCTCCTAAAACACTAGTTCCATCTGAGAATATGATCTCTTCATCCATATATTTTAAAAGTTCAGGATAATCTTTAGGATCGCATATGATATTTTTCTCTTTATTTAAACATAAAGGCTTACCTTCAAATTTTAAAATTTGAGGTTTTATAATATCACTAAGACCAACATCTACAGTATCTAAATGAGCACAAAAACCCACGCTTTTTTTCTTTGAATTTCCTTTGAGTCTTGCAGTTAATATAGCATTATCTTGCAATAAAATATCACTAAGTCCCAAATTTTCAAGCTCTTTTTTTAATAAAAGTGCTAAATCATATTGTCCTTTCGAGCTAGGTAAATTTTGAACCTTTGCATTGCTTTGAGAAGGTATAGCTAGATAATTAAAAAAATTATCAATTTGAAGTTGTTTATAATTCATATTTTATCCTTAAATACAGAAATTTTAACAATAATAAATTTTAATCTTTGCATAAGATTTTTTATTGAAGAAAGAAATAAAGAAATATTTTCTAAAAGAAAATTCATCAAAAATCCTTAATCTTTGATTAAAATAATTATATAATAGTCAATTCTTAATTTTAAATAAAATTATTTATTTTTTAAAGAAAATCATTTTTTTTTAAGAAAAATGTTATAGTATTACACACAAAAAAAGGAGCAAAGATGCAGCATTTATTATTTGTTTTTTTAATTATTGTATTTTTATTTGCAATTTTTATTATCATTATGCGTTATGAAAGAAAGATCAATCTCTTAAATCAAAATATTCAAAATATCAAAGAAGATATTGTAGAGCTTAAAGAAACTGCAAAAAAAAATAGAACTTTAATTGAAAAAAATCGCTCAAATATAGAAAATATTACAAACAATTAAACAAAAGAAACACTTAGTTTATAAATCATATTATGATTAAATGTCAAGAAAAAAGTTTTATAAGTACTTTTTTTGTTTTTATTTTTATAAATAAAACTCTTTAAAAAACGACATAAAGAAACACTTGACATTTTTCCTTGTAAAATCACATACATAGTATTTTGAGAAATTCCATATTTATAACTTGCACCACTTGGAAAAACCTCGAGATTAAAATTTAAACTATCATAGTAACTATCATAATTCATAATTTCAAGTTTAACAAAACTAATTTCTTTTTCCTCAAATTCTAAAGTTTTAAAAATTTCAAGTTCATCTTTTTTAGAGATCTCCACAATGTCACTTTGGATATTATTTTCATTTTTAATGATAAAATTGGAATTTTTAAAGATTCTAGAAAATGTTTTTGAGGACTGAAATTTTTGACTTGATTCTTGGGTTATATTTTCTTTTAATATAGACTCAATTTCATCTTTATTTTTTTCTTGTTGAAAAAAATTCTCCACAATAATAATATCTTCGCCAACATCAACCTCTAAATGTTTTATAATTTCATCAAAAGAAAAATTTTCATCACTAAATTCCAAAATACTAACATTTTTAGTAATAAAATCTATTCCATCTCTATTAGGAATTTTATCTTTAATCAAAAATGCTTCACTGCAAAAACTAGATTTTTCAATCTCATATTCATTACTTTTTCCCATAAAAACAATTTTCATTATAAAACCTCAGCAATAAGCTCTAAAGGATGTGCAAAAACTACTTTACTTGATTTTTGTTCCAAATTATTAGAAATTTGCATTCTGCAAGCTGAACATTCAGCACTTACAAAATGAGCCATAGTCTGATCAATCATTTTTACTTTTTTTTCACCTACACTTAAAGCTTTATCATAATGTTTCATTTGCATACTTACCCCACCAAAACCACAACAAGTATTAGAATCTTGCATTTCTATATAAGTATAATTGGTTTTTAATAATTCTCTTGGTTCCTTAAAAATTCCTTGCATCTTTCTTGCATGACAAGGATCATGATAAGTAATACTATATTTTTTTTGTTTTTTATTTTTTAAAAGTTCTTTCAAAGAAGTAAATTGATATAAATATTGGCTTGCTATATAAATTTTAGAAGAAATTTTTTTAGCACGATTAGCCCAATCTCTCTCATTTTGCATAATAAAAAAACGTTCATAATCAATTTTTAACATAGCAGAACAAGTAGCTTCAGGAATAATTATCGCATTAAGTTTTTCTAATTTTTTCTCAAAATATTCTATATTTTTTTTAGCTAAAATTTCAACACTCTTAAAATCCCCAGAAAAAAAATGCGCCACTCCACAACAAGCTTGTTTTTTCATCAAATCAACATTAATATTTAACTCTTTTAAAATTTTTAATGTAGAAAAACCTGTTTGTGTATAACAATAATTTGTTAAGCAGCCCACATATAATCCTATAGTCTTTTTTCCACCATTATCTATAAAATCAGGATTTAAATTTAAAAAACTTTTTTTATGAAAACTTGATAAAAATCGACCTTTTTTTATAAAAGGCATTGAAAATTTAGCCCTCATACCTAAATTTTTTTCAAATTCTTTATTTTGAATATGAAAAGCACAACTTTGAAAAATATAACCTAATTTTGCCAATATATCAAGCCATTTGCGATTTTTCAAACATGAAAGTATGATTTTTTTATACCAAGGCATACCAAACTCTTTTACTATGTCAAAACGCATTTTTTCTATAGCATTATCAATGCTTAATTCACTCGGACAAATCTCTACACAATGGTTGCATAAAAAACAAGATTCAAAAACATTTTCAAGTTCTTTATTAAGTTGTAATTTTCCTTCTTTATAAGCTGCTATAAGATCCAAAAAGCCTCTTGGATTTGTAACTTCATCACGATTGATATCATAAATAGTACAACCAGGTATACATTTACCACATTTTACGCAAATATCTGAAATATTATTCATACTGTTTTAGAAAAAACTTTCTTTTCTTCACTAATATTTTTCATATAAGCATCAAAACACATAGCAATATTACGTATCAATAAAACTCCTGTTTCATTAACTTTAATATCATTCTCACTTATATTTAAAAAATCTTCATATTCTTTTAAAGCTTTTAAATCTTCTTTAAAATATTCTTTAAATTTTATATTAAATTCTTCTTCTACTTTTTTTATGTCAAGTCTAAAATTAGCCATCAAATTCATAATTACATATTTTCTAAGCTCATCATCAAAAGTTAATTTTACACCTCTTTCAAAAGGTAGCCTTCCATCATCTATAGCCTTTTCATAGCTTAACATATCTTTAAAATTTTGGGCATAATGCTTTTTTCCCTCGCCAATACTAGTAAGTCCTATACCGATCAAATCTGCACCACCTTTAGTAGTATAACCTTGAAAATTTCTATGCAAAGTACCATTTTCTAAAGCTTTAAAAAGTTCATCTTCTTCTTTAGCAAAATGATCCATTCCTATCATTTTATAACCATTTTGACTTAAAAATTTTTCACAAAATTCTAAAATTTGAAGTTTTATATCTGGACTTGGTAAGGTATTTTCATCAAATTTCCTCATATTTTTCTTAAGCCAAGGAACATGAGCATAATTAAAAATAGCTAAACGATCCGGATTTAAAATTAAAATTTTTTCTAAAGTTTGAGTAAAACTTTCTAAAGTTTGATAAGGCAAACCATAGATTAAATCCATATTAACAGATTTTATACCCCTATCTCTTACTAATTTTAAAGCATTTTTAGTCAAGTCAAATGGTTGAATTCTATGAATTTCTTTTTGCACTTTCTCATAAAAATCTTGCACCCCAAAACTAATGCGATTAAAACCATACTTAGTTAAAACATCAGCTTGTTCTTCATTTAAAAAACGAGGATCAATCTCACAACTTATTTCAGCATCTAAAGTAAAATTTTCAAAAATAGATTTTATTTTTAAAATAAGCTTCTCTAGTTGCTTAGCACTAAAAAAAGTTGGAGTTCCTCCACCAAAATGCATTTGCACTACTTCTCTTTTTGTATTGACTATAGAACTTAAAATATCAAGTTCTCTAAGGATATAATTTAAATATCTCTCCTTGCTTTCTTCTTTTGCAGTATAAATCACATTGCATCCACAAAAATAACAGGCGCTTCTGCAAAAAGGCAAATGAAAATAAAGCGATAAAGATCTATTTTGTTGTTTTAAAATTTCTAAATATTCTGTATATTTAAAATCAGTATTAAACTCTACAGCCGTAGGATAAGATGTGTAGCGAGGTCCAGCTTTGGAGTATTTTACAAAAGCTTTATAATTTCTCATTGTTTTTAACCCTTTCAACCATAGCTTCCATATCGACAAATAAATTAGGATGTTCTTTTTTTATATCTATAATAAGCTTTTCTAGATCTATATTAAATTCCATTAAACCTTCTTTGACACGCTTTTTAATTTCATCCATAGCAACTACCCAAGCATCATTAAAATCTATAGGAATTTGTTGATAAATTGCTTTTTCTAGTTTTAATTCAAAATTTTCTTTTTGAGTTTGTTTTAAACTTTCTAAAATATTTTTTAAACTGCTTAAAGAAATCATGGTATGAATTTCATCATTTTCATCCACTATAAACCAAGGTTCAGGAGAATTAAAATTACCATTTTTAAGCACTAAACATGCTTCATTTTCTTTTTCTGTTTGTTTCATTTCAAAAATAGCTCTATCTTCTTTTTTCATACCTAAATTTTGACTAAATTCATCAATACGTTTTAAACAATTGCTATATTTTTCAAGTTCTTTCATTAAAAAACTCCTTTTATTTTTCTTCTTTATCTTACAAAATTAAATTTTATATATTTTTATTTTATTAATTTTATAAAATTTAGCTTTCATTTTTTAGCATTATAGCTAACTCTTTAGCATGATAAGTAATAATAAGTTTTGCGCCTGCTCTTTTAAATGCTATCATTGTCTCATATAAAACCTTTTCATAATCAATTATACCTGCTTTTTCTGCAACTTTTAACATAGCATATTCACCACTAACATTGTAAACACATAAAGGCAAATTTGAATGAAGTGAAATTTCTTTTACTATATCAAGATAGGCAAGAGCTGGTTTAACCATTAAAATATCAGCCCCTTGTTTTTCATCCTCTAAACTTTCCTCTAGAGCTTCTTTGGCGTTAGCAAAATCCATTTGATAGCTTTTTCTATCGCCATAACTAGGAGCTGATTCTGCCACATCTCGAAATGGTCCATAATAGCTTGAAGCAAATTTGGTAGAATATGCCATAATAGGTAAATTTTCAAAACCTTCTTGATCAAGTACTTGACGCAAAGTTTCAATTATACCATCCATCATTCCACTTGGTGCTATCATATCAACTCCTGCTCTAGCATGAATTAAAGCTTGTTTAGCTGAAATTTTTAAAGTTGCGTCATTATCCACACTTTTAGTTTTTGAGCTAATAATACCACAATGCCCATGATCTGTATATTCACAAAAACAAAGATCGCTAATGATAAAAAGATTAGGAAATTCTTTTTTAATTTCTCTTATACTTCGTGCAATTAAACCTTCATCATCAAGCGCATCGCTTCCACAACTATCTTTTTTATCATTTTCAAGAACTCCAAAAAGTATAATCGCTTTTATTCCAAGATCAAGAATAATTTTACATTCTTTTAAAATTTCATCCAAACTCATTTGAAATACATTTGGCATAGATGGAATTTCTTTTTTTATGTTCTTGCCATTAACAACGAAAAGAGGATATATTAAATCATTAATACTTAAAAAATTTTCTCTCACCATTGATCTTAAATTTTCATTCATTCTAAGTCTTCGAAAGCGTTTAAACATTTTTTGTCCTTTTTATGCTAGAATTGTTTTAAAATTTTAACATAAATTTATACACGAAAGCGACTAATGACTATAAAAATTTCAGAAATAGCTAATTTACCTAGTAAATGGGGAAATTTTAAAATACAAAGTTTTAAAGAAAATGATAAAGAACACCTATGTATCTTTAAAGATGAACCTAAAGGTATATTAAATCTTAGAATTCATTCAGAGTGTTTAACAGGAGATGCCTTAGGAAGTTTAAAATGTGATTGTGGCGAACAATTAGAATTTTCTTTAAAATACATTGAGCAAAATGGTGGTATGATTATATATCTTAGACAAGAAGGCAGAGGAATTGGACTTTTTAATAAAGTAAATGCCTATGCTTTACAAGATAAAGGTTTAAATACTATAGAAGCTAATCATGAACTTGGATTTAAAGCTGATGAAAGAACTTATGAAATAGTAAATTTTATACTTAAGCATTATAAAATTTCTAAAATAAATTTACTTACAAACAATCCGGAAAAATTAGAAAGTCTAAAGGATAAAATTTTAATACGAGTGCCTGTACTTATTAATCCAAATCGTTTTAATAAAAATTATCTAGATATCAAACAATCTCAAATGGGACATTTGCTTTGAATTTGGATTTTTTATACCCTATTTTAGAAAATTTTAATCAAAAAGATTTTGAAGAAAAGATAAAAATTTATCAAAAAAATTTGATCAAATTTAATAAAGTTCATAATCTAACTCAAATTCAAAATATCGAAGAAAATATTATAGATAGTATAAAAATTCTTCATTTTTTTGATTTTACAAAGGCAAAAAATATAGTTGATATAGGTAGTGGAGCTGGATTTCCTGCTATTTTTTTAGCTTTTTTACTTAAAAGTAATTTTTATCTTTTTGAGCCAAATCCTAAAAAAGCTGCTTTTTTAAGAACAATAAAAATAGAGTGTGATTTATCTTATTTAAATATTTGCAAAGAAAAGGCTCAGGAAAATAAAAATAATATTAAGGCTGATGTTATCACGTCTAGAGCCTTAATGGATGTAAAACCTTTAATGCAAATTTGCAAAGATCTAAGTTCTAAAAAAACCATTTTTATTCTATGGAAAGGTAGTGAAATTTATAAAGAACTCAAAGATTTAGAAAATAAAAAATTTAAAATTTTTGAAAACGGGTTTAGAAGATATTGTATTTTAAGTAGCCAAAAAGCTACTTAAAATTATTTTACTATATCTGCGCTAAAAGTAAGATCTACTAAAGGCCAAGAAATTCCTCCATGTCCAGGAGCTGCATCACTTAGAGCTTTTAAAGCTTCTGAGCTATTTTTAAATGCATGCAAATCAAGTTGTCCCTTAGCAACAAATTTATCATTATCTATAGTATAACTTAAAGGAACTATTATACTTTTTTTATTCATGGTAATTTTAGCAGAAATAAGACCTTTATTATTTCCAGCAACAATATCTTCAAACATTACTTTAATATCTGACTTATCTAAGAATTTTGGGAAAAATACTTTAGTAATATTATGTGTAATTACATCATTTCCCTCCCCCATAAATGCACTACTTGGCTTAATCACAGCCTTTGCACCTTTTAAATATCCTACCAAATCTTTAGCTTTTTTGGAAAAATGATATTTTACATCCTTAAACTCTCCACTAACTCCAACCATATCTTTGGTTTTGTAACCTTCAAAATCAACTTTTAAACTATCTTGCTTAAAAGAAAACGCGCTTAAATTTGAAGCAAGCAATAAAGAAACTGCCGCACTAAGTAAAATCTTTTTCATTTTGTTTCCTTTATAATGAATTTTAAAATGACTTTACATTATAATACATATTTTTAAATAAAAAATATTTTCTTTTAAAAATATTTTTATTACCAAAGAATTCCTTTAAACAATAAAGTTAAAAAATATCCTCCTATTAATAAAGCTATCCCTAAAAACAAAGCTAAACCGAAAACTCTAGCACCGCTTTTTAAAAATTTTTTAAAATCTATTTGCAAACCTAAAGCTGCCATAGCAAAAACAATACAAATAGTGCAAAGATTTCTTCCAACATTTACAATAATACTAGTTTCAATCCCTAAAAAGCTTTCTTTATTAGCTAAATAAGTATTAAAAACTATCATTGCTAAAAAAGCAAAAGCAAAATAAGGGATAGTAAGAGTTTTAGCAGTTTTTCCATGACTTGAATGTTGATTTTTTGCAACAAAATAAGTCACTATAAGTAAAAATGGAACAAGTAAAATAACTCTCATCATTTTAATAATAATTGCAATATTTGCAGCTTTTTGATCAAAATTAGCCATATCTTTTGCCATATCTGCAGCTCCTGCAACATTGGCTACTTCATGCAAAATTGCTCCCATATAAACTCCCATGGCATTTTGATCAAAACCAGGAATAAGATCAAAAGCAAAGCCAAAAGGACATAAGAACATAAAAATCAGTCCGAAAATAACTACAGTTCCTACAGCCAAAATACCTTTAAAAGGATCACTTTTTAAACTTGATTCTAAGGCTAATACAGCTGCTGCTCCACAAATAGCGCTACCAGCACCTACAAGCATAGAGGTTTCTTTATCAAGTCTAAATATTTTTGTTCCAACAATAACAGAGGTGATAAAAATAAAAGTTACCACAATAGCAGAAAGAATAAATCCATTAAAACCTACACTTAAAAGTTCAGTCAATGTAATATTAAAACCATATAAAACTATACCTAATCTTAAAAGCTTTTTAGCACTAAAATGAACTCCAGCTTGAAAGGTATGTTGATACTTAAAAAACCAAGGAGAGAGTAAAACTCCAATAATAATAGCAAATGCAGTAGCAGCAAGATGGGTAGCATCTTTAATACTTTGAATATTTGAAAGATACATAGAACAAGCTACGATACATGCTGTAAAAATCAAGCCTTTAATATTGGATTTAATTATACTCTTAAGATGTTTTGCATTCATTAATATTTCCTTTCTAATAAAATATAAAATATTACTTTAATTAATATTTTATTGAAATTATAATTATTTTTATAATATAATAAAAATATATTATTTCAATTTTTATGATAAAATATTTTAATGAAAACTAGTAAAAGGCTAAATCAATGACGATGAAAATTAAAGATATGGAAATTTTTTTAGATCTTTTAAATACAAAAAGTCCTACTTATACAGCTAGCAATTTTGGCGTGACACAATCTAGCATTTCAATTATAATTAAAAATATTGAGCATAGTTTAGGAGGGGTTTTATTTGAAAGATTGGGTAAAAAGTTATTACCTACCCCTAAAGCTTTATTTTTAGGGAAAATTTGGATGAGATTAGTTCAAGAATACCATAAAAGCTTAAAAGATTTGCATAATGAAAATATACTTTTAGGAGATATAAAAATTGCAGCTACTCAAAGCATTGTCGAGCATTTTCTTGGTACTATTTTATTTGAATTTAAATCAGCTTTTCCGCAAATTAAAATACATTTTCAAACAGAGAATTCAAAAGAATGTCTTAATTTATTAAAAAATGGTCATATAGAATTTGCCTTAATTGAAACAGAATTGAATCCGACTTTATTGGAATATGAAGATTTAGATATGCAGTTTTGGAAAAAAGATGAACTCATTGTTGCAAGTAGTGATAAAAAACTTAGCAAAAAGGAATTTTTTATTGACGAATTATTGGATGAAAAATGGATCTTAAGAGAAATGGGGTCTGGTCTTAGAGATAAATTTTTAAATGAAATTGGCTCTACTGCTAAAAAATTAAAAATATTTTTAGAAATCGATAGGATGACCGCTATTAAGGAAATTGTTTTACAAAAAGGAGCAATTTCTGTTTTTTCAAAAAAAACTATAGAAAGAGAATTAGAAAGTAAAATTTTATATGAAGTAAAAATCAAAAATATCAATTTTGAGCGTAAATTTTATACCCTAAAAAGAAAAAATTATAATTTTAATCGAGCTTTAGAGAAGTTTGAATTTTTTCTAAAAAATTACAAAATTCAATAAAAAAATTATAAAAAAGTTAAGCATTATTGTGGTAAAATCAAAGGTTATAATCAAAAGTTTTAAGGAAAAATTCAAATGAATGCTAAAACTCAAAATTTAGAACTTGAAGAATTATTTAAAGAAAATGAAGAAGACTATATCACTTATGAAAAGTTAGTCAAATATCTAGATAAACAACCTACTAGCACTACTGTTAAAAAAATCGCCGCTCTAATGAAAAAACACAAAGTGCAATTATTTTCAGCTGCGGAAATTGCACAAATGAAAAATATTGAAGATGCTAAAAGACTACAAGAAGAAAAACAAAAACTTCAAGATACTAGCCTTGAAAACGAATTTGATCTAGCTAATGAAAATGATTTGCTTGAATGGAGTAGATCTGATTCTCCCGTGCGTATGTATTTAAGAGAGATGGGACAAATTGCACTTTTAAGCAAAGATGAAGAAGTTGAAATTTCAAAAAAAATTGAACTTGGTGAAGATATTATTATTGATGCCTTTTGTTCTGTGCCTTATCTTATAGATTTTATTTTGGATTATCGCGAACCTTTAATTAATAGAGAAAGAAGAGTTAAAGAACTCTTTAAAAGTTTTGATGATGAAGAAAAAAACGGAGATAAACTTGATGATATTGATGAAGAAGAATTAGAAAATGAAGAAGAATTAGAAAATGAAGAAGATACCTCGAAAAAAAACAATAAAAAAGAAGACGAAAGAACCTTAAAAGTTATAGAAAAATTTAAAGCTCTTGAAAAGGCAAAAAAAGATTGGTTAAAAGTTTCCAAAGATAAAGAAAGCGGCGATGAACTTTTAGATAAATTAGGAATTGCATTTAAGAAAAATATCTTGAAAGAAAAATTAATGGATTTAGGACCAACTTCTAAATTAATTAGCGAAATAGTCAAATCAATAGAAACAGCACTCAAGAGTGATGAAGAATTTGATAAAGAACTCAAACGTCTTGAATACCGTTTACCTATGTTTTCAGAAGAATTAAAAAATCGTCACGCCGATATACTTAAAGATATCACAAAACTTACCAAAGAAGAAATTACAGAAAGAGCTCTTGAAGCTACTATGGTAAGTACTTATATGGAAATTAAAAAACTTTTTCAAACAAAAGAAGCAAGTAAAAAAAGTTTTGATTTAGAAAAAGAACGTCTCAAAGAAATCGTAGAACAAATTAAACGAGGTAAAAAAATCTCAGATGAAGCAAAAACTAGAATGGCAAAATCAAATTTACGTTTAGTTGTAAGTATAGCAAAACGTTATACTAATCGTGGATTACCATTTTTAGATCTTATTCAAGAAGGCAATATAGGTCTTATGAAAGCTGTTGATAAATTTGAATATAAACGAGGATATAAATTTTCAACTTATGCGACTTGGTGGATACGTCAGGCTATTTCAAGAGCAATTGCTGATCAAGCAAGAACAATAAGAATTCCTATTCATATGATAGAAACAATCAATCAAATCAACAAAATTATACGAGAACATTTGCAAAAAGATGGTAAAGAACCTGATGTAAATGTTATAGCTAAAGAAGTTGGTTTAAATGTCGATAAAGTAAAGCAAGTTATAAAAATCACCAAAGAACCTATTTCTTTAGAAGCACCAATTGGTAGTGATGATGATGGTAAATTTGGAGACTTTGTAGAAGATAGAAATTCTCTTTCCCCTATAGATCATATACTCAAAGATGATTTAAAAGAACAAATAGATGAAGTTTTGGATCAACTCAATGAAAGAGAAAAAACCGTTATTAGAATGCGCTTTGGTTTAATGGAAGATGAAAGCGACAGAACCTTAGAAGAAATAGGAAAAGAACTTAATGTTACACGAGAAAGAGTACGCCAAATAGAAAGCTCGGCTATAAAAAAATTAAAACATCCTAAAGTAGGTAGAAAATTAAAAAACTATATAGAGGGTTGGAAGTAAAATTTTCAAACTTTACTTCCAATTTAAAGGCATCTTTTTTTCATACTCATTATTTTTGCTAAAATAAAACCACAAATAAAACCAAATATATGCCCATACCAAGCTATATTTACTCCCATCATTAAGGGAATAAAACTCATAAGTAAAATTGCAATAATAATTCCTAAAGTGCTCTTTCTATCTAAAAAAGCAAAATAGCCCATTAAAACACAAATTGCCCCGCTAGCACCTATAAGATTAACACTAGAATCAAAAAAATAAATATATACAGCACTTAAAAGTGAACAAAGTATGCCACCAACAAAATAAATCAATAAAAAATATACCTTTCCTAAATATTTTTCCAATATACTACCAAATTGAAAAAGTACAATCATATTAAGAATAAGATGAGTTAATCCTGCGTGTAAAAACATGGAGCTTAAAATTTGCCAATAATTACCCTTAAAAAATAAAATATTTAGTCCAAATAAACCATAAATACTATAAGGTGTGATAAAATATATTATAATATTTAAAAAAATTAAAAATAAAGTGATCAAATTTAAAACCTTTGTTTAAAAATTGTAATATTTTCTTTAAATTCACATAAAATTCACATAAAATTAATTAGAATAATAAGAATTACATTTTAGGAAATTAACTTGAAATTATTTTTTTTAATCTTTATTTGTATTTCTTTTACTCGCTTAAACGCTGATATTATTATATCTCCAGATAATCTGCCTGACAATATCAAGACTTTTATTAAAAAAAATTTTAATGCTTCCATAGGTATAGTCCAAAAAGATAGAAATTCTTATGAAGTTTATCTTAGCAATGGCTTAGAACTTGAGTTTGAATCTGATGGAACTTGGAAAGAAATAGAAAGCAAATTAGATCCTTTTGATTTTAATTTTCTTCCTTCTAATATTATTGATATTATAAAAAATAAATTTCCAAATATTAAAGCTAGGGAAATTGAGAGGAAAATCAATTATTACAAAATAAAACTTAGTAATGGAATAAAAATTTATATCGATTTTAATGGCACAATTTTACACAAAGGTTCAGACTACTAAATGAAATGTTTTTAAACACTTCATTTTTCTTCATTAAATAGGACTTTTAATAAGAAATGCTGCAAATTTATTAATATAAAATTAGTAGATTTTGGCTTCAGGGAAACATCAAAAAATATCTAAAATGAAATATCTTAATTGTGCTTTCTTTATAAATCGAAGAACAAACTAGTAAAAGTGGATTTTAATAAAATATTAATAAAAAGATTTTATATCCTTTATAAATTCTAATTATTTAACTTATTCCATTCGTATAAAATCTTCTAATGAACAGAATGGATCAATTTAACGTTTATAAATATGAGATTATATAAAAAGTAACACAACAAACGAAAATAAATCAAACCCTTAAAACCAATTAAAAAGCAAAAACAAAGAAACATACAAAGATGACAATATAAGAAATAAACTCATAAAAAACTTCTTGAAAAATAAATTTGATTTAGCAAAAGAATTAGAAATTCTTTTTAATATAAAAATAGATAATGGCAATACAAATAACAATTCTAATAGCAATAACAATAATCCTAACACTAATAATAGCAATTCCAACTCTAATACCAATCATCTTAATAAATTAAGTTCTAAAACTAAACATAGGAGTGTGAATATTAAGGTTTAGAAGTTCGTTAAGTTTTTTTGACTAATAAAAAATAGAGTTTTATTCCAAATACGAATTTTTTAATTATTTAAAATAGTATATATTTCAAAAACAATACAATGAAAAATTTAATCAACCTCTCCGCTTAACTAAACTATAATAATAAATCTTTATAAATACAAATTCTAAAACTAACCAAATCAAAGCAAAAACCCATACGAATAAAAACTAAAAAGATAAATATTTTTCTAATTATAAAACTTTAAAAACCATAGTTACAACTCAATATAATAATATTTTTAAGAATAAAACTTTAAAAAGAACTATTAATTAAAAACATAAAATCAACTTTAACCTATAACAATAAAAACCTATATTATAAACCAAAAACTTTTATTATTTAAAAAGTATAACCTTAACTAGACAATCAATCTTAAGAGCAACTACTATTAATCAACTAACTTTTAAACAAACTATAGAATAAATTCCAAAAAACACTAAAACATTTCTCATAAATCATTGAATAAACTCAAACTCTAAACTAAAATCCTTTTAAATAAATTAAAGCCTAAATAAAAGATATGAAAAATAAAGTATAGATTCTTTTGTAAATAATATAATGGATAGACTTAATAATCTCATAGGACAAACTAGGGTTTAGGTTAAATTTTAAAAACTATTTTTTACAAACACCTATCTTATTAAATCATTGAATAAACTCAAACTCTAAACTAAAAACTCCTATATACAATCAATTCACAAACTAAAACAACAAAAGCTAAAACATACAAAGCATTCAAATAAAAAAATAAAAGACTAATTTAACAAGATCCATAAAACTCATTTTAATAAGACTAACCCTAAAAAGCTTAACTATACAAGACTAACTTAACCATAACAACCAAGAAAAACAAAAACCAATCAAATATTAGCTAAAGCTATATAACTAAACAAGACAAGCAAATACAAACCTTAAACTAAATTCTTTTATTAAATAACCAAATCAAAGATATGAAAAATAAAGATTAATCTAAACCAATCAAACATTAGTTAAAAACTATAATCTAAATTAAGACACAAATAAAACCTTAAACCAATTAATAACTTAAAAAGTAAAATAAATCTATATAAATAACTAAGCAAACTAACATTAACTAAACTTATTATATTAAAAAGAATAAAAGATTAAATAAAGATTATAATTAAGAAGTAGAATAAATTAACAAGCCCGCAATGAGCTACTTTCCCCCTGCCAGTAAGGCGTAGTATCATCACCCACGATGTGCTTAGCTTCTTGGTTCGGGATGGAGCAAGGCGTTTCCACATCTGTATAATCACGGACATTGTTATTTAAATATTCTTATTAAAAATACTTAAAAAACAATGTTAAAAGCAAGTTAAAAACTTTACTCTTTCTTTTTAAGGTAAAAACCTTAACAAGGAAGTGATGCTTATTAAAAAGATAAGCCAAACGCTCTATTAGTACTGGTCAGCTAAAAGACTTTCATCCATTACACACCCAGCCTATCAAACTAGTAGTCTTCTAGAGAGCTTAGAGAAGATTCATCTTAGAGTTGGCTTCACGCTTAGATGCTTTCAGCGTTTATCCTTTCCAAACTTAGCTACGCTGCGATGCTCTTGGCAGAACAACAGCTACACCAGTGGTTTGTTCAACCCGGTCCTCTCGTACTAGGGTCAAATCTCTTCAATCTTCTTACGCCCACGGCAGATAGGGACCGAACTGTCTCACGACGTTCTGAACCCAGCTCGCGTACCGCTTTAAATGGCGAACAGCCATACCCTTGGGACCTGCTCCAGCCCCAGGATGCGATGAGCCGACATCGAGGTGCCAAACCTCCCCGTCGATGTGAGCTCTTGGGGGAGATCAGCCTGTTATCCCCGGGGTACCTTTTATCCTTTGAGCGATGGCCCTTCCACACAGAACCACCGGATCACTAAGACCGACTTTCGTCTCTGCTTGACTTGTATGTCTTGCAGTTAAGCTGGCTTATACCTTTATACTCTACAAACGATTTCCAACCGTTTTGAGCCAACCTTTGTAAGCCTCCGTTATTATTTGGGAGGCGACCGCCCCAGTCAAACTACCCACCAGACATTGTCCCACTTGAGGATAACTCAAGCTGGTTAGCTACCCAAATAAGAAAGAGTGGTAT
Source organism: Campylobacter sp. RM10537 (assembly GCF_022369435.1). Classification (NCBI taxonomy): domain Bacteria; kingdom Pseudomonadati; phylum Campylobacterota; class Epsilonproteobacteria; order Campylobacterales; family Campylobacteraceae; genus Campylobacter; species Campylobacter molothri. The sequence goes on along the minus strand of NZ_CP059597.1, from coordinate 485,772 downwards.
CTCAACAATGGCTCATATACAACTGGCGTCATATACTCAAAGCCTCCCACCTATCCTGCACATTCTTATCCAAATAGCAGTGTCAAGCTGTAGTAAAGGTCCACGGGGTCTTTCCGTCTTGCCGCGGGTAGGAGGAATTTTCACCTCCACTACAATTTCACTGGATCCCTCTTTGAGACAGCTCCCATCTCGTTACGCCATTCATGCAGGTCGGTATTTAACCGACAAGGAATTTCGCTACCTTAGGACCGTTATAGTTACGGCCGCCGTTTACTCGGGCTTCGATCAAGAGCTTCGCTAATGCTAACCCTATCAATTAACCTTCGAGCACCGGGCAGGCGTCACACCCTATACATCCTCTTACGAGTTAGCAGAGTGCTGTGTTTTTGGTAAACAGTCGGGAGGGACTCTTTGTTGTAAGTTTCTTCGCTTTCGGAGTAAATCCTAGTACGAAGCGAACCACACCTTATACCGAAGATACGGTGCTATTTTGCAGAGTTCCTTAAAGAGAGTTCTTCCACGCGCCTTAGAATACTCATCCCACCCACCTGTGTCGGTTTACGGTACGGGCAACATTAGCTAAACTTAGAAACTTTTCTTGGCTCGACGGCATCAGCAATTCTTCTATCCATCCGAAGACTTCAAAAAGCCTGTCAGTTCTCGGAGTATTCTTATACGGATTTGCCTGTATAAGCTCCTACAACCTTCGACTAGCACTTCCATCCGCTAGCTTGCTTAGCCCTAAGCGTCCTTCCATCGCACACTAATGTTGGTATTGGAATATTAACCAATTTGCCATCACCTACCCCTTTCGGACTCGGCTTAGGACCCGACTAACCCTACGATGACGAGCATCGCGTAGGAAACCTTGGGTTTACGGCGTTAATGATTCTCACATTAATTATCGCTACTCATGCCTGCATGCTCACTTCTATTCGCTCCAGCACTCCTTACCGGTATACCTTCGACGCAAATAGAACGCTCTCCTACCACTTGACAAAGTCAAGTCTACAGCTTCGGTACTTACTTTAGCCCCGTTATATTTTCCGCGCAAAATCACTAGACCAGTGAGCTATTACGCTTTCTTTAAAGGATGGCTGCTTCTAAGCCAACCTCCTGGTTGTTTAAGTAACTTCACATCGTTTTCCACTTAAGTAAGATTTAGGGACCTTAGCTGGTAGTCTGGGTTGTTTCCCTCTTGACGACGGATTTTATCACTCGCCGCCTGACTGCTGTGATTACATATAAGGTATTCGGAGTTTGATAGGGTTTGGTACATTGGTGTATGCCCTAGCCCATTCAGTGCTCTACCCCCTTATACTACGACACAACGCTATACCTAAATATATTTCGGAGAGAACCAGCTATCACGAAGTTTGATTGGCCTTTCACCCCTATCCACAAGTCATCCCGGGGCTTTTCAACGCCTATGGGTTCAGTCCTCCACTAGTTCTTACACTAGCTTCAACTTGCTCATGGATAGATCACTTCGTTTCGGGTCTGCAGCATCTGACTAAGCGCCCTATTCAGACTCGCTTTCGCTACGGCTTCGCGTGTGCTTAACCTTGCCAGACACCACAACTCGCAGGCTCATTATGCAAAAGGCAGTCCATCACCCTGGTTTGCACCATAGGGCTCTGAATGATTGTAAGCAAATGGTTTCAGGTTCTATTTCACTCTGATCACCTCAGTTCTTTTCACCTTTCCCTCACGGTACTTGTGCACTATCGATCTGGTATTAGTATTTAGGGTTGGATCGTGGTCGACCCAGCTTCAGACAAAATTCCACGTGTTTCGCCCTACTCAGGATACTGCTAGCTAAAGTTTGGTTTTCGCATACGGGACTATCACCCTCTATGGCTATACTTTCCAGAATGTTCTGCTAACCTCACTTATTGCACATTGCAGTCCTACAACCCCCAATGCAAGGCATTGGGTTTGCCCTCTTACGCTTTCGCTCGCCGCTACTGACGTAATCTCTATTGATTTCTTTTCCTGAGGGTACTAAGATGTTTCAATTCCCCTCGTTCGCTCCTATATTAGGTAATGTATATCTCTATACATTGGGTTGCCCCATTCGGAAATCTACGGATCAAAGCTTCTTGACAGCTCCCCGTAGCTTATCGCAGTCTAGTACGTCCTTCATCGCCTTTACCAGTCAAGGCATCCACCATTCGCTCTTAGTAGCTTACCTTTTTACCTTTTTTTAGTTGATTCTAAAACGCATCACTTCCTTGTTAAAGTTTTTATAATAAGACTTCTTTAATATCTGTCTTAAGACGGAAAGCATTTAAACACTTATATTAAGCAACAATATAAGCTGTGAAGTTTAAAACTTATTCTTTAAAAAAAGAAATAAAGAAAGAAAATTAAATATATTTTTTAATTTTTTATTTAAATATTTATTTTATGATAAAAAATAATTAATAAAGCACTAAAAACATTAATTTTAAATTCTTTTTAGTTTTTTAAAGAAAAAGACAGTGAAGTTTTATTCTTTAACAAGTTCAGTAAAATTGTTTTTAAAACTTGCTTGTGACTTTTAACATTGGTAAGTAAAAGAACATAACTTTAGTATTTTTTTTATAAAATAAAAAATGTTTCTAAAGTAAAAACTGGAATTATATATACAATAAGCTTAAAATAAGATGAAACAAAAAGTGAAAATCTCACTTTTTGTTTTAATTATTTGGTTTTATATCCTCTAAAAGCAAAAAATAAAATATAAAAATAGCACAATAATGGGACTATATAGGAAATAAGCAAATTAAAATAATCAGCAACTAAACCTTGCACTGGTGGCATTAAAGCTCCACCAACAATAGCCATGCTGATAAGTCCAGAGGCTCTACTTGTGAATTTACCTAGTTTTTTTGTCGCTAAAGAAAAAATAGTTGGAAACATAATAGAATTAAAAAGTCCTATCATTAACAAAGCTATCATGGCAATTTTTCCACCAATTAAAATAGCTATTATAATTAAACAAATATTAATAATAGAATTAAATGCTAAACATTTATTTGGAGCGATTTTAGTCATGATAAAGCTTCCTATAAATCTTCCTATCATAGCTCCACCCCAATAATAAACTATATACTTTGCTGCTGTTATTTCTTTAATGTTTGCAAATTTTTCCATAGTTAAAATTAAAAAAGAACCTATAGATACTTCAGCTCCAACATAAAAAAATATAGCTGCTGCCCCTAGAACAAAATGAGGATATTCAAAAAGACTCTCTTTTTTATCATAATTTTCCTCATTAACCACTTCAGTTCTTTTCCTTATATCTGGAAGTTTTAAAAGATATATCACAATAGCTAAAAGAATTAAAATTCCAGCAATTGCCAAATAAGGAATCTGAACAGATTGAGCTTCTTCTAACTTACTTGCATATTTTACAGTATCTGAAAGTATAAAAGCAGCACCAAAAATTGGCCCCAAGGTCGTCCCTAAAGAATTAAAAGCCTGAACTAATGTTAAAGCTGTAGCTTCCTTTCCTGGAGCAAGCAAAGTTACAAATGGATTCCCAGCTGTTTGTAATAAAACAACTCCACTTGCCAATATAAAAAAAGCTCCTAAAAATATAGAATATGAAGCCATAGAAGCTGCTGGATAAAACAAAACACAACCAATGGCTGTTAATATAAAACCTAAAACGATCCCTACTGGATAACCAATCTTCTCTAAAAGCTTACCAAAAACTCCACCAGTTACAAAATAAGCTCCAAAAAAGCAAAATTGCACTAAAGCTGATTCAAAATGGTTAAGTTCAAATATTACTTTAAGATGGGGTATTAAAATATCATTTAATACCGTAATAAATCCCATAACAAAAAATAAAGCTGTTAAAGCTACTAATGCAAAATTATTAGACTTAGTTTGCATATTTTTCCCTTCTAAATTGAATTAAAATTTTTATAAATTTGTATTAGATGTTTTGTAGAGCTATCGTGCTCTTGAATTTTTCCACCTTGAAGCTCTGATAAAATAGTTTTTACAAGTTCTTTACCAAGCTCAACTCCCCATTGATCAAAACTATTAATACCCCAAATTACGCCTTGAACAAAAATTTTATGTTCATATAAAGCGACCAAAGAACCTATACTTTTAGGATTAATTTCATTAAGTAAAATAATATTACTAGGTCTATTACCTGAAAAAACCCTATGAGGTGCAAGTTTATGAATTTGCTCTTCGCTAAATCCCTTACTAGACATTTCTTTTTGAACTTCTTCAAGAGTTTTTCCTTTCATAAAAGCTTCAGCTTGAGCAAAAACATTACTAAGTAAAATTTCATGGTGCCCTGGCAAACTTCCTTTTTTACTCAAAGATGCAATTAAATCAATAGGGCTTAAATGTGTTCCTTGATGTAGAAGCTGAAAAAAAGCATGTTGAGCATTAATACCCGTATCACCCCAAATAATTGGGCCTGTGTCATAATCAACTTTTTTTCCATCTTTTCTAACCTGCTTACCATTACTCTCCATATCTAACTGCTGTATAAATTTAGGGAGATATTTTAGTACAGAATCATAAGGAGCTATAATATGGCTACCAGCATCAAAAAAATTTATATACCAAACACCGATTAAACCTAAAATGACGGGCATATTTTTTTCAAATGGCTGGTTATAAAAATGTTCATCCATTATATAAGCACCTTCTAATAAAGATGAGAAATTTTCTTTACCTAAATAAATCATAATAGACAAACCTATAGCAGACCATAAACTATAACGTCCGCCAACCCAATTCCAAAATTCGAACATATTATTTGAATCAATTCCAAATTCTTTTACTGCTTCTTTATTGGTTGAAACTGCTACAAAATGTTTTGCAATATATTTTTCATCTAAAGCATGATTTAAAAACCATTTTCTAGCTGTAAATGCATTAGTTAAAGTTTCTTGGGTTGAGAAAGTTTTAGAGGCTACTATAAATAAAGTTGTTTCAGGATGTACCTGATCTAAAACACCTTGTAATTGTGCTCCATCCACATTAGAAACAAAATGCATATGCAATCTTGGATGTCCAAAATTTTTTAAAGCTTCACAAACCATTAAAGCTCCCAAATCAGATCCGCCTATGCCTATATTTACTATATCTGTAATCACTTGATTTGTATATCCAAGCCAAGCACCAGAACGCAAAGAATCTGAAAAATTTTGCATTTTTGTTAAAACTTCTCTAACATTGGGCATAATATCCATATCATCAATCATAATTGAATGATTACTCTTATTTCTTAAAGCAGTATGTAAAACAGCTCTATTTTCGGTTGTATTAATCTTTTCACCTTTAAACATGGCTATCATTTTTTCTTTTAAAGAACATTCATTGGCTAGATTAAACAATAATTTTAAGGTTTCATCATTGATGCGATTTTTTGAATAATCAAGTTTTAAATAATCTGTCTCAAGAAAATATCTCATTCCTCTATTTTGATCTTCTCTAAATAGATCTCTCATGTGCACATCTTTTATGTTTAAAAAATGATTGTGCAATTCCTTATAAGAATTTAAATGTGTTAAAGATTTCATTTTTCACCTTTCACTTCTTTTAAAGAATAATCTTTTAAATGATTTTCTAAAGCAACCGCAGCTCCACTAATACCCGGATATTTTGCTAAAACCACATAAACAGGAATAGCAGCCAAATAAGCATCAAATCTTCCTTTATTTTCAAAACGAATTCTAAAAGGTGATGTTTTGAAATAATCAATAAATCTAGGAATAATTCCTCCGCAAAGATAAACTCCACCTCTAGCTCCTAAAGTTAAAGCTAAATTTGAAGAAACTGTACCCAACATAGCGCAAAATATATCTAAAGTTAATCGACACAAAGGCGAATTACCACTTAAAGCTTGCTCGCTAATAAGTTCTGGAGTCATTTTAGAATGCTTAATACCTTCTCTATTAGCTAAAGCTTCATATATAAGCACCAAACCCGCTCCACTTAAAAAACGCTCAGCTGATACATGACCATATTTTTTCTTTGCATACTGCCAAATCATTATTTCAGTATCATCAAAAGGAGCAAAACTAACATGCCCGCCTTCTCCGGCTAAAGCAGTATATCCGCACTCATTACAGGGTATTAAACCACTCACTCCAAGTCCTGTTCCAGGACCTAAAACAGCTTTTGGTGCATATACCTCACAAGAACTTCCACCAACTTGCATCAATTCAGAAAGTGGCATTTTGGTTATAGCATAAGCTTGAGCTGTAAAATCGTTAATTAAGATTAAAGATTCCAAATTTAAAGCTTGTCTTGTTGTCTCGATTGAAAAAGCCCAATGATGATTTGTCATTTGAACCCAATCACCCAAAACAGGATTAGCAATGGCAAAAGCACCAAATCGAACTACTGGATTGCCAACTTTACTTAAATAAGTTTTTGCTGCATCAACAACGGTATTGTAATCTTGACAAGCTAAAACTTCAACATTATCAATTTTACTCGGCATAACTTCCAATGCAAATCGAGCATTAGTGCCCCCAATATCAGCTAAAAGTCTTGGATATGATTTTTTATTTTGAGAAGTAGACATTGCACATTACCTTTTTTGAATGAAGTATATAAGATATAGGAAATTTAGGATTTAAATCCTTAGCAGCCTCATTGAAAACGAGTTGCTTTTCTCTTGTAGCTATAGATAAAAATAACTCATTGCAATTTTCTAATGCTGATAAAGACATGGAAAGTCTTTTATATGGGGCATTTTTAGGAGTTACTGAAATAATATTTTTTTGAGTTGTTAAAGCAAAGTTGATTTCATTTGCTTCAGGAAATAAAGAAGCTGTATGACCATCTCCACCCATACCAAGAATAGCAATATCAGGTTGATTGTAAAATTTATTTGCATTTTTAACCAAATCTTCTAAAGAAAGTTTACAATCTTTAAAAAAAGGTTTAAAATGTGCTTTTTGGGCTAAATTTTTTAAAAAATGCATTTTTATTAACCTTGCATTACTATCTTCATGATCAAGTTCAACTATTCTCTCATCAACCAAAGAAATATTGCATTTATCCCAAGTACAAGCTTTTTTACTTAGCATTTCTAAAAATAAAACTGGAGACTTTCCTCCAGAAAAAGCTAAATTCACACTTTGCTTATCTGATAAAATTTGATCAATAGATAATACAACAGCCTCAACCAAAGCCTTATTACAAGACTCTAAATCTGAAAATTCATGCATTTTAAATGCCATTTTTCCTCCATTTGCTGCTTCATAAATTTAATTAAATAAAGTGTAACAGAGTTTTACTTAATAATCATCAAAATAAACAAAAATTACTGAAAAATTTAAACAAATTTGTTTCATAATTACTCAAATTTTGTTTTAATATATTAAGCATTATACCATTCACGTTGATCTTTTTGAATCAAATCAAACGATTCCTTAGGCCCCCAGCTTCCTGCAAAATAAGAATATAAAGGTGTTTTATTATTTTTCCAATTTTCTAAAATAGGATCAATCCAAGCCCAAGAGGCTTCTAATTCTTCTTTATGATTAAAGGAAGCTTGATTGCCCTCTATTACATCCAAAATTAATCTTTCATATGGTTGCATAACTAAAGTGCTATTTAAATTTAAAATTAGATTATTTTCCTCATAATCCATTGTTTTACCAATTTTTTTTACTTTTAAATTTAAAGAAATTTGATTTTCTGGCTGTAAACGTATTATAAGTTTATTAGGATGGATATCTTGATATTGTTGATCTTTAAAATAAATAACAATTTGGGCAAAAGAGTTAGCCATTCTTTTACCTGTTCTAATATAAAATGGGACATTTTTCCAGTTTTCATCTAAAAGCTCAACTTTTATAGCGACAAAAGTTTCTGTTTGACTATTTTCTTTAATATTATCTTCATTTAAATAGGCTTTAAATTCTCCTGATTGGCTGTATTGAGCCCTAATAACATTTGTTTTTATATTTTCATCATCTAAAGGTTTTAAATTTCTTAAAAGTTGTAATTTTGCACTTCTTATAGAATCAGCATCAAGAGTATCTGGTATTTTCATAGCAACCAAAGAAAGAATTTGCAAAATATGATTTTGAATCATATCTCTTAAAGCACCCGTGCTATCGTAAAATTCTCCTCGACTTTCCACTCCTAAAGTTTCAAAAACGCTAATTTCAACATAATCAATATAATCTTTTTTCCATAAAGAAGTAAAAATAGGATTAAACCTTCTTAAAATTAAAAGATTTTGTATACTTTCTTTTCCCAAGTAGTGATCAATTCTATAAATTTGTTTTTCATTATAATATTGTGCTATTTCATTATTTATAGCTTGACAAGATTTTAAATCCATACCTAAAGGTTTTTCTAAAATAATCTTAACTCTCTCATCATTCAAACCTACTGATGCTAAATTTTTACATGCCTTAATAAAAAATTCTGGAGACACTGAAAAATAAATAACTATATTCTTACTTTCACTATTTATTTTTTCTTTTAAAAGTTCAAAGTCTTTTGTTTCATTTAAATTTATACTTAAATAATCAATATTGTGTGTAAATTCTTCCCATTTTTTATCATCACAATTTTTTATATGAATTTTTGATTTATGACTCATCTTATCCTTAAATTCATCAACATTTAACAAACTTCTACCAGTTGCGATCACTTTTCCAATATGAGGTAAAAAACCATCTGCATAAGCTTGATAAAGAGAAGGGAAAATCTTTCTCATAGCTAAATCTCCAGTGGCTCCAAATAAAATAAAATCGAAACTTTGCATATTTTCTCCTTAATTGTATGAAATTAATATCAAAAACTTTATTTTTAATTGCTAAAAACATATTTTAGAATTTTTATCTAAAATTATGGCATAATTAAACATAAAAAATGCTACAATGAAAAACATAAATTTTAAATAAAGGATAAACATGGCATTAAATAAAATTAAACAAATAACTCAAAAAGTAAAAGAACGTAGTAAAAAAACACGAGAACAATATTTAGAACGTATTCAAACCCATAAAGGTAAAATTCAAAGAAAAGATCTTGGATGTGCAAATTTAGCTCATGCTTATGCTAGTATACCTAAACATATTAAAGAAAGAATCAAAGAAAACAAAGATTTAAATTTTGCCATAGTTTCAGCTTATAATGATATGCTCTCAGCACACCAACCCTTTAAAAATTATCCAGATATAATTAAACAAGAACTTTTTAAAAATCATGCATTTGGACAATTTGCCGGCGGAACACCTGCTATGTGTGATGGAATCACTCAAGGTTATGATGGGATGGAACTTAGTCTATTTTCAAGAGATGTCATAGCTATGAGTGTAGCTATAGCACTTTCACATAATGTTTTTGATGGAGCGTTTTATTTGGGGGTTTGTGATAAAATCGTTCCTGGACTTTTAATTGGAGCTTTAAGTTTTGGTCATTTACCGAGTATTTTTGTGCCTTCTGGCCCTATGACGAGTGGAATTTCTAATGATGAAAAATCAAAAACGAGACAACTTTTTGCTGAGGGAAAAATTTCACGTGATAAACTCTTAGAAAGCGAAATGAAATCGTATCATGATATAGGAACATGTACTTTTTATGGAACAGCCAATTCAAATCAAATGATGATGGAATTTATGGGACTGCACTTACCTAACTCTGCCTTCATAAATCCGAATACATCTTTAAGAGAGGCTTTAGTCAAAGAAGCTGCAAATCATATGGCTCAAAATAAAATTTTACCTATAGGAGAGTTACTTGATGAAAGAAATATCATTAATGCTATGATAGGACTTATGGCTACTGGTGGCTCTACAAATCATACTATTCACTTAGTTGCTATAGCTCGTGCAGCAGGAATAATCATTAATTGGGATGATTTTGACGCTATTTCAAATATTACTCCACTTTTAGCAAGAGTTTATCCTAATGGTAAAGCCGATGTCAATCAATTTGAAGCTGCTGGAGGTTTAGCCTTTGTGATTAATGAACTCTTAAAAGAAGGTTTATTGCATGATGATGCTAATACGGTAATGGGTCAAGGAATGCAAACTTACACTAAAAATCCTTTCTTAATTGATGGAAAGCTCATCTATAAGGATGGGATAAAAGCAAGCAAAGAAGAAAATATTTTAAGAAATATAGAAAATCCATTTTCTAAAAATGGTGGTGTTAGAATTTTAAAAGGAAATATAGGAAGAGCTGTTATTAAAATTTCAGCTGTTAAAGAAGAACATCAAATCATTAAAGCTCCTGCTATGGTATTTCATTCCCAGCAAGAATTTTTAAATAAATTTCAAAATAAAGAATTACAAAAAGATTTTATAGCTGTCTTACCTTATCAAGGACCAAGATCCAACGGTATGCCAGAACTTCACAAACTCACTCCACCTTTAGGAATTTTGCAAGATCAAGGTTTTAAAGTTGCGCTTGTTACAGATGGAAGAATGTCAGGGGCTTCTGGAAAAGTTCCAGCAGCAATCCATATGAGTCCAGAAGCTTTACTTGATGGTAATATTGCTAAAATTAAAGATGGGGATATGTTATTACTTGATGCAAAAAATGGAATACTTGAAATTCTTATCGATGAAAAAGAATGGAAGGAAAGAAAAATACCTAAGTTAGAAAAAGAAGAAATTTTTGGTTGCGGAAGAGAACTTTTCGCTGGATTTAGAACTCAAACTTCGAGTGCTGAAACAGGTGCAATGAGTTTTGGTGGATATTTTAAATAAGGAGACACAATGCAAACAAAAGAAATTTTAGAAGTAAGTAAAATCATTCCAGTTATAACTATTTATGATTTAAAAACAAGCGTAGATTTAGCAAAAGCTTTAATTGAAGGAGGGATTAAAATTTTAGAAATCACTTTACGTACTCAAGAAGCTATTGAAGCTATAAAACTCATATCAAAAGAAATTCCAGAAGCAGTTGTAGGAGCTGGAACAGTATTAAATACCAAGATGTTAGAAGAAGTAAAAAATGCAGGAGCTAAATTTGCTATAAGCCCAGGATTAAATGTTGTATTTGCTAAAGAAGCAAGAAATATTGATTTACCTTTAATTCCAGGTATTGCAACTGCTGGTGAATTAATGCTTGCCCTTGAATTTGGTTTTAAAAATTTAAAATTTTTTCCTGCTCAAGCTGCAGGAGGCATTAATATGTTAAAGTCATTTTCTGCTCCTTTTCAAGAAATTAAATTTTGCCCTACAGGAGGTATTAGCCTTGATAATATGAATGATTATTTAAAATTAGATAATGTTCTTTGTGTTGGAGGGTCTTGGCTTACTCCTAAAGAATTGATTTTAGATAAAAAATGGAATCAAATCACTCAAATCGCTAAACAAAGTTTGGGACAAATTTTATAAATGATTTTAAATGCAAAAACTAAATCAAAATCTTAAAAAAATATATAAAGAAGAATTTTTAGCTCAACAAGAACAAAGATATTTAAAAGCTTTAGAGGCTTTTAAAAAATATTATCCTAAGCATGATAATTTTAATTTTTACTCTTCACCTGGTAGAACAGAAATAGGAGGAAATCATACCGATCATCAACATGGTATGGTTTTAGCAGCTGCTGTAAATTTAGATATTATTGCAGTAGCTACCCCCAACAATAGTGATGCAATTTGTATTAATTCTGAAAGTTTTAAATTAAAAGAAATCAAATTAAATAATCTTACTTTTAATTCAAATGAAATTGGAAGTTCAGAAGCTTTAATAAAAGGAATTTGTTCTAAATTTAAAGATTTGGGCTATAATGTAAAAGGTTTTGATGCCTATATCACTTCAGATGTTGTAAAAGGCTCAGGTCTTTCTTCTTCAGCTGCTTTTGAAAATTTAATTGGCACAATTTTAAATTATGAATTTAACAATGCTAATATTCCACCAACTCAAATAGCGTTAATAAGCCAATATGCAGAAAATGTTTATTTTGGAAAATCTTGCGGTTTAATGGATCAAATGGCTAGTGCTATAGGAGGATTTTCTTTTATGGATTTTAAAGATCCTCAAAAACCTATTATAGAAAAGATAAATTTTGATTTTTCGAATTGTAATTATCTTTTATGTATTGTCAATACTAAAGGAAATCACATAGATTTAACTTCTGATTATATTTCAATCACTAAAGAAATGCAACTTGTTGCAAAAGCTTTTAATAAAAAAGTTTTAAGAGAAGTAAATGAAAAAGATTTTTTTAATAATATTGCCTCATTAAGAACAAAAATTCACGACAGAGCCATTTTGCGTGCTATACATTTTTTTAAAGATAATCAAAATGCATTCAAAGAAGCTCAAGCTTTAAAAAATAATGATTTTGAAACTTTTAAAAATCTTATTAGAGATTCTGGAAATTCATCATTTAAATTTTTGCAAAATATTTTTTCTTTATCTAAACCTTTGGAACAAAATTTAGCTTTAGCTTTAGCTTTGAGTGAAAAAATTTTAAAAGATAAAGGCGTAAGTAGAGTTCATGGTGGAGGTTTTGCAGGGACAATTCAAGCTTATATACCTTTGGAACTTGTTCAAGAATATAAAGAAAGTATGAAAAATATTTTTGGCCAAGATTCTTGTCATATATTAAATATAAGAAATATAGGTGTAACAAAACTATGATTTACACTCTTATTGATCAACTAATTTTATATTCCTTGAAAAAAAAACTCATCAAACAAGAGGATAAAATTTTTCACATAAATAGTCTAATTGATCTTTTTGGATTGCAAGAATACAAACAAGGAAAAAAAATACCTAAAATGAAACTTAATGAGATTTTAAATGCTCTGCTAGATTATGCTTGCGAAAATAAACTTTGTAAAAATGATAATATATCAAGATCTTTATTTTGTGTTAAAATCATAGGACTTTTAACACCTAAACCTAGCGAATTAATTTCTCAATTTAAACAATACTATCAAAAAAGTCCAAAAAAAGCTAGTGATTTTTTTTATCAATTTAACCAAAGCTGTAATTATATCAATGTCGATCAAATTAAAAAAAATATAAAATGGCAAACCCAAAGTAGTTATGGAAAGCTGGAAATTACAATAAATCTTTCAAAACCAGAAAAAGATCCAAAAGCAATTGCTCAAGCTAAAGAAAATGAAAATATCAATTATCCTCAATGTCTCTTATGTAAAGAAAATGAATATTATTCGGGAAATTATCATCATCCTGCTAGGCAAAATTTAAGAATTATACCTATAAAACTTGCTAATGAAAATTGGTTTTTTCAATACTCGCCTTATATTTATTATAAAGAACATTGTATTATTCTTAATCAAAAACATACACCCATGAAAATTTGTAAAAAAACTTTTAAACGATTATTTGATTTTTTAAAAATATTTCCTCATTACTTCATAGGATCAAATGCTGATTTACCTATAGTTGGAGGTTCTATCTTAAGCCATGATCATTTTCAAGGAGGTAGCCATATTTTTGCCATTAATAATGCAAAAATAGAAAAAAGGTATAAAATTAAAAATTTTGAAAATATAGATTTTGCTATTGTTAAATGGCCATTGTCTGTTATAAGAATTTCAGGTAAAGATGATAAAAAATTGATAGAACTTGCAAATTTTATTTTAAAAAAATGGAAAAATTATAGCGACAAAAGTGTGAATATTTTAGCAAAAACTCAAAATACATATCACAATACCATAACTCCTATTGCAAGAATTAAAAATTCCAAATTTGAACTAGACTTAGTTTTAAGAAATAACAGAACAGATAAAAATCATCCATTTGGCATTTTTCATCCGCATGAACATCTGCACAATATAAAAAAAGAAAATATAGGACTTATAGAAGTTATGGGATTAGCTATTTTACCACCTAGGCTTAAAGAAGAATTAAAACTTTTAAGTGATTATATCCTTAATGATAAAAATATAAATCATAATGAAAAAATCAAAAAGCATGCTCAATGGGTTCAACATTTCCTACCTAAATACAAAAATATTAATAACAATAATATAGAAAAAATTTTAAAAAGAGAAATATCACAATCATTTTTAGAAGTATTGAAAAACTGCGGAGTATTTAAACGCGATCAAAAAGGAATGAGAGCTTTTGAAAAATTTATAAATACCTTACAAAATAGTTAAAAAATTTAATATTATTATTTAATGGTGGGCCTAACAAGACTTGAACTTGTGACCTCACCCTTATCAGGGGTGCACTCTAACCAGCTGAGCTATAGGCCCTTATCATGGTGGAGAATAGCGGGATCGAACCGCTGACCTCCTGCGTGCAAAGCAGGCGCTCTCCCAGCTGAGCTAATTCCCCATAAATTAGCTTTTCATCAATCTTTGAAATCTAAACAAGGACGATTGAGTTTATATGAAGTAATAGTTGTGAGACTTATTACTTTGTACTCTAGAAAGGAGGTGATCCAACCGCAGGTTCTCCTACGGTTACCTTGTTACGACTTCACCCCAGTCGCTGATTCCACTGTGGACGGTAACTAGTTTAGTATTCCGGCTTCGAGTGAAATCAACTCCCATGGTGTGACGGGCGGTGAGTACAAGACCCGGGAACGTATTCACCGTAGCATGGCTGATCTACGATTACTAGCGATTCCGGCTTCATGCTCTCGAGTTGCAGAGAACAATCCGAACTGGGACATATTTTATAGATTTGCTCCACCTCGCGGTATTGCGTCTCATTGTATATGCCATTGTAGCACGTGTGTCGCCCTGGGCATAAGGGCCATGATGACTTGACGTCGTCCACACCTTCCTCCTCCTTACGAAGGCAGTCTATTTAGAGTGCTCACCCGAAGTGTTAGCAACTAAATACGTGGGTTGCGCTCGTTGCGGGACTTAACCCAACATCTCACGACACGAGCTGACGACAGCCGTGCAGCACCTGTCTCTAAGTTCTAGCAAGCTAGCACCCTCATATCTCTATAAGGTTCTTAGGATATCAAGCCCAGGTAAGGTTCTTCGCGTATCTTCGAATTAAACCACATGCTCCACCGCTTGTGCGGGTCCCCGTCTATTCCTTTGAGTTTTAATCTTGCGACCGTACTCCCCAGGCGGTACACTTAATGCGTTAGCTGCATTAC
Organism: Campylobacter sp. RM10537; assembly: GCF_022369435.1. NCBI lineage: Bacteria > Pseudomonadati > Campylobacterota > Epsilonproteobacteria > Campylobacterales > Campylobacteraceae > Campylobacter > Campylobacter molothri. The sequence continues at coordinate 470,729 of NZ_CP059597.1, read as the reverse complement.
TGAGATGACTAGCACCCCAACAACTAGTGTACATCGTTTAGGGCGTGGACTACCAGGGTATCTAATCCTGTTTGCTCCCCACGCTTTCGCGCCTTAGCGTCAGTTAAGTTCCAGCAGATCGCCTTCGCAATGGGTATTCTTGGTGATATCTACGGATTTTACCCCTACACCACCAATTCCATCTGCCTCTCCCTCACTCTAGATTACCAGTTTCCCAAGCAGTTTAATGGTTAAGCCATTAGATTTCACAAGAGACTTGATAATCCGCCTACGCGCCCTTTACGCCCAGTGATTCCGAGTAACGCTTGCACCCTCCGTATTACCGCGGCTGCTGGCACGGAGTTAGCCGGTGCTTATTCCTTAGGTACCGTCAGAATTCTTCCCTAAGAAAAGGAGTTTACGCTCCGAAAAGTGTCATCCTCCACGCGGCGTTGCTGCGTCAGGGTTTCCCCCATTGCGCAATATTCCCTACTGCTGCCTCCCGTAGGAGTCTGGACCGTGTCTCAGTTCCAGTGTGACTGATCATCCTCTCAGACCAGTTAAGCGTCATAGCCTTGGTAAGCCATTACCTTACCAACTAGCTGATACTATATAGTCTCATCCTACACCGAAAAACTTTCCCTATTCAACTTATGTTAAGTAGGAGTATGGGGTATTAGCAGTCGTTTCCAACTGTTGTCCCCCAGTGTAGGGCAGATTAACTATACCTTACTCACCCGTGCGCCACTAATCCACTTCTAGCAAGCTAAAAGCTTCATCGTTCGACTTGCATGTATTAGGCACGCCGCCAGCGTTCACTCTGAGCCAGGATCAAACTCTCCATAAAAATTATAGAAAAGTTTAATCTTTTTCTTCAAAGAAAAAGTATTTAATATATTTTAGATTAATAAAGAAAACTTTATTAACCCTAATAATTAATATAAATTTTGATTTATTATTGATTATAAAATAATAAATCTATTAATCTGGCTCAATCGATCACTTATTTAGATTTCAAAGATTGACTATAAGATTTGAATAACAATATTAAATTAAAAGAACAAAAACAAAAAATCTTTTTAAATCATTAAAAAATAAAATACTTTTTAATCTTTTAAATTAAAACATTTATAATGATTATATTAGAAGTTTTATTTTTAATAATAACTTTAAAATAAAAAATATTTTAATAATTATAAATTAAAGCAAAGCTTTAATTAAAAATTAAAACTATAATTTATTCTAATAATATTTGTGAAACTTCTTTTAAGATTTTAAGCCCTTCTAAAAAAGGAAATGAAAGTATAACTAATTAAGCTTAAAGGGGGTTTAAAGTATTTTATTTATATTTTTATGAAAATTTAAAGTATAATGTATAATAAAAAATTAAATTAGCCATTTTATTTGCCAAAATAATTATAATTTTTAATCAATTTATAAAATTAAATCTTAAATAATTTACAAAAAAAATATTATAATTACAAAAAATTATTAAATTTACAGAATATAGGAGATTTTTTAATGAAAAAAATATTTATTGCTTTTTGTATTATTTTGATGAGTTTATTTTTTGCAGCTTGTCAAAAAAATAAAAATGACAATCAAACAGAATCAAACACAACTCTTAGTTTAAAAGTAGGAACAGATCCTAATTACAAGCCTTTTAACTACAAAGAAAATTCAATTCTTACTGGCTTTGATACAGATTTAGTAGATGCTATAGGAAAAAAAGAAAATATAAAAATTACTTGGATTCAAACTAGTTTTGATGGTTTAATCCCTGCTTTAAAAGCTGGAAAAATTGATATGATTGCTTCTGCTATGAGCGCAACTGATGAAAGAAGAAAAAGTGTTGATTTTACACAACCTTACTTCAAAAGTAAAAATCTTTATATTAAATTAAAAACTAATAATGAAATTAGCTCCAAAAATGATTTAGAAGGTAAAAAAATAGGTGTGCAACTTGGAACATTACAAGAAAATGCCGCAAAAAAAATCAAAAATGCAGAAATTCAAGCTAATAAAGATTTAAATATTGCTATTTTGGCTTTAAAAAACAGTAAAATTGATGCTATTATTATAGATCAAGATGCAGCAAAAGGTTTTCTTGCTGAAAATCCGGAACTTGTAAGTTTTTATCAAGAAAATGATGATAGCGAAGGCTTTAGTTTTGCTTTTGATAAAGATAAACAAAAAGAGGCATTAGCACGATTTAACAAAGGCATCGATGAATTAAAAACTGATGGGACTTATGATAAACTTTTAAAAAAATATGATTTATAATGAAATATCAAAAAAAATACAAACATTGTGTTTTAAGGAATTATTATGCTTTATATCTATACTAAAACAGAAAATGCCTTAGTGCAAAGAATTTGCTTTAATTTAGATGAAAATGTACAAAAACTACCCGAAAATATCTTATGGATAGATTTGCTTCAGCCAAGTATAGCTGAAATCACTTTTATCGCTAATAAATTTGATCTTGAATTTCCAACTAAAGAGGAAAGTCAAGAAATAGAACTTAGTGCAAAATATTGGGAAGATAATGCAACAATTACCATTAATGCGCATTTTTTGATCAGAGATTATAAGCATAATGAAAATAAAGTTAGCCCTAGAAATCTTAGCACAGAAGTAGTAACTTTTACTACAGCTAAAAATATTTTATTTACAATAAGATATAGCGAATTTAATACTTTTGAAGAAATCCAAGCTAGAATACTTGCGAGTCCTAAAAATTTTGAAGATGGATATGATATCATTGATAAAATGTTTGAAGTGCGTGTAGAAAAAGATGCAGATCTATTAGAATGGATAGATAAAGAAGCAAGAGGCTTAAGAGTAAGTGTCTTAGAAAAAAAAGATGAATATAGTTACGATTCAATGCTAAAAGATATCTCTAGCTTACAAGAGTCAAATATGTGCGTTAGAGATTCTCTTTTCGATAAAAGAAGAGCAATGACTTCTTTATTAAAAAGCGATAAAATAGATAAAGATATCAAGCAAAATTTAACTATAGTTCTTAAAGACTTAAATTCTTTAGTTGAATTTAGCGTTTCCCAGCTTAATATTTTAGATAATATACAAACAATTTTAGCAAGTCAAGTTAATATAGAACAAAATAAAATTATCAAACTTTTCACAGTTGCAACAGTTGCCATGATGCCACCAACACTTATTGGAACAATCTATGGGATGAATTTTAAATTTATGCCAGAACTTGATCTGCATTATGCCTATCCTATTGTGCTTTTTATCATGATTATTTCTATTATACTACCCGTAATTATCTTTAAAAAAAAGGGTTGGCTTTAAAATTTAAGTTAAGGAGAATATTATTATGGATACAATAAAAATTGGAATTTTAACCCTAAGCGATCGTGCTAGTAGCGGGATATATGAAGATAAAGCAACAAGCGAAGTTGAAAAAATACTCACATCTTTTATAAAAAATAAAATTGATTATTTTAAAGAACTTATTCCAGATGATTATGATTTAATCATACAAAAATTACTTTATTTAAGCGATGAAAAAAAATGTGATTTAATTATAACAAGTGGTGGAACAGGACCTGCATTGCGAGATGTAACCCCAGAAGCAACTGAAGCTGTATGTGATAAAATGATGCCTGGTTTTGGAGAATTAATGCGTTTAGAAAGTTTAAAATATGTCCCTACTGCAATACTATCAAGACAAACTGCAGGAATTCGTAATAAAACTCTTATAGTAAATCTCCCAGGAAATCCTAAAGCTATAATGGAATGCTTAAAACCTATATTTCCAGCAATTCCATATTGTATAGATTTAATCGGAGGATCATATATAGAAAATAATGATGAAATAATTAAAATTTTTCGCCCCAAGAAATGTTAAATAATTATCGATTGGCCTTAATAAGTTTACTAAGTTGTCTAGCTAGTAAACTTGCACTGGCTTCATCTTTACTTATTTTTTGAATTTTACGGGTAAAATCAAAAAGCCTATCATCTAAAATAACATCATTAAATGAAATTTTATTTTTTAAATTTTGTTTTTGGGGTGCTTTTTTATTGAACATTTTTCATCCTAAAAATATTAAAATTTTAACAATAATTTTCATATATTGTACCAATAATTTCTTTAAAATGATTAACTTTATTTCATGATTTTAAGTTAGAATTTAAAACAAAAATATTTTTATTTTCAAGGAAAAATATGATTTTAATTGCAATTTTATTTCTTTATACAGCTATATTATCTTTTATTTCTTATCAGCAAATTTGTTTTTTAAAGCAAGAAAAGCAGAAAAAAGCAGAGATTTTAGATGAAAATGATTATAAAAAAGCAGCTAATATTGCTATAGAAAATGAAAAATTTAAATTTTTTTCCAATTTATATTCATTTTTTATCAATACCATTTGGCTTAGTTTTGGTTTTTATTTTCTTAAAAATTTTATTATTCAAGAAAATTCTCGTTTTGAAAACACTTTATTCTTATTAATATTTTTAATTATAATAAGTATTGCAAATTTGCCAGTTAGTTTTTATGAACATTTTGTAAAAGATAAAGCTCACGGATTTTCAAATATGACTTTAAAAATTTTCATCCAAGATAATATAAAAAGCATACTCTTAACCATAATATTTGGTTTTTTAATCATCTACGCTTTGCTTTTTTGTTATGATTTTTTTAAATCATTATGGTGGATTGCTGCGTTTATATTCTCATTTTTTGTTATTTTGCTTATAAATATCATTTATCCTACTCTCATAGCTCCCATATTTAATAAAATTCAAAAATTAGAAGATGAAAATTTACAAAATAAAATTTCTTCCTTAATGCAAAAATGTGGTTTTAATGCAAATGGAATTTATGTTATGGATGCAAGCAAAAGAGACAAACGTTTAAATGCTTATTTTGGAGGACTTTTTAAAAATAAAAGAGTTGTGCTTTTTGATACCCTATTAAAAGCGCTTAATGAAAGGGAACTTTTAGCTGTTTTAGGCCATGAACTTGGACACTTTGTTCACAAAGATATTATAAAAAATCTATTTAGCAGTGCTTTTATGATGCTTTTGCTTTTCTTCATTTTTGCGCATTTACCAAAAATTTTATACACACAAACACATCTAGACAATATTAGTGCTGGAGTTTTTGCTCTTTTGTTAATTTTTGGTAATGTATTTAGTTTTATTATTTCACCTTTGATTAATTTTTTAAGTAGAAAAAATGAATTTGCAGCTGATTTACATGGAGCCAAAGTCACCAATAAAGAAGATATGAAGAATGCTTTAATGGCTTTAGCAAGAGAGAATAAAGCTTTTATTAAAACAAGTAAAATTTATAGTTTTTTTTATCTTAGTCATCCAAGCATTTATGATAGAATTAAGGCTCTTTCTTGACTATAAAAGAAGCCCTAAATCAAGCAAAATCTAAACTAAAAGGCTATGAAAATGAAGCTACTTTTATACTTTGTGAATATTTAAATAAAGATAAAACGTGGCTTTTTTTAAATCAGGATTTAAATTTTGATCCAAAAATATATTTTCAACTTATTGATCGATTTAACAAGGGAGAACCATTTGAATATATTTTTGAAAAAGTAAATTTTTGGGGATTAGATTTTAAAATAAATAAAGGTGTATTAATACCTAGATATGACACAGAAATATTATTGAATCAAATTTTAAATTTGTGCAAAACTCATCAATTTAAAAATATTTTAGAAATAGGATTTGGTAGTGGAATTTTAAGTATTATATTGGCCAAAGAGCTCAAAATCAATCTTACTGCTTGTGATATTAATCCCAAAGCACTAGAACTTGCTAAAAAAAATGCAAAAATTCATGGAGTAGAAAAACAAATCGATTTCAAACTTTGCGATTTTTCAACTTTAAAAGATAATTATGACTTTATTTTTTCAAATCCTCCCTATATTAAAAATTCCTATCCTATAGATATTTGGGTTCAAAGCGAACCTAAAGAAGCCTTATTTGGCGGAGAAAAAGGTTATGAAATTTTAGAGAAAATTATTCAGTTTGCTTACTCAAAAAAGGTAAAATTTATAGCTTGTGAATTTGGCTATGATCAAAAAAAAGTTTTAAATAAAATTTTAAAAAAATATCATTTTTCAAATTTATTTTTTAAAGACGAAGCTGGACATGATCGAGTTTTTGTTGCAAAATTTACTCAAAACTAAAATTATTATGCTAAGATAATCAAAAATTAAAACAAAAAGTGGAGAAAATGAAAGCTGTTAATTTATTTTTACTTGCTGCTATGATAGGCATAGAGCTTATACTTGGGGTGATTGTCGCACCTATTATTTTTTATCCTAAAAATTTTCTTGGAGATGGAATTTTAAATCATTACCAAAGTGGAATTTTAATGACGCAAATTTTCATAAAAATGGGATATTTGCTACTTATTGTTTCAAGTATAAATATTTTATTTGAAGTTTTTTTCTATTTTAAAGAAAAAATTAATTTTAAAATTAAATTTTCAAAATTAATTTTAAGTTTAATTATTTTAATTTTAAGTTTAATTTTTGTATTTCATTTTACTGAACAAATTATCTCGATGCAAAAATTAGGTGAACAAGCAACTATTAGCAATAAATTTTCTAGCATACATAGCGCAAGCGAAATTACTTTAAAAATAATTCTAATATCTCAAGTATTTTTATATTTTTTAAGTTTTAAAATAGACAAAAAATGATATAATCAAAAAATTTTAAATAAACAAGGAGGCACGCTATGATGATTTCCGATGCAACTATGATGCAACAAAATTATTATTTAAATAATGCTCAAAAAGCTAGTGATAAAGCCCTAGAAAATATTGCTGCTGTTCGTGCAATTAGTGGAGTTGATAGTGCAAATTTAGCTATTGCTGATTCTTTAAGATCTCAATTTAGCACAATAGATCAAGGAATCGCAAATGCTTATGATGCTATCGGTGTATTGCAAATTGCTGATGCTAGTTTAACAAATATTTCTCAAAGTGCCGATAGACTAAACGAGCTTTCAGTTAAAATGAATAATGCTGCCTTGAATGATTCTCAAAAGAATATGCTAAGAACAGAAGCTACAAGAATTCAAGATTCTATTAATGATTCTTTTAATAATGCAACTTATAATGGTAAAAATGTATTTCAAACTATGAGCTTTGTAGTAGGAAATAGTACTGAAACTACTAATCTAAATTCGCTTTCTACAGCAGGTCTTAGTATAGATAATCAAGATAGTATTACTAATTTTATGGATCAACTTGGCAGTCTTAGAAGCGAAATTGGTTCTGGTATCAACGCAATTACTTCAAATATTAATTCTAGTGTTCAAAATAGTATAAATACAAAAGCGGCTGAAAATAATCTTTTAAATAATGATATGGCTAAAAATATTAATGATTTTAACACTAACTATTTAAAAGAAAATGCGGCAGCTTTTGTAGCAGCTCAATCTAATATGCAATTACAAAGTAAAATTGCAAACTTATTACAATAATTTTAAAGCCTTTTTTTATAAGGCTTTAAACAAAATATATCTTATGATATTAAAACAAATTTTAGAAAAAACAAAAAATATTCATTTAGTTGCCGCAAGTAAATATACAGACTCTAATACAATTAAAAAATTTTTTAATCTTGGAATTGTAGATTTCGGAGAAAACCAAGTTCAAGCCTTGTCACAAAAAAAACAAGAGCTTGATAAAGAAAATTTAAATATTAAATGGCACTTTATAGGAAATTTACAAAGTAACAAAATTAATCTTTTAATTAAACAAAAACCTATTCTTTGGCAATCCTGCAATGGTTTAAAAATCGCTCAAGCTGTAAATCAAAGACTTAATTATAGACTTGATACTTTACTTGAAATCAACAGTGCTAAAGAAAAAAATAAAAATGGAATTGACTTAAATAGAGCAATAGAAGAATATTTACAAATTCAAGAAGAGTGCCCAAATTTAAATCTTTGCGGTGTTATGAGTATAGGTGCTAATGAACAAGATCAAAATCAAATAATAAAAAGCTTTGAAATTACATTTAAAATTTATGAAAAATTACAAAAATATGGTGCAAAAATTTGTTCTATGGGGATGAGTAATGATTTTGAGCTCGCAATCAAATGCGGCTCAAATATGGTTAGATTAGGAAGTATTTTATTTAAAAATTAAAATCATCCGGCATATTTTTCAATAATCTTTTGACTTATATTTTCAGAAATAATAAAATCAGTATGATAAAGCAAACAAGAACCAGCACTAATAATTTTTAAAACAAGTTTTCGATTCCCTTTTTCATTTGGATTGTGTGCATTTCTTGCTATATCATGAATTTCATAAATTAATTCACGATTTAATTTAGAAATATCAAGTTCAATAATATTTTTTTCAAATTCTTTAGGTTCTTCGGTAAAATCTTTATTTTCTTTAATTATTTTTTTAGTCGAAAATTTCTTAATTGCCTTAAAATCTCCCTCTTTAAGTTCCTCTATCTTTTTAATTGATCTTAAAGCGAAACTATCAACCTTACCTTCATCAGATTTATAACTCAATAAAAATCCATAAGCCCTGTTTTTTAATTCCTCATCTTTTAAAATATTGTCCAATTCTTCTATATTAGATTCAAAAACAGTTACATCGAAGGCGGAATAAAAATCTAAAATTTCAAGCTTACCATAACGTTTATTATTTTTACTCATCATGGTTTTAAAACCTTCTATCTTTCCGATACTCAATATTTCTCCACTACCCTTAAGCGATGAAAAATCTATACTTTTTACATAATCTAAATCCTTGAACTCTTCATAAAAACGATCTAAAGGATGTCCTGAAACATAAATTCCTAGAATTTCTTTTTCAAAATCAAGTTTTTCCATGATTTCAAATTCATCATTTTTAACAATGAAATTCGCTTGTAAACCACTAGAAAGCTCTTCTTCTCCAAAAAGTGAGCTTGCTGCATTTTTTCTTACTTCAGCCATTTTCCTTGAACCTTCTGAAAGGTTTTCTAAATTATCAAATAAACATTTACGTGTATAGCCAAATTCATCAAAAGCACCGGCTTTAATGAGACTTTCTAATGCTCTTTTATTAATTTTCGAAGGTTCTATCTTGCCTAAAAAATCATTAATATCTTTAAATTCTCCACTTTCTCTAGCTTCAATTAAATTTTCAACTGCTGGAATTCCTACACTTTTAATCGCTCCTAAACCATAAACAATCGCATCTTTTCCATCTTCTTGTTCTATAGCGCTAAATTCACGTATAGCCTTATTAATAGAAGGTGGCAAAAGTTTAATATTCATTTTTTTCATCTCATCTATATAAACAGCAATTTTAGTAACATTATTTTCTTCACTTGTTAAAAGTGCAGCCATAAATTCACTAGGATAATAAGTTTTCAAATAAGCAGTTTGAAATGTAATGAGAGCATAAGCTGCAGAATGCGACTTATTAAAACCGTATCCAGCAAATTTTAAAATAAGTTCCCAAAGATCTTCGGCTTCTTTTCTATTATATCCTTGTTTTTCAGCTCCATCTGCAAATTCGTCTTTTAATTTTTTCATTTTTTCAGGATCTTTTTTACCCATGGCACGGCGTACAACATCTGCTCCACCTAGAGAAAATCCACCGATAATTTGGACTATTTGCATAACTTGTTCTTGATAAACTATAACCCCATAAGTTGGTTCTAGAACTTCTTTTAAAACATCAAAAGGATATTTTATATCTTTTAAACCGTGTTTTCTATCAATAAAATCATCAAGCATTCCAGATTCCATAGGTCCTGGACGATACAGAGCCAGCACCGCAATTAAATCCTCAAATCTTTCTGGCTTAAGTCTTGCATTTAAGCTCTGCATACCATCTGATTCTATTTGAAAAATTCCCAAAGTATTTCCACTTTGTATGGTTTTATAAACCTTTGGATCATTTACATCAATACTCTCCCAAATTATCTCTTTATTATAACGCTTTTTTATAAGATTGATAGCATTATTAATAACAGTTAAAGTTTTAAGACCCAAAAAATCAAATTTAATCAAATCAACATCTTCCAAATGATCCTTAGAATACTGTGTTACTAAATGTCTTTCATCATTTTTGCTTTGCCTAAAAAGAGGAGTTTTTTTCCATAAACTTTCATTAGAAATAACAACGCCTGCTGCATGCATTCCTGCGTTTCTATTAAGCCCTTCTAAGGCTTTTGCATATTCCCAAACTTCATGTCCCTTAGGGTGTCTATCAATAAATTCTTTGATTTTTGGCTCTTTTTCATAAGCACTATCTAAAGTAATTTTAAGCTCTTCAGGGATAAGTTTAGCAAGCTCATCAGCATCAGGAATACTCATATCACATACTCTAGCAACATCTCTAATTACTCCGCGTGCCAACAACTTACCAAAAGTTATAACTTGTGCAACTTTATCAGAACCATATTTATCAATTACATAATCAATAACTTCACCGCGTCTATCCTGACAAAAATCAACGTCAATATCTGGCATAGAAACACGCTCTGGATTTAAAAAACGCTCAAAAAGCAAACTATAAGGCAAAGGATCTAAATCTGTGATTTTTAAACAATAAGCCACTAAACTCCCGGCAGCAGAACCTCTCCCTGGTCCCACTGGAATACCTTTACTTTTAGCAACAGCTATAAAATCATGAACAATAAGCATATAGCCTGAAAATTTCATATTTTTAATGATTTCAATCTCTCTTTGTAATCTCTCTTTGTAATCTTTGTGTCTATCTTGATCTATAAATTTTAATCTTTCTTCTAAACCTTTATTGCAAAGGTATTCAAAAACAATATCATCATTATCAAAACTAAATTCTTTCTTTTCATCTTTTAATTGTAAGTTGTGTTCTTTGGCATATTCTCTAGTAAATTTAAAATTAGGTGGAGTTGGATTTCCTAAATTTAATTCCAAATTGCACTTTTGTGCTACTTCTTGTGTATTTTCTATTGCTTCTGGGATATCTAAAAAAAGTTCTGCCATTTGCTGAGGGGTTTTTACATAAAATTCATGCACACTATGACGCATACGATCAGGATCATTTAATTTCTTTCCCATTGCTATACACATAAAAACTTCATGCGCTGCGGCTCTTTCTTTAAAAGTATAATGTGTATCATTTGTAGCTATAATTTTTATATTTAATTCTTTAGATAATCTTATAATATCATCATCGATACATCTTTGATCATAAATACCATGTCTCATAATTTCTAAATAAAAATCGTCTTTAAAAATATCTTTATACCACAGTGCTGCTTCTTTAGCGCTATCATATCCTTTTGCACCAAAACGAGCATTTCTTTGACTTTGGATATTTAAATGCCAATTAATCTCGCCTTGTAAACAAGCTGATGAACAAATAAGTCCTTCGCTATGTTTTTCTAAGATTTTTTTATTAATACGTGGATAATAATAAAGCCCATGAATATAACTTTGAGAACTTAAGTACATTAAATTTTGATAACCTATTTCATTTTTAGCATACAAACAAAGATGAAAACGCTGCCTAGAGCTTTTATCGCTTATATCATCATGATTGTGCAAATACGCTTCTAAGCCTATAATCGGTTTAATACCTCTTGATTTCATCGTTTGATAAAAATCAATAGCTCCAAACATATTGCCATGATCTGTCATAGCAACGCTTGTAACTCCTTGTTCTTTTAAGGTATCTGCTAATTCTTTTAATTTATTAGCGCCATCAAGTAAGGAATATTCGGTATGCAAATGAAGATGGGTAAATTGACTCATTAATTATCCTTAAAATACACTAAATATATTTTTTATTATAGTTCTTTATCCCTGAATTTTTAAGAATTTATTCTCCTAGATTATTTAAAAAATATATTATAATTATAAAAAATCTAAATAAAAGGAGATTAAAGTGCGAGTAAAAATTATTTATTGTAATCTTTGAAACTATCGTCCTCAAGCTGCACGTGTTGCAGAAGAATTAAAAAATAATTTTAAAAATATCCATATTGAATTTGAAATTGGCAACAAGGGCGATTTTATTGTAGAGGTTGATTCAAAAATAATCTTTTCAAAAATGGATCTTATAAATTGTGAAAATGAAAGATTTCCATATGAAAAAGAAATATCAGATTTGATTAACAAAATGTAAAAAATATTAGAATCTTTAAAATAGTTTTTATTTTAAAGATTCATATTCTTTTCCGATATAAATTTTGCCTTGAAATTCTATTACTGGGCGTTTAATACAACTTGGGTTATTTAATATCACTTGTTTTAACTCATCTTTGCTTAAATAAGTAAGCATTTCCTTATTTAATCCAATCTTCTTAGCAGTGATACCTGCTGTATTTACAAAATCAATAATATTTCTTTGCCCTATCCAAAAATCAAAAGTTTTTTCATCAAGTTTTTTAATATCAAAAAATTCAAATTCGATTTTTTCATTTTTAAGAAATTCTTGAGATTTTTTAACACTATTACAATTTTTTATCCCATAAAAATTTAACATTTCTTGTTCCTTTTTAATAAATCTGCGATTAAAAATGCGAGCTCTAAAGCTTGATCAGCATTTAATCTTGGATCACATTGGGTTTCATAACGCTTATTTAATTTTTGCTGAGTAATATTCGAAGCACCGCCTATACATTCTGTAACATTTTGTCCTGTCATCTCAAGATGAACTCCTCCTGGATAAATTCCTTCGCTATGAGCAATTTCAAAAAAAGATTTAAGCTCTTGAATAATTTTATCAAATTCTCTAGTTTTATAATTTCCTATTTTTGTAGTATTACCATGCATAGGATCAATACTATAGATTAAATTAATTCCTTCTCTTTTAAGTTTAGTAAATATCTTAGGTAAATTTTGGACTATTTTTTCAGCACCCATTCTAATGATAATATTTAACCTACCCTCTTCATTTTTTGGATTTAAAGAATGAGCTAAAGCACAAATATCTTCGGCATTAGCATTGGGTCCTATTTTTACCCCTAAAGGATTTTTTATTCCGCTTAAAAAATGAACATGCGCTTCATTAATAGATCTTGTTCTTTCTCCCAACCATAACATATGAGCAGAACAATCATAAATTTCTCCACTTAAACTATCTATTCTTGTTAAAGATTCCTCATAAGGCAAAAGCAAAGCTTCATGAGAAGTATAAATATTAACTTCTTTAAGCGTAGATGTATCTTGTATATTAATACCACAAGCTTCTATAAAATTTAAAGCTTCAGAAATTTTTTCACTCATATGTGCATATTTTTCATATAATTTATTTTTTTTTAAAAAACCTAAATTCCAGCGATGAACTTCACGTAAATCAGCTAAACCACCCTTAGCAAATCCACGTAACAAATTTAAAGTTGTAGCACTTTGATAATAAGCCTCTAACATTCTCTTAGGATCAGGAATTCTTGATTCTTTATCAAATTTAAAATCATTGATAATATCCCCTCGATAATTAGGAAGTCTTATTCCATTTAATTCTTCAAAATCACTACTTCTAGGTTTTGCAAATTGTCCCGCTATACGTCCGATCTTAACAATAGGGCATCCGCCGGCAAAAGTCAAAACTATAGCCATTTGAAGTAAAATTTTAAACATATCGCGTATATTAATAGCACCAAAATTTTTAAAACTTTCAGCACAATCTCCACCTTGAAGCAAAAAAGCTTCACCTCGTGAAACTTTAATTAAGTCATTTTGAAGAGCTTTAACTTCACCTGCAAATACTAAAGGTGGTAATTTTTGGAGTTTAGATAGAACTTTATCCAAATCTTGTCGATTTGGATAAACAGGTTGCTGTTTTGCAGGATATTTTCTCCAAGAGTTAATATTCCATTTCATAATAAATTTTTAATTCTCAACTTCCTCTATAAGTAGAATATCCAAACGGTGAAAGAGTTATTGGAACATGATAATGTTTTTGATCTTTGGAAAGCTCAAAACTAACCTCTATAAAGGGATAAAATGTATCAATTTTATGAGACATATAATAATCTTTAGTGTAGAATTTAAGCTTATAAATTCCATTTACTCTATTTTCTGGTTCATTGTAGGGTAAAAAATCACCTATTCTTCCATCATCTTTTGTAAATTCTTCACCTATTTTTTTCCATTTTTGATTTTTTTCCATTTTGTAAAGTTCTACTTTAACTTTAGGTGCTGGTTTTCCAGAAACAATATCCAAAACATGAGTACTGAGCTGATACTGTGCAGCACTTAAAAGCAATGGAGCGCTAATAACCAAAAATGCAATAATTTTTTTAACCGAAAACATTTTTTTCTCCTTAATAAATAATTTTAATACATTTTGATTATAATAAAATATTATTAACAAACATAATCAAATAATAAAAATTATTTAAAAAGATATTTTTTAGATAAGTAGTATTAAATATTTACAACGACAATATCGTTGTAAATATTATTTTTTAAGTTCTTTAATGCGAGCTGCTTTCCCACGTCTATCTCTAAGATAAAATAATCTTGCACGACGAACACGGCCTTTTCTTAGCACAGTAATACTCTCTAAGCTTTCACTATAAATTGGGAAAATTCTTTCAACGCCTACATTATTAGCACCAATTTTACGAACAATAAAAGTTTCACTTACTCCATTGCCTCTTCTAGCGATACAAACGCCTTCAAAATTTTGAATTCTTGTTTTATCGCCTTCTTTAATACGAATTGCAAGCTTTAAAGTATCTCCAGCACGAAATTCTGGAACATTTTTACCCTCAATTTGCTTAGCTTCAAATTGTTCTATGTATTTGTTTTTCATAAAAATCCCTCATTTTTTGCGTTTATGCTCCAAAAATAAATCTGGACGAAAAAATTTAGTTTTGCAAAACGCTAAAGTAGTTTTTAAACTTGCAATTTTAGCGTGATTACCCTTTAAAAACTCTGAAGGGGTATAAAAACTTTGACCTTTTCTTTCAAAAATAAAAGGTTTTGAAAATGAAGGAGCTTCAAGTAAATTATTTTCAAAACTTTCTTCTTCAAGACTGGAAGTATTTCCCAAAACTCCCTCTACATTTCTTAAAATCGCATCGCAAAGAGTCAAAGCTGGCAATTCTCCACCAGTTAAAATAAAGTCTCCTATGCTAAAAACCTCATTAGCAAATATTTCTATAACTCTCTCATCTATACCTTCATATCTTCCACAAACCAATACAATATTTTTCTTTTTACTTAAACGTTTTGCATCTTTTTGGTTAAATAATTTTGCACTTGGGGTTAAAAAAATAAAATAAGGTTCATATTCTTCATTATTTTTAATAAAATATAAAGCGTTATAGAGTGGATCAACTTGCATTAAAAGTCCAGCTCCTCCACCAATTTTATAATCATCTACCTTATGATAAGAATTTTCACTAAAATCTCTAGGATTAACAAATGAAAGTTTAAAAAGATTTTTTTTTCTTGCTTTTGCTAAAATAGAATCTTGAAAATAAAATTCAATTAAATTGGGAAATAAAGATACAAAAGTAAATTTCATGAATTTTCTAAAATTAAAAAAGCATCTTGAGTGCAAAAAATATTTTTTTTATCTACATCAATTTTACTAATAAATTTATCAAGATAAGGTATAAAAAATATTTTAGGATAATTTTTGACTAATAATTTTTTATTTGTCTCTACTTCAAATAAAAACGAATTTCCAACTTCTAATATATTAATTACTTGGCCCAAATTTTGTTCTTGAAATAAAATTTGACATCCTAAAATATCAAAGTAAAAGAATTCATCTTTATTTAATTTACAGGTTTTTCGAGTTGTTTCAATACTTTGATACAAAATAGCATTCACAAGCTCTTGAGCTTGTTCGATGCTTTCATATCCCTCAAATAAAATTGAAGAATTAGCATGATTGTATGATTTTATAATTAATTTTTTATGACCTCTATCAATAAAAAAGGAGGAATCTTTTTTAAACTGTTTTGAAAAATCACTAAAATTATGAAGTCTCAAAAAACCTTTCAGACCAACAGTTTTTCCGAGTTTAGCAACTTGAATAAAATCTTCTTCACTCAAGAGCTTTTACCGTTACACGATAATTTGTTGCATCTTTGCTTTTAAAAGCAGATACAACAGTTTTAATTGCATTAATCATTTTACCATTTTTACCGATAAGCTTACCCGTATCTGTCTTATCAACATAAAGTATAATTTCAAAAAAATTTTCACCAAGTTCTACCTTTTCAGTTAAAATCCTATTAGGATAATCTGCTATTAACTTAGTGTATTCTTTTAAAAATTTCTCTACCATAATTATTTGTTAGTAATTGAAGCAACTTTATCACTTAATTTAGCACCTACGCTTTTCCAATAAGCTAAACGCTCTGCATCAAATTTAATAACTTCAGGCTCAACCATAGGATTATAATAACCAATGCTTTCAATCCAACCGCCATCACGACGTTTTCTACTATCTGTTACCACGATACGATAAAAAGGTCTTTTTGTTCTTCCCATTCTTGTAAGTCTAATTACTGTCATTATTACTCCTTAAAATAAAAATTTTATTTATAAATATAAACTAAATACTCATAAATAAAATTTTTAAAATTGTCTTCTAGCTTGATTCATCATTTGCATCAAATTTTCCATCCCTTTTTTTCCTGAAAATTTTTTAGCTAACTTAGCTGCATTGGCAAATTGTTTTAAAAATCGATTTACTTCCATTTGAGATAAACCAGCACCTTCTGCTATGCGACGTTTTCTAGCATTATTAAGTAAATCTGGATTTTCCCTTTCTTTAGGAGTCATTGAGGAAATCATCGCTTTAATATGTAAAATTTCTTTAGAATTTTCAAGATCAATATCTTTTATAGCTGAAGACACGTTGGAAAGTCCGGGAATCATACCAATAAGAGATTTCATACTTCCAAGTTTTTTCATACTCTCCATTTGATTTAAAAAATCATTAAAATTAAATTCGCCTTTTTTAATTTTTTGATTAAGCTTTTTCGCTTCTTTCTCGTCGATTATAGTTGCAGTTTTTTCAGCTAAAGTTGCTAAATCACCTTCGCCCATAATTCTGCTAACAATTCTATCAGGTATAAAAACTTCAAAATCTGCTATTTTCTCACCAATTCCTATAAATCTTAAAGGAATTTCAATTTGCCTAGCTATTCCTAAGGCAACACCTCCTTTAGTATCTGCATCAAATTTAGATAAAATAACACCACTAATACCCAAAGCTTGATTAAAACTAGCTGCTGTTTTAACTCCGTCTTGACCACTCATCGCATCTGCAACATAAAAAATTTCATCAGGATTTAAAATTTCTTTAATTTTCTTTAATTCATCCATTAAAATTTCATCAATAGCTAAACGCCCTGCAGTATCAACTAATAATACATCAACCATAGAATTTTTAGCTTTATCTAAAGCTTGTTTTGCAACTTCTATAGGATTTTTTTCATCTTCTAAATAAAAAAGATCAAGTTCATTTGCACTACATAATTGTTTAAGTTGCTCAACAGCTGCTAAACGCTGTAAATCACAAGCAGCAATTAAAATCTTTTTATTGCGAAGTTTTAAATAATTTGCAAGCTTAACCGTAGAAGTAGTTTTACCTCCACCTTGTAAACCTGTCATAAGAACAACTGTTGGAGGTTTCGAAGAAAATACAAAACCTTGGTTTTTGTTAGCAACATTTAAAATATTTTCTAAATTTAATTTTATAGCATCTAAAAATTGTTTTTGTCCTATCCCATTTTTTTTAACATCATCTTCAACAAGTATTAATAATTCTTTGACAACTTTATGATGCACATCAGCTTTTAAAAGGGATTTCTTTAAGGTTTCTAAAGCATTCTTAAGCGCTTTTTCATCATCAACAAAACGTAATTTATTAATCGCTGATTTAAAAGATTCGCCAATTAATTCAAACACTTTATACCTTTCTTTTTAATTTAAGCCTAGAATTATACAAAATTTTTTCTTAAATGGCTTTAAAAATCTAAATTTTTTATTTCAAAGCCTAAATTAAAAAAACCGTGATCTAAATCCGCCTTAAATTTATAATCAAATAAATTTATTTCATAACTATGCAAATACATCCTATTGTTAATAATTCTTGCATATTTTTCATCTCCTATGATTCCATGCTTAATAAAATTAGCGTGCACTCTAATTTGATGAGTTCTTCCAGTATGAATAATAATTTTTGCCAAGGTTTTTTTAGCTTGAACCATGATAGGAATAAATAAACTTGATGCACTCAAACCTTCTTTGGAAATTTTACTCAAAGCTCCTCGTTTTGTTTTTATAGTTAAAATTGGCTCATTAACTTCTATTTCTTCTGCTAAAATTCCATCTAAAATTGCTATATAACTTTTATAAACTTTTTGCTGTTTAAATTCTTCAATGCAAAGCTTTTTAAAATTTTCATCTTTGCAAAGTAAAATTATTCCACTTGTTTGCTTATCAATACGATTTAGTAGTTTTGCACCAAATTTTTTTTCTAAATCCTCACTTATATAAGAATAAGGTTTATTTATAGCAATAATTTTATCATCTTCAAAAATAATACTAGGATTTGACATTTTTATAATATTAAATTTTGTCTTATTACTCATTAAAGCTCTTGCGATAAGCACTTTCTTTCCATGTGTAAAAACACATCCTTTATCTATCAACTCCTTGGCTTCGCGATTTGAAATATTTTCTTGTAAGGCTAAAATTTTATAAGCTTTTTCCTGCATCAATTCCTTCCTGTATCGCTTTAAAAATTTGTGATAAATCATCACTTTTTTTAATTTTTGCTTTTAAACTACAATGGTGAATTTTATAATCCAATTCTTTTAAATCATTACAGTAATAAACATTTTCAACTTTATCAAATAAAACTTTTTGATTATCTATAAAAGGTCCAGTTATTAAAACATTTTGAAAAGAAGCTACTTCTATTGGATTATGCCCACCAATATTTTTAAAGAAAGATCCGCCAAGAACAACTACATCTGAAATAGCATAAAAATTGATTAATTCACCTAAAGCATCTAATAATAAAATTTTTTTATTGAATTTTTTATCTTGAGTATCCAAAAGACTAAATTTTTCAAATTCTAAACCTTTATTTTTAAGTAAATTTTCAACCTCATAAAAACGTTCTGGATGTCTAGGAGCAATAATAAGCTTTTCTTTTTTACTCAAATTTATAGAGTTAAGTAGCAATTCTTCTTCGCCTGCATGTGTGCTTGCAAAAATAATTAATTTTTCCCTGGGTTTAAAATAATTTTTACTAAATTTAATTGTAATATTTGCTTTAATGTTATGCAAGACTTTAACATTTTTTGCTCCTAAACTTTCAAGTCTTATTTTATCTATATCACTTTGTGCAAAAATTTCATCAATGTAGTAAAAAATTTTTTTATAAAAAAAACGAAATCTTAAATAACTTTTATAAGATTTGTCCGAAATACGTGCATTAAGCAAAATAATTTTTGCTTGATAAAATTTAGCCATAAAAACCAACATAAGCCAATATTCAGCCTCAAAAATGACTAAAACCCTTGTAGGTTTAAACCATAACGGTATCCAATTTTCAAAAGGGAGATAATTCACTTTATCGCAAAATTCTTTAGCACAATTAAAACCAGTTTCTGTTATAGTAGTAATTCTAGAATTAAATCTTAAAGCAAATTCTTTAATACTTCTTGTTTCGCCATAAGAGCAAGAATGAAAATGAACATCAGATTTTTTCTGATTAAAATTCTTAAATAAAAAAAATCGAGATTTTAAGCTATATTTATATTTTTGTTTTAATAGAGAAAGGATAAAAACAGGGATAGCCGATATTATAAAAGCTATCCATGACAAGATATAATAACAAAAAATCAACTCTTGTCTTCTTGTTCTTTGTATAGTATTCTACCGCAATGTGGACAAGTTATAATCTCTTCTCCTTTTATCACAGATAAATAAGTTTTATCATAAATTTTCATAAAACAACCATAACATGCTTGTTTTTTAACAGCTACAACTGCTGTATTTTTAGCCCATTTTCTAATTTTTTCATAAAAGCTTAAAACTTTTAAGTTAATATCTGCAACAAGTTTAGTTTTTTTAGCATAAACATCCATTCTTTCTTTTTCCAAAGCTTCCATTTGAGTTTTAATACTTGATCTTATCGTTTCTATATCTTGCTCTTCTTTAGCTTTTTTTTCTAAAAGCTCTTTTTTAAAAAGCTCTTTATTTTCCAAAATTTTATCCAAACGAATAATCTCATCATTAGCTGAATCAAGTTGTTCTTTGGCAATATCTTCTTCTATTTTTAAAGCATTAGCCTCTTTTTCCGTTTTAACAGAAGCGCTTTTTTTACCAAGCTCTTTTATTTTAGCTGAAAATTCTGAAATATGTAAATTATTTTGAATTTTTTGATTTTTTACATCTTCAATCTCAAGTTCTAAATTACCAATTTGAATATTAATCTGATTAATCTTATTTTCAGCATCTTTTAAATTTTTAGTTATGCTATCTATTTTTGGCTCAAAACTATCGATTTCTTGATCTATTTTGGATAAAAGCACTAATTGTTCAAGATGTTTATTCATATATATTCCTTAAAAATATTGAAATGGATTTTTTGAAACTGATATTATAACCTTTAGCGGCAAATTTTTCAAGTCTTTTGCTAGACATTGTGAAAAATACCGCTCACTTTCAAAATGTCCTATATCTATCAAATTTAAACCATCGCTTACGGCTTGCATGGCTTGATGATATTTAAAGTCCCCGCTTAAAAAGCAATCTGCTTGCACTTTAGATATAAGATCGCCTCCGCTTCCAGTGCAAATAGCAAAGCGTTTGATTTTTTCTTTTCCGCAATAACTAATCTTTAAAATATCTATTTGCAATTTTAATTTTAAATATTCACACAATTTAAAAAATTCAAATTCTTGATCAACATAGATTAAAAATTCATCCTTAAAAGCTATTTTAAAATCTAAAATCTCTTCAACAAAATAACTATTTAAATGGCTTAAATCAAAATTTGTATGTATAGATATTAATGAAATATTTTTTTTTATCATTTTCTTAATAAAAGCTTTAGGATAATCTAAATTTGCTAAACTTTTTAAACCTTTAAAAATAAGTGGATGATGGGTTATAAACAAAGAATTATCTTCAGCTTGATTAATTAAATTTTCATCAATATCTAAGCTTAAATATACAGTTTTAATCTCATCTTGATTATTTCCAAGTAAAATACCACTATTATCCCAATCTTGCTGATTATTAAAAGGGCTTAATTGATCTAAAAAATTATAAATATCAATCAGTTTCATTTAACGTTTTTTTATAAATCTGAGCACAATTTTTAGAAAGCTCTCTAATCTTTAGCATATAATCTTGCCTTTGTGTAACCGAGATAGCTCCTCTTGCATCAAGAAGATTAAAAGTATGTGCCGCAAGCATACAGTAATCATAAGCCGGCAATGCCAATTCTTGCTCCAATATGCTTTTACATTCCTTGTAGGCATTCTCAAATTGCTGATTTAAGAACTCAACATTGCTTACCTCAAAATTATATTTACTAAATTCATATTCACTTTGTTTATGAACATCACCATAAGTGATTTTTTTACCTTGAAATTCACTCCAAATAATATCATAAACATTATCAACATTTTGAAGATACATAGCTATTCTTTCAAGCCCATAAGTTATTTCAGCGCTAACTAAATCTACTGCTATACCTCCAACTTGCTGAAAATATGTAAATTGTGTAACTTCCATACCATCAAGCCAAACTTCCCATCCAAGTCCCCAAGCTCCTAAACTCGGACTTTCCCAGTTATCTTCAACAAAACGTATATCATGATTTTTTAAATCAAAACCTAAATTTTCTAAACTTCTAAGATAAAGCTCTTGTATATTTTCTGGACTAGGTTTTATTAAAACTTGAAATTGATAATAAGCCCCCAGACGATTAGGATTTTCACCATATCTTCCATCTGTTGGACGACGAGAAGGTGCTACATAAGCTACAGCCCAAGGCTGTTTTCCGAGACTTCTTAAAAAAGTAGCGGGATGGAAAGTACCTGCTCCAGCTGGCATATCATAAGATTGCATTATAGCACAACCTTGTTGTTGCCAAAATTCTTGTAATTTTAATATCATTTGCGAAAAATTCATTTTTCACCTTCTTGATTATTATCTAAATTCATATCAATTTTATTTTCTTTATTCATTTCTAAATCAGGCTCTGTTTTTGTTCCAAAAATTTCAGTTGTCTTATTCCACATAAGCTTATATTTACGTTTTAAAAACTCAATCTCTTCTCTTGCATGTTTTAATTCACTATTTAAAGTTTCTATTGTTTTTCTATCTTCTTCGTAAAGTTCTTGCATAGAATAAAGTGCATCTTTTAAAAATTTATTTTCATTTTTTAAAGCTTCGAGTGTTTCATCTTTTGCGTCTAAAACTTTTTCATGTAAATTTAAAATTGTACCTATAGTTTTTTCTACAAAACTCTCTCCAGCTAAAGTCATAGAATTGACCATAGCAGATTGTGAATTAGCAGTAGGAACAACGCTAAAAGTGCCTTGATTAGCTTCTATATAAATCACACCTTCTTCTTCTTTAAAATTTAAAGCACCTTTAGCCATCATACCCTTTACAACATCTTCATTTAAATGTACAAGTTTGCAAAATTCCTCAAGCTCTAAATAAGTCTGCATCTTTTTTCCTATAATAAAATCTCGACACTTTTTGAGTCTGCAACCAATTTATTTTCTTTAGTCTCTCTATCTTCTTTTAAAGCTTGTGCTAATTTAGCATCATTTAAAGCAAGAATTTGCATTGCTAAATAAGCAGCATTTTGAGCACCTGCTTTTCCAATAGCTAAAGTTCCAACAGGAATTCCGCTTGGCATTTGCACAGTAGAGAAAAGAGAATCCATGCTCGCCAAATTATTTCCTGGCATAGGAACCCCTAAAACTGGTTTAGTTGTATAAGCAGCAACTGCTCCAGCCAAATGAGCCGCCATACCTGCAGCTGCAATAAAAACTTGAACACCTTTTTCTTCTGCTTTTTTTATATATTCTTTAGTACGCTGCGGACTACGATGGGCTGAAGTAATAATAAGTTCATATTTAATATTAAATTGCTTAAAAATATTAGCACACTCTTGCATAATTTCATAATCACTTTTACTTCCCATTAAAATAGAAACAAATTTCATAAAATTTCCTTTCTTAGAAAACTAAATGCACTAATTTTTGTTGGCATTTTAATTTCGTTTTCATTTCCGCTATGGATTTCTGTAAATTCTTTATTATTTTTTGCAATTAACTTCTTAAATTCTACAAAATATTTATCATTTTTTTTATAAATTTTACCTATTTCATTTTCACATTCTCTAAGTTTATCTCCCAAAGGGATTAAAATTTCATAAGCTGTATTTAAAACTATTTTACCTTTGCATTTAAAATACTCTCCATCCTCAACAATAGCATGAACTTGATGAGTTCCTTCTTCTATACTCGTATGATGATTTTGAGTATCGGTTTTTTCTAAAGGACGAGAAACCAAATAACCATCTGTAAAACCTCGATTTTTAAGAGTATAAATTTCTCTTTCATATTTTTCAGAATTAAAATTATGATTTAATGTATCTTCTATAGCCATTTTGTAAGTTCTAGTAGTGAGTGCGACATAATATTCGCTTTTCGTTCTTCCTTCTATCTTAAATGCACTAATACAATTTTCTTGCATAATTTTTTCTATATAAGAGCATAAATTTAAATCTTTTGAATTAAAAATATGCGTACCATTTTCATCTTCTTCAAGTCTAAAAAGTGTATTATTTTCAGGATTTTTAGCATAAAGTTCATAACTAAATCTACAATCATTAGCACAAGAACCTCTATTGCTCATTCTTCCACTTTGAACTGAACTAATTAAGCAACGACCAGAATAAGCAAAACACATAGACCCATGAACAAAAGCTTCAAGCTCTATATCACAGTTTTCTTTTAAAATTTTAGAATCTTTTAGACTTAATTCTCTAGCTATAACAATACGTTTAGCGCCCATACTTTTATAAACTTCAGCATCAAGATAATTTAAAACATTAGCCTGAGTGGATACATGCAAGGGAATTTCAGGAGCCAATTCTCGAGTAAGCTTCATAGCACCTACAGATGCAACGATAAAAGCGTCGGGTTTTATTTCGCGAAGTTTTAAAATATGACGCTTAAGACCTTCTATTTGTCCACTTAAATGAAATCCATTTAAAGTGACATAAATTTTTTTACCATTATTATGAGTATATCTTACAGCTTCTTCAAAGGTTTCATAAGTAAATTCTTTAGCTGTCCTAGAACGCAAAGAAAAGTTATTTACTCCAGCATAAACCGCATCAGCCCCATAAGCTAAAGCAATCTTTAACTTTGTAAAATTTCCAGCTGGAGCTACGATTTCGGGAATGATCATTTATTTTTGACCCAAACTTGCTATCAAGGCTTCTATATCATCATTACTTACAACTTCTGCTGTGCTATCTCCTTCTATATGTACCGCAGAACCAACACGTTTCCTATCATCGATTTTGCCTTCAAATAAAGAACTCATGTATCGACTTAAGGCGCGCATAACATTAATAACACGTTCAATTTTTTGACGATGGATATCTTGATATTGCATTGCATCCATAGCCATCATAACTTCATCTTGGCCACCTTGCAAATGATCAACAATATCACTACTTGTTTTTTTTGCTTTTTTATTAGTTTCTAAAGCCTCACAAAAACTTTCAACATTAGGAAATTTCTCGTTTAACTTTGTAAAAATTTCGATATTTTTATCTAAAATTTTATTAATATCAGCTATTAAACTTTCAGAATCTGCAAAAAAATTATTAATATTTTCAAGCTTTTCCATCATTTCTGTGGCTTTTTGCTCACTATCTTTAGTCACATCATCAAGCTGATGTACTACTTTGTGTTCTTGGCTTGGTGGCGGTGGTGGCCATGCTAAATTAGGATTTGGTCTATAATCAGCCACTTTTACATCTTCTATTTTTTCTTCTTGAGTTTCATCGCTTTGAGTCTCTACTTCAGTCATGGTTTCAGACTCTAAGGTATCATCAGAATCTAAATCACTATTCATCAAAGCATCAAGTTCTTCTTGAGTCATTGTTTTCCTTAATTTTTAAAATATTCAAACATTTCTTAAATATTTTAAGATTATATTCTATTTAATCTGAAATAAAAATATAAATTCTCATATTTTTTTAAATATTCTTTTTTATTGAATTTTTAATTGCAATCCATTTTAAAGATATTAATAAATTTTTTATTAAAATAATATGATACAATTTTAAAAATTAATATTTATTAGGGAGAATAAATGGGAAAATTTGTTAATAATATCAATGATTTTTTTGAATTTTGTACACAAAATGAAGTAATTTTTGTAGATTTTCGTTTTACTGATCTAATAGGAACTTGGCATCATATTACCTATAATATACATTCAATTAATGAGCAAACCTTTGACACTGGAATTCCATTTGATGGAAGTTCTTTAAAAGGATGGCAACCGATCGAAAAATCAGATATGATCTTAAAGCCCGATGTACAAAGTGCTTTTCTAGATCCTTTTACGGCAGATCCAACTATTATTGTTATTTGCGATGTATACGATATTTATAAAGGGCAAATGTATGAAAAATGTCCAAGAAGTATTGCCAAAAAAACAATGCAATATCTTAAAGATTGTGGTATTGCAGATATAGCATATTTTGGAGCAGAAAACGAATTTTTTATCTTTGATAGTGTAAAAATAGTAGATACAGCACATTGTTCAAAATATGAAGTTGATACCGAAGAAGGAGAATGGAATGATGATAAAGAATTTATGGATAGCTATAACACAGGACATAGACCTCGTAAAAAAGGTGGATATTTCCCTGTGCAACCTATAGATTCGCTGGTAGATATTAGGGCTGAAATGGTACAAACTCTTGAGAAGGTTGGACTTAAAACCTTTGTGCATCATCATGAAGTTGCACAAGCTCAGGCAGAAATAGGAGTAAAATACGATACACTTGTGGAAGCCGCAGACAATGTCCAAATTTATAAATATGTTATTAAAATGGTTGCACATTTAAATGGAAAAACAGCAACATTTATGCCAAAACCGCTCTATGGAGATAATGGAAGTGGTATGCATGTACATATGAGTTTATGGAAAAACGGAGTCAATCTATTTTATGATAAACAAGGATATGCAAATTTAAGTCAAACCGCCATACACTATATAGGTGGAATTTTAAAAAATGCTAGAAGCCTTGCTGCCTTTACAAATCCTAGTTCAAATTCTTATAAAAGAATAGTTCCAGGTTTTGAAGCTCCTTGTATTTTAACTTACTCTTGTCAAAATAGGAGTGCAAGTTGTCGCATACCTTATGGTATAGACAAA
The DNA here is from genome assembly GCF_022369435.1 of Campylobacter sp. RM10537. Taxonomy (NCBI): domain Bacteria; kingdom Pseudomonadati; phylum Campylobacterota; class Epsilonproteobacteria; order Campylobacterales; family Campylobacteraceae; genus Campylobacter; species Campylobacter molothri. Next base: position 444,319 of record NZ_CP059597.1, on the reverse strand, counting down.
AATTCAGCTCGCATTGAAATCCGTTTTCCTGACAATACAGCAAATCCATATCTTGCTTTTGCAAGTTTATTAATGGCAGGACTTAATGGAATAGAAAATAAAATCACTCCGGTCGGCCCAATGGATGAAAATTTATTTGATTTAACCCTAGATGAAATTCGAAAAAAAGGCATAGAACAACTACCGCACACTTTAAGAGGAAGTCTAGAAGCTCTTATTCGCAACAATACTTATCTAAAACCTATCATGAGTGATCTTTTTATCAATGATTATCAACATTTAAAATTTGAAACTCAAGTATGGCCTGTAGAAGCACGTCCTACTGCTTATGAATTTAAAACTTGCTATTCTTGCTGATTAAAAATTAGATTTTTAATATCGCAATTAAGCGATATTAATTTCTTTTTATTTACTTCCTAAACCCTAGTTTGTCCTATAAGATTATTTAATCTATCCATTATATTATTTACAAAAGAATTTATACTTTGGCTACTTGCTTTTCAGCCATTAGCCTTTGCTTGATTAAACTGATTATCAAACCAAGCTCCACCATAACCTATGCTTGTATTTTGCCATTTAACCCCTTTATCCATTGCATATATACCTGCATCAAGCCAGCCATCTTGCGCATAGCCTTTTAATAAACTTGCAAAATCAACCTTACCTGTCATAATGTCATCTAGTGAAACATCAAAAGAAGGATTTGCTTTCATTTCTAGCTTACGTTGTGCTTCCAAAACTTTTGCTTCAGGACTTAAAACAACTTGATTTGAAGATGGAATAGGCGGATAAGACTTTAAAAAACTCATAAACAAAGCTTCTTTAGAATAACTTCCATCTTCATTTTTTAGATAAACTGACATATCAGGATTGAAACCACCTTCTAGCGAAGGACCTTGCTCCATACTTTGTGGAGAAAAGTCAAGTTTCATAAGGTTCATATCCAAACCCATAGTAGAATATTTAATCGCTTGTGCTTCGTGAAATTGTTCTGCATTGAATATTTTTTACAACTTTTTCTTGATTATCATTACGACCATAATTTAATCCTTTAGGCAATTGTTCTAAATCCGCTTTGCTAAAACTTGTTTTATCATTTGGAAATGCTCTTATTACTTGATTAAAGCTATTATAATAGGACTTAACAATAGAAGCCATATCAAAACTATTATAATAGTTTCCACTAGTTTCATCAGCCATATTATGTTGATTAAATCTCTCTATCTCATCCAAAGTAGATTTATGTATCTTAAAATCTTCAGGAAGTCCCGCAGCTTTGTTAAAATCACTTCCCATATAACCATCTTTATCTACACTATAACCATAGGCTGTATTATTACTTATATCTGCTTGTTTATATTTTAGAGTATAAATAGAGTTTTTAAATTCACTTGATATATTATAATTAGGAGAACTTGTCTTACTACTTATACTAAAATTAGTATTATTGCTAGTATTTGTTGTATTAGTAGAATTTAATACTTCACTTCTTATTAAAGTTTGTGAATTTGCACTTTGAATTTCATTTAACTTACTAGCATTTTGTTTTAAAAAGCATTAGCAAAACTTATTTTAGAATTTTCTTTACTTTCTTTATTAGCTTTTGCTTGTGAAAGTATAGAATTATAGTTTGAGTTATCATTGATACTAAAGATACTCATATTAATTCCTTAATTTAGATTTTTTTGCCTTCAATCTAAATATCTTAAAATAATATAAGCAAGAAGTGTTCCACTTTGGATAAGTGGAACGAGAGTATTTAAAATAAGACCAAAAATTAATATATTAATTATCGTTTTAACTGATTTACAATACCAAGCATATCATCACTTGTAGTTATGGCCTTTGATCCAGCCTCATAAGCCCTTTGTCCCGTAATCAGATCTGTCATTTCTTCAACAAGTTGGACATTGCTAAGCTCCACAAAACCATGTCTGATTGTACCAAGCCCATCTTGCCCTGCAATTCCTGCAACTGGAGCACCGCTAGCACCGGTTTCAAGATATAAATTATCCCCCATAGAGTGAAGTCCCGCTGGATTAATAAACTGCACTAATTCCACTTGTCCAATTTGAGTTTCTTGTTGCTCTCCAGGAAGCATAACAGATACCGTTCCATCAGTTGCCACATTAATAGCAGTTGCACCTTCTGGTATAGTCATTTCAGGAAGTAGTTTATAGCCATCTGAATTTACAATATTACCTTCATTATCTTTTGTAAATTGTCCATTTCTGGTATATCCTATCGTTCCATCAGGAAGTTGAATTTGAAAAAAACCATTCCCAGCAATAGCCATATCAAGACTATCTGTACTCGTTGCTTTCAAATTTCCCTCTGTAAAAACTTTTGTTACAGCAGTAGGGCGTACACCAACCCCTACTTCTATGCCTGAGGGTGAAAGAGTTGTGGCTGAAGTAGAAGTTCCTGCATATTTCATAACCTGATACATTAAATCAGCAAATTCAGCACGACTCTTTTTAAAACCAGCTGTATTAACATTAGCAATATTGTTAGAAGTAACATCAATTTGTGTTTGCTGCGCTACCATTCCTGTAGCTGCAGTATGAAGTGATCTCATCATTTTTTTATCCTTTTAATTTTTAATCTTATTTAACAGATGCAAGCTTATTAATTGCTTCTTGATTTAAATCATCCATATGAGCTGTCATAACTTTTTGATACATTTCAACCATTCTATTAGTCTCAATCAAGCCCACCATTTCAATAACTGGATTGACATTGGAACCTTGAGAAAACCCTTGTCGTACCGCATTAGAATTATCCAAATCTCTAATACGAGTTAAATCATCGATTTTATAAACATTATCTCCATCTTTTTGCAAAGCCCTCATATCATCTACTTGTGCAATAAATAATCTTGCATTTCTTGCACCATCAACTTCAATATTTCCATCTTTATCAACACTAATTTGAGAGGATCCATTTGGAATCTTAATAGCAGCATTTTCAGGATTATTAAAATAATCACTACTTAATACCTTATATCCTTGTTTGTTTACCAAGTACCCTTCTTCATTTAATTGAAAATTTCCATCTTTGCTTAATCTAATTTCTCCATTTTTTGTTTGAACTAGATAAAAAGCATCATCTCTTGTTATTGCAAAATCTAAAGGATTGTTAGTTGCTTTTAAAGAACCTAAACTGAAATCTGTATATTCTTGAGAAACTTGCGGTATGCCATCTATAGTGGTATTAAGAAAGCGTGACGCATCTCTTGTATTATTTTCTATAGGCAACACATCCTGAGTTTCTTTAAAAATCCTTTTAAAATCTGCAATTACAACATCATCTCTTTTATATCCACTTGTATTAATATTGGCAAGATTGTTTGTAATAACATCAAGTTTATTAAACTGAGTTACCATTCCACCCACTGCTTGATAATATCCGTTTTGCATATTTTCACCTATAAAATTATTTTATTACAAAAAAACAAAAGCAAAGAGTGTTCCAACTTTTAAAAATATAGAAAAAACGAGGAATAAAAGAAGAATTTATAAGAAAACAAGGCTTTTAAAGCCTTGTAAATTAATCCATTTGGCGGCGTAAAAATGTAGGAGTTTCTATTTGAGCCATAATCTCTTCATCAAAACCACCACTTACTTTTTTAAGATTTAAATAAGGATTTTTCTTAGCAACTTCGGTTTCCTCTGAAGATTTTTTTCCAACAGTATCTTTATCTTCAAAACCTGTAGCAATAATAGTCACTTCAACTCTATCTTCCATAGTGTCATCCATGGTTGATCCAAAAATAATTTTTGCATTTTCATCAACTTTTTCTTCAATACTATTAGCTGCTGCAGAAATTTCAAATAAAGAGCAATTAGAGCTTGTTTTAAAATGCAAAATCACACCTTTAGCCCCTTTAATATCCATTCCATCTAATAAAGGAGACTCTATAGCATTTTTTAATGCTATTTCAACAGCATTTTCACCTTCAGCACTTCCAACACCCATAAGTGCAAGTCCTCTATGACTCATGATAGTTCTAACATCAGCAAAATCAACGTTAATATCACCATTATCTAAAAGTATAGAAACCATACCTTTTACTGCACGAGTCAAGATATCATCAACTAATTTAAAAGCCTCTTTCATGCTTGCTTTTTTATCAATAATACTTAAAAGTTTTTCATTTTGAATTACAAGGATAGAATCGCTTTCTTTTTTTAACTCAAGAAGTCCGCTTTCTGCAAGTTTTTTTCTTTGTTTACCTTCAAAGCTAAAAGGCATAGTTACCACAGAAACAGTTAAAGCTCCAATTTCTTTAGCTGCTTGTGCTATAACAGGAGTAGCACCTGTTCCGGTTCCACCACCAAAACCAGACGCAATAAATACTATATCACTTTGACTTAAACTCGCTTTGATTTCCTCAAAACTCTCTCTAGCACTTTCTGCTCCAACTTCAGGAAGCATACCTGCTCCAAGCCCTTTTGTTTTCTTTTCGCCAAGTTGAATTTTAGTTTTTGCCAAAGATGCAGAGATAGCTTGTGCATCAGTATTAGCAGCGATAAGATCAAGATCATTCAGCCCCATTTTAACCATATGATTGATCATATTACCGCCACCACCACCGCAGCCTATAACTTTAATTTTCGCACCCTTGTTATGTTGCATCTCTTCTACTAAAAATTCATTCATTAAATTCTCTCCTTGTTAAAATTGATTTATTATTTTATGCCAGACGCTTGAAAAAAGACCAGATTTTTTTTCTCGTGTCTCTTTGAAATCTAATTGTTCTTGAATTGCTATTGTATCATTTTCTTGCAAATTTTCATCAAAAAAATCAGATTTTATTTCAGTTTCTACTTCTTTTTGAGGAATAATTTCTTGCCTGATTTGGCGATTATAATTTTCTATTTCACCTTTATATCTTAATTTTTCATTAGAATCAAGCTCATAAGGAGTAAAATAACCTGCTCCATAAAGACAAAGACCTATGGCACAAGTATTTTCAGGATCATTAAAAATTTCATTAAAACTTGTTATTAAGTCTCTTCTTGCAGTTGCTATTCTAATAGAACGATTATCAAAAGTAGCAGGTGCCAACTCATCAATGCCTGCTAATTTAGTCATTCCTCCAGTAAGCACAACTCCACCACCTATGCTATTAGCATAACGATTATCGCTTAAAATTTTTGCTAAAATCATTAAAGTTTCTTCTGCTCTAGCATAAATAACCTCTGAAATAATATCCAAAGAAACCTCATTTACTCTTTTTTCATCACCCATTGTTGGAATTTGTATAAGTGCATTAGGTTGCTGTGATAAGGCCGCATAATTGAGTTTAATTTTTTCAGCTTCTTTAAGTGGAGTATGTAAAGCCATTGATAAATCTTGAGTAATATTAATAGAACCAATTTGCAAACAATCATTATAACGGATCGAATTTCCAGTATGAACCACCATATCACAAATTGCACCACCCATATCAATAAGGACAGACCCGAGTTCTTTTTCACTATCATCCAAACAAGCTATTGATGAAGCATAACCAGAAAGCACTATATTATCAACTCTTAAATCTGCTAATTCTACGGCTTTTTTCAAATTTTTAATATGAGATTCTTGGGAAATAACAATATGAGTTGAAACTTCCAAGCGACTTCCGCTCATTCCTAAAGGATCATCTACATGCTCTAAATCATTGACTTTAAAATTATAAGGTAAAACATGAATAATTTCGTATCCACTTGGTATATTAGCTGTATGTTTTGCAGTGCTTACCGCTCGATGTATTTCTTTAATTCCAATTTCATGATTTGGAATATTTACAACTCCAATACTATCTACACTCTTAGTATAAGCTCCAGAAATAGAAACAACAACTTTATCATAATGTACACCGCTCATCATCTCGGCATTTCTTACCGCTTCTTCAATAGATTTTGAAGCAAGTTCAATATTTGTAATAGCACCTTTTTTCACACCATTGGTTTTTGATTTTGAAAAACCAATAATTTTTAAACCTTCATCATCTTTTTGCGCAATAATAGCACAAGTTTGAGTCGAACCTAAATCAATTCCTAGTATATTCAAAATCACTTCCCTTTATAATAAATTTTTATTGGATATGCTTTTCTTAATTGATTAATTAATTCCTGTTTTATCATATCAGATTTTAATATTTGCAAATTTTGTTTTAATGTTTCATAATGCTGATTTAATTTATCATCACTAATATCAATTTTTTGCTTATTGATTTTATAAAGCACTGCTTTATTATCACCTAAAAGAACATAAGAAGCATTTTGATCAGAATTAAAAACATTAGTTAAAAAATAACTAAATTCAGCATTATTAAATATATTTTTATCCATTTTGATATCACTAAGCAATGAATCTCTAGTTACAAAACCTATATTTTCACCTTTAAAATCTTTCAATCTCTCCTCAGCTTCTTTTTCTAAATTTTCTTTAGATTTTTCGCTCAAATATAAAGGTAAAATTTCATTCCTAGCTTCTTCAAAAGTTTTAATTCTTATAGGATTAATTTTATTGATCTTAATAATCATATAGCCATCTTTATATCTAACCGGTCTTAAAAGATCTCCGGTTTTAATTTTAGATAAAAGATCCAAAGGATAATAGATACTTAAATCCGAAATATTTTCATCTTTTTGAAATTTCTCTTTATTGTTCTTTAATTCTAAAAATTTAGCATTGGCTAAATTTTTAAGCTTGATTAAACCATAATCTTTTGCAACTTTATTTTTTGCCAATTTAAAATCTAAAATCTTGCCATCTTGATCTTTATAATTTAGTCGATTGTTTGCATCATTGTAAAATTTTTGCAATTCTTCTTCTGAAAAATTCTGATCATTTAATGGTAAAAAATATGTAGAAATTTCATAAGTTTTACTTGTTTTATAATCTTCTTTTTGTTGTTCCCAAAATTTTTTTAACTCCTCCTCGTTGATCTTTATATTCTTTTTATCATAATTAAGTTCTGCAATACTTAAAGAATCTTTCATAAAATAAGCAATTGCCAACATTTTGATTTCACTTTCACTAGAAGGCAAGTTAAAAATTTTATTTAATTTATCAATGATAACTTCATCAGAAAGAATTTTTTCATAATCTTTAGGCATAAAACCATTAGCATGTAAAATTTCATAATAAATTGTTTTATTAAATTCACCTATTGGGTTTTGAAAAGCTCTTGTTTGCGTAAGCTTTTCTATAATTTCATTATCGTTAGAATTTAAACCTAAGTCTTTAGCAAAATTTAATAAAAGTTTATCTTCTATAAGAGAATTTAAAGCTAATTCTTTTAAACCTATCTTTTCAGCATTATTTTCATCCAAACTGCCATTGCTAATCTGATTATAATAATTAAAAATCTGATTATATCGTGTATTAAATTCATTGTAACTTATCTTCTCATTTCCAACAATAGCTGCATTTGAAGCACGATCAAGATTAAAATCATAAGCACCCCAATTAACAAAAACAGCTCCAACTAAAGCAATAGTACTAATCCATATAGTAATAATAAGATATTTTCTATGATGCTGCATCCAAGTAAGCATACTATTCCTTGATAAAAAAATAAGTTTAATATTTTAGCACATAAGTTTTTAAGTGGAGTTTAATTTAAACCAAAGTATGTTGTTTTTTTGATTTTGATGCTAAAATAAGCTATAATATCAAACCCGATTAATAAAAATTTTGTAGGATTTAGCTTGGAAATTCCACATATTCCAGTATTACTTAATGAAGTCAATAAGGCCTTTGAAAATTTAAACCATGGATATTTTTTAGACTGCACTGTAGGCTTTGGTGGCCATAGTGAATCTTTGCTTAAAAATCATCCTAATATAAAACTAATTGCTTGCGATCAAGATGAAGAAGCACTTGAATTTTCAAAACAGCGCCTTGAACAATTTAAAAACAGAACGCAATTTTTCTTAACAAATTTTAGCCAAATTCTTGATCAAATTCCTACAAATTCTTTAAGAGGAATTTTAGCAGATATTGGAATTTCTTCTTATCAATTAGATAATAATAAACGAGGATTTAGTCTTGATTCTGATTTTTTAGATATGAGAATGAATCAAAATATTAAAAATTCAGCTTTTAATGTTGTTAATTCTTATACTTGTGAACAACTCACTTATATTTTTAAAGAATATGGTGAATTAGATGATGCTTATTTTATTGCTAAAAAAATTTGTCAATCAAGGATTAAAACACCTATAAAAAGTGCCAAAGAATTACAAAAAATTATAGGCTCAACCAAACAACATCATAGAAAAGTTTCCAAAGCAACTTTAGTTTTTCAAGCTATTAGAATTGAAGTCAACCAAGAACTTGAGGTTTTAAAAATTTTTTTGGAAAAATTAGAAAAAATAAAGTTAAAAGATTGTATTTTAGCTATAATTTGTTTTCATTCTTTAGAAGATAGAATAGTGAAAAATTATTTTAAAAAATGGTCTAAAAATTGCATTTGCGATGAAAAAGTTTTACGTTGCGAATGCGGAAATAATCATTCTTTAGGAAAAATTTTAAATAAAAAAGTTATCATTGCAAGTGAAACAGAAATAATGCAAAATTCAAGATCTAGTTGCGCAAAAATGCGTTTATTTCATTTTAAAAATATGGAAAAATAATGTTAGAAGATGATTTTTTAAAAGAAAAACAAAATATACGTCAAAAAATGCTAAATTTTTCACGCGCTATGAATCAAGGAAAGCCTTTAGACGATGAACTTAAAAATGAAATTATTTCCAGTAATGATATTTTTAAAAGACGATTAAATAAACAACCTCGTAATTTATTTGATCCAGATGAATATGAAATAAAAAATTCTAAAAAATCAAATATATATCTTAAAGAAGATTTAATTAATGTAAAATTAGAAGAAAAGCAATCCTTGGCTAAAAAAATTTTTTCTAAAATAAAAGAAAAAAATAAAAATTCACACACAAAAAAAAATAAGAAAAAATTATTTTCTCTAAAAAAAACAGAAAAAGAAATTGAGCCCAAAAAGATACAAGAAAATAAAATAGAAACTAAAAATTTAAATAAAAAAAACAATAAAGAATCTCAATTACTAAAAAAAGAAAATAACTATAAATTAGATAAAAAAAATTCAAAAATTCCACAAACTGATATTAAGCAAAGTTTAGAAAATTTACAAAAAAAAATACATACCAACAATATAACCGATATACCGTTGAAAAAAAATTCCAATGAAGAAGATACCGAACAAGCTAAAAATACTCTTTTAGAAGGTTTCACAGATGCAACCAAGGAAGATAGAAATTTAAATTTCAATCACTTGCTTTTTGCTATTTTACTTGTAAGTTTTGCTTTATTACTTTTTATTCCACAAATTTATATAAGAAATCAAATTTATTATTTAAGTCGAGAAATTGCAACTTTAAAAACAGAAGAAAGTGTTCTTAATGAGGAAAATAAAGATCTAAAAAGAAGATTAGAAAATATGCGTTTTCAAAATCAAATTCTTGATTATCTTGATTGAATAATTTTTTCTAACACATATTTTTCTAAATTCTTCTTTAAAATATCATCTTTTAAAGCTTCTTTGTAAAGTTTACTTGCTACCAAAGAGTATTTTTCATATGAAAAATAAGGAAAATGTAAACCCCAAGCTTTTTTAATCAATTGTCTTGAAATAATTTTTCTAGTATAAATTTTAAAAATATCATAACTTATAAAAACACAAGATGTTACAACAACTGCACTAATTATACTTATATGGAAGTCAAGACGCATAAAAAAATAATGTGTAATAAGTAATAAAGGTAATAAAACAAGCACACAAAGAATACTAAAATATAAATAAGAATTTAAAATTTTGAAATTAAAATTAAGTTTAGAAGGATCAACAAGCATTCCATCATTAAACAAAGCGTTAGCTTCAAGTAAATCACGTAAAATAACTGGTTGATCTGATATTTTAAAAAGAAAATTAAGACTAAAATCTTTAAATTTTTTCATGCTTTAAAATATGTAAATAAAAGCTTTTAGCCTTTATTTACAAGCTCTTCTGTAACTCTTGCAATTTCAAATTCTTCATCTGTAGGAATAATACAAACTTTTATTTTAGAATCTGTGGTGCTTATTATTCTTTCAGTGGACATTCTTTGATTATTTAAATTCAAATCAAGATCAATACCAAGATGAGATAATTTTTCACAAACTTTTTGTCTTACCAAAGAAGAATTTTCACCTATGCCTCCTGTGAAAATAATACCATCAGTTCCTGGTAATACAGCAAGATAAGCTCCTATATATTTTACTAAACGATAGCAAAACATATCAAAAGCTAAACGTGCTTTATCTTCTCCTTTTTCAACTCGTGATTCAATATCTCTAAAATCATTGTAACCACAAATGCCATATACGCCGCTTTTTTTATTCATCAAATTATCAATCTCTTCTATATTTAAGCCTCTTGCTTTACTAATAAAAGGTATAATTGCAGGATCCATATCGCCACAACGAGTTCCCATAACTAGACCCTCAAGAGGAGTAAATCCCATAGAAGTATCTACGCTTTTTCCATTTTCTACAGCACAGACACTTGCTCCATTCCCGAGATGAGCTGAAATCACATTTACACTCTTTTTACCTAATAAATTAGCAGCTTTTGAACTTACATAAGCATGAGAAGTTCCATGGAAGCCATATCTTCTTATACCATCTTTATCATAAAATTCATAAGGCAAAGCATACATATAAGCATAATCAGGCATTGTTTGATGAAAAGCTGTATCAAAAACTGCAACATTTGGTACATTTGGAGCAGCTTTAATCATTGTTTTTATACCTGCTAAATGAGCTGGATTATGCAAAGGGGCAAAAACACTTACTCTGTCAATTTCATTAAGTACATGATCATCTATTAAACAATGTTTTGTTAAAGTTTTCCCTCCATGGACAATACGATGACCACAACCATCAAGAACTTTTAGATCTTCTAAAATTCCTGATTCCTTAAAAAGTTCATTTAAAACTTGCAAGCCATGTTCATGATCTTTTATGGCAATATCTCTTTCAAATTTTTCATCACTTAAAGTATTTTTTAAAACAACTTTAGAAGTTTCCTCACCTATTTTTTCAATTAAACCACTTGCCTTAACTATTTTATCATCAAAAAATTTAAATTTTATAGATGATGAACCTGAATTTAAAACTAAAACTTTCATTTTACATCCTTTATTAAAAATTATTGCGCTTGTACAGCACTTAAAATTACAGTATCTACAATATCATCAACCAAACACCCACGACTTAAATCATTGACTGGTTTTTTAAGACCTTGTAAAATAGGACCAATTGCCAAAGCATTAGCTGTTCTTTGCACAGCTTTATAGCCTATATTTGCAGCATCAAGATCTGGGAATACATAAACATTGATCTGTCCTGCTATTTTAGATTCTGGCATTTTTGAAGCTGCAGTCTTAGGATCATAAGCGCAGTCAAATTGCATAGGGCCATCTATATTTAATTCTGGATATTTTTCCTTAGCTATCTTAAGAGCTTCTTTTACAAGATCTACACTTTCACCTTTTCCACTATTTCCACTAGAATAAGAAAGTAAAGCAACTTTAGGATCTAGTCCAAAAGATTTTGCGGTCATAGCACTAACATAAGCACTAGAGGCTAATTGTTCAGCTGTTGGATTAGGATTGACAGCACAATCTGCAAAAGCTAACATTTTATCTTCTAAACCCATAAAAAATAATCCTGAAACAGAACTCACTCCTTCTTGAGTTTTAATCAACTGAAGCGCAGGACGAATTGTCTCAGCTGTGGTTGTAGAAGCGCCGCTTACCATAGCATCAGCTTTTCCACTATGCACAAGTAAAGTTCCAAAATAAGTCTTATCTTTTACTAATTCCTTAGCTTGATCAAGAGTCATTCCCTTAGATTTTCTTGCTTCATAAAGCATTGAAGCAAATTCTTCACATAAATCAGAAGTGCTAGGATTCATCATTTTTGCAGAATGGATATTAAGCATTAGTTTTTCTGCATTCTGCTTGATTTCTTTTTCATCTCCTAAAATAATAAGATCAACAACTTCAGTTTTTAATAAAATATCGCAAGCTTTTAAAATTCTCTCATCATTGCCTTCTGGTAAAACAACTGTTTTTTTATTTTTAATACCTTTTTTAATCATTTCATATTTAAAACGATAAGGAGTCATAAAATCATAAGATTTTAATTGACTGATTTTCTCAAAATCAATATTTTCATCAATTAAAACGTAATTTTTACCATTTAAAAGTTTATCAAGATGTTTTTGAGTCATTGCCATATATTCACTACAAACATCAGCAACAATTGGAGTATTAAGATTTTTGGCGATCTTAACATTAAGTCCAAAGGTATCTAATATACCAAATTGAGAAAAACCAATTGTTAAAACAAATTCATATTTTTCTTTTAACTCTTCATAAGTTTTTAAAATAGTATTAAAAAAAATATTAGAGTCTTTATCAAATTCTTCCATAGCATCTTTATCAATAAAACTATAGGTATTTTCTATATTTTGATTGATGCTAAATTGATTAAGCCACTCTTGAAAAATAGAAATATCATGCTTGGAAGCTATTGGGCAATAAATTGCTATATTTTTATAATTTTTACTATAATATTCTAGCAATTTTAAACCGACTATAATATTTTGATCATCACTCTTAGATCTTATTAAATAAAGATTCTCCATTACTTCTCCTTTTATTTTAAAAAAGTGGAACACTCTTTGCTTTTGTATATTTATAAATATTATTTTAACAAAAAAAAATAAAAATTCATAATTTAAAGGACGATTTTAATGAAAAAAGTTTTATTTTATACTCTACCATTTGTATTTTTTGGTTGTTCTGCTACAGTAGATCCACAAATTTCTATGAAACCACCTGCTTATGTAGAGGAGCTTGCCCCTAAACAAAGTAATAATATTGAAACAGCACCAGGATCGCTTTTTGGAAAGGGAGATAATCCTTTATTTTCAGATAAAAAAGCAATGAATGTTAATGATTTGGTTACAGTAGTTATTCAAGAAAGCACTACTCAAAGCACTCAGGCTAATAAAGCTACAAGCAGAACCAATACTTCAAATTTAGGCGGAGGAACTTTAACAGGTGGTTCTGGAATTTTAAAAAATGCAATCAATAAAGTTAATGCATATTCTAATATAGGTTTTCAGACTAATAGTACAAATAACTATCAAGGTTCAGGCTCTCAAAGTCGCAATGAAAGTTTTAATACAACAATTTCAACTCGAGTAATTAAAATTTTATCCAATGGTAATTATTTTATTGAAGGCTCAAGAGAACTTTTAATTAATGGAGAAAAACAAATTATACAATTAAGCGGAGTAATTCGTCCTTATGATATTGGACAAGATAATACCATAGATAGTAAATATATCGCAGATGCAAAAATTCTTTATAAAACTGAAGGCGAAGTTGATAGAAGCACTAGAAAACCTTGGGGAAGCAAAGTAATAGAAGCTATTTGGCCATTTTAATAAAAGTAAGGTTTTTTACCTTGCTTTTATTAGTCTTTTACTGTTCTACTTTTTACCTCATCTTCAACTTCTAATAAAAATCTATCAACCAAATCTTTTTCTTTAAGTTTAGCTACAACTTCACCGTGTCTTATAACAAGACCTTGATTTTTTCCAAAAGCTATGGCAACATCAGCCCCCTTAGCTTCACCTAAAGCATTAACAACGCAACCCATAACGCTAATGTTAATCGGTTCTTTAATATGTTTAGTTTTTTCTTCAACTATTTTAATTGCACTAAGTAAATCACTTTGTATTCTTCCGCAAGTTGGACATGAAATGATATTAACTCCGTTTTTTTGCACTCCGCTATCTTGCAAAATTGCTTTTGCGACACGAATTTCTTCTTCAAGTTCTCCTGTTATTGATACACGCATTGTATCACCTATACCTTTAAGAAGTAAATTTCCTAAAGCTATAGAACTTTTTATTGTGCTATGAAATTTAGTTCCAGCCTCTGTAACACCTAAATGAAACGGATAATTACAAAGTGGACGTAATCTTTCATAAGCTTCTATTGTTTTTTGAGCATCCGAAGTTTTCATCGAAATTTTAATATCTGTAAAATCTAAATCCTCTAAAAGTTTGATATTATACAAAGCACTCTCTAACATAGCATCTATACCATATCCAAATTTATCACTAAATTGTTTTTCTATAGAACCATGATTTATCCCTATACGTATAGGGATATCGCGTTCTTTACACGCTTTTACTACTTCTTTAATGTTTTCCTTAGAACCAATATTTCCAGGATTGATTCTCACACCATCAATAAATTCAGCACAATATACAGCTAAATTATGATTAAAATGAATATCAACTATTAAAGGCAACGGACTCTTTGTTTTAATTTCCTTTAAAGCTCTTGCATCTGCCATATCTAAACAAGCTAAACGCACTATATTAGCTCCAGCAAAATAAAGACGATTAAGTTGTTCTAAACAACCCTCTATATCTCTAGTTTTTGTAAATAACATTGATTGAACGGAAATAGGCGCATTACCTCCTATTAACACATCTCCAACTTTAATCTGTTTTGTTTCAACTCTTTTTACCATAAAAACTCTTTTTTAATATTATTTTTAAAATTTTAACTTTTTTTGCTTTAACTAAAGTTTATTTTTATATAATCTCTCCATCTAATTTTATTAAATATATGGAAAAAATAATGCAAAATTTAAAAAATGGTGGAGTGATTTGGCTAACAGGATTAGCTGGAAGTGGAAAAAGTTATATTGCTGAAGAATTATGTAGAAAATTAAAAGAAAAATTAAATAATATCATCTATCTTGATGGTGATGAATTAAGAGATCTTTTAGGGCATTATGGCTATGAAAAAGAAGGGCGTATTGAAGTCTCATTAAAACGTTCTAATTTTGCTCATTTTTTAAGTTCTCAAGGAATGATAGTTATAGTAAGTACAATTTCTATGTGGAATGAAATTTATAGCTATAATCGAAAACGATTAAAAAACTATTTTGAAATTTATATAAAATGTGATTTTGAAGAATTAAAAAGACGAGATAAAAAAGGACTTTACAGTGGGGCTATACAAGGCAATATCAAAAATGTTGTAGGTGTTGATATTGATTTTGATGAGCCATGCCCTGATCTTATTATAGATAATTCAAAGCTTGATAATCTTGAAGAAAAAGTATCAACAATCTTAAATTCTTTACAAAAACATCTATAAAATATGCAAGATTTATTAGAATTTATACGAAATAACTTAAACCAAACTCAAGCTCAGATTTTATTAAAAGCTTTAAAAAATTCTCATAATGAAAATTTTTTTAGTTTTGTTATGAAAAATATTAATATTATTTGCGAATGGCTAAATTCTCATGAATTTAAAGAAAATTATTTAAACAATCCTTATCCCGCCTTAATCAATCCAAATTTCATTGATACAGATTCAAGCAGATATTGCGCAGAACTTGCCTGGGATCTAAATTTACCTCTACCTCAACATTATAAATTTATCTACATTTCTCCTCATGGAGTTGGCGCTGCTGCATTTTTAAGATATCTCAATGAAGGTTGTAATGTTTTATGTTTCCCTTCTTGGACCTCGCCTGAAGATGCTAAAGAAAGATATTGCATGCATTATATGCATTTAAATAGCAATATTAAGCAATATGCCATAAATATTTCAGAGCTTAATATTCCTAATTTTGATAAATTTTTAGCCCTGCTTAATCCCAACTCTAAAATTATTTGTAGTGTTAGAGATCCAATAAGTATTTTAAAACACAATTGGGGAAGAGATTGGACAAAAATCACAAGAAACTATCCACGCGATTTTGATCTTACTTATGATTATAGAACTTATATTAAATTTTTAACCCACAATGCAAAAACTGAAATTAAAGTTGATTTTGAAGAACTAAACAATAGTGTTTTTATTTTAAATTTTTTATTACAATACTTTAATAAAGAACAAATATATTATTTAGATATGAACTCAATTATTCCTAAAAATGCTTTTAAAACCTTGGATTTTCTTGCTCGAAAATTCAGCTTTACCCCCCCCCCGCAAGAAAAACAATCTTTTTTTAAAATTCAAGAATTTCAAGGTTATATACGCTACCTTTTTCCTATCACACTTTATGTTAATGAAAAAGATATAAAGAATAGATTTACAATTAACAATCCTAAGATATATGATTTAGAAATCGATCCTTTAAATAGTATTGCCATTACTTTAGATAGACCAAGAGAAAATGAACAAATTAATATAATAAAATTAATTATTAACGATGATTTGTCAAATGATATAGCTTTATATATTCAAAAAGAAGATTTAGAAAAATTAACAAATAATGCACAACTTTTTACAATCGTTAAAGAATATTTACGTGATTTTTTATATGAAATTAAAAAAATCAATCATAAAAATCAACTTATGATGATGAAAGAAAAAGAGGTATTATCTATTTTTAATGCTAATAAATTTCTAGCATCTAAATTTTTAAATATTTTTAAAAAAGAATATCAACATTTAAAACAAAATCGTCCAGATATTATCAATTCTTGGAAATATTATCAAGAATTTAAAAAAATATTTTAAAAAAATAATAATTTTACATAAATTCTATAGGATCAATATCTGCATTAATATTTTTAAATTGCAAGACATATTCTTCTATAGAAATTAAAGCCTTATAAGAATCACTGCGAATAAGAATATGAAAACGATATTTTGAATTAATCATTTCAATACCACAAACCCCATAGCCAACAAGTTCTATATTTTTCATTATTGCTAATTTTTCAGCTAAATACTCACATAATTTTTGTGCTTTTGTTTTATCTATATCTTCTATAATTAGTCTTAAAAGACGTTTAAAAGGTGGATATAAATCTTTTCTATTCTCAAGTTCATCTTTTAAAAAAGTATCGTAATTTTGTATATATTTTTCAAAAAAAGCACGATTTTTAGTTTGTAAAAGCACCCTAGCTTCTCCTTTACGCCCTGCTCTACCTGCTACTTGCATAGCTAAAGCTAAAGTTTCTTCACTTGATCTAAAATTCGGCCTAAATAAATACTCATCAATACCTAAAATCACACTCAAATCAACATTATGATAATCATGCCCCTTAGCAAGCATAGAAGTTCCTATAAGTATATCAATTTTCTTATCGTTAAAATCTTTTAAAATATTATTTAATTTTTTAACACTGGTAATCTCATCGCTATCAAACTTTGCTACCTTAGCATGAATAAATTTTGATTCTAAAAGTTCCTTGAGTTCGGCTGTTCCCATTTTTCTAGCTTCTAGCATTAATCCTTTACAAGAAGGACAAAATTGATCGATGTTTTTTGTAAAATTACAATAATGACATTTTAATAAATTTCTATTTTTATGTAAACTCATAGCAATAGAACAAAATGGACACTTTATTGTATCTCCGCAATTTTTGCAAAAAATTTGACGAAAATTGGCACGCGTAGGTAAAAAAATAATGGCTTGTTTTTGCTTATTTAGACTTACTTGTATTTCATTTAAAAGCATTGGACTTAAAGATAATTCATTTTCATCATATAAAAAATATTTTCTACTTTCAAAAAATGTACCCTTAAGTCTAAATACTTTTTGTTTATAAAAACTTGTTAAAGAAGGAGTTGCGGATCCTAAAACAACCTTAATATTTAATTTCGATCCTAAAAAAAGCGCCAAATCTCTGACATTTATATAAGGTTTATTTGAAGCTTTGTAAGAATTATCATGCTCTTCATCTACTACAATTAAACCTAAATTTCTAAAAGGTAAAAAAAGCGCGGAACGGGCTCCAGCAATTAACAAGGCTTTACCTTCATTAAAACTTTCTAAACATTCTTGTTTCTTCTTTTTAGAAACCTTAGAATGCCATAAAAAAAAATTATCTTTAAAATACATCTCTAAACGTTTTTTAATTTGAGAAGTGAGTGAAATTTCAGGCATTAAAAATAAAACTTGCTTTCCTTTTTCTAAGTAATCTTTTATTAAAGAGATGTAAATTTCAGTTTTACCACTCCCAGTATCTGCAAAAAGTAAAGAACTTGATTGATTATTTAAAAATTCTAAAGCTTTTTGTTGCTCAAAACTTAAATTAGGTTTTTTTAAAATTTCTAATTTTTTACAAGAATATTCTTTACTTGTTGAAAAAAAACCTAAAACAAAACCTATTGTAGTAGCATAATAATAAGAAATAAATTTTGCGAGTTCAAATTGAGATTTACTCAAAGAAAAAGGTGTAAGTTCTTTAATAGCTTTTGTTTGAAAATTTGGCTTTTCACATTCTTTAATCACTAAAGCCCTAAGATTTTTTTTCATTTTTATATCTACAATAACTTCACTCAAAGAAGGAATCTTCTCCTCGCTATGAAAAATTAAATTCTGTAAATATAATCCAAAAATAGATACTTCATAATATCTCATTGCAAATCTTTACAATATTTTGAATTTATGCACTCTAAAATACCATCATTAGGATGATAAATAAAATCGATATATTCTTTTGAATTTAAAAAAAATCTATATTGATTAATTGTGATTTTCATCCAAGAATTAAAATCAGAATAAATGGGAGAATCAAGCAAAGAGTAGCCATTTTGATCGACACAATAAAAAAGTTTTTCTCTTGGGGTGTTAAATTTAGCTTGATCAAGATTTGCCATAAAAGCAATTTCCTTAAGCTCAGCTTGAGTACGCATGAGTGACAAAGCTGAGCTTAACATTTCATAATCTATTTTTAATTTTAAAATTTTTGCTTCATCTTTGTTTTTACCTGAAAAATTTAAAGATATACCTATAAGTATTCCTAAAATCAAAACAACAAAAACTAATTCAAGCAAAGTAAAAGCTTTTTTCATTTGACCGGAAGTTCTTCATTAATAGCTTTTATAAGTTTTTTAAGCTCTCTTTCTAAAATATAATTTTCATAACTTTTTTTTACAAAAGCATCTACAAAACGCTTAAGTTCAATTTTTTTAGTTCCGCCAGAAATTAAAGCAATATCATCCTCTAAAATATTAGCAAATTCTTCGCTACACTTGACAATAAAATCTTTTGCAGAAACATTGATAATTACTTGCTTTAAATTATCACTTGCCAAGTACAGCCTCGATTTTTTTATAAATATCCTCACTTTCTATATTGCGAGATTTTAATTCTTCTTCAAGACGCATAATTTGATTACTTTTTGCCTCATTTTGTGCTTTAACGCTAACAAGCTCGTTTCTTAAATTTTCATTTGCTTCACACACTTCATTATACTTTTCAATAAGCTCATTTACTTTATCTGACATAGTATTAATAATTTTTTCATCAAACATATTTTTCGCCTTCTTTAATTGAAAATTTAAATATAGGAAATATTTATATAATTGTAGCAAAAAAAAAATAAATTTTTACGTTTTTTAAAAAGATTAATTTTAATTAAAGCATTTTCTTTTAAAATTTTTTTCAAAAAATAAAATTAAAAAGTAAAAAAATGTTAGAACTTACAAGCGAATTTAAACCAAGTCCTGATCAAAAACAAGCCATAGAAGGCATAGTAAAAAGCATTAAAAAGGGTAATAAATATCAAACTTTATTAGGTGTAACAGGTAGTGGAAAAACTTTTACTATGGCTAATGTTATCAAAGAGCTTCAAATGCCAACACTCATCATGAGTCATAATAAAAGTTTGTGCGCTCAGCTTTATAGCGAATTTAAAGGTTTCTTTTCTAAAAATCATGTAGAATACTTTATCTCTTATTATGATTATTACCAACCAGAAGCTTATATTCCACGTACAGATGTTTTCATAGAAAAAGATAGCTCTACTAATGAAGATCTAGAAAGATTAAGACTAAGTGCCACAGCCTCACTCTTAAGTTATAAAGATGTTATATGTATTGCAAGTGTTTCAGCTAATTATGGGCTTGGAAATCCAAATGAATATATTGGAATGGTTTTAATTTTCGAACTTGGTATGCAAATTTCACAAAAAGAACTTCTTAAAAAACTTGTAGATATGGGTTATAAAAGAAATGATAATTTTTTTGATCGTGCAGATTTTCGCGTACAAGGTGACATTATAGATATTTATCCTGCTTATTATGAAGATGAAGTAGTAAGACTTGAATTTTTTGGTGATGAACTTGATAGCATGTATCATTATAATGTTTTAGAAAACAAAAAAGGCAAGGATTTAAAACGCTTTATTTTATATCCTACAAGTCAATTTAGCGTCGGTGAAATACGTTTAAAACAAGCTATTAAAGATATCAAACAAGAATTAAATGAACGTTTAGCTCAATTTGAACTTGAAAATAAACTTGTAGAGTATCAACGCTTAAAACAACGCGTTGAATTTGATCTTGAAATGCTTACAAGTACAGGTATGTGCAAAGGTGTAGAAAATTACGCTAGACATTTAACAGGCTTAAAAGCTGGGGATACACCATATACGCTATTTGATTATTTTGCTATTCAAGATAGGAAATTTCTTGTTATTGTTGATGAAAGTCATGTTTCACTACCTCAATTTCGCGGAATGTTTGCTGGAGATAGAAGTAGAAAACAAACTTTAGTAGATTATGGTTTTCGCTTGCCTTCAGCGCTTGATAATCGTCCTTTAATGTTTGATGAATTTATCCACAAAAATTGTCAATTTCTTTTTGTTTCAGCTACTCCAGCACCTCTAGAACTTGAACTTAGCAAAGAAAATATTTTTCATCAAATTATGCGTCCAACAGGTTTACTTGATCCATTAATAGAATTAAAAGATAGCGATAATCAAGTTGAAATTTTGTTTGATGAAGCTAAAAAAGTGATTAATAAAAATGAACGTGTATTAGTTACAGTACTAACCAAAAAACTAGCTGAAGAGCTTACAAGATACTATTTAGAACTTGGTATTAAGGTAAAATATATGCATTCAGATATCGATGCAATAGAACGCAATGAAATCATTAGAAATCTTAGAAGTGGTGCTTTTGATATGTTAATTGGTATCAATTTACTTAGAGAAGGGCTTGATTTGCCTGAAGTTTCACTCATTGCCATTATGGATGCTGATAAAGAAGGATTTTTAAGAAGCACAACAAGTCTTATACAAACTATGGGAAGGGCGGCAAGAAATGTTAATGGAAAAGTATTACTTTTTTGTAAAAAAATTACAAAATCTATGCAAGAAGCTATAGATATAACTAATGAGCGTCGCAAACTTCAAGAAAATTACAATAAAAAACACAATATAACCCCAACTTCAGTCAAACGCCATATAGAAGAAAGTTTAAAAAATGAAGAAGATTTGGGAGAAATTTATCGCAAAGGTAAAAAACTAGAAAAAATACCTGCTAGTGAAAGAGCTAAACTCATTAAAGAACTTCGAAAACAAATGTTAGAAGCAGCAAAAGCTCTTGAATTTGAAAAAGCGGCAGCCATAAGGGATGAAATTAACAAAATGAAAAATTTATAACAAAAATATATCTCTCGTTCTTACCCCAACTTCATTAATTAAAGCATTTAAAATCTCATATTGAAAATCTTGCAAAGGACGCTTTTCTTTTAAAACTATACCAATAACCCCTTTTGTCTTTTCCCCATCTTCTATGGGCAAATACATTGCATTAGCATTCGGTAAAGTATTTGTACAAAGTCCAGCTCTTTCACGATTTGTAGCCACCCATTGAGCGATAGCAATTTCATCAGCACTGAAACAATTTTTGAGTATTTGCTTATCATTATTAAAAAACAATAATGGTTTAGATAAGATATTATTTTTACTCATAGGATAAATAATTATAGGTAAATTTAATAATTTTAAGGCTTGATTGCCTAGTTGCTCCCAAAGCTCTTGTTTACTTTTTACTCTAGCTAACTTTTCACTATTTTCAAGCAAAATTGCTGTTCTATAAGCTCTTTTTGCTAATTCTTTAGATTGAAGTTTTAATCTTCTTGTAAAAATAGAAGTTAAAAAACCGACAATAAACATAGTTGAAAAAGTAACTATATTCGCACTATCATGAATTTTAAAACTAAAAAAAGGCTTCAAAAAGAAAAAATTATAAAACAATACACTGATTAAAGAAGAATATAAAGCATAAAATTTGCTATCCGATATAAAAGAAGAACTAAAAACTGCCAAAATAAAAACCATCATTATATTGCTAGGTTGCGTGTCAAATTGATGAAATACAAAAGCTATTATAATTGCTAATAATAATATAGCATTAATCATAATAAAATTTAAAAAATTAAAACCTTTTTTTCTGGCTATTTTAGGCGTTTTAATTTCACTTTCATTAACGAGATACAAGTCAATATTTGGACTTTTTTTCGCTACAGCTTCAAAAATTTCTTCTTTAAATTTCTTCTTATTTTTATTTTTTCCCAAAACTATCTTAGAAACATTACTAATGCTAGAATACTCAGCAATTTGACTCGCTATATCTTCATCATAAACACTAATGATTTCAGCATTAAAACTCTTTGCAAGTTCTAAATTTTCTTTTAATAATTTATCTTCTTCAAGATTGGAATTTTTTATACAAATAGCACTTAATTTTGCATGAAAAGCACTTGCAAGCCTTGCAGCTGACCTGATAACCTTGGCATTACTTTCATTGATGCAAACTAAAATATGTTCTCCGGTATGATAAGTTAGATCATCATTAATAAGTCTTTGTTCATTCGCTCTTAAATTTACCCTTGATGCAAGCCTTCTTAAAGCAATTTCCCTTAAAGCTATCAATCTTTCTTGTCTGAAAAAATTTTCTAAAGCTAATTTAGCCTGCTTTTCTTTATAAATTTTACCCTCTTGCATTCTTTTTAAAAGTTTATTAGGTTCAATATCAACAAGTTCTACTTGATCAGCTTCATCAAAAATACTATCAGGAATTCTTTCTTTAACTTCTATTTTACTGATATTTGCCACCAAATCATTTAAGCTTTCTAAATGCTGAATATTTAAAGTAGTATAAACATCAATGCCAGCTTTTAATAACTCTTCTATATCTTGAAAACGCTTTTCATTTCTAAGACCTTTTGCATTGGTATGCGCTAGCTCATCAACTAAAACCAAAGCTGGTTTTCTTTTTAAGGTGGCATCTAAATCAAATTCTTTTAAAATAATATTTTTATAAGAAATTTCAAGATTTTCAATACTCTCAAAACCTTCAGTTAAACTCATAGTTTCAGGTCTATCATGTGGCTCTATATAACCTAAAACCACATCAACTCCATTTTGCAATAAATTTCTAGCTTCACTTAGCATAGCATAAGTTTTACCAGATCCTGCTGCATAGCCTAAAAATATTTTCAACTTGGCAAATTTATTTTTTTCCTCTTCTTTAGCCCTTACTTCAAATTTCTTAAGAATTTGTTCGGGTGTTTGTCGTTGCATTTTTACCCTCTTTCATAGCTTGACTTATTGCTATATTAGCTTTTAAAACATTAACTTTCATCTCACCAAAAATACCCAAAAACTTATCTTCTGTGTTATTATTAATAATTTTTTCTACTTGATTTTGATCTAATTTTGAAAATTTCATTATACGAGGAATTTGTATCCATGCCGCTTGTTTGCTAATATGAGGATCAAGTCCTGAGGCTGAAGCACTTAATAAATCAATAGGAATTTCTTTTTTTAAAATATGTGGATTTTGTTTTAAAAATTGATTTAAATCTTTTGTTATACGCTCTTTTAATTCTGGATTGGACATAGCATAATTAAAACCGCCAGAATTAACAATGCTTTGATTAGTGTCACTTGTATTATAATTTATAGCTGAACTTCTTCCGTGTAAAAAATAAGGCTGGGTAAAAGCTTGTCCTAAAAGCTTTGATCCAACTGCTTTATTTATATCAAGCGTAGCTTTTCCATTTTTATCGATCAAACTTCCACTTGCCTCATAAGGAAAAATAAATCTAGCTGTTTCATTTAAAACAAAGGGATAGACAATGCAGCATAAAACAAGCATAACAACAAAAAAACTAAGCAAAGTTCTAATCATACTAAACTCCTAAAATTCTAAGCAACCAAGCTGTAGGAATATCAATAATTTTAATACCAATAAAAGGAGCAATTACTCCGCCAATTCCATAAATTCCTAAATTTCTCAAAAGCAACATTTCACTTTTAATGGCTCTAAATTTAACACCACGCATAGCAATAGGTATAAGTAAAGGAATTATTATTGCATTAAAAATTAATGCCGATAAAATCGCACTTTGAGGGGTTTGTAAATGCATAATATTTAAAATTTGCATTTGTGGCAAAACTACACTAAACATAGCTGGTAAAATAGCAAAATATTTAGCAATATCATTAGCCATGCTAAAAGTTGTTAAACTTCCTCTAGTAATTAATAAACCTTTACCTATTTCTACAATTTCTAAAATTTTTGTAGGATTTGAGTCAAGATCAATCATATTAGCTGCTTCTTTAGCAGCTGCTGTTCCTGAATTCATTGCAATACCTACATCAGCTTGTGCGAGTGCTGGAGCATCATTAGTACCATCTCCTGTCATTGCAACAATCTTACCTTCTGCTTGTTCTTTTTTTATGGCTTCTATTTTATCTTCTGGTTTGCATTCTGCTATAAAACCATCGAGTCCAGCTTCTTTAGCTATCGTAGCAGCTGTTAGAGGATTATCCCCAGTGCACATAAGAGTTTTAATACCCATTTTTCTTAATTTTGCAAATCGCTCCTTAAGACCTGGTTTTACAGTATCTTTTAGATAAATCACTCCTAAAATTTCTTTATTTTGACTTACTACTAAAGGAGTTCCACCCAGATTTGAAATTTGCATTACTTTTGTTTCTAAATCACTTGGAATTTTTCCACCCATTTTATCAATATAGGTCTTAATAGTGTCAAAAGCTCCTTTGCGAATTTGAGTACCATCCTTTAAATTAACACCGCTCATTCTATTTTGAGCACTAAAATCAATCGCATCTTGAATTTCTTTTTGATCACAGTGATATCCCATTTTATTTGCTAATACAACGATACTTTTTCCTTCTGGAGTTTCATCTTTTAAGGAAGATAGTAAGCATGCATTGATTAATTGATCTTTATTAACACCTTGGACTTCGTAAAATTCATTAGCCAAACGATTGCCAAAAGTAATTGTACCTGTTTTATCTAAAATCATAGTATCAACATCACCGCAATTTTCTACCGCTTTTCCAGAAAGTGCTATCACATTAAAACAAGTTACTCTATCCATTCCAGCTATACCTATAGCTGAAAGAAGTCCTCCTATAGTAGTAGGAATTAAACATACAAGTAAAGCAATTAGCCAAGAAATAGGTAAATTAACGTTTAAAAATTGCATAAAAGGATATAAACTAACTACAACAATTAAAAAACTGAGACTAAGAACAATTAAAAGAATATTTAATGCGATTTCATTTGGCGTTTTTTGACGTGCAGCTCCTTCAACTAAATTAATCATTTTATCCAAGAAACTTTCTCCAGCACCTACTAAAATTTTAATTTTTAAAAAATCCGTTAAAACCGTTGTTCCTCCAGTTACAGAAGAAAAATCACCCCCTGCTTCACGCATCACAGGTGCACTTTCTCCAGTAATTGCTGATTCATCAACACTAGCTGCCCCTTCGATAACTTCTCCATCATTAGGTATAAGCTCTCCTGCTCTAACTAAAACAATATCGCCTATTTTTAATTTACTAGCACTTAACATTTCTTCGCTACCATCATTTTTAATTAATCTTGCTTTAAAATCTTTTTTACTTTGCTTTAAAGTAGCTGCTTGTGCTTTGCCTCTGCCTTCTGCTATACTTTCTGCAAAATTTGCAAACAATAAAGTAACAAAAAGAATTAAAGTGATTAAAATATTATAAATCCTTTCTTGATTATCTCCCCCAAATAAACTAGGAAAAAAACTTAAAATAAGCGTGATAACAAAACCAATCTCTACAATAAACATTGTAGGATTTTTAATCATAAAGCGTGGATCAAATTTAAAAAATGCTCCTTTAATAGCAGTGCTTAAAATTTCTTTTGTGATAAGTTTATTTTGTTTTTTAGACATTAGCACTCCTTATTTAATACCACAAAGATAAATATTCAGCCACACTAGAAAGCGTTAGCACCGGAAAAAAGGTTAATGCTGTAAAAATATAAACTATACAAATTAAAACAAACATAAAAGTCAAACTATCTGTTTTTAAGGTATTTGTGCTACCTTCTTGAGTTTTTTGCTTTAAAAACGATCCTGCAATTGCTAATTGTATGATTAATATAAGATAACGTCCACAAAACATAGCAAAAGCTGTACTTAAATTCCAAAATAAATCATTATCTTTAAGTCCCTCGAGTCCAGATCCATTATTTGCGGTTGCAGATGTAAATTCATATAAAATTTGAGCTAAACCATGAAAGTTAGGATTTGAAATACTGTCTTTTGCGAAAATTACTCCAAATGCACTTAAAACAAGAATTAATAAAGGATGTATCAAAATAGCCAAGGCAATAAGTTTCATTTGCTTACTTTCTATTTTTTTTCCTAAAAATTCTGGAGTTCTTCCTATCATTAAAGCACAAATAAATACACATAAAATAACATAAATCATCATATTCATAAGCCCAACACCATCGCCACCAAAAGCAACATTAAGCATCATATTAAGCATAGCAACTCCTATACTTAAAGGATTTAAACTATCGTGCATATTGTTAATACTTCCCGTTGTAAAAGCAGTTGTAATAGCGCTAAATAGACTAGATGAATTAACTCCAAATCTTAATTCTTTACCCTCTAAATTACCCAAAGTTTGATTAAGCTCTAAAGAAGATAAATTAGGATTTGGGATAGTTTCACTATGATGGATAATAACTAAAGAAATTAAGAAAATAATACTCATAGCTCCGAAAATAACACCGCCTTGCTTTCCCATTAAAACAAAACCTTGCTTTTCTTTTTTATAATGAACCATCAAGCCAAAAACTACAACACAAGAACTTGGAATAAGCATCATAGATAAAATTTGTATAAGATTAGTCAAGGCATTGGGATTTTCAAAAGGCATGCTTGAGTTGGCTCCAAAAAATCCTCCACCATTAGTTCCCAAGTGTTTGATCGACTCAATAGCAGCAACAGGACCTGTAGCTATAGTTTGAATTTTATTTTCTAAAGTTATAAGATGAAAATTTGGATAATAATTTTGCACTACACCTTGTGAAATGAAAATTAAAGAAATAATAAAACTTAAAGGAAGTATCAAGCGCGTCATTATACGAGTAAAATCTTCATAATAATTTCCCATTTGCATACCACAAAATGCTCTACAAAAAGCTATACAAGCACAATATCCACTTACGCCAGAAACAAACATAGCAAGTAAAATTCCTGTACTTTGAGAAAATAAACTTAAAGCATTTTCTCCAATATAATGCTGTAAATTAGTATTAGTAATAAAACTAATAGCAGTATTTAAACTCAGATCTAAAGACATAGATTTGATGGAATTAGGATTTAAAAAAAATTTATCTTGAAACAAAAAAATAATAAAAGAAAAAATAGCTACTAAAAAATTAAAAATACACAAATGCAAAGAATACTGTTTCCAAGTCATATTTTTTCTATCAATAGCACAAATTTTATAAATTAAAGCATCTATAGGATTAAAAATAAAATCAAAAATAGTTTTTTTAAAATTAGCGATTTTATATAAATAACGTCCAAAAATTAAAGATAAGCCAAAAGATATCAGAAGCACTATTATAATTTCTAACATATTCTTCCTTTAGAATTTTTCAGGATATAAAAGCGCATAAAAAAGATAACAAGCAAGTATCAAACTCAAAATTAATAAAAAAATCATTTATAAAATCCTAATTAATAAAAATTACTTTATAATAAAGGATCTTAATTCTATCCTTGCTAGCCTTATAATTTGCTTTATCATTTTTGAACTAAAGGTATCCCGCCATCATTGCTATAAAATAACCCGCTATACAAGAAGTAATTACACCAATAAGTCCAGGCAAAATAAAACTATGATTGATTACAAATTTACCAATATGAGTTGTTCCTGATCGATCAAATTGTATAGTAGCTAAATCACTTGGATAAGTTGGCAAAATATAATATCCATAACAAGCAGCTGCAAAAGCTATAATTACGCCTGGCTTAACACCAATACTTAAAGACAAAGGAACAAAAGCGGAAATAGCTGCTGCTTGAGAATTGACAAATTTGGAAATTAAAAGCAACATTAAAGCATAAGTCCAAGGATGTTCTTTAACTATATTTCCAAATAAAGTTTTCATCATGGGAGTATGAACCCCAAACATCGTATCAGCCATCCAAGAAATTCCAAAAACTGCCACAAGAGCCACCATGCCAGGTTTAAAATTTCATTAGAACTTATCTTTTTTACATCTGTTTTTGTGAAAATAATTATCAAAGCACCTGCTAAAAGCATAAACATTTGAATGATTGATACCATAGAAATATAATTATAACTTGGATTTCCAAGTTTATCTTTTTGTGCAATAGCCGTAACTACATCTGATTGATCTTTTATATTAGAAGTTAATTGTTTAAAGATCAATTATAGCTTTATCTTTTCTACTTAAAGTTCATTCTATTGTATTATTAATATGTACTTGATACATCATTTTTTGACCCCGATTTGGTTTTAAATTATCAAAAATTCCAATAGCAGCTACTAAAAAAATTGCAATGATAAAAATCCACATTGCAACCCAATTGCTTTTTGCCAGTTTAACACCCAAAAGCGTTTTAGATTCTCCATAAACATATTTTTTAAATTCTAAATCTTTCAATTTTTCTTTAAAAATTTCATCTTTATCTAAATCCTTACCTCTAAACCAAGAAAAGATTCCCACACATAAAACGCCTATAAAAGTGCTGGGTATGGTGATTTGAAGCAAATTAATATAACCATCAAAACCAACTAATTTATGAGAGGTATTTAAAAGCAAAGCTGTTAAACTTACAACTGCTACAGAAACAGGACTTGCTATGATTCCCATTTGTGAAGAAATAGAAGCTGCTGCCATGGGACGTTCTGGGCGAATACCATTTTTAATAGCAATATCATAAATTATAGGCATTATAGTATATACCACATGCCCTGTTCCACAAAGCATTGTTAGAAAACAAGTAACAAAAGGAGCTAAAATAGTTAAAAATTTAGGATTTTTTCTTAAAATTTTTTCAGCA
The DNA here is from genome assembly GCF_022369435.1 of Campylobacter sp. RM10537. Lineage (NCBI taxonomy): Bacteria > Pseudomonadati > Campylobacterota > Epsilonproteobacteria > Campylobacterales > Campylobacteraceae > Campylobacter > Campylobacter molothri. The sequence goes on along the minus strand of NZ_CP059597.1, from coordinate 415,057 downwards.
ATTTGAAGCATAACATCTAAACCGCCACTTGCTTGCAAAGTTGCACTAGCAATAACTACAGCTAAAATAGTAAGCATCACATCAATCGCAGGTTTTCCAGGCTGGACATGAAAAACAAAAACCAACATCAAAATGCCTATGCCGCCTAGCAATCCAAGAGCTATACCACCCTTTTTAGCACCATAAAAAAGACAAATAAGTATTACTATTATTTGAATAAAAAATTGCCATCCTTCACTAAGATTTGTAAAAAAATCCATTTTAGATCCTTTTTAAATTATAAAAATTGTAATTTCATTGTATCATAATTTAAAAAGAAAAGATAACATTTATTAAATAATTTAAATAAAAATTAAATATTAAAATTTAGCAGATTAAATTTTTATCCTTCAAGTTCATAAAGTTTTTTTCTATCTGTAGAACTTGCAATATTAAGATGTTTTCGGTACTTAGTAACTGTTCTACGCCCAATATCAATCTTAAATTCATCTTGTATAAGTTTTAAAATTTTACTATCGCTTAAAGGTTTTAAGCGATTTTCATTTTTAACTAAATTTGCAATAAAATCTTTCACACTCGCATTAGAAGTTTCTCCTTCTTCATCAAGAGCAAAAGCAAAAAAATCTTTTAAGGGGATTAATCCTCTTTCGCAACTTAAATATTTATTTGCAATCGCTCTTGAAACCGTAGAAGCATTACGATCTAAATCTTCAGCAATATCTTTTAAGGTCATAGGCTTGATATCTTTGCCTACAAAAAAATCATATTGATGTTCTACTATCATTAATCCTATTTTATACAAAGTTGCTTTTCTCATAGCTAAAGCATCTACTAAATTCTTAGCTTCTTTAATATAATGAGTTAAATATTCATGATCAATTCCATCTGTTTCAATAGAAATTTCAGGATAATATTCATCATTAATTTTTACCTTAATCTCATCATTTTCACGAAAAATAAATATATCTGGAATAATAGCTTGAGAATCTTCAAAATATTCCAAAAAAGGCGGAATACTAAATTTTTTTATGACAGAAATTGCTTGGGTGTATAATTTTTCTTTTGTATAGTTTTGAATATTTTCAAAATCCAATATAAGCAATTTACAAAAATCATAAAGCTCTTCATCTATACTTTCATTTTCTAGAGCAAATAAAAAAGCTTCTTTATAGTCTTTAGCACCTACACCTATTGGATCTAAAAATCTAAAGCGCATCCTAATATTTTCAAGATCCTTTTCATCGATATTTTGCATAACTTCTTGATCATATTCAAAATATCCTTCATGGTTAAGACATTCAATAATTTTATTTGCAATATTTTGAGATTTTTTTGTAGGAAAAAGTGGAGGAATAATCTGTTCACTTAAAAGCTCATAAACGCTTTTTTTACCAATACCCATGCTTTCAACCATGGCTGAATTTGTATTGTTTTTATAAAAAGAATCAAAATAATTCTTTCCCTTTTCAGAAGTTTTAATCGCATCTTGAACATTTAAAAAAGGATTTTCTTCTGCAAATTTGTCCAAATTTTCTTTTAAATCTTCTATATTGGCTTGTAAAATAGGAAGCCAAGAACGTAGAGTCTGAGAAATTTTTGTTTTTGCGCCCTGAGTAACTTTTTGTTTTAACATTAATCTAGGAGCTTAAACTCCGCTCCTAAATAGTATTTTTTTACATCTTTATTGTTTGCAATTTCTTCAGCATTTCCACTTGCTAATAAAGATCCAGAACGGATTACATAAGCTCTATCACAAATTGCCAAAGTCTCGCGTACATTGTGATCAGTTATTAAAATTCCAATATTTAATTTTTTAAGCTCTTTAATTAAAGTTTGAATTTCAGAAACCGCAATAGGATCAACTCCAGCAAATGGTTCATCAAGAAGTAAAAATTTAGGCTCACACATCAAACTTCTTGCTAGTTCACAACGCCTTCTTTCCCCTCCACTTAAACTCAAACCTTTTCTTAATCGAATCGGTTCTATACTTAAAAGTTCAAGCATTTGCTCCACTTTTTCATTTAAAACTTTTTTATCTTTATAAAAAATTTGTGCCGCTAAAAGTAAATTATCCTCAACGCTTAAATCTTTAAAAATACTACTTTCTTGCGGCAAATATCCAATTCCTTTTCTAGCGCGTTTATTTAATGGCTCTTTAGTGATATCCACGCCATCAAGCAAAACTTTTCCATTGCTTGGAGTAATTAAACCACATATCATATAAAAAGTAGTAGTTTTTCCTGCTCCATTTGGCCCTAAAAGTCCAACAACTTCACCACTATTTAATTCTAATGATACATCTTGTATTATTTTTGTTTTTTTTATGATTTTTTCTAAGTTGATTATTTGTAGCTTACTCATAAAATTTCATACTTTCTTTTATTCTTTTCAACACTAATTTTAACAACCGTTGATAAAATTCCAAATTGAAATAATTTTTCTTTTAGCTGTTCATCTCCCCATTCTACCAAATGCAAACCTTCCTCAAATAAATTATCAAATAATCCATTTTTCAAAAGCCCTTCTAATCCTTCTTGATAAATATCATAATGATATATGCAAATATTTTCATTTTGGTATTTTTGCATAATAGAAAAAGTTGGAGAAGTTACTTGATCACTTAAATTTAAAAATTTAACCCAAGCTTGAACCAAACTAGTTTTACCACTAGCTAAATCTCCTTGTAATAAAACCACTCCTTTACAAGGCAAATAAGAAAAAATTTGATCTATTTCTTCTTTGGATAAAACAATTTCTTTCATAATTTTTCCACATATTGATTTTGAGTATTTTTAGGAATACTTTTAGTAGAGGGTATAGCTAAAACCTTATATTCTTGAGTATATTGCATAAAATGTAAACTAATAATATCTCCTATTTTTACTTCCTTACTCGCTTTAGCAACTTTATCATTAATTTTAACCACCCCGCTTTTGCACATATCTTCAGAAATTACTCGCCTTTTAGTGATATTAACCACATTTAAAAATTTATCCACTCTCATAGGAATGAATTTTAGCAAAAAAAAACAAATTTTGGAACATATTTTGCTTGTATTAAGGCAATTAAATTTCATTTAAAACCTTTCTTTTAATAAAAATTTAGATACAATAAGGCAAAAATTAAGTTAAAACTTAAAAAAGGATTTTCAATGAAAGTATTATTGATCAAAGATGTTAAAGGACTTGGAAAAGCTGGAGAAGTTAAAGAAGTCAAAGATGGATATGGGCAAAATTTTTTAATCGGAAAAGGACTAGCTAAAGCTGCTACCACTGAAGTTTTAAGAAAATATGAAAGTGATAAGAAAAAAGAAGCTGAAAATTTACGCTTTGAAATTGCAAATTTGGAAAAACTAAAAGAAGAACTTAGTAAAATAACTCTTGAAATTTTTAAACCTGTTGGAGCTAATGGTAATTTATTTGGTGGAGTTACAAAAGATGAAATTGCTCACGCACTTAAAGAACAAAAAAATATAGAACTTGATAAAAAAAGTTTAGAATGTGATACTTTAAAAAGTATTGGAATTCATGAAATTAGTGTAAAGCTAGGTCATGCAATCCATGCAAATTTTAAAATTGATATAAAGGCAGAATAATATGTTTCATGCAACTACAATTTTAGCCTATAAAGGCAAAAACAAATCCGTAATTGGAGGAGATGGACAAGTTAGCTTTGGAAATACTGTTTTAAAAGGCAATGCAGTTAAAATTAGAAAACTTAATAATGGTAAAGTTTTGGCAGGTTTTGCAGGAAGTACAGCAGATGCTTTTAATCTTTTTGATATGTTTGAAAATTTATTACAAAGCTCTAAAGGAGATCTCTTAAAGGCTGCAATAGATTTTTCTAAGGAATGGAGAAAAGATAAGTACTTGAGAAAACTTGAAGCTATGATGCTAGTGCTTGATAGAAATCATATTTTTTTGCTTTCAGGAACTGGCGATGTAGTTGAACCAGAAGATGGAGAAATTGCAGCAATTGGAAGCGGTGGAAATTATGCACTTTCAGCTGCAAGAGCATTGGCAAAACATGCTTCTTTAGATGAAGAAGAGCTGGTTAAATCAAGCTTACAAATTGCAGGAGAAATTTGCATTTATACTAATACAAATATAAAAACCTATGTGATAGAGGATGAAAAATGAACTTAACTCCAAAAGAAATAGTCAAATTTTTAGATGATTACGTTATCGGTCAAAAAAAAGCTAAAAAAATTATCGCTATAGCTTTAAGAAATCGCTATAGAAGAATGCAACTAAGCCCAGAACTTCAAGATGATATTATGCCAAAAAATATTTTAATGATAGGATCAACTGGAGTTGGTAAAACAGAAATTGCAAGAAGACTTGCAAAAATGATGGGCTTTCCTTTTATAAAAATTGAAGCTAGTAAATATACAGAAGTTGGTTTTGTGGGACGAGATGTAGAAAGTATGGTTAGAGATTTAGCTAATGCGGCTTTAAATTTAGTCAAAAATGAACAAAAGGAAAAAAACAAAGATAAAATCGATGAATTTATCGAAAATAAAATTTTAGAAAAACTCTTACCGCCTTTACCAAAGGGTATTAGTGATGAAAAACAAGAAGAATATAAAAATAGTCTTGAAAAAATGAGAACCAAACTTAGAAATGGTGATCTAGATGAAAGCAATATAGAAATAGAAATATCTCAAAGTATGTTTGATACCAATCCTAATTTACCGCCTGAAATGGGAGCAATGCAAGATATTGTTAAGGTTATTGGCGTAGGCAGTAAAAAAGTCAAAAAAGAAATGAAAATTAAAGATGCCAAAAATGCTTTAAGAAACGAAGCTGGAGATAAAATTTTAGATCAAGAAAGTATCAAAAGTGAAGCCTTAAAAAGAGCAGAAAATGAAGGTATTATTTTTATAGATGAAATTGATAAAATAGCTGTTTCAAGTGGAAATTCAAATCGACAAGATCCGAGCAAAGAAGGGGTACAAAGAGATTTATTACCAATTGTTGAAGGTTCTAGTGTTCAAACCAAAATCGGAACTTTAAAAACTGATCATATACTTTTTATTGCCGCAGGGGCTTTTCATTTAAGCAAGCCAAGTGATTTGATTCCAGAATTACAAGGACGTTTTCCTTTAAGAGTTGAACTTGATAGTTTAGACGATAAAGCTCTTTATGAAATTTTAACCCGTCCAAAAAATTCACTTTTAAAACAATATACCGAGCTGTTGAAAACAGAACAATTAGAACTTGAATTTGATGATGAAGCGATAAAAGAAATTGCAAGAATAGCCTCTAAGGCAAATGAAGAAATGCAAGATATAGGTGCTAGACGTTTGCATACTGTAATAGAAAAACTTCTTGAAGATTTGAGCTTTGAAGCCGATGAATATGCGGGTAAAAAATTTACAGTTGACAAAAAAATGGTTGAAGAAAAACTTGGAGATATTATAGAAAATAAAGATTTAGCTAGGTATATTTTGTGAAAAGTGGCTTTGTTAGCATTATAGGAAGAACCAATGCTGGAAAAAGTGCTTTGGTTAATTCCTTGCTTGAAGAAAAAATTACCTTAGTTTCTCACAAACAAAATGCTACTAGACGAAAAATCAAAGCTATAGTAATGCATAAAGAGGATCAAATTATTTTTATTGATACTCCTGGGCTACATCAAAGCAAAGCAACTTTAAATCAAATGCTAATTGAAAGCGCTATAAAATCCATGGGAGATTGTGATTTAATTTTATTTGTAGCAAGCGTATTTGATGATTTAAAAAATTATGAAGAATTTTTAGCTTTAAAGCCAAAAGTGCCGCATATTATTATTTTAAATAAAGTAGATTTAACTCATAATGATATCCTTTTAAAAAAGCTTAATGACTATGCTAAATTTAGCGAGCATTTTAAGGCTATTATTCCTTATTCTTGCAAAAAAAAGAGTTACAAAAAAATATTACTTGATGAAATTGTAAAATATTTAGATGAGCATGAATATTTTTACGACCCTGAATTTTTAACTCCAAGTAGTCAAAAAGAAATCTATAGAGATTTCATACTTGAAAGTATTTATGAAAATTTGAGTCAAGAATTGCCCTATTGCACTGAAGTTATAATCAACAAAATTAAAGAAAAAACAAAGCTTATTATCATCGAAGCACAAATAATCACAGATGCAAATTCCCATAAAGCTATACTTATAGGAAAAAATGGAGCAACGCTTAATCGTATAGGTAAAGATGCTAGGATGAAAATTACTCGATTGGCTCAAAATAAAGTTCTTTTGAAGTTATACATTGTGGTGAAAAAGAATTGGCAAAAAGATGAAGACTTTTTAAAAAAAATGTTAAATTATGAAGAATAAAATTGAAATTTTAAGTTTTGAAAAACTCATTTATATTCAAAAAAATGGAAAATTTGAAGAAGATATACTTTTTGAAAAAGTTATCAAAGAGTGCGATATAAAAAATCCTTTTGAGTATCAAATAGCTTTTTTAAAACAAGATGAAATTTATCATTGTTTTCTAAGCAAAGTTAAAAATTTACCTAAATGTTTCGCTTGCTTTCCTAAAGCTTTTATTTTTAAGTCTTTATTTAAAAATAATTTGATTCAGGAAAATAATTTTTGTTTTTTAGAACTTTATTTAGATGAAGTATATTTATGTTTTTATGAGCAAGATAAATTTAAAGCTTTTAAAAAATTTAAATATGAGAAAAATTTAGAATCATTTTTAGAAAAAAATCATATATTAGAGCTTTTGCAATATTATGAAAGTGAAATTTTGATCAGTTTTGAGAATAATGATTTAATAAAAGAATTAAAAAATAAAGCCATTGCTTGTAAAATTTTAGAACAAAATGAAAATAAACTTGCACAATTAAGTATGTCAATCTTAGATAAAAATGCAAATTTTATTAAAACAAGTAAGAAAAATTTTCCTTATTATTTAAAATTAATTTTTTTATTTTTACTGAGCTTTTTGAGCATGAGTGGAATTTTAATTTTTAATAATTTTTTAAATTACCAAGCAAATAAAAGCTTACAAACTCAAAATAAAAACTCCCAAGATAAGCTTTATAAATTAGAAAAAGAAAAAAATATAGTTTTAGAAAGAAAACTTAAAGATTTAAATTTAACTCTTTATGACAAAAAAGCACTTCTTGATCAAAATTTTAATCAACTCGATGAAATTATAAAAAATTTCAAGCCAAATAAAAATAGGACTTTAATTTTAAAAAATATCTTTATTTGGCTTAATCAAAATTCTTTAGGAATTTCTAGCTTAAAGCTAAAAGATTATAATATTATCATACAATTTAACAATCAAGAAAATTATCTTAATGCTCTTAAAAATTTAAAAACTGAATTTAAACTTATATCTAAAAATGATGCACTATATCAAATTATTTTAGAGTTAACTCATGGATAAATTAGAATTTGTTTTAGAAAATTTCAACTTAAGAGAAAAATTTCTTATTGCTATAATTATAGTATTATTGGCTATTTTTCTAGCTTTTAAAGTCGAATCTTTATTTATAAATTCCTTTTTTAATCATAATATTTTCATTCATGATATTGATATTAAAAAAGAACAATCTATTAATCAAAATTTAGAACAAAAATTACAAATATTAAATCAAAAATTACAGCAAATTCAAAATAAAACACTTATCTATGAACAATATTTAAGTTTATTTCAAAAAAAATATGATCAATATTTAAAAAATATCCAAACACTTGTTTCAAATAATAAAATTGAAATAGAAAATATCACTCAAACAAAAATTCAAAAAAACAATATCAATCGCTATGATTTTTTTATTAAAACTTATGGAAATTTTAATGCTTTATTATCTTTTATAAAAGATTTAGAAAATTCAAATTTTTATTACCAAATTAATACTATTGAAATGCAAAATTTAAGAAGTTTAAAATTAGAATTAAATCTTGAAATATCAACAATACATATTAATAAGGAAATTTGATGAATTTATACCAAAAAAGAATTGCACAACTTAGAGATTTGATGAAAAAACATCATTTAAATGCTTATTTAATTTTAAGTTCAGATCCTCATTTAAATGAATATCTTCCAGATTTTTATCAAAATAAAACTTTCATCAGTGGTTTTAAAGGATCAGCTGGAACTTTAATTATTACCCATGAAAAAGCTCTTTTATGGACAGATGGAAGATATTGGTTACAAGCTGAAAGAGAACTAAAAGGAACTTTTATAGAGCTTCAAAAACAAAATAATACAAATACTTTTTTAAATTGGTTAAAAAAAAATCTTAAAAAAAATGAAATCTTAGGAACGGATTTTTCTCTTTTATCTTTAAATTTATTTAAAAATTTACAAACAAATTATCAAATAAAACTAAAACACATCGATTTAATTTCACCTTTATGGAAAGAACGTCCTAATTTACCAATAAGTAAAATTTATGAACATAAAATAAAATATTGTGGCTATTCACGTCAACAAAAAATCAATCAAATACGAGAAAAAATGCAAATTTTAAATACTCAAAATCATCTCATTTCTTCCCTTGATGATATCGCTTGGATTACCAATTTAAGAGCCAATGATATAAAGTATAATCCTGTATTTTTAAGTTATTTATTTATCAATCAAAAAACAATTTTACTTTTTATTGATAAAAATAAAATTGATTTAAAGCTAGAAAAAAAACTCAATCAAGATGGAATTTATATTAAAGATTATTATGAAATTTATCAAGAAATCCAAAAACTTCGCAATACAAACCTACTGATAGAACCAACGAAAACCACAGCCTTACTGATTCAATATCTCCATAAAAGTGTAAAAATTATAGAAGAAATTAATCCTAGTACATATTTAAAATCAATCAAAACTCAAAAAGAAATCAAGCATATAGAAAATGCTATGATAGAAGATGGAGTTGCTTTAGCTAGATTTTTTACATGGCTAGAAGAGAATATTAAAAAAAATGAATGTATCAGCGAACTTGATATTGATTTTAAGATAACAGAATTTAGAGCAAAAAGCCCTTATTATATTAGCAATAGTTTTGCAACCATAGCAGGTTTTAATGCTAATGGAGCTTGTATCCATTACAAAGCAACAAAAGAAAATTTTTCCTATATTAAGAAAAACGGGCTTTTGCTTATAGATTCTGGAGCCCAATATGAAAATGGCACTACAGATATAACTCGCGTCATTCCTATAGGACAAATAAGCAAAGAGCAAATTTATGATTATACCCTTGTTTTAAAAGCACATATAGCCATATCTAATACTATTTTTCCAAAAGATATTCCTATGCCTTTGCTTGATGCAATTTCAAGAGCACCATTATGGAAAAATCAACTTGATTATATGCATGGAACTGGACATGGGGTGGGATATTTTTTAAATGTTCATGAAGGTCCGCAAACCCTATCTTACTTTTCTCCAGCTCTTGAAAAAACTAAAGCCAAAGAAGGAATGTTAACCTCTATAGAACCAGGGATATATAAAAAAGATAAATGGGGTATTAGGCTTGAAAATTTAGTCTTAAATACTAAAGTTAAAAATCCAAAAAATAGAGATTATGGAGAATTTTTATACTTTAAACCCTTAACTCTTTGTCCTTTTGAATCAAAATGTATCGATAAAACCTTACTCAATAAAGACGAAAAATTATGGCTAAATGCCTATCATAAAAAAGTTTATGATAAACTTTCTATTAAATTAAAAAATGAACCCAAAGTTCTAAAATGGTTAAAAAATAAAACAAAAACTATTAAATAATTTTATAAAATTAGAGGACTATTTAAAATAACCCAAATTTATCATTTTTTGATAAATTTTTGCACTAATTTCTCCAGAAGTAGTATCCCTACCCCCATGTTCAAGCAAAACAGTTACAACATATTTTGGATTTGCATAGGGCGCATAAGAAGTAAGCCAAGCATGGGATCTTGTATAATATTGCAATTGTTTTTCATCCACCCTACTTCGATCCGTTTGAGAAAATCCTACAACTTGTGCAGTTCCTGTTTTAGCAGCTACTTTTACTTTAAGATCATGTAAATAACGATAAGCTGTTCCTCCTTGTTCATTAGCTACAGCATACATCGCATCTCTTATATATGGAAGCTGACTTTTTTCAAATAAAGTAAAAATTTCCTGATTAAAGTGAGTTTTATTTTGAATTTTAGTATTATTATTTTCTATACTTTGCAAAAAATGAGGTAAAACTTGTTTACCTTTGGCAATTTGAGCTGTATATCTTGCAATTTGCATAGGAGTTGCTAAAAAATTTCCCTGCCCTATGGCCGTATTTAAAGTATCGCCTTGAAACCAATTTTGCCCGTACCTTTGCATTTTCCATTCTCTGCTTGGCAAAATACCTACAAATTCATTGGGCAAATCAACTCCAGTTTTTGCTCCAAAACCAATACGTGATAAAGTTTGACTGATTTGATTAATACCAACTTGCAAACCTCCATCATAAAAATAAACATCACAACTTGATTTAATAGCATGTTTTAGATCCACATTTCCATGACCTGATCGATTCCAACAACGAAATAATCTTCCTCCAAGCTCAACACTACCTCCGCAAAAAAATTGAGTAGAAGGTGTAATATTACCTGAATTTAAGAAGGCTAAGGCAACACCCATTTTAACAACCGAACCAGGAGGATAATATCCATTAATAAGTTTATTTGTAAAAGGGTGATCAAGATTATTAGAAAGTTCATCCCAATCTTTGAAAGAAATACCAGTTACAAAAGGATTAAGATCATATTCTGGAAAACTTCCAGCTGCCAAAATAGACCCATCACTAATATCCATAATTATTGCGGCTCCAGCATTATTTTCAAAAAGATTTGTTAGAAAATTCTGCAATTCTATATCAATAGTTAAATGTATATCATTTGAAAGCGGAGGAGTATAAGAAATTTGGGCTACTTCTTGATTTAAAGCATTAACCTTATAAACCTTCTCTCCTTTTACTCCTTGTAAAATGTCATTGTAGTAACGCTCTATACCACTTTTTCCAATAAAATTTGTTAATTTAGAAATTTCATTTTCTTTTATATCTTGTAAATTAGCTTTTCCAACATAACCTATAATATGAGAGGCTAATTTTCCATAAGGATATTTTCTTTGCACAGCAGATTCTATTTTTATATTTTCATCCAAATTAAGCACGGAATAATGTTTCATCATTTCTTGCGCAGGTATAAAATCTACAATTTGTATATAATCTTGATTATAATATGAATCATTTTTCTTGTAAAATTGCAACAATTTTGTAACATTTAAATCTGGAAAAAAACCTTGCAATTTATTTAACTCTTTTTCCAAAATACTGATTTTATTTTTTTTAAGACTTAAATAAGGCTTTAGAGAAATACTATATCCTAAATCATTAACCGCCAAAAGTGTGCCATTTCGGTCAAATATTTCCCCACGTTTTGGTGCTAATAATTGTGTTTTTATGGCATTTTGTTTCGCAAGCTCTTCATAATATACATTAGACTTTATACTTAAATAATAGATTCGACTCAATAAAAAAATAAAAAATAAAAGTATAAATCCAACAACTAAACGCATACGCATTAAATTTTACCCCTAAAAAAGACATAAGCTAAAAAACACTCAATTCCTATGGATATTAAATATCCAAAACTTAATGCTTTAAAATGCTGATTATTCATATAAGAAAAAATAAAATCCAAAAGAAAAATAAAAAAATAAGCACAAAGCACAAATGCAATAGGGATAAATTTTTCTATTTTTAAACTTGTTTTAATCCAATCAGCACAAATATAATAAAAAAGAGCAAATGCAATCCAAGATGAAAAAATAAAGAAATCATAAGTGATATCTGTGAAAAATAAAAAAAATAAAGAAAAATACCACCGAAAATCAAGCTTATTAAAAGTTTTTTGTCTTTGCTCTAAAAGATAAATCATATAACAAAAAAATAAACCATAGAGCAAAGGAGTGTAAGTGAAAATAGAACCTAAAATTTGATATATAATATAAAAAATACCTAAAAATATATATCCACCATTGATACTTACTCTATAATTTTTTATCATTTATAAACCCAAAACTTGATCGATAATTTCATTCTCAAGTCTATCAAGTCCAAATTTATTTAAATTTGAAATTAAAATTGCATCTTGAAAATAATTTTTAAGTTTAGCCTTCTCACTTTGATTTAATTTATCACATTTTGTAAAAACTTTTAAAATTTTTTGATCTGGTCTTATGAAACCTTTTAAATAATCATCCAATTCTTTATCAATTTCTAAGTTAATATGTCTTGCATCAATTAAATGAATAAATAATTTTATAGAAGTTCTTAGCTTTAAAAACTCATCTAAATGAATATTCCATTCTTCTTTTAAATTTTTTGAAACCTTAGCATAACCAAAACCAGGCAAATCCACGAAATAAATATTAAATTTATCTTCATTTTTTTGACACAAAACTTCAAAAAAATTTATTAATTGCGTTTTTCCAGGAGTTGAGGAGCTTTTAGCGAGGTTTTTTTGTTTGCATAAAGAATTAATTAAAGAACTTTTTCCAACATTTGATCTTCCCAAAAAAGCCACTTCGCTAAAATGAGATGCAAAATTGATATCAAATTTTGCCAAAGAGGTAATAAAACGGGCATTAATAATCATTTTTGTTTCAAATCAAATACAAAGCGTGCGGGCTTATTATCTTTGCTTTGTATTTTATAAATATTTTTTTTTCTATCTATAAAAATTTTATTTCCGCAAAGTTTTTGATGATTAATAGGTTCGTTAATATACGCATTTCCATCAATCTCATAAGTATCGTCAATAACATTATAAATTAATTTATCTCCTTCTCCTTTATAAATTTTGCCTTTTAAATTAATTTTAAATTTTGGATTTTGTGTAGCTTCATAGCGTATTGGTTTGCGATTTTTGTCTGTATAGATAATCAACTTTCCAGCATTTAAAATATCTTCCCCTCTTTTAACCTCAACATCGCCACTAAGTGTGCTTTCTCCCTTATTTTCATCGGAATAAAAATTTAAAGCTTTTACTTCAATTTTAGTTGCTAAAGATATGCTAATACAAAAGAATAATAAAATTATTTTTCTTGCAAACATGCATTTACCTCTTGAATTTGCAAAATTTTATTTTTTGTATCATATTGTAAACTTTTTCCATTAACAATATTTCCATTAATTAAACCCTTAAAACCTGTATCTGTGCTTAGAATTTTGCTTTTTGGTTGATACTCTACCTCATCGGCAATAAATTTAACATTATTAGATCCCAAATAGGTAACATTTCCTTCAAATTTTATTTGATCCATATTTTGACCCAAAAGTTCTAATTTATTAGCACTTAAATTAAAATCCAAATTATAATTTGTAAAATTATCAAATTCATCTCTATTAGCATATCTTACCCAAGAATTAGCCTTATAATAAGATTTAATTGCTGTTTGATTCACATCATAAGCTTTTAAATGACTTGCCTCAATATTTTTAAAATTTAAAGAATAAGATTTAGCATCTAAAGAATAAGGATCTTGAAGCCACAAAACCACAAAAGTAATTACAAAAAGAGCGATAAGAATACCAAAACTTTTTATAGCCAAATCTTATTCCAATCTTGTTGCATATTATTCTCTTTCACAATATATTCTATCATTTCTGCTACAGCAGCCTCTCCACCTTTATGCTCTAAAACTATATCAACTTTTAAATCCTTATGAGCATCTTTTGGTTTAAAACTCAACCCTACATTTTCAAGAAGATTTTTATCATTAAAATAATCCCCTATAGCTGCACACTGAGAAAAATCGAGATTTAATTTTTGTAAAATTGTTTTAGCACAAGTTAATTTATCTTTAACTCCTTGAAATAAAAGATCTATTTTTAAATCTTTAGATCTTTTATCCACACAAGGGCAATTTCTACCTGTAATAATAGCGATTTTTTTGCCAAGTCTTAACCAAGCCTCAATCGCCGCACCATCTTTAACATTAAATTCTTTGATAAAATTACCTTCTGAAGTATAGATGATTTTTCCATCTGTTAAACAACCATCTACATCTAAAAAAATTAATTCTATCATTTTTATTCTCTTACTATAAAAGCTCCGGCAAATGCTCCACTTGCAGCAAAATCACGTGCTTCCTCTTCACTTCTAAACCCAGTTAAAAAAACTCGGTTTAAACCATCTACTGCGCTTGTACGTATAGTAGAAGAATAAGTTCTATAAGTTTTATATCTTGAGGCTATAGTTCTTGCTCCTTCTGGATTTTTAAATGCACCAATTTGAACCATAAAATTTCCACCTTCATAAATTTGGCCATTACCTGAAATTTCTCCGCCATTTCCATAATTTATATTAGAATGAACAATATTATTACCAGAATTAGAAGAACCAAATCCTATAACTTCAAGTCTAACAGGTGCCGTTCCGCTATGTATCATATCAATTTGCTTTGCGGCCGCATTAGACAAATCAATAATACGATTATTTACAAAAGGACCACGATCATTTATACGAACAGTAACTTGACGATTATTATTTAAATTTGTAACTTTTAAAATTGTATTCATAGGTAAAGTCTTATGAGCTGCCGTAAATGCATTTTGATCATAAATTTCACCATTTGAAGTTTTTTTACCATGAAAACCTGGCCCATACCAACTAGCAATACCATCAGCAGTTTCTCCAACAGATACTACAGTTGGATAATAAGTTTTTCCATTTATGGTATAAGGCTTCATAGTGCCTTTTCCTCCTGAAGAGCTAGGATTACTTTTAAAATCGTTACTTGGATAATAAACCTGAGCACTACCGCTTGATTCTGAAAGTAAATTTCCTATTCCACAACCTGTAAAAACACTAATTATGGATAAAATTGGAATAATTTTTAGAGTCGCTTTGAGCTGTTTTAATATTTGCATTTTTATTCTCCTTTATTGGTATTATAATTTTTTGATTGATACTTAAACGATTTTTATAAATACGGTTTAATTCTTTAATACTATCTACACTCACACGATGATTTTTAGCTATTTTATATAAAGAATCACCTGCTTTTACAATATAAACTTTAGTCATAGGTATAGTTGTATCAACTTTTGCAAGTTTATTTTCTTTAAAATGTTTATCAAAAAAAGCTACTTTATTTAAAGGAATATACATATAATAACCTTTTCCCGGAGGTGTAAAATTATGTTTAAAATGAGGGTTATACTTTTTAAAAGTAGCAAAACTTATATTTAAATTTTTAGCTATATCTTTTAAAGAAACCGAAGATGGAGCATCCACCTTAATAAAATCATTACTTAAAGTATAATTAACTAAAGATGCATCTTTGGTTAATAAAAAATCTCTATCATTTGCCAAAAATGAAAGTGTTAAAATTTTACGCAAAAAATTTCTAGTTTCTAAAGAAAGATATTTCTTATTTGAATCAAGCAAAACATTTAAATCATCACTCCCAGCTTCTTCAATAGCTTGATGCAATTTTCCATTTCCACAATTATAAGCTAAAATAGCCAAATACCACTTACCAAACTCTGCTTTCATTCTCTTTAAATAATCAATTGCGGCATAAGTTGACTTGACCGGATCTCGTCTTTCATCAACATAAGCATCCACCCTAAGTCCTAAATTTTTAGCTGTAGGCTTCATAAACTGCCAAATCCCAACAGCTTTAGCATTAGAAACACTATTAACTTTTAAGCCGGATTCAACCATAGCTAGGTATAAAATTTCTTCAGGAACTTCCTGTTCGGATAATATTTTTCGGATCATAGGCGTTATTTTAGAAAAATTTTGTATCCCATCGATTAAAGTTTTAGTATGTTTTGATTTTATATCTTGCTGGCTTTGAACAAAAACTAAATTACTAATAAAATTTGATTCAATATCTAAATCTCTTAAAATTTTTATTTGTCTTTCGTAAAATTCGGGAGTATTAATTTGCGCAAAAAGAAAATTAAAAGACAGCAATAATAATATTTTTCTCATAAAGCCCCTTGAAAAAATAATTTTTTGGAATTATCTAAACAAATTTTCAAAAGCTCTTCTCTTGATAAATTTAGAATTTCACTCATTTTATTGGCTACCAATTGAGTTAATAAAGGTTCATTCCTTTTTCCACGATAAGGCTCTGGGGTTAAATAAGGTGCATCAGTTTCAATAAGCAATTTATCCTTTGGAATTCTAGGTAAAATCTCTACTAATTTTTTAGCATTTTTAAACGTTAAAATTCCACCTATTCCAAAATAAAAACCCTCGTTACTAAGACGAAGTAAATGTTCACTTGCATTAAAACAATGCAAAACCCCTCCAACAAGTTCTTTGGAATATTGATGTAAAATTTCGTAGGTATCATTATTAGCTTCTCGTGAATGAATAATTACAGGTTTTTTAAATTCTTTTGCCAATTCAAGTTGAATTTTAAAAAAATGTTTTTGAAGATTTTTTTGATACTCTATCTCTTTTAAATCATCACTTTGAAAACGAAAATAATCCAACCCACACTCACCCACAGCTATGCATTTTTCTTGTTTTAAATATTGTCTTAAAATATTTTCATCAAAATTATCAATTTCATAAGGATGTATTCCAGCTGCAAAATATACTCTATCATATTTTTTTGATAGCTCTGCAGCATAAGGCAAATCTTTAATGTGTGCACCAGGTATGATTATTTTTTCAATTCCATTGTTAAAAGAATGTTTTAAAAGTGCATCCAAATCCTCCTTAAAAACATCGCTATCAATATGACAATGGGTATCGATTATTTTTAAATTATCTTTAAATTCAAGTTCTAAGAACATACTTCCACTCGATCTTTTCCATTAATTTTTGCTTGCTCAAGGGCATTAGATGCTTGCTTGCTCAAGTGATCAAATTTATCTTTGTTTTTACCAAAAGCCACTCCAATAGAAGCGGTAAAAAATACTTCATCTAAATTAATTAAAACTCCAACTTTTTTGATATTAACACGAATACGAGATAAAATTTTAACAGCTTTTTCATGAGAAATATTTTTTAATAAAATGCAAAATTTTTCAGGACTAAATCTTCCTACTATGTCCCTACCTTTGATCTCATTTACAATTTCATTGGCACAAATTTTAATAACCTCATTACCTACATCAAAACCATATCTTTCATTTACAGATCTTAAGTCATCAATATTTAAAAAAGCCAAAGCAAAATCTTCTTCTTTAGTCATAATTTCATTAAAATATAACTCAATATCATCCATTAAGGCTTCATAGTTTTTCACACCTGAAATAGGATCAAGATTATTATAAGTATTTAAAAATTTCATATTTTCCATATAAGTTAAACATCGATCTAATCGAGAATTAAAACTATCTCTTTTAATCGGTTTTATCAAATACTCATTAGCGCCATTTTTAAATAAATCAGCCTCTAAAGTATCATTTTTATCACCTAAAAGTATCACTCCTAGCTCTTCTTCACTAAAACGAGTTCTAACTTCATCCAAAAGTTCGCTTCCACTAATGACTGGCATATTAACATCGGCAATAATAAGGCGTATATCATCATTATCATTTAAATAACTCATAGCCTCTTCTCCATGGGCAGCAGCCAAAACATTAAAACGTCTTTGCGTAAGAATTTTTTTAATCTCATTACGCTCAGGAAGTTTACTTAAAGCTAAAATGATTTTAATTCCAGAATAGTGTTCTAACTTGGATATTGAATTTATAATATCATCGATACAAGTACTACTTTCTTTAAAAATATAACCTAATATATCTTTTTTTAAAAAATCATCTCTTACTTCTTTATCATTATTGGCAGTTAAAACAATCACGGGTAATTTTTTCTCTAAAAGAAACTCAACTACCTCTCCATTTGGAGCATCGGGTAAATATAATTCTGCAAAAACTAAAAAATAATTATTAACAGATAATTCTTTTGCTTCTGTATAACTAAAAACTATATCAACTTCGTAATTTAAAGTTGATTGAATTTTTTTAGCCAAAAGTTTTCCAAGCATTTTATTATGATCAACAATTAAAATTTTTTTATTCATAAATTTAACACACCTTAAAAATTAAAAGCTAATTCTAATGTAAGAATAAAATTATAACATGTTTAAATGAAAAATCCGCTTAAGATTTAAACAAAGTTTTAGCAAATTCTATAGCCTCTTCATTAATCTTTTCTCCGCTTACCATTCTAGCAAGTTCTTTAATCCTCTCTTCTTGGTTTAACTTTTTTACAAAGCTTTCATCACCTTTTTTTTCAACCAAGAAATGATTGTGTGCCCTAGAAGAAAGTTGAGGCAAGTGCGAAATAGCAAAAATTTGATAAAAATTTGAAAGTTCGTCTAAAACCATAGCAATACTCATCGCTTCTTTGCCGCTTAAGTTGGCATCAATTTCATCTAAAAACAATATCCCGCTACCTTGACCTAAAATTTTACATTCTGTTGCTATAAATGCAAGTCTTAAACGATTAAGCTCTCCGGAGCTTAAATTTTTTAAATTAGCAAAGTTAATATTTAAATTAATCTCATCTTTACCCATGGAGGATATTACTTCGCTTTCATCTAAACTTAAAATAGCATCTTTCATATAAAGATTTTTTAAATACTCATTCAAACAATTTTGTAATTTTTCTAAGTTATTTATCCTTGTTTGAGTTAAAATTTTTGTACTTTTTTCTAGTTTGTCTTTTGCTTTTTCAAATTTTTTCTCAAGTTCTTTTTTCTCAAAACTTAAATTCTCATAATGTTCAAGCTCTTGTTTTTTTTGCTTTAAAATTTCTAATGCATTTTCGATACTCCCGTAACGTTTCATTAAAAAAGATAAATTTTCTATCCTATCAAGTATTTTTTCAATATCAAAATCAAAATCTTCTATTTTTTGACTCTCTAAAATCAAACGTAATTCATTTAAACATTCGCTAAAAAAAGTTGGATCTTTCTCACTTAAATTTAAAGCATCAATTACAATTTTTTCTAAATCAAAAATTACACTAGCTTTTTGCCAAGCTTCATCTAATTTATCTTTTTTAGAAAGTTTTTTCTTAAGTATTAATAATTCCTCATATTCCCCTATTTTTGGATTGATACTTTGAATCTTTTCAATTTGAATTTTAGCCACTTCTTTTAATTCTTCGATTTTTCTTTCTTCATCTAAAATTTGATTTAATTCTTCAGATAATCGAGTATAATTATTAAAATCTTCTTTAAATTCACTTAAGAAATTTTCAAATTGGGGATTATTTTGTATCTCCAAAGCATCTAAAATTCTTAAAAATTTTTCATTACTAAATTCATTATTTTCCTTAGCGCTAAGATATTTAATAAAACTTTTACTTAAATTTTGCAAACTTTTTTTAGCAATGCTTTGATTATTAATAAAGTATTTTGTATTTTTTTCTTTTAAAAGCTTAAAAACATTTTCTTCTTCGCTTTCTATTCCATATTCTTCCAAATTCAATTTATCATCAAGCCCTAATTCTACAATTCTTGCTTCGCTATCGCTTATAGCAAAAGCAGATAAAATTCCTTTAAATAATATTGATTTTCCAGCTCCACTAAGTCCAGTAAAAACAGTAAGTCCTTTTGAAATTTCAAGCTTAGCTTCTTTAAAACCTAGATTTTCTTTTATAAAAATTCTATTAATCATCAACTTCCCCAATTTAATTTTTCTTTTAGAATTTGAAAATAATCTCGATTCTCTGGACGAATTAAAGTAACACTCTTGTGACTTAAACCTACTTTAATACTTTTAAAATCATCCATTTTGTAATTTTTTTGTCCATCTATAGAAAACATGCATCCCTTGGCTCTAATTTCTAATTCAAACCCCTTAGGCAAAACTATAGGTCTTTGTGTTAAAGAATGAGAACAAATTGGAGTAAGAATAAATGCTTGAGCTAAAGTATAAACTATAGGACCATTAGCGCTTAAATTATAAGCAGTTGATCCAGCAGGAGTAGAAACAATTAATCCATCTCCGAAATATTCATTAAATTTTTTATCCTGATGATACACCTCAATATATGCCATAGAGGTTTGATCTTCTCTTTTTATTATAATATCATTAAAAGCATAATCTTTCATTTTTTGGCCATTCTTTTGCTTTAAATGAACACTAAGTAAAAAGGGATTTTCTGTTTTAAAATGACCGCAAAAAAAAGATTGAAAAAAATCTTCTGCTTGATCCATTTTAAAATCTGTTAAAAAACCCAAATGTCCAGCATGAATTCCCAAAACGGCTCGATCATATTCCCAAGCTTTACGACATACAGAAATTAATGTCCCATCTCCACCTAAAGAAATAATAAAATCTGAAATTTTAAATAAATCATCAATATCATAATGTGATAAATTTGGCTTTTTAAAGTTTTTTAAAAACAAAAGTTCAACATTATATTTCTTTAAAATGTTTTCTAAAGTAGATATTTCCTCATCAAAATTCGAATTAAAACGAACAACAAGTCCTACTTTCTTAATATTTTTATAATCTATTTTATTCTGCATAAAAAAATTATAACAAAACTTAGCTAAGCAAAAGAATAAAAATACTATAATTTTAAAATAATTATTTTAATTTCAAGGAAAAAAATTGCGTAGTCATTATAATACAGACTTAGGAATTTCCAATGTTGGAGAAACAGTTAGACTCTGTGGTTGGGTCAATAGCTACCGCGATCATGGAGGAGTCATTTTTATAGACTTAAGAGACCGTAGTGGTATTATACAACTTGTTTGCGATCCAAATGATAGCAAAGAATCTCATGAAATTGCTTCGCGTGCTAGAAATGAATTTGTTCTTATTGCTGAAGGAAAAATTCGTCCTCGTGTAGAAGGACTTGCTAATAATAAATTAAAAACTGGTGAAATTGAAGTTGTGGTTAGTAAACTTATTATAGAAAACGAAAGTGCAGTTCCTCCTTTTGCAATTGCTGATGAAAGTGTTAATGAGGAATTAAGATTAAAATATAGGTTTTTAGATTTAAGAAATCCTAAGCTTTATGAAAATTTTTCTTTACGTTCAAAAGCTTGTATAGCAGCTAGAAATTCCCTAGCTGCTATGGGATTTTTAGAAGTTGAAACCCCTATTTTAACTAAAGCTACACCCGAAGGAGCAAGAGATTATCTTGTTCCTTCTCGCGTTCATCAAGGTGAATTTTACGCCTTACCTCAAAGTCCGCAGTTATTTAAACAACTTCTAATGTGTAGTGGTTTTGATCGTTATTTTCAAATCGCAAAATGCTTTAGAGATGAAGACTTAAGAGCGGATCGTCAACCAGAATTTACCCAAATTGATGTCGAAATGAGTTTTTGTGAACAAAAAGATGTTATGGTAGTTGCTGAAACTTTTTTAAAAGATATTTTTAAAGCTTGTGGTAAAGAAATTAAAACTCCTTTTAGGATTATGCAATATAAAGAAGCTATGGAACTTTATGGAAGTGATAAACCCGACTTAAGATTTGATCTTAAGTTTATAGATGTAATTGATATCTTCGCCAAATCTAATAATGAAATTTTTTCAAATATTGCTAAAGACACAAAGAAAAACCGCATTAAAGCTATACGTGTTCCACAAGGAGACACCATCTTTTCAAAAAGACAAATGCAAAGATTTGAAGAATTTGTTCGCAAATTTGGAGCACAAGGCTTAGCCTTTATACAAGTTAAAGAAGATGGCCTTAAAGGTCCACTTTGCAAATTTTTTAATGAATCTGATTTACAAGAACTTAGCAAACGTTGCAATTTGGAAGTTGGAGATGTTGTATTTTTCGGTGCTGGAGCTAAAAAAACTGTTCTTGATTATATGGGAAGATTTAGAATTTTCCTTGCAGAAGAATTAAAATTAATCAATCCAGATGCATTGGAATTTTTATGGGTTGTTGATTTTCCTATGTTTGAACAAAACGACGATGGAACTTATTCGGCTATGCATCATCCTTTTACTATGCCAAAAAATATTGATGAAGAAGATATTGAAGAAATTTACTCCATTGCCTATGATGTTGTTTTAAATGGTGTGGAATTAGGTGGTGGAAGTATTAGAATTCATAAAAATGATATTCAGCAAAAAGTTTTCAAAAAATTAAATATTGACGAAAGTGAACAAAAAAATAAATTTGGATTTTTGCTAGATGCTTTAAGTTTTGGAGCTCCACCTCATGGCGGCATTGCTATAGGATTAGATAGGCTTATCATGCTAGTTACTGGTTCAAAAAGTATAAGAGAAGTTATTGCTTTTCCAAAAACACAAAGAGCACAATGTCTCATGACAGATGCGCCATCAGAGCCAAACAATGAAGCTTTAAGAGAATTAGGAATTAAATTAAGGGAGAATATAAAATGAAAGAATTGTTTTTAATCATAGGAGCACCTGGGAGTGGAAAAACAACAGATGCAAGTCTTATAGCTCAATCAGATATTAACATTACTCATTATTCAACAGGTGATTTATTAAGAGAAGAGGTTGCTAGCGGCAGTGAGCTTGGAAAAACAATTGATAGTTTTATCTCTAAAGGAAATTTAGTACCTTTGGATGTAGTTATAAATACTATAGTCTCAGCACTTAAAAATGCACCAACTCAAACAATCATTATCGATGGTTATCCAAGAAGTATTGAACAAATGACAGAATTTGATAAGGTTTTAAGCTCTCAAAATGAAATAGAACTTAAAGGCGTGATTGAAGTACGCGTAAGCGAACAAGTAGCCAAAGATAGAGTTTTAGGTAGAAATCGTGGAGCTGATGATAATGAAGAAGTTTTTTATAATAGAATGAAAGTTTATACAGAACCATTAGAAGAAATTCAAAAATTTTATCAAAATAAAAAACTTCATTTTATTATTGATGGAGAACGCACAATAGAACCTATTGTTGCAGATATGAAAGAATTGATTAAAAAAATTCAAAGTATTTAAAAAAGGAGAATAAATATGGATTTAAGCAAAATCAAAATTGGAGATATTCCAAATAAAATTAACGCCGTAATTGAAATTCCTTATGGGTCAAATATTAAATATGAAATTGATAAAGATAGTGGTGCTATTATGGTTGATCGTGTAATGGCAAGTGCAATGTTTTATCCTGCAAATTATGGTTTTATTGCAAATACCTTAGCTGATGATGGTGATCCTGTTGATATTTTAGTTTTAAATGAATATCCTATTCAAGCTGGGGCTGTCATTCCTTGCCGTTTAATCGGTGTTTTAATCATGGAAGATGAAAGCGGAATGGATGAAAAACTTTTAGCTGTCCCAAGTTCAAAAATTGATGCAAGATACGATAATATCAAATCCTATACCGATCTACCTCAAGCAACTTTAAATAAAATTAAAAATTTCTTTGAAACCTATAAAATTCTTGAACCAAATAAATGGGTAAAAGTACAAGATTTCAAAGATACAAATGTTGCAATTGAAATTTTAGAAAAAGCAAGTAAGAATTACAAATAAGTCATTAGTCTTTTTTGCTGTTAAGGAAAATATGAAAAGCATTATTTTAGGTGGTGGATGTTTTTGGTGCATACAAGCTGTATTTGAAAAAATTAAAGGGATTGTAGATAGTGAGGTTGGATACACGGGTGGAGCCGAAAATCCAACCTACGAAAGTGTATGTTCTGGCGATGGTAATATTGAAGTCATTAAATTAAACTACAACGATAAAGAAATTTCTCTTATAAAAATTTTGGATATTTTTTTTAAAATTCATGACCCTACTTCTTTAGATAAACAAGGCGCCGATGTAGGAATTCAATATAGATCTGCAATTTTTTATGAAAACGAAAATGATGAAGTTATAATTAAAAAATTTATTGAAAAGATAAAAAACAATTACTCTTCACCAATAGTCACTCAAATTTATAAATTAAACAAATACTATCCTGCGGAATCTTATCATCAAAATTATTTCACAAAAAATCCCAATCAAGGATATTGTCGATTTGTTATTGCTCCAAAATTACAATTTGTAAAAAACGAATTCATATAATTAACTTTTTTATAAATATATTTTATTCACAAAGTTTTCACAATGTGATTTTCTTACTAAATATCTATAAAATAGTATTTCAAGCCTAAAAAAATAAAAAAAATATTTATTGTTTTTTAAGTTTTTTTGTGAATTTAAAATTATATGTGAAAAGTTTAATTCAAAATCATTGTTAAAATTATTTTTAGGAACACTTCTTGCTTATATTATTTTAAGATATTTAGATTGAAGGCAAAAAAATCTAAATTAAGGAATTAATATGAGTATCTTTAGTATCAATGATAACTCAAACTATAATTCTATACTTTCACAAGCAAAAGCTAATAAAGAAAGTAAAGAAAATTCTAAAATAAGTTTTGCTAATGCTTTTTAAAACAAAATGCTAGTAAGTTAAATGAAATTCAAAGTGCAAATTCACAAACTTTAATAAGAAGTGAAGTATTAAATTCTACTAATACAACAAATACTAGCAATAATACTAATTTTAGTATAAGTAGTAAGACAAGTTCTCCTAATTATAATATATCAAGTGAATTTAAAAACTCTATTTATACTCTAAAATATAAACAAGCAGATATAAGTAATAATACAGCCTATGGTTATAGTGTAGATAAAGATGGTTATATGGGAAGTGATTTTAACAAAGCTGCGGGACTTCCTGAAGATTTTAAGATACATAAATCTACTTTGGATGAGATATATAACTTTAATGAAGCACAATATCAAGATATAAAAGAACAGCTAGGAATTTCTCGCTATTTTACTAATATCGATATGGCTGATACCATAAAACAATATTATAATCAATTTAATCAAATTGTTAATCATACTTTTAATGATACCAATAAAACAAGTTTCACTGAAGCAGATATAAATTCTATGCCTAAGGGTTATATTTCTGTTGGCTATAAAGGTTTAGATTTTTCAGATCAATCCAATCCTTATAATGCATTAGGACTAGTTAATCATTCTAACACAAAAGTAACTAATGTTTTTAAAACAGATGATGAATTTCATGAAGCTCAAGCAATACAAATGGGAATGACAGGTATTGATTTTTATCCGCAAAAATTAAATATATCAACTCAAAGTTGATCACAAGGAGCTTTAATGGAAGGTGGATTTAATCCTGATATGTCAGTTTATCCACAAAATGAAGATGGAAGTTATTCTAAAGAAGCTTTGTTTATGAGCTTTTTAAAATCAGAAGGTGGTTATATGGTTGCAGGAAAAAATACAACTATTGCACCGCAAGCAATGAATTATAATCTTAATGTTGCCAAACAAAGTATCCCAAAATACTCTAATGTAGATTTCGATGACATTATGACAGGCAAAGTGGATTTTGCAAGTTTATTAAAAGGTTATGCACAAGATGGCTAGCTTGATGCAGATATATATGCAATGGAAAAAGGAGTTGCTTGGCAAAATACAAGCATAGGTTATGGTGGAGCTTGGTTTGATAATCAGTTTCATCAAGCAAAAGCTAATGGCTGGAAAGCAAGCAGTGAAAGTATAAATTCTTATGTTGGATCTATAATGGATAGATTAAATAATCTTATAGGACAAACTAGGGTTTAGGCTAGTTTTCTAAGTTTAGCTATAAAAAATCCATCATAATCCAAATTTGGAATAATTCTCTTACATTTTGAAATTTCTTTAAAAAATTCACTTTGTGCATCTTTTGCTATAGCATGCTCTAAATTGATATCCAAAATTTCAAGTTTAAATTCGCTTTTCAAAGCATTTTCTATGACTTCTTCATTTTCTTCCTTGGTAAATGTGCAAGTGCTATAAACAAGCTCTCCGCCAACTTTTAAAGCTTTTAAAGCGGAATGCAAAAGTTTTTTTTGTATTTTGGCTATATTTTTTATTTCTTTATAGCTTTTTTCCAAATTAAAACCTATTTTTGCAAAAGTGGAGCAAGGAGCATCAAGCAAAATTTTATCAAATTTTAAAGGACATAATTTTCCTATTGTTTTACCATCCTTCATAAAGCATTTTGCATTTATACCATAATTTTGAAGATTTTTTTGCAAAACAAAAAAACGATCTTTACTGATTTCATTACAAGCTAAATAGCCTGTATTTTTCATAAAATTTGCCAAATTAATACTTTTTCCACCTGGAGCAGCACACATATCTAAAACATTTTGCCCCTCTTTTACATCTAAATTTAAAGCACATAAATAAGAGGAATAATTTTGTATATAAAATTTAAATTCATTAAAAGATTTCATAGAGCTTAAGATATTTTTATCCTCAGCTTTAAACAAATAACAATATTCATTGATTTTTTTCCATTCTAAATTAGCATTTAAAAAATCATTTTCCAATTCTTTAAAATTACATTTTAGAGTATTTAAAAAAATGCAAATATTTTTTTTCTTTTCAAAAGAATTTAAAATTTGAATAAATTCTTTTTCCGTGTAAAGTGCTTTAATTTTAGAGAGCAAAATAATCCTTTATCATAATAAAAGCTGCTAAAGAATCTAATTTTCCGTCTTTTTTTCGAGTATTTGCTCTTTGAAATTTCAAAGCCTCTTTGCTTGTGCCACTCTCATCTACATAAACCACTTCTTTTTCAAATTCAAGCAAAGATACAAAATGTTGGATACGCTTTTTCATTTCATCCTCACTTGAACCCCCTTTTGGAATACCTACGATCAATAAAGAAATATGATACTCTTGTAAAATTTTTTTTATTTCTATGGCAGCTTGGTTACGATTTTTTCTTAAAACAGCATTAAGCGGGAGTGCTATTTTATCGATACAAAGCGCCACTCCAATACGCTTTAAACCTATGTCTAATGCTAGCGCTCTCATTTTAAAACTCTTATTAATAATCCCTCAACGGAAATTTTACCCTCAAGTTCATATTCATAGACTTTTTCACCATAAATTGCCAAAGCTTCATCAATACTAACACCTTTTTTGCAAAAATCTAAAAATTCATCTTGCACATCCTCACAAACTTTTGCAAACTGACCAACAAATTCCTTAAAGTCATAAATTAATTCCGCTTTTTTTTCTTTTAAAAATAAATTCGTTCCGCTACTTTCATTAATCCTATGAGGTAAAACATACAAAGGTTTTTTTAATTCTAAAGCAAGTTTAGCACTTTGCATAGAGCCACTGTTAATATCAGCTTGAGCAACTACAACAGCCTCACTTAAAGCAATAATCAAACGATTTCTAAGTAAAAAATCATACTTTTTAGGAATATAATCTTCTTCATATTCGCTTAGAGCTAAGGCTTCTTGATACATTTGCTTAATAATTTTTTCATTACTCTTTGGATAAATTTGATTTAAGCCATTTGCAAAAATTCCTATTGTATAGGGCATAGCAGCGATACTTGCATTAATATCAACCCCCAAAGCTCCACCACTTACAACACAAATTCCTGAATTTTTAA
Source organism: Campylobacter sp. RM10537 (assembly GCF_022369435.1). Taxonomy (NCBI): domain Bacteria; kingdom Pseudomonadati; phylum Campylobacterota; class Epsilonproteobacteria; order Campylobacterales; family Campylobacteraceae; genus Campylobacter; species Campylobacter molothri. Next base: position 387,667 of record NZ_CP059597.1, on the reverse strand, counting down.
GCATGCTGGCTAAAGAAAAAACACAATTTTTTGTATAAATACTCATTTTTCTTGAACCAATGATTGCAATTTTGCGTTTTCTTAAAAGCTCTAAATTTCCTCTGTAGTAGAGTTTTTTTGGAGGTTTTTTTAAATCTTTAAAAAAGTCTAGAAAATCGTCGCTTAAAATTTTACTTTCCATAAATTTCACTCAAATAAACCAACTCTACCTTATCAAGTAAATTTTTGCTTTGCTCTAAAGCCTTTAAAGTATTTTTCCTTGGATGACCAATTGCAATAGCAAATCTTTTTTTTTGTGCCAATTTTACAGCACTTTCAAGCTGTTTCTTAACATAGGCTACATTATCTTCATTATCTAAAAAAATATCTCTTTGTATATAAATCATAGCCATTTCTTTAGACACCTTTAAAGCTTTAGAATTTCCTATAGTTTTAGAATCTACAAAAAGTAAATTTTGACTTTTTAAAGCCTTATAAAGATGTTTCATAGCTTTTTCATTGCTTGTAAATAAGCTTCCTGTATGATTATTAATATATTTTAAATTTTTAAAATCTTTTTTAATCTGCGCAATTTTTTTAAAAATTCTTTCCTCGCTATCGTTTGGATTTAAAGTATCAAGTTCTGGTTTATTGTAGTGAATAGCAGCCAAAGGCAAATGCACCATATAAAAATTAAAATCAGAGGCTAATTTTGGAGTATTTGGATGGTTTTTATCTGGTGGAAAAAAAGAAGGATTGAGCTTTAAATTTAAAGCTTTAAGATTTCTTACTTGACTTGCATTTGCCATATCATCAATAATAATAGCAAGTTTTGGAAGATATTTGTCTTTTTTTTGTATCGTTTGAATATTTGTACTTAAATTTTGCTCCATATAACTTGAATTATTTTCTAAAATACTTACATTTTTTGGACTTAAATTATTATCATTATTTAAACTCAAATTGCTCTCTAAAGTGCTATTTTTTTCAAGGCTTACATTTTGTTCAATCATTTTTGTTAAATTGATATCATTATCAATCTTTTGTGCTTCTTGTTCTAAAATAGCTAAACTTTGATTTTTATCTTGATTGTAAAAATCTTCAAATATTTCTATTTTATTTTGGTTTTTATCATCTAATAAAACTAAATTTTCTTGCTGATTATCCTTACTTTTAGCCAAATGATTTGTGACATTTTTAAGTTCTTGATATTTTAATAAAATTCCTAAAGCTAAAGCTATACACAATAAAAAAAGTATAGCTATAATTAAAAATCGTTGTATTTGTATTATTTTTTTCTTAAGCAAAATAAAATCTTATAATAAAATATTTTGATAAAAATTACTTTTTTTAATATTGTATTTAATTTGATAAGCTTCGGTAAAAAAAATATTCATTTTAATTTATCCTATTTATTCTAAAATATCAATGGCAAGTATTATAACAATTAAAGTCTAAAATTCATATTTTTTTTATAAACTTTATGTAAAATTTATCAAAAAATTACAAAAGTATATTTATAATGAAAGAATTTTTAAATAGCCTAAATTATGGAATAAATATTAACCAAATTAATAACGAACACAAACAAATTATAAGAGAACTTCTAGCAAATCAAATTATTAAAGAATATAAAAATAAATTTTATCTTAACAATGGTTTTACTTTTGGAATTCTTGATATTACAAGTAAAGGCACAGGATTTTTAGAATCTTTTGATGAAAGTTTTAAAAAAGATTTGCTTATTGAAAATAAAAATTTAAAAGGTGCGAATTATAAAGATATTGTCGCTGTTAAACTCCTCCCTTTAAAGAGAAAACGACCTAGTGCTAAAGTAATTTTAGTATTAAAACGTGCCAATGAAACCTCAATAGTTATTACTAAAAGATATGGAGAAGCTATACTTGGAATGAATATAAAAACAGGGCTAAACCTTGCTTTAAAAGCTTCACAAAAATCATTAAAAGCTTTACCTTTGGGAACTGTATTAAAAATAGAAAATGAAAATAACAATATCATTGAAGTTCTAGGGCATATTGATGATGAAAGTGTAGATGAAAAAATTTCTCTTGCTCTTTTTAATAAAAATAGCAAATTTAGCGACACTTGCATCAAAGAATCTTTAGCTAATGGCGATAGCGTTGATGCGAGTATGTATGAAAATAGGATTGATTTAAGATCTTTACCATTTTGTACTATAGATCCTATACATGCTAAAGATTTTGATGATGCTATTTATTTTGATGAAAAAAAACGAGAAATTTATATAGCCATTGCAGATGTTAGCGAATATGTCTATGCTTATAGTGCTATAGATAAAGAAGCTAGAAATCGTGGATTTTCAATATATTTTCCACATATTGCTATTCCTATGCTACCTCGGGCTTTAAGTGAAAATATTTGCTCTTTAAAACCTTATGAAGATCGTCTAGCGTATTGTTTTAAAATCATTTTAAACGAAAAAAATGAAGTTATCAAAGAAGAACTTTTTGAAGCAATTATTAACTCAAAACGTCGTTTTAATTACGATGAAGTAGATGAAATTTTATTAAAAAAACCTGATTTAAAAGAACATAATTGGCTTTATAAACTTTTTGAAATTACCCAAATTCTAAGAAAAAAACGTCTTAAAAATGCCTTTGAATTTCGCACTGAAGAACTAAGAATGGTTTTAGATAAAAATTTAAGCCTTGAAAGCACTTTTATAGAAAAAGATACCTTTTCTCATAATCTAATCGAAGATTGCATGCTTTTAGCTAATAAAGCAGCAGCAAAAATCTTAGAAGATATAGGAATTTTTAGAAACCATTTAAGTGCCGATGCCAAAAAAATCGATAAGCTTCTTAATGAATTAATCGAGCTTGGAATTGATGTTAAATTAAAACCTAATCTTCCAGAACTCATACGCGATATCCAATCTTTAGCAGATGAATTAAATTTAAGAGCAGAGGTTGATAAACTTATTATCAAAGCACAAAAAAAAGCGGAATACTCAAGTAAAAATCAAGGTCATTTTGGCTTAGGATTCGAAAAATATTCTCATTTTACAAGTCCTATTAGAAGATATTCTGATCTTATTTTGCATCGCTTATTAAAAGCCAGACAAAAAAAGGATGAAAAGCTTTTTAATTATTTACTTTTAAATATACAAAGTACTTGTGAAAACCTTAGCACCTTAGAAAGAGAAGCTGATAAGGTTGCTTTTGATTTTATGGATAGAAAATTTGCCAGATGGGCGCTTAAAAATATAGGAAAATGTTTTCAAGCTTTAATTATTCAAAATGAAGGGATATGCATTGCTAAGCTTGATGATGAAATTAAAGGAGCAGATATTATCCTTTATGACACCCAGGCCAATCTTTTACAAAGAGTTGAAATTCAAATTATAGAAGCAGATATTGTCATGGCTAAAATTTATGGAAAAATTATCAAAGACTACTTGAGGTAAAAATGTATAGAAAAGAACTGCAAACACTACTTTTGAAAAATAATTTTCCTAATATTTTCTTTTTATATGGAGCTGACAACTTTCAAATAGAATTATATGCCAATTTTATTAAAAAAAAATGGACTTATGATGAAAATTTAAAATTGTTTTTTGAAGAATATCATTTTAATCAAGCTAGTGATTTTTTAAGCGGAGGATCTCTTTTTAGTAATAATAAGCTTTTAGAATTAAAAATCAATAAAAAAATTCCCGCAAAAGAATTAAAAACTCTAGTAGAACTCTGTCACAATAATCAAAATAATTTTTTTCTTTTAGAATTTTATGATGAAAGTTCCAAACAAAGCGATATAGAAAAAATTTTTGGAAATAATTTTGCACGATTTTTTCAACCTAATAATGCAAAAGAAGGTATAGAACTTTTAGCTATAAAGGCAAAAGAACTTAATATAGAAATTACCCAAAATGCCTTATTTATGCTATTTACAAATTTTAATGAAAATCTATACTTAGCAGCAAGCGAATTAAACAAATTTACAAATTTAACCGTAAGCGAACAAGATATAGATCAATACTGCCATAGCCTTAGTTCTGGAAGTTTTGAAAATTTTTTTGAACTAATTTTGAAAAAATTAGATTTTAAAAACGAGCTTGAAAAAATTATAGAAAATTATAATGAAATTGCATTGCTTAATTATCTAAGCGCTGCTTTTTATCGTCTTTTTAAAATCGCCATTTATGCAAAAATTTATGGAAAAGTAGATTTGAAAGAATTATTAGGTTATTCCCCTCCTCCTTTAATCGCACAAAAATTAAGCCAGCAGGCTTTTAGCATCAAAATAGAACAATATAAAAATATTTTTACCTTATTGCTTAAAAGCGAACATGAATTAAAAACTAATTCTAAACTCGCCAAAAAAGAATTTTTGATTTCAAATTTATTAGAGCTTGGAAGAATTATAAAAATATAATCATTGCATTATTAATCGCATTAAATGCAAATCTTCACCCTGTATAATCTTATAATCAATACTTGAGCAACATGGGCACTTAAAAATATTTTCTTTTAAAATACTTTTTTGATCACACTTTAAACATAAGATCTCAAGTGGAGTAATTTCTATAAAAAGTTTTGCATTTTTGCAAAATTGAGAATTTTCTTTAAATGTTTCAAAACAACGCTTAAAAAGATCTACTTCAACCCCACTTAAACGTCCAATATTTATATAAATTTCTTGTATATCTTTAGCATTATTGGCTAAAGCATTTTCTTCACACAGATCAATTAAAGATTCTACAATACTAAGTTCGTGCATTAGCAAATTCTTGGCAAAAGTTCACCTTTTGGAACTTCTAAAAAACGCTTTGCTCCAAAAGAATTTTGCAAAATCACACGAGATGCTTTTTCCTTTAAAACTTCCCCTATAATATTTGCATTTTTGTTATACTTTCTTAAAATTTCTAAAGCTTTTTGTTCGTCTTCCTTTTCTACACAAAGAACAAAAGTGCCTTCATTTGCAAGCTCATATGCTTCATAACCAAAAAGTTCACAAAGCCCTAAAACTTCATCTTGTATGATAATTTTTTCTTCAAAAATTAAAAAATCATTTCCACTTTGCTTTGCCCATTCATTTAAAACCGCACTTAAACCCCCTCTGGTTGCATCACGCATAGCTATAACTTTTACATTATTTTCTAAAAGCTCTAAAACCTCTTTATTTAAAATCTTACAATCGCTTTTTATATCAGCTTCTAATTGATTTCTTTTGATTAAAACACTCGCACCGTGTCTGCCAATATCACCAGAAACTAAGACACTGAGTCCTGCTTTTATATTTTTAGTTTCTTTTTTAGCAATGATTTCTCCTAAGGCTGTAGTATTAATATAAATTTCATCACCTTTGCCTTTTGGGACCACTTTAGTATCGCCACATACAACTAAAACCCCAGCTTTAAAACACTCTTTTTGTATGCTTTGTAAAATTTTATTGAGTTTTTTTATCTTAAAACCTTCTTCTAAAATAAAAGCTAAACTAAGATATTTTGGCTTAGCTCCAACCATTAAAATATCATTTATCGAACCACAAACGCAAAGCTTACCTATATTTATCTCATCATCTAAAAATATAGGATTTAACACAAAAGAATCTGTGCTAAAAGCTATATTTCCCAAAATTGCAGCATCATTTGCAGCATTTAAAATATCATTATTAAAAATTTTAAAAATTCCATCTAAAAGCTCATTCATTTCTTCTCCGCCACCACCATGAGCTAAAGAAATATTTTTCATACATTTACCTTTGAATATCTATAATAAGCAGCACATGCTCCTTCACTTGAAACCATGCAACTGCCTATAGGGTTTCTTGGAGTACAAGCTTTAGCAAAAACTTTACAATCATAAGGTTTAGCTAGGCCTCTTAAAATTTTCCCACAAATACAAGCTTTGTTTTCATTTTTACTTAAAACCATACAATCAAATTGCTTACTTGCATCAAAATCACCAAATTCCTCTCTTAATTTTAAGCCACCATTTTTAATAACTCCTAAGCCACGAAATTCAAAATCACAAGGTTCAAAATATTTTGCAACTAAATTTTGTGCTTTAATATTGCCTTTTTTACTTACAGCTCTTTTGTATTGATTGTATACTTCAAATGTTCCTTTATTACTTTGTCTTACTATATTTAAAATACTCTCCATAATATCTACTGGTTCAAAACCACTCACTGCTATAGGGGTTTTATGTTTAGCTGCTATAGGTTTATAAATTTCAAAACCTGTTATCACACTAACATGAGAAGGTCCTAAAAAAGCATTGATTTGTACATTTTCATCATCCATAATTGCTTCAATAGGCGCTGGAACGGTAATATGATTGATATGAAAAAAAATATTTTTCAAATTTAACTCTATCACCTTTTCAAGCAAAAGAGCACTCATAGGAGTTGTTGTTTCAAAACCTATAGCAAAAAAAATGATATTTTTATTTGGATTTTCCTTAGCAATTTCTAAAATTTCAAGCGGAGAATAAAGTGCTCTAATATCAGCTCCTTTTGCTCTTAGATCAATTAAAGAAAAATCACTCCCTGGCACTCTTAAAAGATCACCTAGTGTGCAAAAAATATTATCCTTCATAGAAGCTAATTTAATAGCTATATCAATACGATTTCTAGGCATAACACATACAGGACAACCTGGTCCGTGAATAAAATTAATCTCTTTAGGTAAAATAGAAGGCAAGGCATATTTCATAATACTGTGGGTATGTCCGCCACAAATTTCCATAATATTAATAGGGTTTTTAATCTCTTTTTCTATCAATTTTTTTAAGGCTAAAATACTTTGTTTATCTCTAAATTCATCGATTAAATTCATTTAAACCCAAATCCCCTTCATTGGTATTAATTTCTCCACTATTCATTTTATCTACAATTTCTCTATAAGTTTTTATACTCTCCAAAGCAGATTCTTTATCGATTTTTTCCATAGCAACACCTACATGTATTAAAACAAAATCTCCCTTTTGCAAGGGTTCATCAATCAAATCTAAATTCACTTTTCTTTTAACACCTAAGGTTTGCACGATGGCATTGTTTAATTCATCGATTTCTAAAATTTCAGATGGAATAGATAAACACATTAAAAAAGCTCCTTTTTTAGTCTTAAAAATTTATACCAAAGTTCCATATTGCTTCCATTTTTAGCATCTAAAACTATAATATCTGCTTTTGGATTTAATTCTTTAATCAATTTGCTTGCTTCCTTGATATCAAAATCAAAATGATGTGCTAAATCAGCTTTACTAATAAGCACAACATCAGCTTTTTTAAACATAACTGGATATTTTTGTGGCTTATCACTTCCTTCGGTAACTGAAAGTAAAACAATATTTAAATGTTCTCCTAAATCATAGCTTGCAGGGCAAACTAAATTACCTACATTTTCTATAAAAAGTAAATCTATATCATTAATCGCTAAGTGATGCAAAGCTTCATGCACCATAAAAGCATCTAAATGGCAACTTTGTCCTGTAGTAATTTGGTATGCTTTAGCACCAATATTTTTAATTCTTTGTGCGTCATTATTGGTTTCTAGATCCCCCTCAATGACTGCAATTTTTATCTCATCTTTTAAAGCTTTAATTGTATTTTCTAAAAGAGTGGTTTTGCCACTTCCTGGAGAACTCATTAAATTAATACAAAGTGTATGTGATTCATTAAAATGATTTCTATTATGCAAGGCTTGTTCATCATTTTTACTTAAAATTTTAGAAATTACCTCTACAGTCTTACTCTCTTTTAAACTTGGATTTTCATGATGATGAAAAAAAGAGTCCTCTTTAGAATTTATCGAACAACCACAATCTTTACACATTTTCATTCCTTAAAAATTAAATAATTATTTCATTGTATCCTTAAAAGCATTAAATTTTAATGAGTTTTTGGGTTAATTTTTATTTAAAAAATGTATCATTTGCCCTAAAGCTATTGAGCTATCATTACAAGGATATTTTAAAGGCACAAAAAAATCTAAATTTTTAGCTTTTAGAATTTCAAGTAAAGTTTTATTTTGAAAAACTCCACCACTAAGCAATACTTTAAAATTATAATTTTGACTATATTTTATAATGAAATCAGCCAAGCCATTAAGCATACCTGTAATAGCTTTACTTTTTTCATCTCTTAAAGCCCCCAAAATCAATTCTTTAAAATTAATTTTGCCATTTTCAACATAAAGTTTATAAGAAAAATTTAAATCTCTTTGATAAAAACTTTCACACATAAGACCAATTTGTGCTTCATAAGAACTTTGATCTAAGTCAAAAACAATAGCACCAAAAGCATCGATAATACGTCCTAAAGAGCTTGTTTTAAGAGTAGAATTAGTATAAATTTTTTTAAGATTTTCAAGTTTAACTTTTGAAATTTTATCTAAAAAATCTTGAGCTAAATTTTCTAAATTATAATGCCAAATTACACTTAAAGCCAAATTATATATATTTTTTATATCAGCATTAATCAATTTAAAATCATCAAAATGAGCAATTCTTTCATATTCTTTTAAATTAGCTATAAAAATCTCTCCACCCCAAATACTGCCATCATCACCATAACCCGTTCCATCCCAAATAAAACCTAAAGCCTTCTCATCTTTGATAAATTCTTCTTGGTATTCAAAATAAGCTGCACAAAAATGTGCATAATGATGTTGAATTTTAATTGTTTGCTTAAAGTCTTTTGTATATAAAAAATGAGGATGTTTATCACAAAGTATAGTATCAAATTTTAAATCATAACTTTTTTTAAAAAAATCCAAAAGCCTTAAAAATCTTTCATAAGTATCAACACTTTTTAAATCTCCTATATAAGGGGAGATTAATATTTTATTTTGATAAAAAATCACAAATTCATTTTTAAGCTCTGATCCTAAAGCTAGATAAGTTTGATTGAAATTTAAATTTGTTTCTATATAATAAGGATTTAAGCCCCTTGAAGTACGTAAAAACATAGCTTGATTATTTATTAATTGAGCGATACTATCGTCACTAGAGTTAAAAATCGCTCTATCATAGTCTAAATAATAATCAAAAACTCTATCAAGTTTAAATCTTAAATTATCCTCATCTTTAATAATACTTTCGCCACTTAAATTTGCACTTGTTGCTACAAGAATACCTTTAAAATATTCAAAAATCAAAAGATGCAAAGGGGTATAAGCCATCATAATACCTATTTTATCAATATCTGGAGCAATTAAATCAAAGTTCTTTTTCGCTTTTAAAATTACAATAGGCGCTAATGAGCTACCTATCAATCTTTCCTCTTCGTCGCTTAAAAATGCAAGTTTTTTAATATCTTTAATATCCTTACACATTAAAGCAAAAGGTTTTTTAGGACGGTTTTTTCTTATTCTTAATTCTTTTAAAGCTTTTTCATTAAAAGCATCACACATTAAATGAAATCCGCCCATTCCCTTAATAGCAAGAATATTTCCTTGTTTTAAAAGTTTTGCACATTCTATAAAAGCATTTTCATCCGTAAATAAAATTTCACCTTGCTTGTTTTTTAAATACACTGAAATTTTGCATTTAGAACAACTAATAGGTTGAGCATGAAAGCGGCGATTTGAAGGATTTTTATATTCTTTCTCACAAAAATCACACATCTTAAATTTATCCATCGTAGTATTATCTCTATCATAGGGTAAATTTTTTATGATGCTAAAACGAGGTCCACAGTGAGTACAAGTGATAAAAGGATAATGAAAACGCTTATTGTTTAAGTCATAAAATTCATTTTTGCATTCTTGACATAAAGCAAAATCGCTTAATATAGGGGTTGTTTTTATACTTTGTTTTGAAGAAGCGATGCAAAAGTTATGATAAACTTTTGGCCTACATTTTAAAATTTCAATTTTGTCTATTCTTGCAAGAGGAGGATGGTTACTTTTTAATTGCTCTATAAATTCCAAACATTTTTTATAAGAGCAAGAAAGTAAAATTTCTACCCCAAAACCATCATTTTTTACTTCTCCTAAAAGTTGAAGTTTTAAAGCTATTTCATATATAAAAGGGCGAAATCCTACACCTTGGACCAAGCCTGAAATTTTGATTTTAAATCCTAAGTGGCGCATCGCTTAGTTTGCAATCTTTTAAATGTTTTAAAGTATTTTTAAGTAGAGATTTATGTTCAAATAAAGCACCGCTAACAATAGCTATTTCAGCTTGTCTTTTTGATCTTAATTCATCATATATATCACGTAAAAAATAACTTAAACTCTCAACAATCCCATAAGCAATATTAACACTATCAACCCCAGCAAGCATAAAACTCATAACAGATCGCAAAGTTCTTACATGGTCAAAACTTTTATCTTTTTTTAAACGATAATCTATTTTCACTCCACGTGGCATTTTACTTTCATCAGCCATTTTTAAGAGTTTTTCTCCAGCACTATAAATTTCTTTATCTAAGTTTAAAATTCTACCTAAAATACAAAATAAAGAATAAAAATTATTTTTTAAGGTAAAATCTTCATCTAAAAGTGGAAATTCTTTTGAGAAATTAGATAAAAGCTTAGCACCAATCTCATCTTTTTCAATTTCCTCATAAAGCTTTTTAAAACTTTTAGGCAAATCAAGTTTTAATAAATTTAGCTCCTTATTAATAAGCAAAATATCGTCATATTTTTTACTTAATTCTAAAAGAAAAACTTCTTGTTTAAAACTACTTAAAATGTAAGAAATTCTAGCCATATTTTTATCTTCTTTGGAAAAAATAAGTTCTCTTGCTTTACGATCTATAAATTCTAAACCTTGCAAAATTACAACTTTTTCATCTAAATTCATCACTTCAAAATCTTCTTCTTTTTCATCAATTTTTAAAACACTCAAAAAAGAAAAATCCTGTTTATAAAGCTGATAACATAAAGCAAATATGAAAAGATCTTGTGCTAAAACTAATTTAAAATCACTAAATTTTAAATTATATTTTTTTCTAAATATGGCATTTAATCTTAATTTAATTAAAGGTTTCTCTAAGCTTGCAAGAAGTTTTAAATTTTCTTGAGAACAAACAAAAATCGTCTGTATGGTTTTTATATCACAGGGTATCAAAAAATCGCATTCAAAATTCTCATTAAAGAGGCTGATTTTATAACTTCCTTTATGATTTTTTAAGTAAATTTCTTCTTTATTAACCAATTTTTCAAGAGCTTTTTGTAAAAATGTATCAAAATTGACCTGATTTATTTTTTCAAAATACAGTCCATCGAGTGAAATTTCATTCTCGCAAAATACACCCCATTCGTTATTCGAAAGCTCTTTTTTTTCCACATATGCACTAGAATTTAAATGAGTAAGATAGAAAAACTTTTCACAATAATCAAAACTTTGATTAAAATCATTTAATCTTTCAGTTATCCTTACATCAAATTTTTTCAAAAAAACACTATTGCTTATACCTTTTAGATTTTCACAAAAATCAGATAATTCTTTTTCATCGCCTTCTATTTGCAATAAAATCTTATTTTTTTTTCGATTTAAACTATATTTATAATTCTTAGCATAAAAATTTAAAAGATAAGTAAAATAATCATTATTTCCAAAATACTCAAATTCAAATTCTAAAATCAATTTTCATCCTTCAAATATAAAAAATTATATCAAAAAAAATCAATCTTATTTATCAAAGTTTAAATTCTTTTTCCCTTACTCTAAAATCTTTCATGTAAAATGCTAAAAAATTATAAAAATCTTGACTATGATTGGGATATTTTAAATGGGCTATTTCATGTAAAATAACATATTCTATAGCTTTTAAACTTTTTTCTAAAAGCTTTAAATTTAAATTAATATAACCTTTTTTATGATTACAAGAACCCCAACGTGTTTTCATTTTCTTAATACTTAAATGTGTATAATTAAGCTTGGTCCTTTGAGTCCATTTTTTAAGATAAAAAAGAAAAATAATTTTAGAATTTTTTCTTAAAAAAGACTCAAATTCTATTCTAGAAGGAGTATGAATTTCGGTTTTTAAAATTTTTGTTTTAAAAAGGTTTTCTTTTAAAACTAATCGATATTTTTTACCTAAAAAATAAACTTGATCCGCTTCATTAGTTTTATTTTTAAAATTAAGCCACGTTTTTTTAATCCAATCTTCATGCTTGATTAAAAATTTTTCAATATCGTCTAAAGTGTAAAAATAAGGCAAACTTAAATAAAATTTACCCTTTTCATTTAATCTTAAATATACATTTTTAATGGATTTTTTTTGATAAAAAAATACCCAATTATTCCAAGAAAATTCCTTTATATTACAGCTTTTCCTTGCCATTTTTTACTCTTCCATCTATAGGCATTAACAAGTCCTCTTAAAGATTCATCTGCACAATAACCTATCCAAATTCCTAAAATTCCAAGGTTGCAATAAAAACAAAGTATATATCCTACAGGTAAAGACACTCCTAACATAAATATCATACCGCTAAAAAATGGAAATTTAGCATCTCCACTTGCTCTTAAAGCATTGACCATTACTATATTAAAAGTTCTTGAAATTTCAAGAAAAATAGAAAGAGTAAATAAAGGGAGCATAATTTCTCTAAGATCTTCTTTTAAATCTAAAAGATTCATAGTAACATCTTTTAAAAAATAATGGCACAGCACGACTACAATCGTAACCATAACGCTAAAATAAAGCGCCTTCCAAGTATGCTTATAAGCTATATTTTCGTATTTTGCGCCAACTAATTTTCCTATAATAATCTCATTAGCAACACTCATAGCAATTCCCACCATCATAATAAATAAAGACAATTGAAAATAAATCGTTTGAACGCTAAGATTTTCTTTTCCAAGACTAGCCACAAAACTAAAACTAATAATATATTGACTAATCCAAATTAGATTTTCTCCCGCGGAAAAACCTCCTATGCTAAAAACTTTTTTTAACACCTCTTTTTCAAAATTAAGCATTTCTTTTATTTTTAAATGAATTTTAAGCTTATAAGTTATGATTAAAAACATAGCAACTACAGCAACAATTCTTGCTATAATATTGCTAACCCCTACTCCAAAAAGTCCTAGCTCTGTAAAATGAAGCACATAAAAATTTCCAACAACGATAATTAAATTCATCATAATACCCACCATCATAACCCAATAGGCTATATTATAAACTCTCATAATCGCTGATAATATTAAACCAATCGCATCAAAAATAAGACAGATTGCAAGCATATCAAGATAAATTTGACTATCTTTGAGTAATTCTTTAGGTATATTTAAAAGATTGAGCAGAAGTTCACTTTGCCATAAAATAAAACTCCCACAAATCAAACCAAAAAGCAAATTTAAAAACAAACTTTGATGAATCACTTTTCTAGCTAGTATGGTATCTTTAGCTCCAATAGCTTGAGCAATAACGACACTACACCCCACACTTAAAAAACTAAAAATAGTGATAAATAAATCAATAATTTCATTACCAGCTCCCATTGCTCCAACTAAATCATTAGAATAATGAGAGACCATAGCAGTATTAGCAATAATACTTAAAAATCTAAAAAATAAATCCCAAAAAATAGGAATGCTAAGTCTTGATAAAGAAAGTCTTTTTTTTGCCATAAATTGCACCTTAAAAAACTAAAAATTCTATCAAAATATTTCTTAAATTTTTAAAATTGTTTTTATTAAAAAATATAAAATTTCATATTATTTTATTTATTTTTTTGCCAAATTAGGGTATATTTTTCCCATTAAAATAAAAATATATAGACAAAGGAGATCTAATGCTTTCAAAAGAAGTAGTAAGATTACTTAATGAACAAGTTAATAAAGAAATGTATGCGGCTAATTTATATTTAAGCATGAGTTCTTGGTGCTATGAAAATAGCTTTGATGGTGCTGGAGCATTTTTATTTGCTCATGCAAGCGAAGAAAGTGAACATGCAAAAAAACTTATCACTTATCTTAATGAAACAGATTCTCATGTTGAACTTAAAGAAGTTAAGCAACCTGAACAAAATTTTAATTCCTTGCTTGATGTTTTTGAAAAAACATATGCCCATGAACAAAGTATTACAAAATCAATCAATGAACTTGTAGAACATATGCTCGTTAATAAAGATTATTCTACTTTTAATTTTTTACAATGGTATGTAAGTGAACAACACGAAGAAGAAGCGCTTTTCCGTGGTATAGTGGATAAAATCAAACTTATTGGTGAAAATGGAAATGGTTTATATTTGGCCGATCAATATATTAAAAGCATTGCTCTTAAAAAATAGTTTTTATTTAAGATAAAGATCTAAACCAATTTTACATAAATGACTTACTTTTCTTTAGAATTTAGCATTTTGATGATGGCATTTTTTGCCATCTATTGGTTATTTCACGATAATTATAAAATACAAAATATTTTAATTTTAATCTTTTCTTATCTGATTTATTTTCTGTTTAATCCCTATTTTGCTTTAATTTTATTTGTATATACCTTTTTTATACATTATTTTTCTCTACTTATTTTTATTCGAAAAAAACGTTATGTTTTCATGACTTGTATCACCTTTGTTATTTTAAATTTATGTTTTTTTAAATATTTTGCAAGCATTAAGACGAGTTTTGATTCTATTATGGAATTTTTTGGTCTTGATTTTATTAATTTAGATGTTTTATTTCCTATGGGAATTAGTTTTTATACCTTTACTTCGATTACTTATCTTTTAGAAGTTTATAAAAAACGTCGTCTAGAAAGCTTTTTCAATTTGGCCCTATTTTTATCTTTTTTTCCTACCTTGCTTTCAGGTCCAATTATGCGAAGCTCTTTTTTCTTTGAGCAAAGTCATCGTAAACGAGAATTTAAAAATGAAAATTTAATTATTACTTTGTTGATTTTTGGAATTGTAAAAAAAGTCCTTATAGCTAATTATTTAGGTAATTATGCTGAACATATTCTTGATTTTCCACAATCTTATAATTTTATACAGCTTTTAAGTGCTATTTATGCCTATGCTATACAAATTTATTGTGATTTTAGTGGATATATTGATTTAGTATGTGCTTTTTCTTTGATGTTAGGCTTTCATCTTCCTCCAAATTTTAATATGCCTTATTTGTCTAAAAATCTCAAAGAATTTTGGTCAAGATGGCACATTAGCCTTTCAACCTTTATAAAAGATTATATCTATATCCCTTTGGGTGGAAGTAAAAAAGGTAAAACTAGGACTATTTTAAATCTTCTTATTGCTTTTATACTTTCTGGAATGTGGCATGGCAATACTTTAACATTCTTAATTTGGGGTTTATTACACGGTATAGGCGTTGCCTTCTTGCATATATTCGCCTTAACAAAAATAAATTTACAAAAAATTCCAACACTTGGAAGATTTTTAACTTTTCAATTTGTATGCTTTACTTGGATTTTCTTTTATTATAATAAAAGTTTAGATGATGCTATAGAATATTTTAAAGCTTGCTATAATAATTTTTCACAAATTCCAAGCTATCAAGATATTTATATTCTTGCAAGTTTTGGTGTTATTTTTCTTATTTATCCTTTATTTATCAACTTTAGAACTTATTGTGTAAAAATTTTAGATTTAACTCCTTTTTTATTAAAACCCTTTATTATTACTTTTATTTTATTATTGGTATTTACATTTATGCCAGATGGTATTCCTAATTTCATTTATTCGAGTTTTTAATGAAGATAATTAAATTCTTATTTATTCTAATGGCTGTATTTATCTTAGTCATAATTGTTATGAATGAAAGTATTAGTTCATATATAGAACAAAGATATCATCTTAGCTTTTATCCACAAAATACTATTTTAAAAGAAGGTAATAAATTAAAGATAAAATTAGAACAAATTCATACCGTTTTAAGCACAGAAAATACCACTAAAACTACCCATTCTAACTATCAAATTATAAAAGATATTGAAGATGCAAATCTTAGTAACGATACAAAAATAAAAAATCAATCTTTAGTACAAGTGCAACAAGAAGAAAATGCAAGCTCTTTTAAAGATAAAAATTCAACTATTTTAACCGATAATGGAAAATTAACAATTAATCCAAGTAAAGAATTTCTTTTTATTGGCGATTCATTAATGCAAGGGGTCGCAATCAATCTTAACAAAAATTTAAATATTTTAGGCATCAAATCAGAAGATTTAAGTAGGCAAAATACAGGACTTTCTTATAAATCTTATTTTAATTGGGCAAAAACCATAGAAGATGCATTTTTATCAAATTCAAATATCAAATATCTTGTCATTTTATTAGGCCCAAATGATCCTTGGGACATTAAAAAAGGTAAAAATTATCTTCGTTTTGGCTCTTCGGCTTGGAAAGAATTTTATAAGACTAGAGTAGATGAGATTATACAAATAGCTCAAAAATATCAAGTTAAAATTTTATGGTTTGAAGTTCCACCGATGAAAAAAGATAGTCTTAATGATAAAATTCAAATTTTAAATGAAATTTATCGTCAAGAAGTTCTTAAAAATAAAGAAATTTTTATTGATACAAAATCATCTTTTACTCTCAATAATCAATATTCTACTTATATTAAAAATGAAAACAATAAAACCATAAAAGTAAGAACTGATGATGGTATTCATTTTACAATGAATGGTGCCAAGATCATGTCTAAACTTTTGCTAAATCATTTAATTATTAAGGATCAAAATGTTAGCGAATAAAATAAAATTATTTTTATTTTTATTTTTATTCACTAATTTATTTGCTTTTGCCAATGATCCTATAGATAAAATTCTTATACAAAGTAAAAATCACTCTGCTCTAACAAGTTATGTTCTAAAAAAAGATTTAAAAAGATTTGAAAAAAAACTAAAAAGTCAAAACAATCTAGGCATTAGAATTTTTGGAGATTCTCATATCGCAGCCGATTTTTTTCCAAGAGTACTTAGGGGATATCTTATAAAATCAAACTCTATAGGATTTGCCCATGCTCTTCAGCCCAAATATCAACAAAATTTAAATCTTAAATATTCTTATAAAAATTTTGAAATTTTAAATTCTAAAAATCCAAAAAATATAAAACTAAATTTCCCATTAGGCGGTATCATAGCAAAAGCTAAAGACAAAAATGCAAAAATTAATATCGATACGACTTTAAACAAAAAAAAATTTGAAATAGGTTTTTTATTTAAAGCCAAAGATGATAATAATGCCTTTAATATCAAAGACGCACAAGGTAAAAATTTCAAATTACGTTCTTTTCAAAGCAATAAATGGTCATATAAAAAACTTGAAGCAACTTTCCCTTTAGAAATAACAGCTTTACAAAAAAATGCTGAACTTGGAGGATATTTTATAACTAATAAAAATGATAACAATTTCTTAGATACTGTCGCCATAAATGGTGCAAAAAGTGATATTTGGCTTTCTTGGAATCCTTTAGTAGTTAAAAATGAATTAAAACTTTTACATAATGATCTAATCATACTTTCCTACGGATCAAATGATGCACTTTTTCAAGGTTTTGAAAAACAAAAATTTAAAAACAATCTTAAACATTGGATAGAAATACTTAAAAGCTATAATAAAAATACTATTATTATGCTAATATCTCCCCCTATTGTAACCTATAAAAAAAATCGAACTTATGAATTAGCACCTAATTTTTTTGCCGTAAGAGAAGCACTCTATGAGGTTGCAAAAGAAGAAAAAACCCTCATTTTCGACATGTATAAATTTATGCAAGATACAGGGGGTAAAGATAAATGGATTAAGCAAAAACTCTCCTTAAAAGATGTTCATTTAACTATAAAAGGTTATGACTTAATGGCTAAAAAAATGCTAGAAGATCTAAAACAATATATCCGTTATTAAATTGTTTCTTTAAAAAAATAATAAAAAAATTTATTTATTGAAGAATGCATCTAAACAATCCCAACCTATATTTTTCTAAAATTCTCATCTTCGTTAACAATAGTTTTGTTAGTTTTATTTTCATCTTGCTTAATTCCATTTCTTTGTTAATTATTTAGCTATAGATTTTTATTATCAAGATAAATTAAAAAGGAATTTCCCCTATAGCAGTAATTTGATAATATAAATTAATGATTTTATAAAGATTAAATTTTGCTCTTAAAAGTTCTTCTTCGCTGGAATTTAAAGCATTAGAGGCATCTAAATAATCTTTTAATTCACTTTTTCCTAAATTATACTTTTCATAATAAGCATTTTTGATTAATTTTTGTTTTGCATTAATAATTTCTAAATTTTTTAAAAGTGAAATATTGCTTTGGTAATCCTTATAATTGAGTTCATATTCATTGATTGCACTTTGCAAAATTTGCTCGTATTCTACTAAAAGCTTATCGTATTCAAATTCCGAAATTTTAATATTTTGACGCACTCTACCATAATCAAGAAAAGGAAGAGAAATTTTAATATTTCCGCTTAATATTTCAAATTTAAAACTATCGTTAAAATTTTCATCACTACCATTTAAAATTCCACCCAAGGAAATATTTGGCAATATAGATTTTTGCATGGAAGTATAATCTTTAAAAGCAGACTTTAGATTGTTAATCTTAGCTTGCACATCCGGACGATAAGCAAGTGTTTTTAAAGGAATGTTAAATTTGGGTTTTAATTCTTTAAAATCAGATAAAGACAAGGTTTTAAAATATTCTATATAAGAAAATCCCTCTTTTTTGCCCAATAAATCTTGCAAATTTTTAATTAATAAATTTCTATTTTGTTCATTACTTAAAAGATTTTGCTTAGCTTTTAAAGTATTTTGCTCCAAATTAAGTAAATCAAGTTCTTCTATCTTTCCAAGCTTATATTTATAAGTATAAAGTTCTTTCATTTGAGTTAGATTTTGAAAATATTGCTCAAGTAAATTTTGCATATCATTAAAATAAGCAAGTTCAAAAACATCATTTAAAGCTGTATTAACCATACTGATTTTTAAATTTTGCAAATCATATTCACTTGCTTTTGCACTAAATTCACTTGCTTTTGCACTATCTCTTATCTTTCCATAAATATCCAGTTCATAACTTAAATTTAAGGCATTATTAAAATTTTTACTCTCTAATCCTGAATTTAAATTTTTGTTCTTTGTAAAATCTAAATTACCGCTTAAACTTGGATATAAATCATAATCAATCAAATCAGCTCTAGCTAAAGCACTTAATAAATTTAAGCTCGCTACCTTAACATCGCTATTGTTTTTCAAAACATAATTTATAAATTCATTTAAATGCTTATTGTCGTAAGCTTTATACCATTCATAGCTTATATTTAAATCTTTTAAATCGTTCTGTTTTATTAAAGGTTCTTTAGGTAAAACCAATTTTGTTCCACAAGCTGTTATGAAAAAACCAATTAAAAAACTGATGAAGATTTTCATTTTATTCCTTTGATAAAGCATGAATAGGATTTAAATTTGCTGCATTTTTTGCAGGAAAAAATCCAAAAATCACTCCGATTAAAATTGAACTTAAAAGTCCTAAAAATATAGAATATGCATTTAAAATCATTGGAAAATCGGTACTTAAATGATTAAAAGCAAAGATGACAAATACAGATAAAACAACCCCTAAAATCGCTCCTATAGTACATATCATAATTGCTTCAATTAAAAATTGCATCATAATATCTTCTCTTCTAGCGCCTATTGCCATACGAATTCCAATTTCTCTTGTTCTTTCACTTACCGAAACAAGCATGATATTCATCACGCCAATTCCTCCAACTACAAGAGCAATAACTGCTACACAAATTGTAAGTATAGTCGTTGTTCTTTTATTGGCTGTAAAGGTTTTTCTAAAAGTATCAGAATTAAAAGTAAAAAAATCTTTTTGTCCTCTTTTAAGGGTTAAAACACGTATAATCGCATTTTCAGCTAAAGTAGAGTCCATATCATCTTTAACCTTTACTATGATTTCACGTAATTTTTTATCGCCAGTGATTTTATTCATAAGCGTTGTATAAGGAATATAAAGACGCACAACATTATCATCAAATATTTTATTTTGATCTTTTTTTAAAATTCCTATAATCTTAAAAGGTTGAGAATCAAAGATTACCACGCGCCCTAAAACATCTTCATTATTTAATTCTGGAAATAAATTCTTTTTAGCATTAAAATCAAGAACAACAACATTTGAACTATGTTGCACCTCATCTTCGCTTAAAATTCTTCCTGTATCAATCTTTAAGCCATCAATAGCAAAATTATTAACTCCAACTCCTTCAGCCTTAGCATTTAAAGAAATATTACTATAAGTTGCCACGCCTGAAGAGCTAGTATAAGCATCTACTGCTTCTAAAAAATTTAAGCTTTTTAAAGTTTTTAAATCGCTAAAATTAAGTCTTGTTTTACCCGAACGCAAATCTCCAAAACCTTTACCAGGAAAGATTTCTATACTACTAGTACCAAGATCAGAAATGGATTGCAAAACCTTAGCTTGAGAACCAAGCCCTAAAGCCACTACACAAACTACAGAAGCAATTCCTATAATAATACCAAGCATAGTTAAAATTGAACGTAGCTTATGTGCGATTATAGAAGAATAAGCAATTTTAAAACATTCAAAAGCTTGATTTTTAAGTAAAGATAAGGTTTTTTTTTCTTTTGTCATCATCTTGGAAATAATTTCTTGACTATTGACAATATTTTTTTCTTTAGTATCACTTAAAATTTCACCATCTTTTATTTCAATCACTCTTTTAGCTTGTTGTGCGATTTTTGGATCATGGGTAACTAAAACAATAGTATGACCCTGCTTATTTAATTTTTGTAAAATTTCAAGCACCATAATTCCACTTTTACTATCCAAAGCCCCAGTTGGCTCATCAGCTAAAATCAATTCTCCACCATTCATCAAAGCCCTTGCTATGGAAACACGTTGTTGCTGGCCACCACTTAATTCATTAGGCTTAGAATAAAGCTTATGTTCAAGACCAAGATCGCTTAACAATTCCTTAGATCTTTGCCTTCTCTCTTGTACATTTTTGCCCGCATAAATAGCAGGTAAAGAAACATTTTCACTAGAATTGAATAAATTTAAAAGATTGTAACGTTGAAAAATGAAACCTATTTTTTCACGTCTTAGTCTTGCTTTTTCATCATTATTAAGCTTTGTAACCTCATATCCATCCAATAAATAATTTCCACTGCTTGGACTATCTAAAGTACCTATAATATTAAGCAAAGAAGTTTTACCACTCCCGCTTTGACCGATAATAGCTACAAATTCACCTTTTTCTATATCAAGGTTGATATTTTTTAAAATAGTGTTTTCACCTATATTTTTATAGATATTTCTCAAATAAATCATTAAAATCTCAACTTAATTTTTGATGCAAGTCCATCAGCACTAGAACTAAGTATTAAATTCTCACCTTCATTTACACCTTTTAAAATTTCAGTATTAATAGCATCTTTAATCCCAAGTTTTACGTATTTTTTAATGACTTCATCATTTTCTAAAACCTCAACATAATAACCCTTATCATCGTTTTTAATCGCATAATTTGGAACAACAATCGCATTTTTAGCACTTGCAACGATAATTTCATTTTCAACACTCATACCTATACGCAAAAAATTATCTTTATTAGGAACGTAAAATTTAGCATAATAATATATGGCATTAGAACTTGAGCTAGAAGAGCTTGAATTTGAATTTGAACTAGAATCACTTACCTCAGTATCAGCTGGATCAATGCTTTCTATTTTAGCATGGTAAGTCTTTTGAGGATCGCTCAATAAAGAAAAATTAAGCTCTGTACCTATTTTTATTTTACTCACATCCGCTTCTGCAATTTCCATTCTTACTTCCATCTCATCTAAATTAGCTATACGAACTATAGTTGGTGTATTTTGATTTGCATTAACAGTTTGCCCTTCATCTACTGCTACATTGATAATCACTCCATTAATGGGAGCTGTTATTGTAGTATAGTCTAAATCTTTTTGAGCATTTTTAAGTGTGATTTCAAGTTGAACAACCTGTGCATTAAGATCAGCAACATTAGCCCTAAGCGTATAATAATTATTTTTTTGACTCTCTAAATTCTCTAAAGAAGTTGCCTTCACAGCATAAAGCTTCTTTTCTCTTTCATACTGCCTTAAAGCAATATCTAGAGCAATTTTTTTACTTTCTAAATTTGCTTTAGCACTTTGAAGTTGTGCTTTTGTAATATCCAAATCATTTTGCTGCTTATCTTTATCAATTTGAGCAATCAAATCTCCTTGTTTTACTCGTGATCCTACATCTACATAGCGCTTCACAATTTGTCCACTAACCTGAGCTCCAACATCAACTTGATCTTTAGCATAAACTTTTCCAATAGCTTCTATGGATTGGGATATATTTTCTCTTTGTATTTTTTGAGTAAGATAGGTCACTTTTTCTGTATTATAAAAAAACCAATAATAAACTCCACTAATAATAACAATTAAAAATATTATGATAAAAATAATCTTTTTTTTCATTAAAAACCTTAAATTAATCATTTTAAATCAATTTTATAGCTTGAAAGTGAATTTTTTGTGAATTATTGTAAATTTTTAATATTTAAACATAAGTTAAAATACTATAATTTTTTATTTTTTAATAAAAAAGCTTTTTTAATTTACTACAAAAAAATATAATTTTTAATCAAAAAAATACTTTCTAAAAAGGAAAAATAATTGCGTTTTATCACAATACTTTTACTTAATTTTTGCATTTCATTTGCTTCTATTTTATCTTTAAATGATGCTTTTCACGTTGATTCAAAAAAATATGATAGCTCTATTATTATCAATGTTAAATTAGGACAAGATATTTATCTATATGCAAATAAAATCAAACTTTACATTAACGACAAAGATATAACATCTTTTTTAAATTTACCTCCAAGTGTTGAAGAAAATAATGAAAAAGTGTATTTTAAAGAATTAAATTTAGCCTTACCAAATTTGCTTTTAGAACATTATGCTAAAAAAAATCTCAATCAAATAAAATTTGAATTTCAAGGTTGCTCTAAACAAGGTTTATGCTACAATCCTCAAATTTGGTATCTAAATCTTACACATAAAAACAATCAATTTTCAATTTCAAAACCTTATAAACAAAATAAAAAATCTAAAGAAAATTTCAATTCTCAATCCGAAGAAGGAATAATTGCTAATTTTCTAGCTACAAATAATCTTTTTTGGATTTTACTTAGTTTTTTTGGCTATGGAATTTTACTTTCTCTCACTCCTTGTATTTTACCTATGATTCCTATTTTATCTTCTTTATTAATTGCAAAAAGTGGAAATAAAAATTCTAAAAAACATAGCTTTTTTCTTTCATTTGTTTATGTGTTTTTTATGTCTTTAGCATACGCTATTGCTGGAATTATTGCTAGTTTTTTGGGCGCAAGTGTTCAAGGAATTTTGCAAAAACCTAGTGTTTTAATTATTTTTGCACTGATTTTTATTCTTTTTGCACTTGCAATGTTTGATATTTTACGTTTTGAAGTACCTTTGAAATTTCAAAATTTCATTCACAAAAAAAGTGGTAACAAAAAAGGCATTATAGGGATAGCCATTATGGGCTTTTTATCTGCTTTAATTGTAGGACCTTGCGTTGCAGCTCCTTTAGCTGGAGCCTTGATATATATAGCAAATACAAAAGATGCCTTGCTTGGCGGAAGTGCGCTTTTTATAATGAGTTTTGGCATGGGAATTCCTTTGCTTTTTATTGGCTTAGGATTAGGATTCTTAAAACCAGGTGTTTGGATGGAAAAAGTAAAAGTATTTTTTGGCTTTATTATGTTTGCAATGACCATTTGGATACTCTCTCGCATTATAGCAACACATTATGTTTTAATGGCTTTTGGAATTTTAGGTATATTTTTTAGTGTTTTTATGGGAATTTTTGAAAAAGCTTTCAATGCTTTTGCCAAGATAAAAAAAAGCATTTTAATTTTAGTTTTAAGCTATTCTATTTGCTTATTTTTAGGTGGACTTTTTGGATCAAAAGATTTTTTAAATCCTTTAAATTTTAGCGCAAAAGAAAAAAATCAAGCTTTAAATTATCATTTTATAAACAATCTAGATCAAATCAATCAAGAAATAAAAAACAATCAAGCTTTAATGCTTGATTTTACAGCATCTTGGTGTGAAAATTGTAAGCTCTTAGATGAACTTACTTTCAGTGATAAAAGAGTTATTGATCAAGTTAAAAAATACAAATTAATCAAGGTTGATGTCAGTCAAAATAACAATGAAGATATAAAAATCATGAAACAATTTAATGTTTTTGGACCACCAGTTTTGATTTTTTTTGAAAATGGTAAAGAACAATTAAAAATTACAGGCTTTATAAATGCTGATGATTTATTGAAAAAGTTAAAATCATAAAAAATAAATTTTTGTAAAAATTTTTACAATTACTTATCATTTACTTTTAATTTTTATACTTACAAATGAATACAAACATTCATAAGAAAACTCCTTAAAATTATACTCTAGCTAGGCTTTAGGCTTAGCTAGAATTTGCTTTATTTTAAAACTTCAAAATTAAACCTAAAATAAACTTTAAGTATTTTTTAAGATAAACTCTTATTTTTTATGCTACAATTACATCGTTTTAATTTTAATTTTAAGAAGGAGAATTCTCATGAAACTAGTTAAACTTAGTTTAGTTGCAGCTCTTACTGCAAGTGCTTTTTCTGTAGCTAGTGCTACTCCAGTAGAAGAAGCTATCAAAAATATCGATGTATCTGGAGTATTAAGATATAGATATGAATCAGGTTCTTTTGATAAAAAATTTAAAAGCGATAGAGATTTCTTAATACAAGATCGCCAAGCACACAAATACAGAGCTCAAGTTAATTTCAGCGCTGCTATAGCTGATAATTTTAAAGCTTTTGTTCAATTTGATTATGCTGCTACTGATGGTGGATACGGAGTTCAAGAAACTCAAAATGATAAAAAAGGTTTTGCAGTTCGCCAATTATATTTAACTTATACAAATGAAGATGTAGCTACAAGCGTAATTGCTGGTAAACAACAACTTAACACTATCTGGACTGACAATGAAATCGATGGTTTAGTTGGAACAGGTGTTAAAGTAGTAAATAATAGCATCGATGGTTTAACTCTAGCTGCTTTTGCTGTAGATAGCTTTATGACAAGCGAACAATCAAATGCTGTGATAGACAATGGTAAAGTTAAATATTATACAGGAGATATGGGCGGATTCCTGACCAATATCGCTGGTGATTCAATCGGCAATATGTATGGTGCTGCTGCTGTAGGTTCTTATGAAACTCTTGGCGGTCAACTTAATCCACAATTATGGTTAGCTTACTGGGATAAAGTAGGTTTCTTCTATGCTTTAGACGGAGCTTATAGTACAACTATTTTTGATGGCATCAACTGGACACTTGAAGGTACTTATTTAGGAAACTCTTTAGATAACGAAACTAAAAACGGAGCTGGAAATGGTAATTTCTTTGCTTTAAAAGGTAGCATTGAATTAAATGGTTGGGATGCTAGCCTTGGTGGTTTATACTACGGTGATAAAAATAAAGCAACTATGACTACAATTGAAGATCAAGGAAATCTTGGATCTGTATTAGCTGGTCAAGAAATTTTCTATACTGAAGGATCAAATCTTAATGGTGATCTTGGTAGAAATATCTTCGGTTATGTAACAGCTGGTTACACTTTCAACGAAACAGTTCGCGTAGGTGGTGATTTCGTATATGGTGGAACTAAAACAGATGATCACACAGGTGGTAAAAAATTAGAAGCAGTTGCAAGAGTAGATTATAAATATTCTCCAAAACTTGACTTCTCAGCATTCTATTCTTATGTAAATATAGATGCAGATAAAAATGGTAAAAGTGATCACAACGCTGTGAGACTTCAAGCTCTTTACAAATTCTAAAAATCACTTAGAATTAAATTCTTTAAAGCTAGGTTTTATAAAACCTAGCTTTTTTTATGTCTAAAAAATTTTGAATTTTTATAAAAAACACTTTTAATTTTATTTATAAAATGTTTTTTGTGATTGGCTTTAAGATTTAAACCAATCAGCTATTTTTTCAAAAAATCCTTTTTGCTCTTGATGCATACCATCTTTAATTCCAAAACTTTCACTAAGTTTTTCTAAAAGTTCTTTTTGCTCATCATTTAAAGAATGGGGAAATTTAATAGAAATTTGGACAATTTGATTACCTATGTAAGAGCTATGCACATCTTTTACTCCTTCTTTCTCAAGAACAAATCTTTGACCATCTTTAGCACCTTTAGGTAAATTTAAAACCGCTTCTCCTCGTATAGTAGGAACTTTGACACTCTGGCCTAAAATGGCTTGAGTAAAAAATACTGGATATTCTATATATATATCATTCTCATCCCTTATAAAGGTTCTATCCTCATCAACAATAATTTTAACATATAAATCTCCTCTAGACCCACTTTTGATCATATTTCCTTTAGAATTAACTCTTAAATTCATTCCGCTATCTATGCCTTCTGGAATATTAATTTCAACCTGATCTTTAATTTCTTCATAACCTTTACCCTTGCAATCATTACATTTTTCACGGATGCTTTCTCCACTACCTTGACACTCTGGACAAGTTTGCGCAAAAGTTATAAATCCTTGAGAAATTCCTACCTGTCCACTTCCCTTACATTTAGGACAAGTTTGAAGTTTTCCATCTTTAGATCCTGTTCCCTGACAAGTTTTACAAGAATTTTTATAAGCAAAATCTATATTCTTTTTACATCCAAATACAGCTTCTTTAAAATTTAATCTTAAATTAACAATTAAATCGCTTGCAAATTTTTCATCACTTGTTTTTTTTTGACGTTTTGAAAAACTATCTCCAAAAAAGCTAGAAAAAATATCTCCTAAGTCATCAAAACCCCCAAAACCAGAAGTGCTTCCAAAGCTTCCCCCTTTTAACCCATCCTTACCATATCTATCATAGATAGCACGTTTTTCATCATCACTTAAAACTTCATAAGCTTCATTAACTAATTTAAATTTATTTTCAGCTTCTTTATCTCCTTGATTTCTATCTGGATGATATTTCAAAGCCATTTTTCTATAAGCCTTTTTTATTCCGTCTTTGTCGGCATTTCGTGTAATTTCTAAAATCTCATAATAATCTAATTCCATAACCAAATCCTTAATTTTTGTAATAAAAAATATCAAAAAAAGCTAATTTTAGCAAAAATAAGCTCAATAATTTATCAAAATTTAAATAAAATTATGTAAATATTATTAAAACAGTACAATAATAATGTAAGGAAAATATTATAATGATTAATGTATTAATGATAGAAGATGATCCTGATTTTGCACAACTTTTATCCGAATATCTAGCTCAATTTAACATAAAAATTACAAATTTTCAAACACCTAAAGAGGCTTTAAATATGGGGATGCAAGGCTATGATTGTTTGATTTTAGACTTAACTTTACCTGGGATAGATGGACTTGAAGTCTGTAGAGAAATCAGACAAAAAAACAATATCCCTATTATCATTTCTTCAGCAAGAGGAGATCTTAGCGATAAGGTTGTGGGGCTTCAAATCGGTGCAGATGATTATCTTCCTAAGCCTTATGATCCTAAAGAAATGTATGCAAGAATCACAAGTCTTATTCGTCGCACAAAGAGAGTTGAAACTTCTAGTAATGAAAACATCAATTCTGCCTTTAAAATAGATGAAAGAAGACATGAAATCAGCTATAATGATAAAGTTTTAACTCTAACTCCAGCTGAATATGAAATTTTAGAATATCTTATTCAACAACACAGCTATAGTGTATCTAGAGAGCAACTTGTTAATCGTTGTAAAAATCTTAAAGATAAAGATTCTAAAAGTTTAGATGTAATTATTGGTCGATTAAGAACTAAAATAAATGATAGTTCTAAATCTCCAAAACATATTTTTTCTGTTAGGGGAATAGGATATAAACTTATAGGATGATTCAAAAAAAATATTCTATTTATACTAAATTAGTTGTTTTATTTGTTGTAACCTTTCTTTTGGTTTGTATTCTTTTTATTGTTTTATTAAAAATTGAAGAAAATGCTTACGCCGAAGAAGGGGTTTTAAGACAAAAAAATCTTGTTAAGAATATGATAAATTCTTACAATTCAAATTTTAATATAGATGCTTACTTTAATAATAATAATTTTTCTATTGTAAAAAATTTAGATTTAATAAATGCCATTAAAGAAAATGGTGAAATTCTTTTTTATGATAGCAATAATGAAATATGTCATTTTTTATCTTTAAAATATCATAATAATCTTTATGTTGATATTCAATGTGGCGATTTTAAAAAACTTTATAAAGAAAATATTAATGACAGAATTTATAATCTTTTATTGATAGGATTTTTCTTTTTTTCTTTTTTAGTTGTTTTTATGTATTTTTCGGTTTTAAAATCCTTAGAACCTCTTAAAAAACTTAGAAAACAAGTTGCAGAAGCAGCAAATGGAAAAAAACCTGATTTTATTGATTATCAAGAAGATGAAATAGGAAAAATTGCCTTTGAATTTAAAAAGGCTTTTATAAGAAATCAAGAGTTAATACAATCAAGACAACTTTTTTTACGCACGATTATGCATGAATTAAAAACTCCTATAGGTAAAGGGAGAATCATTGCAGAAATGGTTAGAGAAATCAAGCAAAAAGAAAGACTTATTGATATATTCTCACGCATGGATTCTTTAATTAATGAATTTGCAAAGATAGAAAATCTTTTTTCAAAAAACTATAATTTGCATTTCAAACCTGTCCATTTTAGCACTATACTAGAAGAAGCTAAAAATTATTTAATGAGAGATGATTTTAATAAAATTGTCAAAATTTATTTAAAAAGCGATGCTTTGATTAATGTTGATATGGAAATTTTTCCTTTAATATTAAAAAATTTAATCGACAATGCTTTAAAATATTCAAGTAATGGAACTTGTGAAATATACTCTCATCATCAATATTTTATTATACAAAATCCAGGACGAAAATTAAGCGAACCTATAGAATACTATTTTGAAGCTTTCACTCGGGAAAAAGATGAAAAAGTAAAGGGAATGGGATTGGGTCTTTATATCGTCTTTGAAGTATGCAAACTACATAATTTTGATATTATTTATTATTATGAAAATAACAAGCATTGTTTTAAAGTTTTTTTTGGAGAAAAAAAACATAATGAAACATAAAAATGATTTAGAAAAATTTAATAATTTAATTGAAAGTTTTTCAAATTTGCCTACCATAGGCAAAAAAACTGCTATTCGCCTTGCTTATTATATATGCATAAATAATCAACTTGAAGGCATGAAACTTGCACACAATATTGAAAATGCTTTACGCTTTATCAAACCCTGCCAGCAATGCGGATCTTTAAGTGAAAACGAACTATGCGGAATTTGTACTGATGAAGAAAGAAATAAAGACACTTTATGTATCGTTGAAACCCCTAAAGATATTCTTATTATAGAGGAAAGCAAAAGCTATCAAGGTTTATATTTTGTACTAGATGGGCTAGATAATGAAAAAATATCAAAGCTAGAAGAAATGATACTAAGGCAAAATAGCAAAGAATTAATTTTTGCTCTACCTCATAGTATTAACTCAGATGCAACTATTTTTTTTATTGAAGATAAATTTAAAAATTTAAATCTAAAATTTAGCAAAATTGCCCAAGGTATTCCAAGCGGAGTTAACCTTGAAAATGTTGATACTATTTCTTTAAATAAAGCTATTCAATACCGTACTAAAATTGAAATTTAACCTTTATAAGCATTATCTGCTAATTCTTGTAAAGAATAATTCCCAATTTTTTTATATTCAAAGCCTTCTTTTTTTAAATAATCAAGTAAAGTTTTTTCCATAATTTTACTTGATTTTACAATTTCACTAGAAAGTTGAAAGCTCATTGGCTTGATACGTTTAGGGATACAAGCTAAAATTTGAATTTGGGGCAAATCACCTGCTAATTCCATATATTGAAGAGTTTGAAGCATTTCAACTTCATGGGCGCTTCCGCTCCAATTAAGATTTTTTGGCATTGCTTCATAGGGAAAGAAAAATACATCTCCTATGTTTGCATTATCAGCATCAATACAGTCTATTAAAATTACTCTATCATAACTTGCAATGATATAACTTAACTGCAAAGCTAAAGTTCCACCATCTATAAATTTTATAGTATGAATAGGATGAGTAAATTTGTAATTTTTTTTCATAAAATTACAAACATGAACCCCTATGCCTTCATCCGCAAACATAATATTCCCTATGCCAAGCACAAGGAAATTCAATTTCTCTCCTCTTTAATATATTTATAACCACTAAAAATCGCATCCATGGCACCATTTTTACCTTTAACAGCGTTAAAAATTGCCATATAAACATGAATAGGAATAAAAATCATCACTACCCACATTAAAATTCTATGATAAATTCTAACTTCTGCCAATCCGCCTAATTTTGCTTCAATTGGCTTTAAAAGATCATATAATATCCCACCTAAACCTTCATGATAAGTATGAGTATAAAGAATAAGTCCTGTTAAAATAATACCCAACATTACAAGATAAAATAAAAAATAAGTCACAAATTGTAAAGGATTATAAACACCTCTTAAATGCGGGTGCTTACCTAAAAAAATATAAAATTTAATTTGACGAATCCAAAGTTTAACACTAAAAAGATCTAAAATAGAAACACGTTCTTTATGGCTGATTTTATCACAGAAAAAAAGATAAAATTTAAAAATAATACAAGCAATTAAAACAAATCCTATAGCTTGATGAACTAAACGATATTTAGCCTGCATAAAATTTACAGGCTCAAAACTGCTCATAGGGCTTTGAAATACATAAGAAATATAGTATCCAGTTCCTATTAAAATTACTATAGCAATCGCTCGAATCCAATGTGTTAAACGTAAACCGATACTAAATTCATATTCAGCTTTTCTTTGTAATTTTTCCTCTTTATTACTCATAAAAAGCCTCCTATAAATTTATATTGACTTTATATTCGCTTAAATTATTTCCTTTGGTATCCATAACATGCACAGCACAAGCTATACAAGGATCGTAAGAATGAATTTTGCGTATAATCTCAAGTGGTTGTTTAACATCAGCTATTTTAAGACCTATTAAACATTGTTCATAACTTCCACCTATCCCATTAGCATCCTTTGGACTCGCATTCCAAGTTGAAGGGACTACAGCTTGCCAATTTTCAATTACTCCATTTTTTATTCTACACCAATGACTTAAAGTTCCCCTTGGCACATGACCCATATATCGCCCTCTATATTCACCATTAACCATTTTGCTTGTATCTGGAGTATAAGGCGCACAAGTAGTTTGATCTACTTTTAAATTCTCAACTAAATTATCAAAAGCTCTTAAAGCATTATTGGCTACAATTTTAGCTTCTAAACAACGCATAGCAGTCCTTCCAAGAGTGCTAAAAACAGCGTCTAAAGGAAGTCCCGTTTCTTTTAAAAACTCATCAACAACCCCAACAACATTTTTATTTCCTTTAGCATAATTAACCACTATATTTGCAAGAGGTCCAACTTGCATTGGATTTCCTTCATACCGTGGAGCTTTAATCCAACTATATTTTCCCTTAGTATCAAAAACTTTAGAATTAACTTTATTTCCATGATGATCTATGCTATCACCATCAATAAGTCCCGTATAATTTGGATTTGTTTTACCATCATAAGGATGTAAAGGTTCATTATCCACATACCAAGAATGAGTTGCCTCTTCAGTAATTTTATTTTCATCTACTTCATAAACTTTACTTAAATCTCCATTTTTAATTATGCCGCTTTCAAATAACCATTCATTTTTTCCAAGTTGAAATTCTTGAAAAGTAAATAGATTATTTACTCCAATATCATTCAAAACACTGGCTTCATTTGCATAAGCTTTTCCTGCCATTACAAGATCTGGATAATAAGCATGATTTACAAAATCTTGCACCTCTTGGAATTTACTCATATATTCTCCCATTCTTGAAGGATTCAAAAGATCCATAACACAAGTTACACCCCCAACAGTTAAACTTTGCGGATGTGGATTTTTTGCTCCAAAAATAGCCATACATTGAGCAATAATTCTTTGAATTCTTAAGCATTCTAAATAATGAGAAAGAACAATTAAATTTTCCTCTGGAGTCAAACGATAAGTTGGATGTCCATAATAAGCATTTGCAAAAGGTCCCAAATTGCCTTTATCTACAAAAATTTTAAGCCTTTGTTGTACTTCAAGAAGCTTATCAGCTCCTGTTGCATAAGGATTTGAGGTATATTTAAAAGCCTCATCACTCGCTTTTTTAGGATCAGCGCTTAAAGCACTTACTACATCAGCCCAATCAAGTCCATGAAGTTGATAAAAATGCACTATATGATCATGTAAAAAAAGAGCTGCATTCATCAAAGTCCTTGTAAGTAATGCATTTAAAGGAGGGATAATTCCTAAGGCATTTTCAACAGCTACAATACCTGCTTTATAATGAGAAAATGTACATACTCCGCAAATTCTTTGAGTCATAAAACCCGCATCTCTTGGATCTCTTCCTTTAACAATAGTTTCAATACCTCGCCATAAGGTAGAACCTGCATAAGCTTCTTTCACAATATTATCATCATCAACAACAACTTCAACTCTTAAATGCCCTTCAATTCTTGTAATTGGATCAACTATTATTTTTTGACTCATTCTTACTCCTCATTTTTTTTCATAGAAGCGATCACTGCATGAGCAGCAATTGCAACTCCTGTGAGTGTTAACACACCTATGCCTATTTTATCTGAAACACTATCAGCGCCCAAACCAAAAACTGTATCAAATTTATGACTTGCTAAAGGTTCTTCAAAAGGCCCCATATTATCCCAGAAATTTGGTTCAGAACATCCTATGCAACCATGTCCTGCTTGAATAGGCCAAGAAGTATGTTGATTAAATCTTTCTCTTGAGCAATTATTAAAAGTATAAGGTCCTTTACAACCTACCTTATAAAGACAATAACCATTTTTTGCACCTTCATCGCCAAAACTTTGCACAAATTCTCCTGCATCAAAATGTCCACGTCTTTCACAAAGATCATGAATTCTTAAACCATAAGCCCATTTTGGTCTATTATAAACATCAAGCGCTGGAAGTTCTTTAAAAAGCAAAAGCTGCAAAACATTACCTACTATATTTTTTTCACTTGGGGGACAACCTGGAACATTAATCACTGTTTTATCAGTAACTTTACTTAAAGGTTGTGCGTTACTTGGATTCGGTCTTGCTGCTTGTATTCCTCCAAAAGAAGAACAGGTTCCAATAGCTAAAATCGCATAAGCATTTTCACTAGCTTTTTTACTAAGCTCATATCCAGTTTTTGCATGAGGTCCTATTGTAAGATAGTGCTCTTTATCTCCACATGGAATACCACCCTCTACCATTAAAACATATTGACCTTTATATTTTTCAATTGCATTTTCTAAATTTTCTTCTGCTTGCCAACCTGCAGCAGCCATTACAGTTTCATGATACTCTAAAGATATATAATCAAATATTAAACTATCTATTGTTGGTGTATCACTTCTTAATAAACTTTCACTACAACCTGTACATTCTGCCATATGTAGCCAAATAACGGGTAATCTATCGGCCAATTCAGCAGCTTTTGCTACCATAGGTGTAAAACTTGCCGGAAGTGCTAAAAAAGCTGTCATAGCTCCTGCCCATTTCATAAAATCCCTTCTGCTAAATCCAGCTTTTTCCAAAGCTTTAGGAATAGAAGAATTAGAATTTAAAGAAGGAAGCTTCTCAAGCGCCACCAAACGAGACTCTATTTGATTATAATCGACCATGAAATTTTCCTTAAAAATAAAATTGTTATACTAATAATAAAACAATACGATTTAAAATTAAATAAAATTAAAATAATAAAAAAATATTTTTATATTTATTATTTTAAACCTTTTTTTAATTTTCTAATTAAAAATCTAGCTGGATGAATACAAGAAATAAAATCTTTATCTATACACAAAGGCTCATCTCCAATTAGAGCACAAAGATAGCGTGCGGCTAATATAGATGTAGAAAAAGCTCGAGATCCATGAGCAAAATTTAAATAAAGATTGGGAATATTTTGAGGCAATTTCTGCTTTTTATTTTTTGTCCATAATAAATCTTTATAGCACTCTTTATAAAAATTTTCATCATAAGCAGCACCGATAATAGCAAATCGATCACTAGAATAAGATCTAAATCCTACTTTAGATCCCTTAAAAATTAATTTTTCATCACCTTTTAAAATTTCTTTAATATTTCTAATATTTTCTCTATCGTCTTCACTGTTAGGACTAAAACTGGAATTTAAACGATCATAACTCGCACCTATAACTTGTATTCCTTGATTTTTTGGACAAATATAAGCTTTAGATGAAAGTGGATATTGAATATCGCAAAAAGGCTCTAAATGAGTAACTTGACCACGAACTTTACTTAAATTCATAAAATCATAAGATATAAAATCTTTAGTATCTGCACCCATAGCATAAATTAAGATTTCTGACTGATAATAATCCTTCATTCCATTAAAAAAAAGTTTAAAGGTGCCATTTTTATATTGATAATTCTCAAATTGATGATTAAAATAAATCTTAGCTTTACTTTTTTCAAATAAAACTTGAACAAGTTTTTTTGGTTGGATGTGTCCACCATCTTGTAAAAATGCTTGATTTTTTTTAATATTAAATAAAATATTATTTTTTTGAGATAAAAAACGCTCCTGCATTAAATCATTATGTGCAATTTCTATAACTCCTTCTAATTTTAAATCCAAAATTTGGCGATAAAAACGATTGGCCTCAACTAAAGCAAGTTGAGAAAATTCACCTAAAGCAACACCTGGTTTTAAAATCAAAGAACTTAAAATTCCGCTTTCATTACCACTAGCACCCTCACCTAAACAAGCATTTTTTTCAAAAATACTAATTTTAAAACCTCTTAAAAAAAGCTCATACGCTAAAACTGCTGCACAAATACCTGCACCTATAATCGCTACTTCTTTATTTTTTATTTTTTGAGAAACTCTTTTAAAATATGCTTCTTGAAACATTTCTTGTTCAGTTTTATCATTTTCAAAAAAAGCCTGAATCATTTCTCTTTTTCTAAATCCTTTGATTTTCCGAATGCAAAAACCATTTTTTCGAAGATTTTTTTGCAGTAAACTAGCTGCAGAAAATGTACAAAGCTGAGTTCCTTTTTTTGATAATCTTGCCACCTCAAATAATACATTATCATCAAACATAGCTGAGTTTTTACTAGGAGAAAAACCATCTAAAAACCATACATTGGCTTTAAAATCAAGCTTTTTTAAAATTGAAATATCATCAAATATAAGATCTAAAAAACAATTTTTAAAATAAAATCGATAGTATCCCTCTTTACAAGGGGGATAAAATTTTAAAAAAGGCTCAAGCACTTCTTTAAAATCCTCATAAAACCCAAGTTTTTGATAAATTTCTCTTAATTTTTCTTTATCAATATAAAATTTTTCTACACTGATATAAAACAATCTTTTTTCATCATTTTGTTCCTTAAGAAACCTTTTTAAAGTTAGAAAAAAATTAAGCCCTATTCCAAAACCTGTTTCAGCGATAACAAATTGCTCTTTATTATCCCAATTAAAAGCTTCTGTATAAATATATTTACTCTCTTGTATTCCATCTTGTGAATTAAAATAAAAATCATCAAAATCAAGAGAAAAAGGTGTATTATCTTTAAAAATTATATTTGCTTTTTTCATTTAACGATTGTGATAAAAGTAGCTATCAACTCCATCAGCAATCCCTTTGGCTAAAATATCTTGAAAAGTTTTACTTGCGATTCTTTGACCTTCATTTGGGTGAGTAATATATCCTATTTCAATTAAAATTGCTGGCATTTGAGCTCCCACAAGAACCCAAAAAGGAGCTTCTCTCACTCCGCCATCAACAATTTTATATTTTTTTCTTGTTTGAGTTAATATATTTTTTTGTACATCAATAGCAAGTTTATTTGATGCTACAATTTTTTCACGATTTAAAAAATTCAAAATACTCTGTTTAGAAAAATAATTAATTTCTTCAAAATCTCCTTGATTCTCTTTTTCAGCTGCTTTTTTACTTCTTTCACTTCTAGCAGGACTTAGAAAGAAAGTTTCTACACCTTCAGCGCTTTTAGCTTTTTTTGCATTAGGTGCTGCATTAGCATGAACAGAAATAAACAAATCTGCTCTTTTATCATTGGCAAATTTAGTCCTATCTCTTAAATTGATAAATTGATCAGTACTTCTGGTATAAAGAACTCTATAGCCTCTTTTTTTAAGTTCATTTCCAAGTTTTAAGGCTGTGCTTAAAACAACATTTTTCTCTTTGAGAGTCCCTTGCTTGTTGCCTAAGGCTCCACTATCTTTTCCACCGTGTCCTGCATCAATAACAATAATTTTTTTTGATTTAAAATTATGAGTTAAGATATTTTTATTGTTATTATTTTTATTTTTTTTATCATCGCTATTGGATGTTTTTTTAACATCCTTTTGAAAACCTAAAGTTAAAGTTTTATCCTCTAAATTTTTAAAAATATTAAAATCTTTTGGAGAACTAAGAACAACTCTAACCGTTTTTGGATTATATTGCGTTACTGTAATATTATTTTTACCAAAAGTAAAATTTTTGCGATTTCCCTCTAAAACTCCCTTAAAACTTACAATTTGTCTAAAAAATTTTTGATCCTTAGAACTAAAAATTGAAATTTCATCATCGCTTAAATTATCACTTAAATTAAGTATAACAGAATTTGAAATTTTATCAACATCTAAAACATATAAAGGATCTTTTTTATCTTGTCTTGGCTTTTTTTCTTGAGAAACTTGTGCCTTAATTGGTTTGATTTCCTGCTTTTTTGGTAAATCTTTTTGGGTTACTTGAATTTCTTTTTTTGTATTTTTTATAGCAATATTAGACTGTTTTGAAATTTTTATTTTTTTATCATTAAAATCAAAAACAATAGGAATTCTTTCTTTAGCATAGATAACAATACGAATCGTCTTTGGATTAAATTGCGAGATGACTACTCGGTAATCATCCATCTTATATTCTTTTTTTCCTCCCTCTAAAATACCGCTAAAATCACTGATATAACGGAAATTTCCTTTTTCATCTAAAACAAAACTTTTAACATCTTTTTCACTTAAATTTGCATTAAGTCTTAGTTCAATGCTTTGATTGATTTTATTTGAATTTAAAATATAAATTTTATCATTTTCTTTTTTTACTTCTGAAAGATTATTTTGTATTTGTAGCTTTTTTTCTACCTTTATATTGGTATCATGTTTTTTTTCATTCTTTGAAGCATTTTCTTGATTTTGAGTTTGTGAAAAAGTAGAAATTTCAGCATTATCT
The DNA here is from genome assembly GCF_022369435.1 of Campylobacter sp. RM10537. NCBI lineage: Bacteria > Pseudomonadati > Campylobacterota > Epsilonproteobacteria > Campylobacterales > Campylobacteraceae > Campylobacter > Campylobacter molothri. The sequence goes on along the minus strand of NZ_CP059597.1, from coordinate 350,269 downwards.
AAAGAATTATTTCTTTTTTTATCTTTAATAACAGCCTTTCTTAAAGCATTAATACTTGATTGACTAACTCCACTTTCTTTTAACTCTTCTGCATAAGATCGATCGTCTAAATTTAAAACATTTGAACTTATAATCAATCTTTTTAAAATTTCTATCTTGGTTTTTTCATCCTCATTAATAACGCTTTGAATATAAAGACTTTTTAATTGCTGATGAAATTTTATTTGTATATCAGTTTTAGATGTAATAAAATTATTATCAAAATTATCAAGTTCTTTTTCATATGCTCCAAAACAAATATTAACAAAAACAAAAAAGAAAAATAAAAATTTAATCATTCTTCACCATTAACAAGCTTATGTATTAATTCTTTAACACTGATTAGTTTATCCAAACGATATCCATTTGTCCCTGTAAAAAATAATCCTGTTTCTTTTTTCCCAGACCATGCATCAAAAAGCCTATCAGCTATACAATATCCGACCTTTGTAGCCTCTTTTCCTCGACCACAAGGAGCTACACAATTGCTAATACAATTTATTTTAGGTCCCATTCTTTTATCTACTAAATCAAGCAAATTGGTTCTTACACCTCTAGCAGGATATCCTACTGGGGATTTAATAAGCTCTATATCTTCTTCTTTACAAGAAAGTAAAACATTTTTAAAATCATCACTGGCATCACACTCAAAAGTACCTATAAAACGCGTTCCCATCTGTACTCCACTTGCACCCAATGCGATTGCATTTTCAATATCTTTTTTATCCCAAATTCCTCCCGCTGCAATTACTGGAAATGAACCCCAATTTTTTGCTTCTTCAACTACTGGAGTGATTAATTTTTCTAATTGATAATTTGGATCAAGACACTGTTCATAAGTAAAACCTTGATGCCCACCACTTTTTGGCCCTTCAAGCACTATAGCATCTGGTAAACGATTATAACGATTTTGCCATCTTTTGCAAATAATTTTTAAAGCCTTAGCCGATGAAACAATAGGAACTAAAGCGACATCTGGAAAATCCATAGTAAATTCTGGTAAATTTGTCGGAAGACCTGCACCCGAAACGATCACATTAAACCCGACTTCGCAAGCATCTTTAGCAATTCTTGCATAATCATTGCTTGCACAAAGTATATTGCACCCCAAAGGTGCATCTCCACAAACTTTTCTAGCATTATCAATTAAAGCTTGTAAACCTTTTCTTGAATAAAAATTCTCACTACCATAAGGTTTAGCATTAAGCTCTTTGTTTACATAGGAGCGATTTTCATAATACCCTGTTCCAACAGATGAAATAATACCAAGACCACCATTTAAAGATACAGCTGAAGCTAGCTTATCCCAACTAATACCTAAACCCATTCCTCCCTGAAAAATTGGATATTTAATTAAATGTTTTCCTATTTGAAGAGATTTAAAACTCATTCTTTAACCTTTAATTTTGCAAATTTTCTTTTACCCATTTGTAAAATATATTCTCCAGTATTTAATTGCATTTGTTCATTATTAATTTTTTGAGAATTCACACTCACTGCATTAGCACTTATACTTCTTCTTGCAGCAGAAGTTGAACTTTCTAATTCACACAATACCAATGCTTTGGCCAGCCAAATACTTTCGCCTTTAAATTCAAATTCTTTAATTTCACTTGGCAAAGCATTAGCACTATGAATTCTATCAAATTCTTCTTTTGCAAATATTGCATCTTCTTTTGTATAAAAACGCTCAACAATTTCTAAAGCTAAATTTTCTTTAGCTTTTTTAGGATGCAATTTAGCATTTTTTATATCATTTTTTATAACTTCAAGTTCTTGTAAAGTTTTTTGACTCAAAAGTTCATAATATCTAAACATTAACTCATCACTAATGCTTAGAATTTTAGCATACATATCATTAGGTTTTTCTGTAACACCTATGTAATTATTTAAACTTTTGCTCATTTTATTAACACCGTCTAATCCTTCTAAAAGAGGCATCATCATCACTGCTTGTTCTTTACCTACATTATAAATTCTTTGAAGATGTCTACCCATTAAAAGATTAAATTTTTGATCAGTCCCTCCCATTTCTATATCGCTTTTTAAAAAAACACTATCATAACCCTGAAGCAAGGGATATAAAAATTCACAAATACTAATAGAACTTTGTTCTTTAAAACGCTTTGTAAAATCATCTCGTTCAAGCATTCTAGCTACACTAAAAGTTGAAGTAAGTTCCACTAAACCACTAGCTCCAAGTTCATTAAGCCATACAGAATTAAATTTAATCTGAGTTTTTTCCTTATCTAAAATTTTAAAAACCTGTTTTTCATAAGTTTTTGCATTAATTAAAACCTGCTCTTTATCTAGTTTTTTTCTTGTAGCATTCTTACCGCTTGGATCGCCAATTTGACCTGTAAAATCACCAATTAAAAATTGTACTATCGCTCCATGTTTTTGCAAAAAAGCCATCTTGTTTAAAACCACACTATGCCCTAAATGTAAATCAGGAGCTGTAGGATCAAAACCTGCTTTAACGAAAAAATTTTCACCCTTTTCATAATAATTTTTTATTAATGATTCTATTTTTTCTTCATCAATAATCTCTGCGCATCCTCTTTTAATTTCGGCTAAAATATCTTTTATATTCATTATCTATCCCTTTAACTTTCTTTATAGGCATCATTTAAAGATACAAAATCTAAGATTTTACAATGAATTTTTAATCTCTCACGAACACTATCAGGATTTATATTTTCTGGTATTTCCATTGTTATTTCAAAATAATCCACAGTTGAATTTATATCTTTTGCTAAATTGATTGTTAATAAATTAATTTGCATTTTAGCTAAAACTGCCAAAAACTCTGCTAAAACCCCTTTTTTATTTTCCAAAGAAAAAATAAGTTTATAAGATTTCGGTATATTAGAATCCCATTTTATAAAAACCATATCTCTTTTTTTTTCTATCATTTTTTCCGCTCTATCACAAAGCTTATGATGCACTATAGCGTTTCCACCCTCTACAAAAGCAACTACTGCATCGCCTCTTTTAGGATGGCAACAATAGTCAAAATCTACATTTGCTATCTTATGATTGGAGTAAATTAAAAAATTTCCTATATTATATTCTTGAATTTCATATTTATCAAACCAATAAGATTTTTTTGCATATTTTTTAAGCCCATTAACAATATCTTTAAAATAGATATTATCATTAGCTACTTCTCGTATGCGTCTTCCTAAATTTTCTTTTTCTATCCAAGCTTCTATTTTATTTTTATCTACACTAAAAACAAAACTAAGCATATTAATAGCGCTTGCAAGATTAATTTCTCTTATTTTTTGCTTACAAAATTCTCTAATACTAGCTTTTGCTTTTCCTGTTTTAACACTATCAATCCAAGAACAACGATAAAATTTATCTTCGCTAGTAACAACGCGAACAATATCTCCGTTTTTTAATTCTGTAAGTAAAGGAACTCTAATGCGATTAACATAAGCACTTTTTGCATGAAGTCCAATTTTAGTATGCACTTCATAGGCAAAATCAAGAACTGTAGCGCCTCTAGGTAAAGTAAAAATTTCTCCTTTTGGAGAATATACAGCTATATCTTCTACATAAAGGCTATCTTTAGCATATTCATAAAGCTCAATAGCATTATAATCTTCAGCATTTTGAGGATTATTGGCACTTTGTATTGAAATATCGGTCAACCAATCTAAATTTGGTGCAACAACACTACCATCTTCTTTATATTTCCAATGAGCAGCGATTCCAAATTCTGCGATTTTATGCATATCAAAAGTTCTAATTTGTGCTTCAATAATATTTTTTGTATCAAAAAGTGTTGTATGTATCGTTTGATATCCATTCTGTTTTGGTAAAGCTATATAATCTTTAAAACGGGAAATTAAAGGATTAAAATTTGTATGCAAAATTCCCAAAGCTAAATAACAATCGCTTACCTTTTCAACTAAAATTCTTACACCTAATAAATCAAGCACTTCTTCTATACCTATGCCTTTTCTTTGCATTTTAAGATAAATAGAATAGCTATGCTTAATACGCTTTTGAATTTTAAAACTTCCTTGCCTAAAACCATTGCTTAAAAATAAAATTTCTATTTTTGAAATGAATTCATTAAGTCCTAATTGCATTTGCTGATCATTAGAATTTATATAATTATCTATTATATTATATTCATCAGGCATCAAATATTTAAAACTTAGATCCTCTAAATAATTTTTAATACTAGAAATACCCAGTCTATGAGCTATAGGAGCATAAACAACCAAAGTTTCTTCACTAATTCTTTTTTGTTTATCTTCTCTTAAGGCATCTAAGGTTAACATATTATGTAATCTATCACAAAGCTTAACAATTAAAACACCTACGTCTTGAGTACTGGCCAAAAGCATATTTCTAAATGTTAAAGCAGATTTAGTTAAATTTTTTTTTGATTTAGAAGAAATGAGATTATCTTCTCTAATTTCTATTATTTTAGTTAATCCTAAAACTAATTTTAAAACATCATGTCCAAAGGCTTTATTTAGTTCTTCTTCTGTACATTCTGTATCTTCAATAACATCATGCAAAAGAGCAGCCAAAATAGCAGCTTTATTATCACTTAAAAACCCTACTAAGGTAGCTACTAAAATAGGATGTATAGCATAAGGTTCGCCGCTTTTTCTCGTCTGTCCTTCATGATAAAATATACAATATTCTACTGCTTTCTCTAAAGTAGAATCGCTTTCACAAATGCAAAAAAGAAGCTCTTTTGCTCTTGTTAAATCCTTGCAATTTTTAACATCATCAATGAGTTTTTCTAATAATAAATCCTCATCGATCGGTCTCACCTAAACCCTCTAAAGTAATTTTATCTTCTGCTATTTCAAATAAAGCAATATCAGCAAATTTTAATTTATTTTTATCAATATCAACTAAAGGTGTGGCTCCATCAGCTAATTGCTCTGCTCTTTTTGCTACCACTAAAGACAAACGATAGCGATCATCTCCCATTTTTCTTAAAGCTTTTGCTGCTATCTCTTCTATTCTACAATCCATTTATTTTCTCCTTTTATTGATTTTTAACTATGGAACAAAGACTTGTATCACCCTGTATAATTTTTAACAAATTGCCTTCTTCAAACATATTGCAAACTACTATTGGTAAAGAATTATCTTTAGCTAGAGCAATAGCTGTATCATCCATAACTTTAATATTATCCTGCATAGCTTCATCATAAGTTAAAGTTTGCAAAAATACTGCATCATTAAATTTATTTGGATCTTTATCATAAACACCATTAACTTTTGTTGCTTTTATAACCATATGTGCATTAATTTCCACAGCTCTTAAAATAGCCGTAGTATCTGTTGTAAAATAAGGATTTCCAGTTCCAGCAGCAAAAATAACTACTCGACCTTTTTCTAAATGTCTATGAGCTCTTCTCATAATATAAGTTTCACAAAATGCTTCCATTTGTATTGCACTTTGAACCCTAACATCAAGTCCAGAACTCTCAAGAGCTTCTTGAATTGCAATAGCATTGATTACAGTAGCAAGCATACCCATATGATCTCCACTAGTACGCTTAATGAGTCCTCCTTTAGCTACAGAAACACCTCTAATAATATTTCCACCACCTATTACTATACCTACTTCTATATCATTTTTTACTAATTCTTTAATCTCATTGGCGATAAATTTTAAGATAGAATTTTCAATTCCAAAGCCATTCTCTCCAGCTAAAGCTTCGCCTGAAAATTTTACTAAAACTCTTTTTTTATCCTGCATAATCTCTCCTTAATCCGTGAAATTATAGTTTAAAGTGAATTAAAATAAGCTAATTTAGGCTGATTAATTCTAAAGGATTGATATGAAAATTTTTTTGAGTAACCTCAAAAGTTAAATCATTTTTAATTCTACCCACTATGGCGCCTTTTTTAATATTTTTTCCTACTTTAATATTTGGAGCTATTTTATCAAGATGTGCATAAATCGTATGAATTCCATCATCATGCTCTACAATAACAACACGTGCCAACATACTTGTATCTTTTGCAAAAACCACTTTACCGTTTAAAACATTTTTAACCACAGCATCAGATTTTTTGCTTTTTAAAACAACACTTTCGTTAAAAATTTTAATATTATAGATTGGATCGATATAATTTCCAAATTTTTGCTTAACAGTAAAAGAATCCAAAGGCGCTATCGTTTTTTTTCCTGTGTAGCGTTTGATTGCACCACCTTGATAACTTGAACCAAGTTGACGAATTTTTTGATCATTATTCGCAATTTTTGAATTGTCAATCGATGATTTTTCTTGTTCTTTTTCTGCTTGTTTTCTTTGTATTATTCTTAATTGATCAAGAGTTTTTCTTAATTCATCTTGTTGAGCTTGTAAATCTTCAAGTTTTTTAACATAAATCGCACGATCTGTTTTTTGCCTATTAATTTCATCAACTTGCTTTTTTCTTAAATCTTGAAGTTTGACAATTTGTGCATTATAAACTTTTAAATTATCATTAATTTTTTGAATTTGTGCTTGTTTATCATCAATTAATTTGCTAACATCTTCATAATCTTTAGAAAGTTTAAAAATCTCATTACTTAAAACTTTATCTAATTTTCCTAAAATTTCAAAAGCTATAAAACTTTCTTTACCTTCAACATAACCTTGAGGTATGGGTAAATCATAAGCAAAATCTTTTGCCATTAAAGCAATTAATTTTCCCTCCATGCTCGCTCTACTTTTTAAAAGATCACCATTTTGAGTTGTCAGCAAATTAAGCTCTTTATATTGGGCTTTTGCGCTTTCTTCAAGTTTTGCAGTTTGAGAATTAAGTGTTTGAATTTGAAAACTTAAATCTTTTAAAGTTTTTTCTCCATTTAATATATCGCTTGCTAAATCTTCAAGTTTTTTATTTAATTGCTGTTGTATGCGTTTATTTTCTTCTAAATTTTTTGCTTTCTCATTTAAAGCATTTGCATAAATTTGCGCATAAGCTAAAAAAAGAAACAAAATGATAAAAAAAATCTTTTTTATCATTTTTTAACCCTAAACATCACAGAATTTACAAATAATAAACATGCAAATAAAGTAGCTAAGAAAATCAGACTAAGCTGTAAAACAAAATTAATTGGAGGCAATATAATATCCACAGCTTTTAAATGATTTTGAATAATTTCAAGATCATAAATTTGAGTAAAAAATATTAATAAAATAACAAAAGCGATCAAACAATCCATAAATACAATCTTATAAAGCATAAAAGATCTAAACCAAAATGGTGCTCCAAAAAGACACATAATTTCTACACGTTCTGTATGTTCAAAAAGCCAAATTCTCATCTGTTTTAAAAATAAAACAAAAGAAAGAACAATAATAATAATTAAAAATAACCAAAATACAAATTTCATTAAAACGAGTAAAGAATAAACCTTATCATGCGTTTTAGCAAAAGTTTCAATCTTAGTAATACCTGAAATACTTAAAAGTTGATTTTTAATCACATCAAGTTCATTTTGAGTAGGTAAATGATTTAGTTTTATGCTATAAAATTTAGGCAAAGAATTTTTTAATGCTTTTAAATTTTTATCTGAAATATCATTTTTTAAACGTTCAATTAAATTTTTTGGATCTAAAATTTCCAAACTAGAAAAAGAGGAAATTTTGGTTTTAATAATATTTTTATCAAGCTCATTAGAGCTTACAACTATAATGTTATAATCTTTATTTGCTAATTCTTCATAGTATTTTAGAGTTGAATTGGTAAGCAAAATAAATTCAAATGCAAACATCATAAAAAGCAAAGGTAAAATTAAAGATAAATGCGTTCTAAAAAATTTCATTCATTGTTCCATTCTCTATGTTAAACCGACGATAATTTAATCTCAAATTAACTGGTATTCTATGAGTAACTACAACTACACAAGTTCCTAAAAGTTCTCTAGCTGATTTTAAAAGTGTCCAAATAATATCCGAAGAATATTCATCCAAATTTCCCGTAGGCTCATCGCACAATAAAAGTTTAGGATTGTGTGCTAAAGCTCTAGCCATAGCTACGCGTTGTTGTTCACCCCCACTTAATTGATTGGGCAATTTGTCAGCTTTAAAAGTTAAATTAACATGTTTTAAAAGTTTATTTGCTTGATCTTGACAAACTTTTTTACTATACCCTTTAATCATTAAAGGAAGCATAACATTTTTTTCAACTGTATATTCTTGTATAAGTCTATAATCTTGAAAAATAATACCTATTCTCTGGCGTAATTTTAAAAGATCCAAATTTCCAATTTTTTTCATCGAAGAACCACAAACTTGAAGTTGTCCTGAAAGAAGTTCTAAATCTCCATAAAAAGATTTTAAAAGTGTACTTTTTCCACTTCCACTTTTTCCTGTAATAAAAACAAAATCATCATCCTTAAAAGTAAAACTCGCTTCTTTAATAACCAATTCATCATAGCCTAAAGAAAGTTTATTTGCTTGAATTAAATTGGGCATTTTTATTCCTCTTCAATTTTCAAATTTTTTAATTATGCTTTGTTTTTGCTTAAATTTCAAGAAAATCAAGCAATATCAAAATGAAATTTAAGCACCTTTTTTAATTTTTCCATTGCCTTTAAATTCTCTTTAATCTTAAAAGGCTTTTTGAATAAAAATTCTATTTTATTATTTACACAAATATAACAATGTTCAGGTTTATTAAAAGCACCAAAAGCTATTTTAAAAATCAAGCCTCGCTTTGCTTGATACAAATTTTCAAAATGTAAAAAATAATCATCTCCTTTTAGGGTAAAATTTTTAAAATTTTTCTCCAAAAAAATTAAATCGTTTGTATCAAATGTAATATCAGAAAAATTAAAATCATCTAAATTTGATTCACTACAAACTCTATCTAAATTCCATACCCAAAGATCAAAAATATCTTTATTTTGTCTTTTCCATCTATCCTCATATTTACTAGAAATTTCAAGTTTTTCATTTTTTTTAAGGCTAAATTTTGGAGTGTTGAAATTTAAAAATTGTTTGAGCGTAAAATCAAAATATTCATAACTATCCGTTCTAAGTTCAAATCTCCCATTTTTTCCTAAAACTCTAGCGCATTCTAAACAAAAATTTTTTGCAATAACTCGTCTATGTGGTTTTTTATCCCAAGGGACTGGAAAATGTAAAAAAATTTTTTCCACAGAATTTGACTTAAGTGCGCTAAGCAAAAGCCTAGCATCACTTTGTATTAATATAATATTACTTAAATTTTGACTCTTAGCTAATTTAGCCACTTGAGTAATAGCTGGATTATAAATTTCAACCCCTATTATTAAAACATCTGGATTATTTTGAGCTTGATAAAGTAAATGTCTACCTGATCCAAAACCTATCTCAATATAAATTCTTCCTTTAATCTTTGATAATAGCTGATCAAAGTCAAACGCAATTAAAGAAGTTTTTTCAATTAATGCATTATGTTTAAATGCAAAAGCCTCACTAACAATATCTTCACTATTGCAAAAATAGTCCTTAAAAACTTGTAAAGATTTTTGCAAATAAGCTATTTTAGAAGGTTTAGTATGCTTATCACCCTTAATAATAAAATAATTTTCTTCTTTTTTAATTTGCAAAAAGAAACTTTCTTCATTTACTTTAGTATATATTAAAATAACATTATTATTTTCAGCCATCCACTCTAATTCTACCTCATCTTTTTTAAAAGGTAGAATCAATTCTTTAATTTTTTTAACTTTAAAATTTGGCACTACTGCGCCGCCTTAACTCTTTTTGAAGGTTCTGAACGCAATCCAGCAGAATCAATTGCAATAACTTCATAGCTATATTCTACCCCTGGCAAGGCCTTGATATCTTTTAATTTTTTCTCTTTAATACCTTTAAAAATAGCATTTTGCTCTCCACCATAACGCCTAACTTCATATTCTACAGCCCTAGAATCCCCATCAACCCATTCAAGATTAATTCCTTCTGGTGTACTTTGAGCTAAAATAATACTTGGCGAAGAAGGAATGCCTAAAGTTTTTCCTTCAACTCCATTTTTTGGCATAGGACCTTCTAATCCATCTACATCAACCATGGTTACTTTATAATATTTAGTTTTATCTGAACCCTCAACCAAATCTTCATAAGAATTTTTATCTGTTTTAGCAATAAGAGTATAAGGAAGAAAACTTGAACTTGTAGAATAAACTTTATAATAAGAAAAATCTTTATAATTAGGCGCATCCCATGTTAAAATTATTTTATTAGAAGCATCTGAACTAGCATTTAAATTCTGCACCTCTGGTGGCAAAGCTTTACTTGTGGAATTCAATACTTGACTTGGTTCGCTTTTAATTCCATCAAAACTTACAGCAATAATTTGATAATTAAAATTTTCATTTGGTTTTAGATCTTTATCTATGTACTCTGCACTTAAACGATTTTGAACCTCGGCTATTTTTTTAAAATTGTCTTCATTGCTTTTTGATCTTTCAATAATATAAGAATTTACCCTCAAATCAGGATGAGGACGCCAAATTAATTTAATACGATTTGGTAAATTAGTTATAGCTTGAACATAAGGAATAGCCTCAAGTCTTGGCATAGTGCTTACTTCAAAAATTTTTCCATCTTCTGAAGGATGTCCTTGATTATCAAAACTTCTCATTTTATAATAATATTTTGTATTAGGCTTAAGATTGGTATCTACATAATGAGTTTGAAATTTGTCTTTGATAGTTGCTATGAGCTTAAATTGAGCATCTTCATCACTACAACGATATAAATAAAAACCTTGTATATTATCATCATACAAAGGTTCCCATTCAAAAGCTATATTACTCATATCGCTAAGAGTTTTAATATTGTCCATCTTAGGTAAACTTTCATTAATCAATACTTCTTTACTAGATTCAGTATTTGAAACCTGTGAAACACTACAAGCGTTAAATAAAAGAATTAAAATGCTTAAGCAAAGACTCAAGTGAAATTTTTTCATCAATCTCTCCTAAAATAAATTTATTCTTTAAAATTTCTTTAAAATCTCCCATTAAGGGAGCTTTAATAAAAATAGTTTTCTTTTTTTTAGGATGAGTAAAATATAAAAAATAAGCATGAAGCATCACCCTACCTTCATATTTTCCTCTATAACCATACAGTTTATCACCTAAAATATGACGATTTATGCTTGCTAAATGTGCTCTTATTTGATGTGTTCTACCTGTAAAAAGTTTAGCTGCTATTAAATTAATATCCCCATTGCTCATCAAATTAATAAAAGCACTTTTAGCATATTTACTCCCTTTGGTCTTATCACTTACTGCTATTTTTTTGATAGCATTTGTTTGAGATCTAGCCAAAGATTTTTCGATTATAATTTTATCTTCTTTTAGTGACAAATCAATTAATGCTAAATAAATTCTTCCCATTGTTTTATCGCTTAATTGTTCACTAAGTTTTTGATGTGTAAAATTGTTTTTAGCTATAAGTATAGCGCCACTTGTATCTTTATCTAGCCTATGAACAAGTCCTGCTCGAATTTCTCCACCCAAATTAGATAAAGTATAATTTTTTGCAAGCAACCAGTCTACTAAAGTCAAACTTTTAACGCTATTTGCTCCATGCACTACTAAATTTGGAGGTTTATTTAAGATAAGTAAATCATCATCTTCATACAAAATTTCTATATCAAAATTAATATCAAAAGACGATTTTTCTTTACATTCTAAAGGAGGAAATTCTACAGAAATTTCATCACCAATTTTTAATTTAAATGAATTTTTATTTTGAATTTTATCATTAACTTTAACGCATTTTTTTTCTATAAGCGATGCTACTTGATTACGACTTTGTTTTAATATTTTTGCTAAAAAAATATCCAATCTTAAATTTTCATCTACTAAAAAAGTTTGCATTTTTCCTAAAATTATCTCATTAAATTTAAAATCTTATCTTATAATTCTCATTTTTAATATTATAATTTAAAAAGGCAAATTTTGTTTATACTGGATAGAAGAATATTAACACATTTTGATTATATGCAGCCTATATTATTCACACCTATTATACTTCTTTCCTTTTTTTTAATTTTTGAGGCCCATGCTTTACTAGCAGAAAAACAATTCGTTTATACTTGTGTTGGCACACTTGCTTTTTTTATTTTTTTCTTTATTCCTATTCGAAAGCTAATTTGGCTTATTCCTATAGCCTATTTTATAAATATTTTTTTACTTTTAAGTGTTGATATTTTTGGAGTTGAAAAATTAGGGGCAAAAAGATGGCTAGAGATTCCTTTTACGCAATTTACAATACAACCTTCAGAAATTTTTAAACCAAGTTTTATTCTAATGCTTGCTTATTTAATTTATCAAAATCCACCACCACATAATGGCTACAGACTCAAAGAATTTTTAAAAATTAGTTTTTTTATTATTTTACCTTTTTTATTGATAGCAAAAGAACCAGATTTAGGAAGTGCGACTGTACTATTAATTGTCGGCTTTGGAGTGCTTTTTATTATAGGAGTTCATTACAAAATTTGGTTAAGTATTATTATAGCTATAGGTATTAGCTCACCTATAATCTATACACATTTTTTAAAACCTTACCAAAAACAAAGAATTCATGATTTTATAGCAGAAAAACCAAGCTATCAAGTTGCCCAATCAATGATAGCCATAGGTAATGGGGGGCTTACTGGTAAATCAGAAGATGAAGCTACTCAAACACATTTTAATTTTTTACCTATATCTACAAGTGATTTTATTTTTGCCTATTTAGTGGAGAGATTTGGATTTTTAGGTGGATTGGTTTTAATCTTATTATATGTTTTACTTATTTTTCATCTTTTAAGTCTTAACAATAAGCTTAAAAATGATTATTTTACCCGAGTAGTGGTTAATTGCGTCGCCTTGTTTATTTTTATTTATGTTGCAGTAAATATTTCCATGACTATAGGTTTTGCTCCAGTTGTTGGAATTCCCTTACCTTTTTTTAGTTATGGCGGAAGCTCTTTTACTATTTTTATGATTTTTTTTGGAATACTGCAACATCTTATTACATTCAGATATTTTTGGATAGATAAATAAAATATTTTTAAGCAAAAATAAGTTATAATTCTCGCTTTTAAAATGGATTTATAGCTCAGTTGGTTAGAGCAACCGGCTCATAACCGGTTGGTCGCAGGTTCGAGTCCTGCTAAATCCACCACTTCAAATTAAAATTTTAAATTCTTTTTTTAAATATTATGAAAGCTTAAAATAAATAATTCAGATTTTTATTTTTTAAGATTTTTTTAAGATAAAAAAATAAATTAAACCAAATTCTATATCATTTTCCTTTCATCGCTAAGAATTAAAAACTAAAATTTTATTAAAATAATGAGCAAAAAACTATTAATTTTACTATAAATCATGTGCTTTAGAACTATTATTAGATTATCTAATTCTATATTTCATGTGTCTTAAAATCTCCATTCTTTCTTAATTTCATTTAAAACTTTTAAATATACTGTATAATCTGCTTTATCATTAAGTACAAATCTTATATTATAAATATCATATCTCATAATTAGCTCTATATTTTTATTTAGTTCTAAAATATTACTTAATAAATGAGATTATTTTACTTTACCTATATTTAAAAATTTGTTAACCTAAATTTAAAAACTAAACAAAAAGATGCTTTTATAAAAATGTCCCAAAGCTCTTTTACTAAAAAATCATTTTACCTCTTCATTTATATTGACTTTTCTTTAATACTATTATGATTTTTATCTACAAAAACTTCTAGTAGCTATATTTTTAAGCTTTTGCAAAAATCTATTCTTTTATATCAATGGATCAAAATTTTATTGATTTAAGTACTTTTATTTTATATTTCTTAATTTTGATTTTTATATCAATGAAATATCTCACATCCATTCTAAAACTTGACTAAGTTCTTTAGCCACAAAACATTTTAAACCCACATCTTCAATAGGTTTTGAAGGAATAATAGCATTTTTAAATTTTTGCATTTTGGCTTCTTTTAAACGAATATCAAGACTAAAAACCTCTCTAATTTCACCATTTAAACTAAGCTCTCCAATAAAAACACTATCTTTACTTAAAGGACGGTTTTTAAAACTTGAAATTATAGCCGCTACTACAGCCAAATCAGCTGCAGTTTCATTCACTTTAACTCCACCGCTAATATTCACAAATACATCATAATGCCCTAATGGAATTTCAAGTTTTCTTTCAAGTAATGCTAAAAGCATATCAAGACGGTTTTTTTCATAACCTGTAGCACTACGTTTTGGATAAGCGCTTTCGCAAACCAAAGCTTGCACCTCTAAAACCAAAGCACGAGAACCCTCCATCACTACACCTAAGGCACTTCCTGAAATAGCCTTTCCTCGAGTAAAAAAACGATTAGCTAAATTTTTAGCACTTATTAAACCTTTAGGAGTCATTTCAAAAATTCCTACTTCGCTTGTCCCACCAAAACGATTTTTAAAACCTCTTAAAAGTCTAATTTCTTTTGTTGCATCTCCTTCAAAATAAAGAACCACATCTACCATATGCTCTAACACCCTAGGACCTGCTATAGCTCCTTCTTTGGTAATATGTCCTATAATAAAAGTGCTTATATTAAAAGCTTTGCTTACCCTCATAAGCTCGAAAGTAATCTCGCGTACTTGAGTAATACTTCCGGCTGCGGAAGAAATTTTATTAGAATATAAAGTTTGTATGGAATCAATAATTAAAATTTCATAATCTTTTTTATGTAATTCCTCTAAAATATTTTCAAGGCATAATTCAGTTAATAAAAATAAATCAGATGTATTTGCTTCAAGTCTATCTGCTCTTAATTTAATTTGCGCCTTACTTTCTTCTCCGCTAACATAAAGAACTTTTTTACCTCTTTTGGCTAAATTTGAAGCAATTTTTAATAAAAGAGTTGATTTACCTACACCAGGACTTCCACCAATAAGAATTAAAGAACCCTCAACTAATCCTCCACCCAAAACCAAATCGAGCTCGTCATCTCCTGTGCTTGATCTTGAAAAATATTCAAGCTCTACATCTTCAATACACACAGCTTCACTAGATTTTGAACTTGTTTTAGCAATTTCTCTTAAAACTTGAATTTGTTCTGATTTTAATTCTACAAAACTATCCCAAGATCCACATTCTGGACATTTTCCCAACCATTTACTTTGTTGATTTCCGCAAGCTTGACATTCAAAAAGCACTTTATTTTTAGCCATTTACTCAAAAACGCCCTCTAATAAAATATCTAAAAAATTATCTGGATTAAATTCAATCAAATCTTCCATTTTTTCACCCACTCCTATATATAAAATAGGAAGCTCAAGCTCTCTTGCTATACCTAAAAGTGATCCACCCTTAGCTGTACCATCCAATTTAGTAATAATCACTCCATCAAGTTTAATAATTTCATTAAAAGCCTTAGCTTGTAAAATTCCTGCATTACCTTGAGTACCATCAAGAACTAAAATTTTTCTATGTGGAGCTCCCTCTAAAGCTTTATTTGAAATTCTCACAATCTTTTCAAGTTCATTAGCTAAATTTTTTTGATTTTGTAAACGACCAGCGGTATCTATAATAACCTGATCAAAATTTTTAGCCTTTGCTTTACTAATTGTATCAAATGCGACTGCTGAAGGATCGTGTCCTTGACTTGTAAGTACAATATCTACCCCAATTTTTTCAGACCAAAGACGCAATTGTTCAATGGCACCTGCTCTAAAAGTATCACAAGCGCCTAATATTATTTTTTTTTGTCTATTTTTATAAAGATAGGCAAGTTTAGCAATAGTTGTTGTTTTTCCTGCTCCATTAACCCCTAAAATCAATTCTACAAAAGGTTTAGAATCTAAAATTTCAGGCTTATCGTAAAGAAAATAAGAACTCATAACACGTTTTAAATCTTCTTTTTTAACGTCATTACTAGGCGGCAAGTAATAAATAATTTCCTCAACAATTTCATAGCTTACATCAGATTCTAATAAAATTTCCTCAAGTAATTCTTTAGTTATCTTCTTATTATCACCCTTAACACCAATAATCCCTTCAAGAGTTTTTGTAAGTCCTTTCTTTATAAAATCAAACATTAGAATATAGCCTTTTGAATATCAATTTCTAGCATCTCTTGAGGAATAAGACCTAAATACTCATTAACTAATTTAGAATATTTATCATATAAAAACATAGTAGGAATTCCATTAACACCGCCTAATGATTTTGCTAAAAGATAATTATTTTCTCCATTAGCTATTTCATATATAATCTTATGTTTATCTTTAAAGGCTTTAATATCTTCATCACCTTTATCTTCTAATAAAACACCTATAATATTAACTTCATCTTTATATTTATTTTGAAGATTATTTAAAGAAGGAATTTCTGCAAGACAAGGAGTGCACCAAGTGGTAAAAAAAACAAATAAAGTCGCTTTATCAGTATCAAAAGTAATTTTTTTATTATTTTTTTCAACTAAAATCGAAGTCCCATTGATAAGATGAATATCAAAATTTAAATCTTCTCCTTGTTCTAAACTTGCCTCTATATTTGAACTTGTATTTTCATCTTTATTTCCTTGTTTATCATTGCTACAAGCTATAAAAAAACAAATTATTAAAGTTAATAAAAATATTTTTTTCATAGTCTATTATTTCCTTATTCTCATTTAAAAAATGGTAAAATTATAACACAACTAAGATAATAAGTTTTTAAAAAGGCATGTGATGCAAAAAATCCATTTTAGAGCTTTACAAAAAACTAAATTAAAAAAATATCCAAATTTACATTTTAAACAAGATTTTCAAATATTTAAAGAATGCTTTTATATTATTAAAAAATTAAAAGCAAAGAAAATTCTTATTTTTATTCCTTTAGCCTATGAACCTAATTTGGTTAAATTTCGTCATTTACTCAGTAAAAAATGTATACTTTTTGTTCCATTTATGCAAGATAAAAGTTTAAAAATTGTAAAATTAAGGCTACCTTTTATTAAAAAAAGGTTTGGAATATTAGAGCCTATGAATTCCTTTTTAGAGACTAAAATTGATCTAGCTATTGTCCCAGTTATTGGAATAGATAAGAATTTAAAAAGAATAGGACATGGGCAAGGTTTTTATGATAGATTTTTTGCAAATTTACATTATAAACCTAATATAATTTTTACTCAAAGTATTCATGCTTTGAGTGAGAAAAAAATCACTCAAAATCATGATATTATGGGTGAATTTTATATCAATCCTTATAGAAAATATTACAGGAAAGAAAACAAAAATGATAGAGTTAATAATCGCATTTGTATCCGCTATAATAGGCATCGCAATAGGATACCTAATTGTTAAAAAAATCAACGATGCTAAATATGAAATTTTTGTTGAGCAAGCTAAAGCAAGGGCAAGAGCTATAGAACACGAAGCTGAGCTTACTCTTAAAGATGCTAAAAATTCTATACTTAATGCAGAACTTGAGGCAAAGAAAAAATATGAAGATAAAATTCACAAAATTCAAAGAGATTATAATCATAAATTTGATGAGTTATCTAAAAAAGAACAAAAACTTCAAATTCAAGAAGAAAAAAACAAAGAAAATGAAGAAAAACTCACTCATACTAAAAGACAAATTCAAGATTTGTATTTAGATGCTGAAAAAGTAAAAGCTCAATATGAATCAAAACTTCATAATCTACTTAATATTTTAGAATGCTCTGCTGGATTAACTCAAGATGAAGCACGTGAAATTATTTTAAAAAAAGTTGAAGAAACCTCAAGAAGTCAAATCGCACATATAGTGAGAAAATACGAAGAAGAAGCTAAAAATGAGGCTAAGCGAAGAGCTAATTATATCCTAGCTCAAGCAACTTCTCGTTTTGCAGGAGAATTCGCCGCTGAAAGACTTATTAATGTGATTAATATTAAAAGTGATGAGTTAAAAGGGCGTATTATAGGCAAAGAAGGACGCAATGTAAAAACTTTAGAAATGGTTTTAGGAGTTGATATTATTATCGATGATACACCAGGAGCCATTATAGTAAGTTGTTTTAATCTTTATCGTCGTGCAATTGCAACAAAGGTAATAGAATTGCTTGTCCAAGATGGAAGAATTCAACCTGCGCGCATAGAAGAGGTTTATGATAAGGTATGTCAAGAATTTGATAACGCTATTTTAGAAGAAGGTCAAACTATAGTTATGGATTTGGGCCTAAGTAAAGTTCATCCAGAAATTGTTAAATTAATTGGCAAACTCAAATATCGTGCAAGTTATGGGCAAAATGCCTTGGCACATTCTTTAGAAGTAGCTCACCTAGCAGGAATCATTGCAGCTGAATGCGGGGGTGATGAAAATTTAGCTAGAAGAGCTGGAATTTTACATGATATTGGAAAGGCTTTAACACATGATTATGAAGGCTCACATGTTGATTTAGGTGGTGAACTTTGCAAACGTTATCAAGAACACCCTGCTGTAATTAATGCTATTTATGCTCATCATGGACATGAAGAAGCAACAAGTATTGAAGCTGCTGCTGTATGTGCTGCTGATACTTTAAGCGCAGCAAGACCAGGTGCAAGACGAGAAGTTTTAGAAGCTTTCCTAAAAAGAGTAACAGAATTAGAAGATATTGCTAAAAGCAAAGAAGGAATTAAAAATGCTTATGCTATTAATGCAGGTAGAGAAATTCGCGTCATTGCTAATGCGAGATTAATTAATGATGATGAAAGTGTTCTATTAGCCAAAGAAATTGCTAATGAAATTCAAGAAAAAATGCAATATCCTGGAGAAATTAAAGTTAATGTCATACGGGAATTAAGATCTATAGAATATGCTAGATAAGGACTTATAGTGCAAGATATGGTTAATACCTTAATTCAATATGGTTATATAGTCCTATTTTTTTATTCTTTAGGCGGTGGTATGGTTGGAATTTTAGCCGCTGGAATACTTTGTTCTCAAGGAAAAATGGAAATTAGCTTATGTATTTTTTTAGCTTTTTTTGGAAATACCTTAGGATCTACTTTATTATTTATACTTGGAAAATATTATAAAAAAGATATAATGCCCTATTTTAAAAATCATCGACGAAAACTCGCATTAGCAACAATGAAAATTAAACAATATGGTATTATTTTACTTATCGTACAAAAATTTATTTACGGATTAAAAACTTTCATACCTATAGCAGCTGGAATAGCAAAATACAATTTTGTAAAATTTTCACTCATTAACGCTTTTGCGAGTTTAATCTGGTCGATTATCTTAGGTTTAGCAGCTTATATTTTTGGCCATATTATTGAAAAAATCTTTACCCAATTAGGGGAATATCCTTATATTGCTCCTCTTTTTTTACTGATATTAGTTGGAATTATTTGGTTTTATTTGACTAAATTTTCTAAAAAATAATGCTTTGTCGAAATTCTTTTTTTAATAATTTTAAAGAATTTCGCTATATATTTTTATTTGGAATCATCATTTTTATTTTTAATATAATTTTACAATACTACAATTTTTCATTGTTTAAAAAAAATAAACACTATTTTATAGAAAATGCTATTCTCTTGCAAAATTATATAAAATATAATAAAAAGAATAAAAAATATTGGATTTTAAAAATACAAACAAAAGATTTTGTTTTTTATACAACAAGCTTTAAAGATTTAAATTTAAGCAATAACCAACTTTTAAATTTAAAAATCATTACCGAAAATATTAATTTTAAAGATTATCTTAGCCAAATTTTTTATGCACCTAGTTACGATCTTGAAAAATTGGGAATAAAAGAGAATAACGCTGTTATTTCTTATTTTTTAAATCAACATAAAAATGAAAAAATTCGTGAATTTTATGGTGCGTTATTTTTTGCATTGCCTATATCTAAAGATCTAAGAAATGATGTCAATCATTATGGAATTGCTCATTTAATAGCCATTAGTGGATATCATATTGGTCTTATTTTTAGTTTAATATTTTTTATTATAGCTCCAATTTATAGCTTTTTTCAAAAAAAATATTTCCCCTATAGAAATTTGCGCTTTGATTTAAGTATTTTAATTTTTATTTTACTTTTTTTATACACTTGTCTTATTGGCCTTGTTCCTTCTTATATACGTTCTCTAGTTATGGCCATTTTTGGATTTTATCTTATTTGTAAAAATATTAAAGTTCTTAATTTTATTACACTTTTTACAAGCGTTTTTATTTGCATTTGTTGCTTTCCTAAACTTTTATTTAGCATAGGATTCTTATTTTCTATTATGGGAGTTTTTTATATTTTTTTATATTTACACCATTTTTCAAAATCTTTTAATACTTTTTTTAATGTGCTTTTCTTAAATATATGGACTTTCCTTGCTATGACTTTACCTGTTATTTATTTTTTTCCATTAATTAGCTTTCAACAATTTCTATCTATATTTTTAAGTGCTATTTTTGTAATATTTTATCCTTTGACTCTAGTTTTACATTTTATTAACTTTGGTAATATATT
This sequence comes from Campylobacter sp. RM10537, assembly GCF_022369435.1. NCBI lineage: Bacteria > Pseudomonadati > Campylobacterota > Epsilonproteobacteria > Campylobacterales > Campylobacteraceae > Campylobacter > Campylobacter molothri. Next base: position 329,783 of record NZ_CP059597.1, on the reverse strand, counting down.
TGATGCTGTATTAAAAGAATTTTTTGATTTTAAATTGTATGCAAGCAATGTTCAAATTCCACTTTGGATCTTTATAAGCTATATTATAGCTTCGCTTTTATCGATTCGTTTTAAATTATTAGCTCTTTTTTGTATTTTTTCTAATCTTCTTCCCTTCATTATCATTATGATTTAAAAAGAAATAAATCTTAAGTCCAAAAAGATAAATAATCCAAGAAATATAAATCCAAATAAAGAAAAAAAGTATAGTAGAAAATGATCCATAAACACTTGCATAAGTTTTATTATAAACCACATAATAAACAAATAAATTCTTTCCAATATACCAAATAGCACTCGCACTAAAAGATACAATAAATAAACTTTTCAAAGAACTTTTATGAACAGAACTTGAATAAGATATAAAAAATAAACCCCAAACAATTACAAAAGGTAAAATTTCAAAAAAATTAAATCCTATTTTATAATTATCCAAAGTTTGCTGAATAAAACCAGAAATATAAAAACTAAGTCCAAGCCCTAAAGGAATGAGAGTTAATAAAGTCCAATAAGAACTAATACTTTGCCAAATTCCTTTTGGTTCGCTTTTAGTTATACGATTAATAACAAAATCATAACCGGAAAAGAAGGCTAAAGAAGTAAAAGTCATTGCTATAAGACCTACTATACCCAAATTAACACTATTTTTTAAAAAAGTATCCAAATAAGTAGCTACGATATCCTGCTGAGCAGGGATTAAAAAAGCAAAAATAACACGTTTAGCTTTTTCATAATATATTTTAAAACTTGAAATTTGAGTAAAAACAGAAAAACATATAAATAAAATTGGTATTAAAGAGAGTATGGTATAAAAACTAAGAGCAGCAGCATAATTTAAAATTTCTTTATCACGAATACTAAGTAAAATATTAAAAAATCTTTTCAAAATTTAACTCCTCTAAAGTCCCATTTTAAAAGGATTGAGTATATTATTTGGATCAAAAGCCTTTTTTATATTTCTCATCAAATTCATTTCAGCATTAGAAAATGCCAAATTCATAAATGATGCCTTTGAAATTCCTATACCATGCTCCCCACTTAAAGTCCCACCTAATTTAATCGTAAGTTTAAAAATCTCTTCTACGGCTAAATGTCCTTTTTTAACCTGATCTTGATCATTTTTATCTTTAATCATAACATTAGTATGGACATTACCATCACCTGCATGACCAAAACAAGGGATTTTAAAACCATATTTTTTTGAAATTTCATTAATTCCTTCTAACAAATCAGGAAGTTTTGACCTTGGAACAGTGATATCTTCATTTAATTTTAAATTTCCATACATAGCAATGCTTTGAGAGCAATTTCTCCTAGCAAACCATATATCTTTAGCCTCTTTTTCACTCTTGGCAATCTTAAATTCACTTGCATTTTCTTCTAAAAAATAATGTTTTATAATTTTTAAATCTTCATCAATAGATTCTTGAAGATTTCCATCCACCTCAACAATTAAAATCGCTCCAGCATTTATAGGCAAACCTGTATTAAATTTATGTTCTACCGCTAAAATACTAAGATTATCTAAAAATTCCATTGAAGTAGGAGTAACACCACTTGCTAAAGTTTTAAAAACAGCATTCATAGCACTTTTTACACTTGAAAAAATTCCCATAGCTGTCTTTTTAAACTTAGGCAAAGCGATCAATTTTAATGTTAACTCACTAAAAACCGCCAAAGAACCTTCGCTAGCAATTAAAATTCCAGCTAAGTTATAACCTGCAACATCTTTTACAGTCCGTTTACCTGCAGAAATTATTTCTCCATTAGGCAAAACTGCTCTTAGGGCTAAAACATAATCTTTTGTAATTCCATATTTTGTTGCACGCATTCCACCAGCATTCTCACTTACATTACCTCCCAAACTTGAATGCTCCATACTAGCAGGATCTGGTGGATAAAAAAGTCCATATTTGGCAACTTCTTTTTGTAAGTGCATATTAATAACACCTGGTTGAACAATAGCAACTAAATTATCTAGATCAATTTCTAAAATTTTATTCATATGCTTTTCAAAAGCCAAAATTAAACCGCCATTAACAGCCAAAGAACCTCCACTCATACCTGTTCCAGCACCACGTGGGACAATGATAATACCCTTATCATTACAAAATTTTAGAATATTAGAAATATCTTCTTCATTCTTTGGAAAAAGCACACCATCAGGTAAATAATGATTTTTAGTTGCATCATAACTATAAGCAATTTTATGCATTTGATCAAAATAAGCATTTTCATTACCTAAAAGTTTGATAAAATATTGCTTAAATTCTTCTCTCATTAATCTGCTAAAACCTTAGAAAAATCAATTAAAGCATTATAATACTGGTAATAATCATTTATTTTTTGTGCATTAAAATCAAAAAAATTAGTTCTATAACCATCTACACGAGAATAAAAAGGAATTTGTACACTAGATGCTTTTTTAATAGGAATTGCATAAAGTTCATTGAAATTTTGACAATCAATAATTTTAGCTTTATCTTCTAAAGCAAAAATTAAAATACCTACTGCATTATCTGCACAAAATTTTCTAAAATCACTACGTTTTGGAGCAACGGTAGAGCTTCTAATTAATTGTGCTCCAAAAATATCTATATGAGTAAAATAAATTTGAGGAAAATCTGATGCTAAATCATTATAAGTTTTTTCATCTGGAGCGATAATCATCCCTCTATCATAAAGAAAATTTAAAATTACCTCATCGCCAATTTGAGGTAAAACATTTGGTAAAGGTAAAGCTTTTTGCTTTAAATCTGAAAAAACACTAAATTCTAATTTTGCAAGGCCATTTTCTTTAGCAATCACATTTACTCTAGCGATAATACTTTTAGAATTTTTAAATTGCTGCAGTACAACTCCACTAGAACTGATTTGAATTTCTGAACTATCTTTGATATAACCATAAATATCATCTACTTTTAAAAGCTCAGTTTTAATAGGCTTTAAATTGAAATTTGCAGCAAATAAAGTAAGATTTAATGTTAAAAAAAATGCTATAAATCTAAGCAAACTTTGCTCCTTTAAAAAATAATTTTATGTAATTATATTCCTTTTTTGTTAAGCAATTGTAAGAAAAATAAAGTAAAATATAGATTTTAAATTTTTAAAATTCTACGAAAATCAAGGTTTTTTATGAGAAAAATTCTACTTTTATTTGTATTTGTTATCCAAAGTTTTGCTGCATTAAGTGTTGAAGAATTAACTTGGGATAATGGAGATACTTTACTAAAATTTTTACAACGAAATTCCATTCCAATATCACTTTATTATGGACTTGATAAAGAAGATCAAGAGCTTGCTTCTGATATACTTTACAAAACAAGATATCAAATTTTAAAAGATGATAATAACAATATAGAACAAGTTTTAATCCCAATAAGCGATGATTTACAAATTCATATTTACAAAAATGAAAATAATCAATATGTATTAACTTTTACCCCAATTATCTATCAAATTGATAATAGAATATTATATTTAACAATTAAAAATTCAGCCTATCAAGATGTTTACGAAGAAAGCGGAAGTAGTACTTTAGCTCGCGCTATGGTTCGAGCTTTTAAAGGAATTAATTTCAGAAATATCCAAAAAGGAGATGAAATAACGCTTTATTATGAGCAAAAAAGACGTATGGGAAAGCTATGGGGCGATATTACAATTAAAATGGCTACAGTAGAAATTAACAAAAATATTCAAGAAGTTTTCTTTTATAATGATACTTTTTACGATCGTAAAGGCAGAGAATTGGATAATTTCTTGCTTACAAAACCTGTTAATTATATAAGAATTTCCTCTCCTTTTAGTACTGCAAGATATCATCCTATACTTAAACGCTACCGTGCTCATCTTGGTATAGATTATGCTGCACCTACTGGAACACCTGTTAAAAGTGCTGGAAAAGGAACAATCATTTTTGTTGGAACAAAAGGGGGATATGGAAATGTTGTACAAGTAAAACATGAAGGAGGATACACGACTTTATATGCACATTTAAGTCGTTTTGCCAAAATAAAAACAGGTCAAAGGGTTAATCAAGGTCAAATTATTGCTTATGTAGGATCAACAGGAATGAGCACAGGCCCTCATTTACATTTTGGAGTATATCTTAACAATAAAGCTATCAATCCAGCATCAGTTGTAAAAATCGCAAAGTCTGAGTTAAAAGGAAAGCAAAAAGAAGAATTTGAAAATACAATAGCCCAATATGAAAGAACGGTTAAAGCGGCCTTAAAAAACCATGAACCAAATCCTCCAAAAGAAGAAGATTTTGAAAATTATATAGAATTAAATTAATTACTAAGTAAAGCTTTATCTTTAGCTTCTATTAAAGAATTTAAAAGAGCGATTAGCTCTTCCTTCTCCTTAGGTTCTATTTCGTTAAAAGCTGTATTAACAAGCTGATTAATTAAAATTTCATTACATAAATCCAAATCACCAAATTCCCTAGCTTTTTGCATTATCTTTAAAACTCTTAAATCTTTTTTTTCATACATTATCAATCCTTTAAATAAATCACACTTACAAAACGTTTTTGTGTTTTATTTCTACGATAAGAAAAAAAATCTTTATTTTCAAAACTACAAATTTCAGAGTCTAAAATATGATTTATATTTAACTCTTTAGCTTGAAATTTTATTAAAGATTTTAAATCCAATCGATTATCTAATAAAAAATCTCTAAAATTTTCTTTTGCAAAATTTAAAATATCTCCATTAATTTCATAATCTTTCCAACAAATACTTGGCATTATAAAAAGATGAAATTTGGTTTTATCTAAATTTGGATTTTCTAAAATAATCTTTTCTATACATTTTTTTAAAATATTGTCAAAGCTTCCTTTTCTACCAGAATGCAAGGCCGCTATAATGCCATCTTCATGGTATAGCAACAAAGGTAAGCAATCAGCACTTAAAACACAAAGTGCTGTATTTTTTTTCTTAGTAATCAAACCATCGCAAGTAAGATTTTTTAAATTTATATCATAATTTTGCACCAAATTAGAATGAATTTGATCCATAAACACACATTCTAAAATACCTTTAAAACCTAAATGAAAAAATAAATTTTCCTTAAAAGAATTAGCTTTAAAAATATTATAATCTTGATCATAAGCACAAAAAACACTTATTTTTTCATTATCTAATAAAGATATGAAATTTTGTCTATCTCTTTCCATGATATTTCCTTAGTATCTTTTAATTGTGCATGTATATATCTAGCAAGCAAATCAGTTTCAATATTGATTTTTCTACCTATTTTATAATTTTTAAAAAGAGTTTCTTTAAAAGTAATAGGGATAATAGTCAATCTGATTTGATTCTCAAAAATTTCATTAATTGTTAAACTAACCCCATCAATACCTATACTACCCTTAGAAGCAACAAATTTCATCGCATCTTTAGGCAAAGAAATAAAAAAATCCACTCCATTTTCATCTTTGTTAATTTTTTCAAGTGTCCCAATAAAGTCAATATGTCCTTGCATTAAATGCCCATCAATTCTATCTCCAAACCTTAAAGCTGGCTCTATATGAACACTTTCTTTTAAATTTTGTACCGCTATGTGTAAACGACTTTCATGAGAAAGTTCAACAACAAAACCATCATGGTAAATTTTTGTTACACTTAAACAAGCCCCATTAACAGCTATACTATCTCCTAAACTGGGCTTATATTGTGCTTTTAATCTTAAAGTATTATTCTGATAAGATACAACTTGTGCGATTTCTCTTATAAGACCATTAAACATTAAATTTCCTTAAAATATCTTATTTAATATCTTATTAATTGCTTTATCAACTTTTTTATTTTTATCTGTATCTTTAGCATCATTATTCTTTACATCAAATATATTTTTTACAGAATCAACAACACTACTTGCATCTAATTTTATTTTAGGATTATCTGTTGTTCCTGCAATATTTCCTTTAAAATCAACCTTATCAATTTTAGCATTAAAAGGAAGATTTAAAACACCACTTTTTAAATTTAATTCTCCTGAATTTATAAGAATACTGGCATTATCAGCTTGCATATTTAAATTTAATTTTATATTTTCCTTGTTAATTGATGCTTTTGCATTTGCTGTATGGAAAATTTCTTGAGTAAAATCTTTAAAAGTTAAAACTTTTAATGCTGTAGTAATAGCATTTGGCTTAAGTTTCCCTTCTTTGATATCTAAATTTACCTCGCCTTGTTCATTTGATATATTATAATTTGCTTTTACGTTGGCCTTACCCTGATAAACATCTATAACACCTATTCCTTGAGCTAAAGTATCTAAATCTACATTATTTAAATCAGCATTAATGATATTATTTTTTAAAATTGCATTTAAAGTTCCATTAAATAAATTTTTACTCATAATATCAAAATTTAAAGTTTTATCATAACCAATATTCCCATTAAAACTTGCAGAACCTTTAAGTTTTCTATCTAACAAAAACCCTAATTTAGAAAAATCATTAACATCTAAAATAAAATTAGACTGTAAATTCATTTTATTAATATCAAAACTACCTTTTAAATGCGTAAGATTAGCTAAAGTAGAATTTAAAATATTTTCAAATTGAGCAACATTATTTTTGAAAACTATATTTGAACTCAAATCATAATTTACATTGTTTGGAAATTTTTTATTTAAAATTTTACTTAAAACAACAGAATTTAAAATACCTTTAGCTTTTAAATTTAGGTTACCATTTAAATCTTTAAAATCGACATTATCCAAATGTGCTTTTGCATTGATATCCCCACTTGCATAATTTGGCATACCTGTAATTATCAAAAGCTTTGAAAGATCAAGCTTATTAATATCTAAATCTAATTTTTTACCATCAGAATTCGCCTTTATGATCCCATTGGCAATATTTGCATCTGCACTTAAATTTTTTATCTGAGATCCTATAATATGAGCTTTTGCATTTAATTCTGCATTACCTTGCAATTTTTGTCCTGCAATAGCACTAAACTGAGATAAATCATCGATAAAAGAATTTAAATCTGTGTTTAATTCTTTATTTTTTAAATTATAAGTTCCAGATAATTTTTTAATATTTAATAAATTTGAAGCCAAAATAGCATTATAGGTGATATTATTATTCTTAGCAAGAGCTTTTGCATTTAGACTAAAAGTTGTATTAGGAAGTTCTATATGTGCAATTTTTTTAAGTTCTTGAGTATTTATTTTTGCATTATTAATTTTTGCTTCAGCATTAAAATTTGCAAAATCAAGTCCCATGCTATTTAAATTAGCATTTAAACTACCATTAATCAGACTACCGTATCCAGCAATAGCTAAAATTTTTCCTAAATCTGCATTATCAATTTGAGCAAGCAATTGATTATTTTTTAAACTAGCTTTAATCTCACCGCCCAACCCTATAATATTAGCATTTAAAGTTTTTAAAACATTATTAGCCAAACTTAAATCACCTATAGTTTGCAAATCTCCATTTAGTTTTGTCTTGGTTAGTTTTTCAAGTTTAGCTAGACTAGGAATTTTTAAATCAAAATCTGTAAAAAGAGTATTATTAGTTAAATCATATAAAGTTTTTTGAGTTTGCAAATTTATATAATCATTGTAAATTTTACTTATAGCATAAATTTTATCTTCTTTTATATTTGCTAAAATTTGAGCTTTTAAATTTGAATTATCAGGCAAATCTATTCCGAATTCTTTTTTAATCATTGCATAGTTTATATAATTATTATCAAGTTTTATTATAATATTTCCATCAGGCTTTAAATCTTTAGCATTAATTTTACTTGCTATATCTAAAGTTCCTTTTGCTAAATTTGCTTGACCAAAAAGCTCTAGCAATTCTGAAATTTGTATACCCTGAGCACTTAAATTTAAGACTATAGGAGAATAATCATAAATACGAGTATTTAATAAAATGTCAGATCCAAATAAATAACCCTTGCCATTAGCAATAAAATCACTTGCCTTACCTTGAATTTTTCCTCCAAAAGTTAAATTTTCCTTTAAATTTAAACCTGAATTTTGAACATAATTTTTATTCAATTTAATGATATAATCAAAATCAAATCCTAATTTAAAAAGATTTAATTTTCCATACAAATCAAAATCAATCATATTGGCTAATTTAAGCTGGAAATCAACACTAGAAAAACGAAGTTTAAAGCGCGTAATATTTGCATCAAATCCAGTGCTTTCTTTGATTTTATTTTGAGCTATATTAGCAATAATATTATTGCCAAAACCTGTAAATAATATCATATAAAAAGCTATCACAAGCACCGCAATCAAAATAAATATCGTATAGAAAATTTTTTTCATTTTTTATCCTTGCAAGTTAATTTATAAAAAAACTTTAGTCAATTTAACTAAATATATATAAATATTTTTACTAAAAGTATTGACAAAATTCATTTTTTATAGTATGATTTTATCACTCTAAATTAAAGAGTGCTAGAAATCAATATTATATTTAAGGATGGACAAAATGAATTTTCAACCTTTAGGAAAACGTGTTTTAATCAAACGCGTAGAAGAAACCAAAACAACATCTTCAGGTATAATTATACCAGATAATGCTAAAGAAAAACCACTAATGGGAGAGGTAATTGCAGTAAGCAAAGAAATAAACGATGTATTAAGTGGTGATAAAATTATGTTTTCCAAATATGGTGGAACTGAAATTAAACTTGACAATGATGAATATCTAGTACTAAATATAGATGATATTTTAGGAATTTTAAAATAATTTTATAAAAAAGGATCAATAATGGCAAAAGAAATTATTTTTTCAGACGAAGCAAGAAATAAACTTTATGAAGGTGTTAAAAAATTAAATGACGCCGTAAAAGTAACTATGGGACCAAGAGGTCGTAATGTTTTAATCCAAAAAAGCTTTGGTGCTCCAACAATCACAAAAGATGGTGTTAGTGTTGCTAAAGAAGTTGAATTAAAAGATTCTTTAGAAAATATGGGTGCTTCTTTAGTAAGAGAAGTAGCAAGTAAAACAGCTGATCAAGCAGGAGATGGAACAACCACCGCAACTGTTTTAGCTCATGCTATTTTCAAAGAAGGCTTAAGAAATATTACTGCAGGAGCCAATCCTATCGAAGTTAAACGCGGTATGGATAAAGCTTGTGAAGCTATCATAGCTGAACTTAAAAAACTTTCTCGCGAAGTTAAAGATAAAAAAGAAATAGCTCAAGTTGCTACTATTTCGGCAAATTCTGATGAAAAAATTGGAAATTTAATTGCTGATGCTATGGAAAAAGTAGGCAAAGATGGTGTTATAACTGTTGAAGAAGCTAAGTCAATTAATGATGAGTTAAATGTTGTTGAAGGTATGCAATTTGATAGAGGATATTTAAGCCCTTATTTTATTACAAATGCCGATAAAATGTTAGTTGAGCTTTCAAATCCTTATATTTTACTTTATGATAAAAAAATATCAAGCTTAAAAGATTTGTTACCAATTTTAGAACAAATCCAAAAAACAGGTAAACCACTTTTAATTGTTGCTGAAGATATTGAAGGTGAAGCACTTGCAACTTTAGTTGTTAATAAATTAAGAGGTGTTTTAAATATTTCAGCAGTAAAAGCACCTGGTTTTGGCGATAGAAGAAAAGCTATGCTTGAAGATATTGCTATTTTAACCGGTGGGGAAGTAATTTCTGAAGAACTTGGAAGAACTTTAGAAAGTGCAACTTTGGAAGATTTAGGACAAGCTTCAAGCATAATTATTGATAAAGATAATACAACTATTGTAAATGGTGTCGGTGAAAAAGCAAGTATTGATGCAAGAATTAATCAAATCAAAGCTCAAATTGCTGAAACAACAAGTGATTATGATAAAGAAAAATTACAAGAAAGACTTGCAAAATTAAGTGGTGGTGTAGCTTTGATCAAAGTTGGAGCAGCAACTGAAACTGAAATGAAAGAGAAAAAAGATCGTGTTGATGATGCTTTAAGTGCAACAAAAGCTGCTGTTGAAGAAGGTATAGTAATAGGTGGCGGTGCTGCACTCATTAAAGCAAAATCAAAAATCAAGTTAGATCTTAAAGGTGATGAAGCTATTGGTGCTGCAATAGTAGAAAGGGCTTTAAGAGCACCTTTAAAACAAATTGCTGAAAATGCTGGTTTTGATGCGGGCGTCGTTGTTAATACTGTAGAAAATACAAAAGATGAAAATACAGGTTTTGATGCTGCTAAAGGCGAATACGTAGATATGTTTGCTTCTGGTATTATTGATCCTGTTAAAGTAGAAAGAGTTGCTTTGCTTAATGCGGTATCTGTAGCAAGCATGCTTTTAACAACTGAAGCTACTATCAGTGAAATTAAAGAAGATAAACCTGCTATGCCTGATATGAGTGGTATGGGTGGAATGGGAGGTATGGGTGGAATGATGTAATTTTTCACCTAAGCTAAAATCAGGTCAGAATACTGACTTGATTTTTCTTACCAAATTAATTTAAAAGTACTACCCTCATTTTCTGTAGATTCACATATAATTTTTATATTATTATCATAACAAATCTTTTTTACTAAAGATAATCCTATGCCAAACCCTCCTTGATCTTTATTAAATCTTACATAACGATCAAAAATAAATTTTAAATTTTCTTTTGAAATACCACAACCCGTATCAGCAATACTTAAAAAATTTTCTTTCAACTTTATAAAAATAGTTCCATTTTTCTTATTATATTTAATGGCATTACTTAAAAGATTATCTAAAAGTTTTGAAATTTGATTTTTAGCGGCAAAAATTATAATATCATTATCTAATTTAAGATCTAAATTTATTTTCTTTTGTTCAAAAAATAGTTTAAAATATTCTATCCTTTCTTCAAGTAAATTTTTTAAATTAAATTCTTCTTTTTCGCTTTCTAAGGTATTAGGGAAATTATAAAAAACTAAATCAGAATATATCTGAGATAAACTTTTTGCTGCAATTTTTATACGCTTAAATTTATTATTATCCAAATTTTGTCGTTCAAGTTGCTCTATACTCATCAAAATAACACTTAAAGGTGTATTTAATTCATGCGTAGAATCTTTAATAAATCTATTTAAAACAGTAATTTTATCTTCTAATGGCCTTAAAGCAATTTTAACCAATACATAAGCAATAAGCCCTAAAGCAAAAAAAGCTAAAAAAGAAAAACTAAAAACTTTAACTCTGATCCAAAAAAGTTCTTTGCTAACATCTTCTCCTTGGATTAAAATCTTTAAACCATCCTCTTGAGTCAAATCTTCATTTCTTGAATATTTTAAATAATATAAATCTGTACTCATGGGAAAAATAAAAAATACCTTTCCATTGTAAATTCCTCTACCCTTAAATTCAATTTTTACCTTTCTAAAATCAAAATTTAAATTATTAAAAATGGTATGATTACTGTCAAAAATTGCAAAATTTAATCCTGAACTTTCTGCTATATTTTTGGCACTTGTAGCAATTGGGGTAAAACGAGAATTGATAATATTAATCACAATATTTCTATGAATATCTCTTAAAGAACCACTCCTTAAAATTACCAATTCTTCATATAATTTTTGATACCAAATAATAAAAAAGAAAGCTAGAAAAAAAACCGTAGTTGTAAGATAAATGAGTAAAATTTGTCTAATAACTTTCTTACTCATAACGATAGCCTCTACCTCTTTGATTAATAATCTTTTCTTTACCTAATAATTTTCTTAAATTCTTAATATAAGCTCTTAAGCTAAGCTCACTTGGCTCCTCATTATAATCCCAAAGTTCTTCAAAAATCTTTTCTGTACTTAAAAAAATATTTTTATTTTTAAGTAATAAAGATAAAAGTTTAACTTCTTTGCTTGGCAAAGATAAAGGTTTTTCAAAAGAATAAAGAATTTGAGATGCAAAATTAAACTTAAAACCATTGCCTAAATCTTCAAAATCTTCATTTTTATGAGAAAAAGATCTTTTAAGTAAAGCTTTTATACGTATAGAAAGTTCAGCCAATTCAAAAGGCTTTTTTATATAATCATCACAACCTGAGCTAAAACCATCTTTTAGATCATTGACTGTATTTAATGAAGTCATAAAAATAGCAGGTGTTTCTTTTCCACAATGACGCAAATCTTTAAGCAACGAAAAGCCATCACCCATTGGAACCTTAACATCTAAAATCCATAAATCAAAATACTTTTCATAGGCCAAATTTAAAGCTTCTTGAGCATCAACACAAACACAAACTTCATACCCTTCATCGCTTAAGAATTCTTCTATAATTTCACTTAAGCTTAAATCGTCTTCTAAAAGCAAAATTTTTGTTGCCATAATTTTAAATCTTTCCTAATAATTCTAAGCTCTTTTATATATTAATTATAACAAAATGCTTATTAATCCTTTAAATAAATTTTTATTTAAATTTTTTTATAATGCTTATTACAAAAAAATAATTTTTATTACATAGGATTAAAATGCTTCCAAAATGGATTAAGAAATATAGCGTCAATAATGCTAAAATTGATGATCAGCATAAAAAACTTTTTCAACTTGCGGCAAAAGTTGAGGCTATATCAGAAAAATCTGTAAGCAGAAATGATATAAAAGATCTTTTAAGTGAATTTTTTAATTATATGAAAGATCATTTTAGCGATGAAGAAAAATATATGCAACTAATTGATTATCCAGATTTGGAAGAACATCGTAAAATACACAAAATGATTATTCAAGATATGATAAAAGCAATTAAAAATATTAAATCAACTAACGATCTTAAAGAAAAACTTTACACAATCACTAAACAATGGCTTTTAGAGCATATATTATGCGAAGATATGAAAGTTAAACAATGGAGGAATTCTTTATTAGCTACAGATAACAATAAAGATGTTGATTTTAAAGTAGAAGACAAAGAAAATAAGCTTCCGCAATTTTATCTTTATACTTGTGGCTGCTTAGGTAAATTTCATGATGTTCCTTGTAATATTCATCAAGAAATAATATCACAAGGACATAATTTTACTTGTAAAATTTGCAAACAATCCATAAAATTTTACAAAGAATATTCTTAAATTTATAAATTTAAAAACTAACTTTAAAATAAAAATTTTTTAAAATAAACTAAAATAATTGTTTTATTTCTAATAATCAATAAAAGCTAAAAACACATAAAATAGAATATTAATTAAAAAAATTGATTTCAATAAAATGAATATTTATTAAGTTAAATAAGAATGGCTCCGGATGTAGGATTCGAACCTACGACCAATCGGTTAACAGCCGACTACTCTACCGCTGAGCTAATCCGGATCAATTACCAAAGTTTTAAAAAATGTAATTATATTTAAAATTAATATCTTTGTCAAGATTTTTTATAAAAATATTTAAAAAATTTATTCTTTTATCATAATATTATTTAAATCTATAAAATAAAAATGATTTACCCCATCTTTATAATCATAATCAAGTTTCATATCATGAGCTCCTAAAATCGTATTAACAATATAAAGCCCCAATCCAAAACTTGATTTTTGTTTCGTTCCTTGAGTAAAAGCTTGAGTGTAGTATTCTAAAGTATTATTAAGTTCGGGTCCGCAATTTTTAAAACATATATAATTATCTTTGATACAAATTTCTACAAAACCATCCTGAGAATGTTTAATGCCATTATCAATCATATTTTTAATTGCAGTTGTAAAAAGTTTAAAATCTACATTAACAAAAAAACTCTCACCCATAAAAATACGTATATTACTATCATCACGCATCGCTATTTCTTTGGCTTCATCTAAAACATCTAAAATATTATATTTTTTTCTATTGATAAAAGCAGCTCCAGAAGTTACTTGTTCTATTGCAGCAAATTCATTAATTAAAATTTCAAGCCTATTAAATATATTATCCAATCTTTCTTTATATTTATTATCTTCTAGCATCTCAAGGGTAATAAGTCCTTTTGTAATTGGAGTTTTTAACTCATGCATAATATTTCTTAGAAAAAATTGACGCGATTGATTAAGTTTTCGAATTTGTAAAATAGCTTGATAAAAAGCTTTACTTACTTGAGAAATTTCATCCGCTCCAGTGCTAACATCTTCAATATCGCTAAGCCTTCCTTCTGCAAATTTATCAATTTGTTTTTTTAATGCTTTCAAAGGCTTTAGTTTTTTAAAAATAAAAATATAAAGTAAAATCAATATACAAATAACAGCTACTGCAATTGCTTTTATAATAAAATATCTATAAGTTTGATAGTCTTGATCCTTGTAAAGATTTATTTTTCCATCATAAATAATATTTAAATAAACTTGATTATCATAAGATATTATTTCTATTAGGCCATTATTAACTTCAACTCGAGCAAGAATATCCCCACTAAAAAGAATTTTACGAATTTCCTTTGGCCATACAACCTGTTGCATTTTATTATAATTTTTTGTTTGCTCCTCAAACTCTTTTTCATTAATAACCCCAGCAAAATACAAAAGTCTAGCATTTGCAATCAAAGAATATTTCGTATTTAACTCTCTTGTATAATTTTGCTGATCATATTCAATGAGCCATAAAAATCCTAAGATAACGCTAACTCCAGCAAAAATAAAAATAAAAGTGATGGTGTAAAAAATTGAAGATTTGTTCATTGAGTCAATTTATAACCTATTCCCCTAATAGAATGTATATATTTTGGCGTTTTAGGATCATCTCCCATTTTTTGACGAATTCGACTAATAATAACATCTATACTTTTATTACTAGAATCTTCACTGATAGAAGAACAATTATACACAAGCTCTTCCCTACTAACAACTCCACCTTCTTTTTTTATCAAATAACTTAAAATATCAAATTCAGCATTGGTTAAAATGAGTTCTTGACCTTTCATTGAAATTGTATGCTTATATTGATCATAAACAAGATCTTTAACACTTTTAGCAAGAGTGTTTTTTGTATTTGAAATTCTTCTTAAATGGCTTTTTATACGTGCTTGAAGCTCTTTAGGATTATAAGGTTTTGGCAAATAATCATCTGCACCAAGCTCCAAAGCATTAACCTTATCTGTTATATCATGTCTAGCACTTGAAATAATAATAGGGGTATCATATTTTTTACGAATTTCTTCACATACTTCAAGCCCATCAAGTCCTGGCAAAGAAAGATCTAAAATAATTAATTGATATTCTTTTAAAGCAAGTTTTGAAAGTCCTATATAAGGCTCATGAGCTATATCAACTTTCATATCAAATTTTTCCAAGTATTCAGCAGTAATTTCAGCTAGTTCTAAATCATCTTCTATCATAAGAATATTTGTCATTATATTCCTTTTTACATTGATTTTAAAATATAATTTTAAACTAAAATTTATAACGAAAGGAAAATCCTTTCGCAAAAAATTATCTTAGCACCAATAAAGTAGTAAAGCCATTTCTATACACCCAAATTTTTATAAATTCTTTTTTATTAGCTTGTTTTAAAGCCTGATCTAAATCCTTTAAATTTTTAATCTCACCTTGACCTATACCTACAATCACATCTCCTTCTTTAAATCCAGCCTCATCTGCTTTACTTTTACTCTTAACCTTTTCTACTAAAACTCCATTTATATCTCTTGGGAGCTGCAAACGATCCTTTAATCTAGGATCTAAATTTCTTAAACTCAATCCTTCAATTAGGTTATTTTGTACTCCTTTATTTTCTTTTTCTCCTTTAAGAATAAAGCTTACTTGTTTATTATTTCCATCTCTTTCAAAATCAATTGTAACTTTTTCCCCAATATCAAGAGTTCCTATATAATTTTTTAAATCAATTGGATTCTTAATCACTTTGCCATTAACCTTAGTCACTAAATCACCTCGTTTTAATCCAGCTTCATCAGCACTAGATCCTTTTTGGACATCTGTAATTAACGCTCCTTCTTGATTTTTGTAAGCTTTTTTAGTCTCTCCTTGTAAAGCTGAAATAGTTACACCTAAAAAACCTCTTTCAATTTTACCTTTTTCAATGAGCTTTTTAGCTATATCCTTAACCATGTTAGATGGAATAGCAAATCCTATACCATTATTGCCACCTCCACGAGAAAGTATAGCTGAATTAATACCGACTAAAAATCCACGACTATCCACTAAAGCACCGCCTGAATTTCCTGGATTAATAGAAGCATCTGTTTGTATAAAATTTTCATATTGATTAAGACCGATATTATCTTTATTTAATGCTGAAATAATTCCACTTGTAACACTAAAACCCACCCCAAAAGGATTCCCTAAGGCAAATACAACATCACCTTCCATTAAATTATCTGAATTAGCAAAAGTAATGGCTGAAAGATTTTTAGCATCTATTTTAATCACAGCTAAATCTGTTTTTGGATCTTTTCCTATTAATTTGGCTTTATATTCCGTATCACTTCCTGGTAAATTTACAGTTATTGTATCAGCATCTTCTACAACATGATTATTGGTTACTATATAACCATCTTTTGAAATAATCACACCAGAACCCAAAGAACTAATTACCTCTTTATCATTTTTATTTTTTCTTTGAGGAATATCAAAAAATTGTTTAAAATAAGGATCATCAAAAAAATCATCCAAAGGGCTAAAACTATTTGCTCGTGTTATAGTTTTTGAGGTTGAAATATTAACAACTGATTTTTTGGCATCCTTAATAGAATCATGATAACTTAAAATAACTCCACCATCTGCTGGATTAACACGATTAGCAGATGAAGTTGATTCGTTAAAATTAATATTTGCTGCAAATAATACGCTTGCTAAACCTATTGATAAAAAAATCTTTTTCATAGTTTTTTCCTTTCTAAAATTAGAAAAATTTATATATTCTAACTTTATGGTTTTATTTGTAAAAATATTTTTACATAAGCTATAGTATAAAATCAAAAATTTACAAAATTGTAAATAAAAAACTTGAGTGATAAAAATTGATAAAACTTGATTGACTTAGACTAAAGTTTTTGATATAATTTTATTTATATTAAAATAAATTATTCTATGTAATTAAACAACTGTAAGGAAAATAAAATGAATAGTCTATATGAAACTCTTGGAGTACCTAAAAATGCAAGTTCTGATGAAATTAAAAAAGCTTATCGTCGCTTAGCAAGACAATATCACCCAGATATCAATAAAGAAAAAGGTGCTGAAGAAAAATTTAAAGAAATTAATGCCGCTTATGAAATTTTAAGCGATGAAAAAAAACGTGCTCAATATGATCAGTATGGAGATAATATTTTTGGCGGACAAAGTTTTCATGATTTTTCAAGAAATACTGGAGGCATTAATTTAGATGATATTTTAAAAGATTTATTTGGCGGAGGATTTGGAGGATCTCCTCGTGGAAATCGTTTTAGTGGTTTTTCTTCCAAAGGATTTGGAGGATTTGGTAATTTTGAAGAAGAGGATTTGGATATAACCATAGAGCTAACCATTCCTTTTGAAAAAGCTATTACTGGAGGTGAACATAATTTTACTTTTCAAGGAGAAAATATCAAATTTAAAATTCCTCATGGTATTAAAGAAGGAGAAAAACTTAGAATTCGCGGCAAAGGAAAAAATGCCTATAATAAAACCCGTGGAGATCTTATTATTATAGTTAAGCTTGAAGAAAGTAAAATATATCAAAGAGATGATGATGATTTATACCAAAAGGTAGATATTTCACTTAAAACTGCTTTGTTTGGTGGAAAAATTATAATTAAAACATTTAAAGAGGATAAAAAAGAAGCAAAAATTTCCATAGCCCCAAATTCAAAAAATGGACAAAAAATACGTTTAAAAGGATATGGGGTGCAAAATAGAAAAAATAATATTTATGGTGATTTGTATTTAATTTTAAATGTTATTTTACCCAATACAGAAACATTGGATGAAAAATTAATTGAACTTTTAAAAGAAAAACTTCCAGAATAAGGAGAGAAAATGGATCATCATTATGACGAACCCGTATATTTAATAAGCGTTGTTGCTAAAGTTTTAAGTATACATCCACAAACTTTACGACAATATGAAAGAGAAGGATTAGTAGAGCCGAGTCGAACTGATGGAAAAATAAGACTTTATTCTCAAAGAGATATTGATCGTATTAAATTAATTTTACGTTTAACTCGTGATATGGGAGTTAATTTAGCAGGAGTTGATGTTATATTAAAATTAAAAAATCAAATTCATGAATTTGAAAATTTAATTGATGAATTACGTTTAGAACTTAGCAAACAAAAAAATCCAGGTGCAGCCTCAAAGGCCGTTGTTAAACATAAAAATAGTTTTGATTTAATTTTTTATGAAAAAAAATAAAAAAAGATGGATAATTTTTTAGAAATTTTTCTTATTGCAGCAGCGTTAGCGATCATTTTAAATGTCATTTTAAAAAAATTTGAAATTCCTACTATTATTGGTTATATAGCAGCAGGAGAGATTATTTCTGAAATTTATCATTTAAGTGGAAAGGGTGAAATAACCCATATTGCCGAATTTGGTATTGTTTTTTTAATGTTTACTATTGGACTTGAATTTTCTTTTAAATATTTAATGGCCATGAAGCAAGAAGTTTTTTTAAATGGATCTTTACAAATGCTTACTTGCGGATTTATATTTACTTTAATTATTATGGGAATTTTTTCCCTTGAAGATAAAAATGCAACAATAGTAGGTTTTGCTTTAGCACTTTCTTCTACGGCTGTAGTATTAAAAATCTTAAACGATAATGGAGATATCAACGAACAATATGGTAGAAAAGCTCTAGGAATTTTACTTTTTCAAGATATAGCTGTCATTCCTTTACTCTTACTTGTTGATATACTCTCATCTAATAATCAAAATATAGAACAAATTTTATTCACCTCGCTTATTTCAGCAATCCTTTTAATCGCTTTGCTTTTTTTTATAGGAAAATATTTAGTTGATAGAATTTTTAGACTTATTATACGAACTTCTTCTCAAGAAATTTTTATTGGTACAATTTTATTTATGGTTATTGGGGCGAGTTTTTTAGCAAATTATTTTGGATTTTCTTATTCTTTGGGCGCTTTTATAGCTGGAGCATTGATTGCGGAAACAAAATATAAACATAAAATTGAAGCTGATCTAATTCCTTTTAGGGATTTACTTTTAGGGCTTTTTTTTATGACTGTGGGTATGCAAATTCAACTCAATGTAATAGCTGAAAATTGGTTTTTAATCTGTGTTTTAACCTTGATAATAATGCTATTAAAATTTGGTATAGTATTTGGATTTTTGTTTCTTTATACTAAAAAAAGAGTCGCTTTAAAAACTGCCTTTTCAATTGCACAAGTTGGAGAATTCGCTTTAGCAATTTTTTCTCTTTTGCAAGCTAAAAATATGCTCGATATTAAAATTTCACAAATTTTGATTGTAGTTTCGATTATAACAATGATTATTACACCTTTTATATTAAACAATATAAGAAAAATTACTAATGTAGTTGAAGATATCACACTAAATACAAATACTATTCAAAATACTCCTCAAAGTAATTTAAAAAATCATCTTGTTATTTTCGGATATGGTCGCTTAGGACAAGAAATGGTGCAAAGAATTAAAAATACTGGGGTACCTTATTTGGTCTTAGAAAGTGATTTAAATTTAGTTGAGTTAGGGATTAGTCGTGGAGAAAATGTAATTTTTGCAAATGCGGCTCAAGAAGAAACCCTTAAAATTGCAAATATTGAAGAATGCGCAGTAGTGGTAATTACTATTACCAATGAAGCAAAACTTGAGATGCTCTGCCAGCTTTTATCATCTTATCCAAAACCTATAGACACTATTATCCATGTTAATGGGAATCTTAAAAAAATGCTTTTTTCAAGTATTGATGATAATATTCGTATTGTAAGATCGGAAAAAATTCTAGCTCGAAATTTAGTTCAAGAAGCGTTAGAATGTAGAATTCATAAAAATACCTAAGGATTATTTTGACAAGAATCAATGAAAAATCATTAAGAGTAAAATATCTAAGATCATTAGAAAAATTTGCCAACACAGCAAAATCTTGCTTAAAAAGAGAGGATTTTAACTTAGAAAAATTTCAAGAAAGAATGCAAAAAAATAAAAAAAACCTAGAAAAATGCCAAGCAGTGGTTTTAAATTCAACCTATAGCAAAGCTTTAGAAAATTTTGTTAATGCTTGTCTTGATTTTTCTCTCAAAAAAGAAGAACTCTTATATCTTGCAAATGCTCTAAGTAAACTAAAAAATCAAAATTACAAAGAAAAACATAAAAACTATTTAAAGGATTATAATGATTAATGTATTTTTTGATATGGATGGAACCTTAATTGATAGTGCAAACGCTATTTCTTGTGCCGTTAATGAAATTCGTGCTGAACTTAATCTAAGCACTTTAACAAAAGAAGAGATAATTAATATTATCAATACTCCAAATGTAGATTGGGGTAAAAAACTTTATAATATAGATAATTTTCATCATTCAAGCTTTAAGGATGGCTTTGAAAAATATTTCATCAAGCATTATGAGCAAAGTGTAATACTTTTTGAAGGAGTTATAGACCTTTTAAAATTTTTAAAAAGTAAAAATTGCTTTTTAGCTATTGCAACAAATGCTCCTCAAAGCTCACTTACAAATATTCTCAAAAAACATGGAATAATTCCATATTTTGATAAAATTTTAGGAGTAAGTATAGGAATAGAACCTAAACCAAATCCTCAAATGCTTCATCTTCTTATGGATGAAGCCCCTTATCAAACAAGTATTTTTATAGGCGATAGTCAAAAAGATAAAGAATGCGCTAAAAATGCAAAAATTCCATATTATCACGCTAAATGGTATCAAAAAAATTTAAAAGAAAATGAATTTAGCGATGTGCAAACTTTAAAAGAATACTTATTAAAATATTTATGAGTTTTTTAAAAAAATATAGTTAAAATAACGCAAATTCAATAATATTAAAGAAAGTAAAATATGAGCGAATTATTAATCGAAATTGGCACAGAAGAATTACCTGCTATACCTTTATTAAAAGAACTTCCAAATATAGAAAAAAAATGGCAAAATATTTTAAATGAATATCGCTTAATGAGCGAATTTATATTTTATTATACTCCACGTCGTTTAGTATTTTTTCATAAAAATTTTCATAATAAACAAGAAGATACTACAGTTGAATTGATAGGAGCACCTAAAAATATAGCCCTAAAAGAAGGTAAATTAACTTCTGCAGGGCAAGCTTTTTTAGAAAAAGCAGATATTAAAGAGAGTGAACTTGAATTTAAAGAGATTAAAGGAAAAGAAGTTTTATATCATCAAAAAACTTTAATAGGAAAAAATAGTATTGAAATTTTAGGAGAAATGATTAATAAATTCCTCAAAAGCTTAAATTTTGGAAAAAGTATGCGTTGGGGAGATCATTCTTTTGAATTCATACGCGCTATTAGAAATATTGCATGTGTCTTAGGTGATCAACTGGTTGAATTTGAAATTTTTGGAGTTAAAAGCTCTAAAAAAACTTTTGTTCATAGAAGTGTAAGTTATGATTTCTTTCCTTTTCAAAACATTAAAGAGTATTTTCAAATTTTAGAAAATAATTTTATCATCCTTGATCCAAAAAAACGCAAAGAAAAAATTTTAAATGACTTTAAAGAGCTTGAAAAAAAATATGATATTATTATTGGTCAAGATGAAGAACTCTTAGCCGAAGTTATAGCTATTACAGAATATCCAAAAGCTCTTTTTGGAAGTTTTGATAGAGCTTTTTTAGAAATTCCCAATGAAGTTATCATCACTTCAATGAGAGAAAATCAACGCTATTTTGCCGTTTTTAATAATGACAAGGAATTAAGTAACCACTTTATTGTTGTTAGCAATGCAGTTTGCGAGGATTATTCGAAAATCATACATGGCAATGAAAGAGTTTTAAGGGCAAGATTAAGTGATGCAATGTTCTTTTATCAAAATGATTTACAAAAAGGTTTAGAACCTCAAAAACTTAAAAAAATCATTTATCTTGAAAATTTAGGAACAATGGATGATAAAAGTTCAAGAGAAATAGAACTAGCAAAAATTTTATGTGAATTTTTAAAAAATAATCATTTCGAAAAAATTTCCAAAGCGATTTATTATACAAAAGCCGATTTAACAACTCAAATGGTTTATGAATTTACAGATTTACAAGGAATTATAGGAAGTTACTATGCTGCTAAAATGGGATTTGAACAAGAAATTTGTCTTGCTATAAAAGAACAGTATTTACCAAATTCTGAAAAATCAGATCTTCCTAGTACAGAATTTTCAAGCATAGTTGCTTTGGCTAATAAATTTGATACCCTTTTAGGACTTTTTAGTATAGGTAAAATTCCAAGCGGAACAAAAGATCCTTATGCACTAAGGCGTGCCGCCAATGGTATTTTAAAAATACTTTTAAATTTAAACAAAAATTTTGATATCAATGCATTTTTAGAAAAAGCTTCAAAGAATTATCAGAACTTTAATTTAAAAATATTAAAAGATTTTATTTTTGAAAGGATTTATACATTTTATGATTTAAATCCTAGTTTTATCAAAGCTGTTCTTGTTTCAAAAAATTCTGATATTATTGTTATTGATGAAAGCATTAAAGCCTTAGCAAAAATCAGTCAAAAAAGTAATTTCAATGATTATTTTAGCACCTTTAAACGCCTTGCTAATATTGCTCAAAAAACTACAAATACTATTAATGAAAACTTATTTATAGAAGTAGAAAAAAAACTTTACATAGCATTTAAAGAAAGTTTAAAAGCTCTTACAATTGAAGAAAAGCTAAATAAATTATTTGCCTTAAAACCTGAAATTGATGCTTTTTTTGAAGCTGTTATGATTAATGATAAAGATGAAAAACTTAAAAATAACCGTCAAGCCTTAGTATTTAATATCTATCAAGAATTTCTCAAAATTGCAGATATTAAGGAACTTAGTTTATGAAAAAAATATTGATTTTACTCTCTTGTTGCTTTATTTATGTTTTTGGAAACCAAGAAATTAAACTTGTCAAAGGACAAGCTATATTTTTAGAATTTGATAAAAAGAATTTTATAGAATTAAAAAATCAAAATCAAATCATTCCAACTTTTATTCATCCAAGAAATAAAAATAAAATCCTTGCAATTTTTGCTTTACCTTATAAAAACCCTCCAAAAAGCACAAAATTAATTGCTATTTATAAAAATAAACAACAAGAAATCATTATTACTGCATTAGAGGGAAATTATAAAAGCGAACAAATCCAAGTAGCGAAAAATAAAATTTTTCCGCCAAAAAATGTACAAGATCGTATTAAAAAAGAATTTAAAGAAGCCAATAATATCTACACTTCATACACTTCAAAACCTTTATATGACGGAACTTTTTCAATACCTCTTGCAAGTTTTATTACAAGTGATTTTGGCAAAGCTAGAATTTTTAATCACAAAATCTCAAGCTACCACAGTGGAATAGATTTTAGAGCAATAAGCGGAACTCCAGTTTATGCTGCAAATTCAGGTATAGTAAAAATTGCTAAAAATAGATATTATGCTGGCAATTCTGTAGTTATTGATCATGGTTTAGGAATTTATTCTCAATACTATCATCTTTCAAAGATCAATGTAAAAAATGGACAAAAGATTAAAAAAGGAGATCTTATAGGACTAAGTGGGGCTACTGGAAGAGTGAGTGGACCACATTTACACTTTGGCATACTTGTTGCACAAAAACAAGTAGATCCTTTAGATTTTATAAAAAAATTTAATGCGCTATTTGATGAAATTTAGTCAATTTTTTAATACTTGGCTTCATGAAAATTACTATAAAAATGTTAGTAAGATAGGTAAAAATGGAGATTTTTTTACTGCAGTAAGCGTGGGAAATCTTTTTGGTATCTTGCTAGCAAAACACTTTTTAAAACTTATTGATAAAGGCGTATTAAAATTTCCTTTAGAAATAGTTGAAATTGGAGCCAATGAGGGTTATTTAAGTCGTGATTTTCTATCTGCCTTGCTTGAATTTAGACCTGAAATTTTCCCTCAAATTTCTTTTTTTATTATAGAGCCTCATAAAAAATTACAAATTTTACAAAAGAAAACTTTAGAAGGTATAGATTTTATTCATAAAAATAGCTTAGAAGAATGTCATTTTAAAAATGCCTTTTTTTTCTCCAATGAGCTTTTTGACAGCTTTACCTGTGAACTTATAGATAAGGATACAATGGCTTACGTAAAAGATTATCAAATTATTTTTAAACCTATAGATAAAAACTTGCAACAAAGATGTCAAGAACTTGGATTAACAAAAGGGGAATTAAGTTTAGAACTTGAAATTTTTCTTAAAAAACTTGACAAAGCTAGTGAAAAATTTATCTTTGCAGGTTTTGATTATGGAACTTTTAGCAATGATCGTTTTAGTATAAGAATTTATCAAAAACATGAAGTTTTTAATCCTTTTGAAATTTCTTTAAAAGATTTTTTTGGAAAAAGCGATATAACTTATAATGTAAATTTTAATCATCTTAAAATGACCATTGAAAATTTAAATTTCAAACTTTTACATTTAAAAAAACAAAGTCAAGCCTTAATCGATTTTGGTTTTGAAGAATTATTAGAATATACAAAAAATAAAAACATAAAAAGTTATGAAAATTTACTTTCTCAAAGCAAAATTTTATTTTTTAATTTTGATGAAAAATTTCATTTTTTTGAATTTGCAAAATTATAAATTTGTCATACAAAGCCCCTCTCTTAAACCTTCATCAATAACTATACATTCTTCTTTATCAAAAATAGCAAAAAATAAAAAGCAACCCGCGGTTAAATATTTTTTACGTGTTTTTCCAAGATAAAAATTAGCATCTTTTTCGCTCATATTCCAAATTTTCAATGCAAATTTAAAAAAATCTTGAGTATATAAAATTTTGCCATTAATTTTTTTAGCGTCATAATTTTCATAATTTAAACCACATTTTAAAGCAGCTAAAGCCGTAGGAACACCTGAATTTAAAATTACCTTTCTTGCTTTGCTTTTTTTTAAAACTTTTTTAAGTTCTTTAACCTCATCAAAAGCCTTAAATGCTATATTTTTTAATTTTTTATCTTTGATTAATAAGTGAATTTTTAACTTTTTATCTTTGATTTTATAAACAAAATTAGGATATTTTTTCAATATTTTTTTAAAAGAAATGGTAGGAAAATCATTTTGAAAATTACACTTTTCATAAAAACTTATAATACCAAAATCAAAACTTTGAAAATACTGATCAAAAGATAATTCACAAGAAGCACCTCCTAAATCACAATAAGCAAAATATCCCTTTATATCTAAACTAGCAAGAGCTTTTTTCATACCTAAAACACTAATTTTAGCTTCAGTTTTAGCATCAATAACCCTAAAATGAATCCCAAATTGTTCCTTTAAATCTTTAAAAATTTCATCTGTATTATCCGCCTTTCTAAAGGCTGCGGTTGCAACAGCCTTTGCTTTGTTTAAATTTTGCTCTTTTGATAAAATATTTAAAGCTTCTTTTATTTTTTCTATGGCTTCGGTTGAGATTTGTCTAGTTTTAGATAAATTTTTTGCTGCTCCTATGATAAATTCATATTCTTTTATTTTTTTGAAATTTTCATCCATTTCAACTGCTCTTAAAGTGTTTGATCCTAAATCAATACCCAACATTACTCTTCCTTTTAAATTTTGGAGTATAATAACAAAAACTTAATAAAGGAACTATTATGCTTTTGGGTGTAAATATTGATCATATTGCTGTTTTAAGACAAGCAAGAATGGTTAATGATCCTGATCTTTTAGAGGCAGCGTTTATTGTAGCAAAATTTGGAGATCAAATCACTTTACATGTAAGAGAAGATCGTCGCCATACTCAAGATTTTGATTTAAAAAATCTTATTCATTTTTGCAAAAGTCCTATTAATTTAGAATGTGCTATTAATGAAGAAATTTTAAATTTAGCTCTTACTCTAAAACCTTCACGTATTACCCTAGTTCCAGAAAAAAGAGAAGAGCTTACCACAGAAGGAGGTCTAAATTTAAATCATCCTGATTTAAAAAAAACCATCCAAAGACTAAAAAATGAAAACATAGAAGTTTCTCTATTTATTAATCCAAAATTAAATGATATTGAAAAATCTTATGAATTAAATGCTGATTTTATAGAGCTTCATACTGGACTTTATGCAAATTTACATAATGCTCTTTTTACCAATATTTCACACACTGCTTTTGCACTTAAAGAATTGCAAATAGACAGAAAAAGACTCCAAACTCATTTAGAAGAAGAATTAAAAGCATTAAAACTTTGTGCTAAAAAAGGTATGCAACTTGGTTTAAAAGTTGCTGCTGGACATGGACTCAACTATAAAAATGTAAAAGAAATTGCAAAAATTAATGAAATATGCGAATTAAATATAGGTCAAAGTATCATAGCAAGATCTGTATTTGTAGGACTTAAAAAAGCTATTTTAGAAATGAAAGTTCTTATAGATGAAAACAAAAATTGCAATTAGCGTTGGCGATCTTAATGGCATAGGTCCTGAAATTTTAATACACTCTCATGAAAGCTTATGTGAAATTTGCGAACCTTATTATTTCATCCATGAAAAATTATTATATCAGTCTTTAAAAATACTCAATTTAAATATTTCAAATGCTAATATTGTTTATTTTAAAGAGAGTCAAAAATTTAGTTTTGAATTAGTTAAAAATCAAAATGGATTAAAAATTTATTGCTTTTCTTTACCTTTAAAATTTCAAGTCAATGAAAATTTTACTATAAATCCAGGAATGATTGATGATAAAAGTGGACTTTATTCTTTTTTAAGTTTTCAAGCTGCGAGCTATTTTACTTTAAAAAAGTATGCACATGCCCTATTAACTTTACCCATACATAAAAAAGCTTGGGAATTAGCAAAAATAAATTATAAAGGTCATACAGACGCTTTAAGACATTTTTTTAAAAAAGATGCCATTATGATGTTAGGTTGCAATAAACTCTTTGTAGGTTTGTTTACTGAGCATATTCCATTAGCAAAAGTCAGTAAAAAAATCACTTTTGAAAAATTAAGTATTTTTTTAAAGAATTTTTATGAACAAACTCATTTTAAAAAAATAGGAATTTTGGGTTTTAATCCTCATGCTGGAGACTATGGGGTGATAGGTGGAAAAGAAGAAGATATTATCATTGAAGCAATTAGTTTTGTTAATGCTTATTTACAATCAAAACAAGATGAAAAATTTTTCTATCAAGCTTTAAAAGATAAAAGTTTACAAAAAAAAATAATCAATAATTTTAAAGGAAAAAAAATCTATTTACCTTATCCTTTAGTTGCTGATACAGCTTTTACTCGAGAAAATTTAAAAAAATGCAATCGTTTAATTGCTATGTATCACGATCTTGCTCTAGCTCCTTTAAAAGCTTTATACTTTGAAAAAAGTATTAATGTAAGTTTAAATTTGCCTATCATTAGAGTTAGTGTTGATCACGGAACCGCATTTGATAAAGCTTATAAAAATATGAAAATTAATACTCAAAGTTATCTTGAAGCTGCTAAATTTAGCATACAATACCATCAAACTAAATTTAATAAGAAAACCAAAAATGCAAAATTATAAAAAAGCTTTATTTGCTTTAGCTTTAAGTGCTTTTTGTATGGGAGTGACTGAATTTGTTATGGCTGGAGTTTTAATTGATGTACAGCATTATTTTAAAATCGATGCAAAAACTGCTGGTTATCTTACAACCCTATACGCCATAGGAGTGGTTGTAGGAGCTCCTATTATAAGCATAGCTTTAAGCCATTTTTATAGACATATACAACTTTTAATTAATCTTGGAATTTTTGCTTTAGCTAATTTAACGATCTTTTTTAGCAATAATTTTTATTTAACAGCTTTTGCTCGTTTTATTGCTGGAACTCAGCATGGTGTATTTTTTGTTATTGCTACACTTGCTATTTCAAGCATCGCTCCAAATGAAAAAAATCTAGTGCTTTAGCTATTATGGTAACAGGACTTACAGTTGCCCTTGTTACAGGTGTTCCTTTAGGAACTTTTATAGGATATCATTTTGGTTTTAAGCTTATTTTTTTATTAATTTTTATTATTACAATTTTTGCCTCTTTAGGTGTTTGGCATATGATGCCCAAAAAATTATATCCCAATCCTACTAATTTAAAAAATCTTGCACCAGCTTTTTCACATCGAAATTTATTAAAAACTTACACTATCACTCTTTGTAGTTGCGGTGCACAATTTATTCTTTATACCTATTTGCAAAAGCTACTTATTGATATCAGCGGATTTAAAGAACAAAATACAACTTATATTTTACTTTTATATGGAATTTGTGCCATTTTTGGAAACTTATGGGGTGGAAAAATGGTAGATAAAAAAGGTGCTATTTTTTCTTTAAGATTGATTTTAAGTATACAAATTTTTGTATTTTTAAACTTTTTATGGACAATTTATATTCCAATTTTAATTATTTTCAATATTGCTCTAATGGGATTTTTTTCTTTTTCAACCATACCAGCTTTAAAAATGTTAAGCATTGCAAAAGCTAAACGACATACATATAAGATAATGGATAGCACTATTAGCGTTAATGAAGCGGCTTTTAATGTAGGTATAGCCTTGGCAAGCTTTATAGGAGGTCTTGTTTTAACAAATATAGGCATAGAATTTAATGCACTTTTTGCATCAATTTTTATCTTACCTGCTTTGATTTTTTCATTAATATTTTCAAAAGATAAAATTAATTATAAGCACTTTAAGAGAAAAGTGGAATAGAATTTGCTTTTTGTATAAAAAAATAAAAGGAAAACAATGACCATAGATAATACTAAACCAATTTCTAATACTGTTTTTAGCTCAACGAAAATTAAAGAAAAAACATCTTCAGCTGATGAATTTCAAGCTAATTTAAATGAAGTAAAGAATAAAGAAAATAAAGAAAAAATAAGCTCTAATCAATTAAACAATAAAGATCTAGATCTTGGAGCCATCAGAGAAGATTTTAGATCTTATGCATGGCAAAAAATGAGAGAGGATCAATATAAAAAAAATGAAGAAACTTTACTCAATAAACTTTTTGCAACAATAGATGCAGGAAATGCTGCAAATAAAAAGATTTAAATATAAAATCAATTTCAAAAATATAAAACGAGAATTTCAATAATTCTCATTAAAATTTAAAACCAATCTTCTAAAAAAACAAAAAATATAACTTATATATAATTTTTATTTAAAAAAATGATAATTTTTTAACCCATTTAAGTCATTAAAAGTGATCTAGTTTTTCAATAATTTTTGTTATAATTTTACAAAAAAATAAAGGAAAATTATGATTTTCATTGATGCTTGTTTTAAAAAAACAACACCTTATACTCCTATTTGGATGATGCGTCAAGCCGGACGTTATTTACCTGAGTATATGAGAGTTCGCCAAGAAGCTGGAGATTTTCTTTCCTTATGTAAAGATTATAAAAAAGCATCCAAAGTAAGTTTACAACCTGTAGAAATTTTAGGAGTAGATGCAGCAATTATTTTTTCAGATATTTTAGTAGTTCCGCTTGAAATGGGAATGAAATTACGTTTTGAAAAAGGAGAAGGACCTGTATTTGATAATCCAATTTCTAATATAGAAGATCTAAAAAAACTAGATACGCAAAATGCCCATCAAAAATTAAATTATGTATATGATGCTTTAAAACTCACTCGAGAAAAACTCCCAAAAGATAAAGCACTTATAGGATTTTGTGGAAGTCCTTGGACTATAGCCACTTATATGATAGAAGGTGGCGGAAGTAAAAACTATGCAAAATGTAAAAAAATGCTTTATCAAAATCCAGAACTTTTGCATCTGATTTTATCAAACCTTACAGAAGTTTTAAAGCTATATCTAGAAGAACAAATCAAAGCAGGAGCTAATGCTATACAAATTTTTGATAGTTGGGCAAGTGCTTTAGAATATAATGAATTTTTTAATTTCTCCTTTAATTATATGCTTAAAATTTCCAATTTTATTAAAAATAAATATCCTAATATACCTGTAATTTTATTCCCTAAAGGAATCAGTGGCTATTTAGATAAGATTGAAGGTAATTTTGATGTTTTTGGAGTTGATTGGAGCACTCCTTTAGAATTAGCGCGAGATAAATTATCTCACAAATATACCCTTCAAGGTAATATGGAACCTTGCAGATTGTATGATAAAAATTCTATTAAAGAAAGTGTGGATCAAATTTTACAAATTATGAAAAATAAAGCACATATTTTTAATTTAGGACATGGTATTTTACCTGATATTCCTGTTGAAAATGCTAAATATTTTATTAAGCTTGTCCAAGAAAGTTCAATTAGATGAAAATTGTTTTTGGACCTGTAAACTCTAGACGCTTTGGAAGATCTTTGGGAATAGATTTAAGTCCAAGCAAAAAACAATGTAATTTTGATTGTGTCTATTGTGAACTTGAAGCTAAAAAAGCGCAAGAAAAACAAGATGAAATCGTAGAAGTTGCACAAATCATTTCAGAAATTCAAACAGTTATTGCTAAAGGTATTGAATTTGACTTTCTTACACTAACTGCCAATGGAGAACCGAGCCTTTATCCGCATTTAAATGAATTAATCGATTCTTTACGTCAAATTGTTAAAAACAAAAAACTTCTTATTTTAAGTAATGGCACAGCTGTGCTTGATCAAAATAAATTTCAAAGTTTATTAAAGCTTGATGTAGTCAAATTTAGTTTAGATAGTGCCATTTATAAAACTTTTTATCGCATAGATAGAGCTTTAAAAAATATCGATTTAGAATTAATGATACAAAAAATGGCAGAATTTAAAACAAAATTTCAAGGTGATCTTGTGATGGAAATTTTAGTGGTTAAAGATCTAAATGATAATGAGCAAGAATTTATAGCTCTTAATAATGCTTTAGCTAAAATATCACCAACAAGAATTGATCTAAGTAGTATCGATCGACCCCCAGCTTATGCAGTTAAATCCATAAGCGAAAAAAAACTCTATGAACTTTCAAAATTAATCACTTGTGCGCCAGTTTTTTTAGCAAGAAGAAACTACAAAGAACAAAAACTTGAATTAAACAAAGAAGAATTATTAAAATTTCTTCATTTAAGGGCACAAAGTCAAATCGATGTAGAACATACTTTTAGTGAAAAATCCAAAATTCTTTTACAAGAATTAATCCAAACAAATGAAGTAAAAATCATTGATCTTGCAGGTGTTCAATTTTACAAAGCTTAATATTTTCACTTTATATCTTTTAATTTTTGAGCCATTGTTTTACCCACAAGATTACAAATTTCATCAAAATTTGCTTCATAAATGGATTCAAAATTTCCATAATAAGCCAAAAGTTTGTGTATTGCTCCTGCGCTTAAGCCCGATTTGATCAATTTAGAACTTTGCAAATCTTGCTTCTTTTTTGTTTTTTGATGAAAATTTATAGCAAAACGATGTGCCTCATCTCTTAATTTTTGCAAAAATTGTAATTTTTTATCATCCATACTTAAAGAAAACTCACCCTTAAAAGAATGTATTTTATCTTTAGCTCCTCCTTTAGCTCTATGTGCTTTTGCATCAATTTTCTCTTTAGAGATAGCCAAAATATCTATATTAGAACCGCTGCTTAAAACAATATCTTTTGCCAATTCCAATAAAGCTTTTCCACCATCTATAAGCCATAAATCAGGCGGAGTATTATTTTGAAAATCTAAAGCTCTACGCGTTAAAACTTCTCGCATCTGTTCATAGTCATTTTTATACTCAAGATGAAATTTTCTATATGAATTTTTATCCCATATGCCAAATTTATAAACTACCATAACTCCAACATTTGCAACGCCTTGTAAATGAGAATTATCAAAAATTTCAATATGGTTTGGAAAATTTTGAAGTTCAAAATATTCTTGAATTTCTTTTTGTATTTTAAAATTGCTATTTTTTTGTTCTTTCTCTATATTTAAAAGTGCATTCTCAAAAGCAAGATTACAAATTTTTCTTTTTTCTCCTATTTTTGGTATTTTAATACTGATTTTTTTTCCATAACGCTTACTTAAAATTTCTTCTAAAAGTTCCTTATCATCAAATTCTTCATAAATATAAATGGTATTTGCTATTAAAGGTGTATCAGTATTAAAATTTTCTAAAATAAGTTGTTTATAAATTTCATTTTTTTCAAAACTTAAAGCATTTTTTAAAAGAGTTGTTTTAGAATTTACACTAATAATCTTTCCATTTTGCACCACAAAACGAATCGTTGAAAGCATAGAATCTTTAAAAGCAATTGCAAAAATTTCAAAATCTTCCAATTTAGCAATATCAATTTGAATTTTTACTTCTAAATCTTTAATAGTAGCAATTTGATCTCTTATCTTAGCTGCTTCTTCATAATTTTCATTTTTAGCTAAATTAAACATTTGTTTTTCTAAATTTTTAATTAAAATGTTAGGATTTAAAAGTGCAGTAATAGCACTATCTAAGATTTTTTTATATTCTTTCTGACTAATTTCATTATTACAAGGTGCTAAACAACGATGAATTTGATAAAAAATACAAGGGCTTTTGCAATTTGCTTTTTGTTTTAAAGGATAATATAAATAAAGAGCGTTTAAAAGCTCTTTAGCCCCTTTAAAAAAAGGGCCAAAATATCTAATTTTAGTTTTTTTTATAAGTTTTCTTGTACTTTGAAAACGCGGATAATCTTCATTAAAATCAACATAAATATAAGGATAAGTTTTATCATCTCTTAAAAGTATATTGTATTTTGGATGCAATTGTTTAATAAAAGAATTTTCCAAAATTAAAGCATCTGCTTCTGAATTTGTTGTAATAAATTCTAAATGTACAGCCTCCTCTATCATTTTTTGTATTCTTAAAGAATTTTTATTATTTGCACACAATTTAGGGCGAAAAGTAAAATAGCTCCTAACTCTATTTTTTAAATTCTTAGCCTTGCCTACGTATAAAAGTTTTCCATTTTGATCAAAATACTGATATACACCTGGTTTTTGAGGTAAAGATTGCAGTTCTTTTTCTAAAATATTTTTAGATGATTTTTCAAGCATTTTTTATAATTTGCCTTAATTCTTCAAATTTATTTGATAAAATTCCGTTTTCAAAAGTATTTTTAAAGCAGCCCAAGCTCAATTCTATATATGGACTTTTCTTAATATTTTCTTTATTTTTAACGTTAAAGGTATATTTTTGCATCATCACTCTAATATCTTTTATATTTGAAAAACCGCTTAAGGGATACACTTGAGCGTATTTTTTTATGAGAATTTTAATATAAATTTTGCTATTATCATGATTTAATTCTTGAAAACCTGCAGGATGCGAAGTAATGATATTTAAAATATCATTTTTTACATAAATCCTAGCTATTAAACGTTGTTTTGCAGGAGGTAAAGAATTTAAAAAATCCTTACAAAAAAACAAAGTTTTTAAAGGTTTATAATGAGATTTACTCATCAAATCATTAATAATAGCACTAGTATTTTTAATCATTTTTTGATTTTGAATTTTTACCATAAAATAATTTTATCATTTTTTTTCTTAATTTTTTTGTGCTCTTGCGGATATAAAGGCGATCCACAATACACAACTTATGAACAAAATGGCTCTATAAAAAGCATTAAAAAATATGAACAACTCAATAGGTGGTAATATAATGAAAAAAGCAGATATTTTAGTTTTGGATTTTGGTTCTCAATATACACAATTAATCGCTAGAAGATTAAGAGAACAGGGTGTGTATGCAGAAATTTTACCCTTTAATGTAAGTTTAACTGATATTAAAGCAAAAGAACCTAAAGGAATTATATTAAGTGGTGGTCCAGCAAGTGTTTATGCAACCGATGCTTACTTCTGTGATAAAGGAGTTTTTGATTTGGGTTTGCCTATTCTTGGAATTTGCTATGGCATGCAACTTATGGCACATCACTTTGGTGCCAACGTTGCTCCAGCTGGACATAAAGAATATGGAAAAGCAACCATTGAAATTCAAAAAGATAGTGCATTATTTAAAAATTTACCTAAAAAACAAACCGTGTGGATGAGCCACTCAGACAGAGTTGAAAATCTACCTAAAGATTTTGAAGTTTTAGCAACAAGCGAAAATAGTCCTTTTTGCGTCTTTGCTAATGAAGAAAAAAAATTCTTTGCTTTGCAATTTCATCCAGAAGTTCAACACAGTGAATTTGGTAAAAGTATTTTAAAAAATTTTGCTAAATATGCTTGTAATTGCGAAAGTGTATGGAATATGGGCTCTTTTGCCAAAACTCAAACAGAAAAAATTCGCGAAGAAGTTGGTAACGATAAAGTTTTATGTGCTGTGAGTGGTGGAGTTGATAGTAGTGTCGTAGCAGCACTTTTATCTAATGCTATTAAAGAACAAGTAATAGTTGTTTTTGTCGATAATGGCTTGTTACGCGCTAATGAACGTGAACAAGTAGAATTTATGTTTAAAAATACACTAAAAACTAACCTTGTAAGTATTGATGCAAGCGAAATTTTTCTAAGTCGTTTAGCTGGAGTAATCGATCCTGAACAAAAAAGAAAAATCATAGGGAATACTTTTATAGAAGTTTTTGAACAAGAAGCAAAAAAACATAATGATGTTAAATATCTCGCTCAAGGTACTCTTTATACTGATATTATTGAAAGTTCAGTCATTGGTGCTAGCAAGACTATCAAAAGTCATCATAATGTTGGAGGTCTACCTGAAAAAATGAATTTAAAACTCATCGAACCTTTAAAAGAAATTTTTAAAGATGAAGTGAGAGCTTTAGGTTTGGAACTAGGCTTAAGTAAAGAAATAGTCTATCGCCATCCTTTTCCTGGGCCTGGTCTTGCTATACGCATCATGGGGGAGGTTAATCGCCCCAGCTTAGAATTACTAAGACAAGCAGATGTTATTTTACTTGAAGAATTAAAAAGTACTGGATGGTATAACAAAACTTGGCAAGCATTTTGCGTACTTTTAAATGTAAAAAGCGTCGGAGTTATGGGCGATAATCGCACTTATGATAATACTATTTGTGTGCGCATCGTAGATGCAACTGATGGGATGACTGCAACCTTTTCCCACTTACCTTATGAAATTTTAGAAAATATTAGTCGTCGCATTATCAATGAAATAAAAGGAATCAATCGCGTAGTATATGATATATCAAGCAAACCACCTGCAACAATCGAATGGGAATAATTATTTTTTACAATAATATACTATAGCTGGTGGAATATTTTGCCATACTATTTTTGAAATTTTAACTTCGCTAAAAAGTTCAAATATTTTTAAGCGAAAGGCTTTACCAGAAAAGCTTGGAATTAAATAAGCAAAAGTAGTAAAATATCCACCTTTTGATAAATTTTTATAAATTGTCTTTAAAAGTTTTTCTTGTTCATGATTTTTTAGTAAAGCCCAAGGAATTCCAGAAACTACAATATCTACATTTGACATAGCTCTTTGATGTAAAAAATACTCTAAATTTTCAGCATTTCCAATTTGCAAGTCTAAATTTTCATATTTTTTGGAAAGTTTTTGTGCCATTTGATCATTAATTTCTATCGCAAAAAATTTAGCATCCTTATGCTTTTTTTGAAGTATAACTTCTGTGAATGCTCCTGTTCCTGGTCCTATTTCAACGATATTTTTAACATTCTCTAAACCTATATTGTCAATGATTGTCTTTCTTAATTTTTTAGAACTAGAACACAAAGCTCCTACTTGTTTAGGATTTTTTAAATAATAATAAAAAAACATCATTTTCCTTTTAAAAAATAAAATATCCTAAAAAAATAATAATTATAAAAAACTATGTGAAATTAATGTGAATTTTAATAATAAAAATCTTAAATCTATTATTAAAATTTTATAAAAATAAAGTTAAAATATCCTTTTTAAAACATTTCAAGGATGAAATATGCACGGAAAGATAGCCATCTATATGGACTCTACAGGACGAGGGACTGTTACAAATTCAGCAAATACTTTTTTTGATTTTAATCGTCAAATCTGGAATGATAAAAAAAGTATGCCTACAGTTGGAATGTTTGTAGAATTTAGGACTCTTTCAACTGAAAATAAAAATGCAGATGGGACATCTGCTTCTGTTAATAAAACAATCACAAGCATCAGACCTTCTAAATTTCAAGAATTTAAAGAAGGTGATTTTATTACAGAAAATGATTTTTGGAAAACAAATGATGATGATGAATTAGAGGATTTGCAAAATTCAAGAAGAAGTGCCTATATTACAGAACTTTATAGAACTATAGATTTTGATTCTATAGAAAAAATTCCCCTATCTTTTACTATTCCTCAAGCTATACAAAAATATTTTGCTCATGAAATTTTATCCGTAGAAACCCTACAATCAAATTTAGAAGATGAAAAAGATATTCCGTGTATTTTAGATTATGTGATTATTAAAAGATTTTTATTTAAAGCTTATGATACTCTTATTTTTATGGATAATTCTATTGATCAAACTCAATTTAATGCTTTAAAAAGCATTATGATGCATTTGGAAAATTCATACAAACAAATGGCTGCGGATCGCAAACCTAATATAACTAAAATTTTTAATGAAACTTTCCTGTCCTTACAGTGTCATTACCAAGCTCTAATGGCAACTATAGACACCAAAAAAAATAGACTCGCCTCCATTGAAGCTCAGATGAAAACTTTACAATCTGAAATTGCCCTTAAATCAAAAGCAGCCAATCCTGATCAAGAAAAAATTAAAGCACGCCAAGAGAGATTAGAAAACCTCCAAAAAGAAGCAGAAAGTTACAAAACCTCTCTTAAAAGATTACAAGCCATCCAAGAAGATTTTTACAAAAAAAATTACAATATTTTTGAAAATGCCTTTAAGCTTTCCCGTGAAAAACTTTTTAAAAAAATTGTTACAGGACTTAATTTATGTGCTACGATTATGGATATTAAAATTTGGCACTTATCGATAAAATCTTCAGGAGTAAAAAATTCTTATTTTTCAATGACCAATATAGAAAATTCTTTTTGCTCCCTCTCTTTTGCGGAGCATTATTTAAGCAGACTAAATAAATCAGCTCTTAATCCATTTGATCAAAAACTTT
Source organism: Campylobacter sp. RM10537 (assembly GCF_022369435.1). Taxonomy (NCBI): domain Bacteria; kingdom Pseudomonadati; phylum Campylobacterota; class Epsilonproteobacteria; order Campylobacterales; family Campylobacteraceae; genus Campylobacter; species Campylobacter molothri. Next base: position 292,661 of record NZ_CP059597.1, on the reverse strand, counting down.
TAATTTATATTCAAAAAATTACAAAAGAACAAAGAAGAAAATTTTTAGTTGTTACTTCAGATTTAGATCTATTGTGTAAATTAAAAATCGAAAATTTTGCTCAAAATCCTTATTATATTGTAAAATATGCCCCTAAAAAGGTTAATTATCAATCCCTAATGCGTGATAACACTTTTGATATTGTTTATATTGATGAAAAACATGTTTGGGAAAGCGTAGCAGATATTATATTGCAAGGAAAACATTTTGATAAAACAGGAAAAACCAAATTTAAACTTATATAAAACATAATTTTAAGCTAAATTAAGTTATAATTTCCTGCCTAAACGGTACGCGAATTTTTAGTGATCCAACACATTTTTAATTACTGTGAGTGTGCGGTTTACCGTGTCTGTGGCATCGTTTGAATTTCGAAAGAAGTGAGAAGTTGCAGCCTTTAAAAATCGCCTAACGGTTTTCTTTTGACTTTTTGGGGTCAACTACAATAGCGGCTGTTTGGGTTTTATTAAAGGAGAATATCAATGAAAATAATGATTCTAGGTAGTGGTGCCAGAGAATACTCTATCGCTTTAGCTTTAAAAAATATAGATCAAAAATTAGATTTTTTCTTCTCTCCTGGAAATGGTGCAACTGAAAATCTTGGCACAAATATTAATCTTGAAAAACCTCTAGAATTAGCAAATTACGCAAAAGAAAATGAAATTGATCTTTGTATTGTGGGAAGTGAAAATTTTTTAGCTCAAGGAATTGTAGATATTTTTAAACAACATAATCTTACTATATTTGGACCAAGCAAAGCAGCGGCTATGCTTGAAACATCAAAATCTTTTATGAAAAATTTTCTTCAAAAATATCAAATTAAAACAGCTAAATTTTTAAATACTAACAGTTTAGAAAAAGCTAAAGAATTTATTTTAACTTTAACACCGCCTATAGTTATAAAAGCAGATGGCTTATGTGCCGGAAAAGGCGTAATTATCGCACAAACTCATGAAGAAGCTATTGATTCTGCTTCTAAAATGCTCAGCGGAGAAAGCTTTGGAGATGCTGGAAAATTTATAGTAATAGAAGAATTTTTAGATGGATTTGAACTTAGTATTTTTGCAGTTTGCGATGGAGATGATTTCATCTTATTACCTGCAGCTCAAGATCATAAAAAACTTCTTGATCAAGATAAAGGGCCAAATACTGGAGGTATGGGCGCTTATGCTCCTAGCTCTTTAGCTAGTGAAGATTTACTTGAAAAAATTAAAAAAGATATTATTATTCCTACTTTATCTGGAATGAAAAAAGAAAATAGTGAATTTAGCGGAGTTTTATTTATAGGAATTATGGTTGTCGATCAAGAGCCTTATGTTTTAGAATTTAATGTACGTTTTGGTGATCCAGAATGTGAAGTGTTAATGCCTTTAATTGAAAATCCTTTGGAATTGATTTTAGCTACAACCCAAAAACGCTTAAAAAATACAAAAATTAATATAAAAAAAGAATACGCTGTAGGAGTTGTTTGTGCTAGTGAAAATTATCCTTATAAAAGCTCTGAAAAAACAGAAATTTCTATAAAAAGTATTCCAGAAAATACTCATATTTCTTATGCTGGAGTTAGCTTAAGTAATGGTAAATTAATGGCTGATGGAGGTCGTGTTTTAGTCTGTGTTGGCGTAGGCAAAGATATAAAAGAAGCACAAAAAAAAGCTTACGAACTTTGCGAAAATATTGAATTTAAAGGAAAACAATTTAGAAAAGATATCGCTTATCAGGTCACCCAATGAAAGAAGATTTAGCCACTCGATTAGAACGTGAAAATTTAAGTATTGCTAGTTTTAAAAAAAGGGTTTTAGCCTATTTTATAGATAATTTTATCCTTTCTTTTATTATTTATATAATCTTTTATACTCCCTTATCTCAGGCAAAAGATTTGATGGAAATGATTGAAGTATCACGTAATTTTGGCTTAAGTTTTATTTTAATTCGTTTAATTTATCAAATCATTTTTACCTATTTATATGGTGCAAGCTTGGGAAAAATGATATGTAAAATAATTATTTTAGATGAAGATGTTTTAGATAAACCTAATTTGATACAAAGTTGCATAAGATCTAGTGTTAGCGAACTTAGCAATAGTGCGTTTTTTTTAGGATTTGCATGGGCTTTAAGTAATAATTTGCGTAAAACATGGGAAGATTATGCAGCAAAAACAGTAGTGGTCAATGTGGCGTAAATTTTTATTTTTATGTTTTGCAAAAATTGCCTTAAATGCAGCACAAGTTGATATTTATGCGCTTGATGCAAAAAAAGAAGGAGATATACTTACTGCAAAAAATGATGTAGTTATTTTTTCAGATTTTTATTTCATCACCGCAAATAAAGCAATATACAATGAGAAAAGTGGAGATATAGAACTTTTTGGTGATGTTAATATTTTAAGAGGACAAAATGAACGTTCCCATTCAAATTATGCAAAAATAAATTTAAATTCCAATGAAGCATATTTTAATAATTTTTTCTTCTCTAATAATAATCTAGAAGTTTGGTTTCAAAGTAAAAAAAGTTATTTAAATGATAAAATTTTTGAAAGCGATATTTCTGCTGTTTCTAGTTGTAATGTCGAAGATCCAGATTGGGAAATTCGATTTTCTAAAGGCTGGTTAAATAGAAAAAATAATTTTGTTCACTTATATAATGCAAGATTATACGTTAAAGATATACCTGTATTTTATTTACCTTATTTTGGATTTAGTGCTGATACACACCGACAAAGTGGACTTTTGGTTCCTAAAATTATTTTAAAAAGAGGCGAAGGTTTATACTATGAACAGCCTATTTATATAGCAACAGATGAAAATTGGGATTTGCAGTTTGATCCACAAATTAGGACTAATAGAGGCTTTGGACTTTACTCTACTTTAAGATTTGTAGATTCACCTTATTCTATGGGTGAACTTAATTTTGGTGGATTTAGAGAAAAATATTCTTATTATCGCAAAGAAAATTTAAAAAATAAAACTCATGCTGGTATTGAATTAAAATACATTAGAGATGACTTGTTTAAATCCCTATTAGGAGATAATTTCCAAGAAGGGTTATGGATTGATGGAATTTATATCAATGATGTTGATTATTTTAATCTTAGCTCAAAAGATACTTATGATCTTAACTCATTAGTCACTTCTAGAGTTAATTATTTCTTAGCCGATGAAAATAATTATTATGGAGTTTATGGAAAATACTATATCGATACCTCTAAATTAAATAACAAATCAACCTTGCAAGAATATCCAAGCTTTCAATATCATAGATTTTTAAATAATTTATTTGATGAACGTTTGCGTTATTCTTTTGATGCCACTTTTCATAATTTTTATCGTCAAGTAGGTCCTTATGCAAATCAAATTAATTTAGAATTGCCAATTTCATATCACAATGCTTTTTTTAATGATTTGCTTCATTTTACTTTTACAGAAAATCTTTTTGCCTCTTTTGTTAATTACACTCATGATCCTAGAAAAGATCATGAACATTATTTCCAAAATACCCATAGTTTTAATTTTTATACAGATCTTTCAAAAAATTATGGGTATTTTTTTCATACTTTAAATTTTGGATTAGAATATTCATTACTTGGAGCAAAATCTGGAAATATTAGTGAAAACTATCTTGAAGAATCCACTACACAAAAAGATGATCAAATAAATTTTTACACGATTCAATATTTTTATAATGATTTAGGCCAAAAAAAAATAAAACATAAATTTAATCTTGAATATTTAAATAAAAAACAACATTTTAATCAGTTAAAAAATTTAATAACTTACTACTATAATGACTATATCAATTTAAGCAATGAAACATTTTATTCTTATAGAGAGCAAAGATTTACTAATGTAATTAATCAAATCGAATTAAGTTCTAATTTTGATTTTAACTTAAATTTTTCACACGCCTATCAAAATAATGAATATGGCAAATATAATTTTATAGGAACACATGCAAATTATATTATAACACCAAATTATAATTTATTTGGGGGCATTTGGCTTGACACCCAAAGATCACATGCAAATATGTGGGAATTTGGCTATACTTTTCAAAGAAAATGCTGGAATTATTCTTTAATGTATAGAGAAAGAATTGATCCACAGCTTACAAGTGCTGGAATTACCGCTAAAAACCAAAGTGGAGTTTATTTTGTATTTAATTTTTATCCAATAGGCGGAATCAAATATGATTTTTCGCTAACTGAAACTGAAAATAAAATTTAAAAGGAAAGATACTTGCTTAATATTTTTAAAAATTTAACCCATTTATTATCTGGAAAAAAAGGAAAGACGATGCAATATGAAATTCAAGTTAATAAAAATATAGAAATCTTTGATATAGACAAAGTAGCAAAACAAGCCTCTGGTGCTGTTTTAATGAGACAAGGCAAAAGTGTTATATTGGCAACAGTTGCAAGAGAAGAAAAGCTTGTTGAAGAAGACTTTTTACCTTTAACTGTCCAATATATAGAAAAAGCTTACGCTGCAGGTAAAATTCCAGGAGGCTATGTTAAAAGAGAAACTAAACCGACTGATGCAGAAACTCTTACAGCTAGAATCATAGATAGATCTTTACGTCCACTTTTTCCAAAAGGATATACTTATCCAACTCAAATTGTAGTTATGGTTCTTTCAGTAGATTCTCAAACAGATTTGCAAGTAATGAGCTTAAATGCTGCTAGCGTAGCACTTTATTTAAGTGATATTCCTATAAAAGCTCCAGTTTGTGGAGTTCGTATAGGGCGTATTGATAATAATTTTATCCTAAATCCTACCAATGAAGAACTTAAAAAAAGTACTTTAGATCTTTATGTTTCTGGAGTAAAAGATGAACTTTTAATGATAGAAATGAGAGCTTTACCAAATGATGAGTTTAGCCAAAATACTCAAGCTATGAATGAATTAAGTGAAGATGAAACCTTAAAGGCTTTAAGTTTAGCTCAAAAAGCAATTCTAGAGGGGTCAAGTATTTATGAAAAAACCTTTATAAATCATAAAAAAGACAATTCTATAGAATTAAAAGAAGAAATTGAATATCCAGAAATTTTTACCTTTTTAGAAAATAATTTTTATAATGATATTAAACAAGCTATTAATCAAATGGCAAAAAGTGAAAGAGCTAGTGAATTAAATAAAATTGCTGAAAAAATTATAAAATTAGATATTGCTAAAGAATGGGATGAAGAAAGCATACTTAATACCTTAAATAAAGTCAAACGCAATATCATACGCTCTCAAATTCTAAATGAAGGAAAAAGAGCAGATGGTAGAGGCTTAAAAGAAGTAAGACCTATTAGCATAGAAACAAACATACTCCCTAATGCTCATGGATCTTGTCTTTTTACACGAGGTCAAACGCAAGCTTTAGTTGTAGCAACTCTAGGTGGAGATAGTGACGCTCAAATGATAGATTTACTCAATGAAAAAAATCCTGTAAGTGAACGCTTTATGGTAAATTATAATTTTCCAGGTTTTTCAGTAGGCGAAGCTAGTCCTATTAAAGCACCAAGTAGGAGAGAATTAGGGCATGGAAATTTAGGAAAAAGAGCTCTATATCCAAGTATACCGCAAGATTATCCTTATGTTATTCGCTTAGTTAGTGAAATTCTAGAAAGTAACGGATCAAGCTCTATGGCTACAGTTTGTGGAGGATCCTTGGCCTTACGTGCTGCAGGAGTTCCTAGTTTAGATCTGATTGCTGGAGTTGCAATGGGATTGATTTTTGAAAATGACCAATTTGCAGTTTTAACCGATATTATGGGACTTGAAGATCATGATGGAGATATGGATTTTAAAGTTGCTGGAAATAAAAATGGTATAACTGCTTTACAAATGGATATCAAACTTGGTGGCATAGATCAAGAAAAATTAAAAATTGCCCTTTATCAAGCTAAAGAAGGAAGATTGCATATTTTAAATATTATGGAAAAAGCAGCAAAAGAAATTATTGTTAATGAGGAAATTTTACCAAAAATAGAACTATTTAATATCGAACCATCTAAAATTGTAGATATTATAGGCCAAGGTGGCAAAACAATTAAAGAAATCATAGAAAAATTTAATGTATCTATTGATCTTGATCGAGATAAGGGAGAAGTAAAAATTTCAGGCTGCAATAATGAACAAATTATAGCTGCTAAAAATTATATTATAAATATCACAACTTCTCATAAAACCCATAAAAAATCCTTGAAAGAAAAGAAAATAGCAGAATTTGAAATTGGCCAAGAATTTGAAGGAGTGGTTAAGAAAATTACTCAATTTGGAGCCTTTGTAGAACTCAAAGATGATATAGATGGCTTGATTCATCATTCTAAAATAAAACATTTAGATATTAAAGAACAAGATATTTTAAGAGTAAAAGTTAGCGAAATTAAAAATGGTAAAATTTCTGTGGATTTATGCGAATGAGTGATTTTCTCACTCATCCTTTAAAACCTTTTTTTAACAGAAATTCTAAAATTTTAATCTTAGGGTCTTTTCCCTCGATCCAATCCAGAAAAGATGGTTTTTATTATCAACACCCAAGAAATAGATTTTGGCCTATTTTTGAAATTTTATTCTCTGTAAAATTAACAAGTATAAAAGAACAAAAAATATTTTTAAAAAATCAAAAAATAGCTCTTTGGGATATACTCAAAAGTTGCAAAATAAAAAATTCTGATGATAAAACTATAAGTTATGCTAAAGCCAATGATTTAAATATCATCTTAAATCATGCCAAAATAGAATACATCTTTACCACAGGAAAAAGTGCTTATCATTTTTTTAAAAAATTCTATCCTAATCTAGAAGCTATTGCCCTACCATCTACATCCCCTGCAAATTTAAATTTTTCCCTTGAACAGCTTACATATGAATATAAAAAAATCAAGCAAATTTTAAAAAATTAAATATATTTTTTAAACAACAAAAAAATTAAAGCATTAAATATAAAAATAAAGCATATAAGAATAAAAACCATTTCTATTTTAAAATAAGCTGTTATAATTCCTCCTCCAAAGGCTCCACAAAAATTGCCTAAAAATTGAAATGTTTGATTAAGACCAAAAATAACACTTAAGTTTTTTACACTCACACTTTTTTTAAGCAAGGCATTTACACAAGGTAAGAGACCGCCAAGTGCTACTCCTATTAATAATCTAATAAAAATTAACATATAAACATTTGTGGCCAAAGATTGTAAATAAAAACAAATTCCACAAAATATTAAAGAATAAAAAATAATTTTACTTGGACCGATTTTATCCGCAAAACTGCCAATTCTTGGCGCAAAAAACAAATTACTTACCCCACTTGAAGCCACAACAATTCCAGCCCAAAGAGCCAAATTACCTCCTTGATGAATTTTTTCTACAAAAATACTTAAGATAGGCATAACTCCAAAGGTTCCAAATTGAATTATAAAAGTTGTAATAAAAAGAATAATTATAAGAACTTTATTTTCTTTTTTTCTTTGGGTATATTGACGAATTTCTTTATTTTTCTTATCCTCATGAATAAAAAAATAAATTGTAATAAAAGAACAAGCTATTAAAAATGCTATAAGATCAAAGACAGTACTAATGCTTAAAAATTCAGCAACAAACCCACCAAATAAAGGTCCTATTAGACTGCCACTAACTGAAGCAGTAGAAAGAGTGCCTAAAGCATAAGCGACTTTTTCTTTAGGGGCAATTACTGCTATAAAAACAACACATGCAGATGTAAAACCCGAAACAATTCCTGTTAAAGCTCGAATTAAAACTACTTCTGTTGCATTGTGAGCAAAGCTAAGCCATAAAGTTAAAATTGACATTCCTAAACTTGCTCGAAGTAACATATTTTTATAACCATATTTTGCACCTAAAAAAGCCCAAAGAGGTGAAAAAATAGCCATTCCAAGTGGAGTTATACCAAAAGCAAGTCCTGAATAAAATGCAATATCATTGGGATTAATATGTCCTAATTCTTTTATATATAAAGGTAAAATAGGAGCAATTTGGCTTAGGCCCATGCTTGTAGTAAAAACTCCAAACCAACATATCCACAAAGTTTTATTGAATTTTTCCATAATTTTATTGTATGATAGTTTTTATAATTTTTAATTAAAACATAAGGAAAAAATGTGAAAAAAATAACCTTTATATGCTTAGGCAATATATGTCGTTCTCCTATGGCTGAATTTGTCATGAAGGATTTAATTAAAAAAAATAAATTAGAAGAATTTTTTTCGTTACCAGTGCGGGTACTTCAGGAGAGCACGATGGCGAAGGAATGCATTTTGGAACAAAAACCAAACTTGAAAGCCTTAATATTAAGCATCAAAATTTTAAGAGTAAAAAACTCACACAAAAACTCTGCAATGAAAGTGATTTTTTAATCACTATGGATAATTCTAACTTTAATAATGTTTTAAAAAAATTTAATAACGTTGAAAATAAACTTTTAAAAATGACTGATTTTGCTCCTGATTTAGGTTATAATGAAGTTCCAGATCCTTGGTATAGTAAAAATTTTGATGAAACATATAAAATTATTTCCTTAGCTTGTGAAAATCTTTTAAATTTTTTGAAAAAATAAATTAATTAAAACCCTTAAAAACATATCTTTGCAACATAGAAGAGTTTCCTAAAATTCCTCCTTGATGTATATAAAGTAAGGGTTTTTTCCACTTTCTTTGCAATACAACACTTAAACCTATCATATCATAAAGTAAATCAAATTCTATAGAACATTCTTGTTTGATTTCTTGATAGAGTTGGTAAATTTCTTTATAGGGTTTTCCAAAATGATATTTTTTATTTTTCTTTAAAATTTGTAAATTCTTAAAATTATAATCTTGTATTAATTCTAAAATCTGTTTTTTTAAATAATCTTCATCGCCAACACACGCACAAGTAAAAACTTTAAATTGAGAATGTTTAGCTAAAAAAGCAGCAGAAGTTCCTGTTCCAGATGGTAAAAAAATATCAAATTGCAAATTCAATTCCAAGCTTTGTTTTTTAATTTCATTTGCTAATTCCTTATAACCTTGTTCTGCGTTTAAATTGGCTATACCTTGTTCAATAAAAATATCATCTTTATTGCATAAAGATAATGCATATTCTTTTAAGTTATTATTAGTTTCTATAATTTCAACCCTATTTTTTAAAGCTAGAGCATAATTACTACACGGATTTTCTTTTAAATAGGATGGAATTTTTTTACAAATAAAAATAAATTTTATATTTCTTTTAAAACAAAAGAGACTAAGCGCAGCCATTGCATTGCTTTGAATACCGCCATAGCTAATAAAACGCTGATGTTTAGCATAAGTTTGAGCAAAATAAAAGGCAAGCTTTCTAGCTTTATTACCATTAATTTCTCCTAGTAAATCATCACGCTTTATATAAAATTCAAACCCTTTAAAATAAATTTTATCAATAGTAGATTTTAACATTTCATAAGATTTTAATGAAATTCAAAAAAATTTTCTACGTCTTTTAAAGCATTATCATTTTTAATACTAAATTTTATTTCTATGCGACGACTTTTATCTTTGTCTTCTACACCATTACTCATAATGGGATCAGAAAAAGATCGACCGCTTGCCATCAAAAGTTTTTGAAGTCTTGGATCTTTATAGAAACTATAAATAAAATTCATCACTTCATAAGCTCGTTTTTGAGATAAATCTAAATTATAAATATAAGATCCATCACTGTCTGTATGTCCCTCAATAATGATATTTTCAATGTTAGATAAAATCTTTGGATCATTCATAATCGCATCAAAATATTCGCTTAAAATTTTTCTTAATTTTGCTTTTGCTTCATTTTTTAAAACATAAGAATCTTTATCAAATAAAACCTCAGCAGGCAAAGAAATTGCCCCTGTTTTATCATTAATTGTAATATTATTATCAAGTTTTTTTTGTAGTTCCTTGCTTAAATTCTCACGCATAAGACCTAAATTTTGAATTTTTTCTTTAGCTTGATTAAATTCTTCTTTTAAACTAGCCAATTCTTCATCTTTTTTTTCAAGCTGTCCAAGCAAAATAAGAATTTGCTTATCTTTATTATCAAGGGTTGAATTTAAATCCTGACTTAATTGTTTATAATTAGTTATATTTGCTTCAAGTTCTGCTTTTTGCAAATTTGCAAGATCTAAGGCACTTGAGGCATTGTTTAAATCAGAACTTAGCTTAAAAACTATTGCTTCTTTATTTTTTAATTCTTGTTTGCTTTCTTCTAAGCGCGCTTCTTGTTTGGTTAAGCTATCTTTAATTTCTTTTAAATCACTCTGGGTTAAAACATATTTAACCACAATAGCACCTATGAGTAAAATAAAAACAAAAAGCAAACCAGCCATTAAATCAGCATAAGCTATCCAAAAATTATTATCTTCTTTAAAATCATTTTTCATGATTGATTTTCTTTGCTTGTTTTTTCCAAATCTACTTCTTTTTCTTGCTCATTTTCTTGAGTAAAATCTGACTCTTCTATATTTTTATTTTTGTTAACATTGGCTTCTTGTTCTTCTACTTCTTTACCAATTTTTTTGATCATTTCATTAGTTTCTTCATTTAGATCTTGAATTTCTTTTTTAAATTCTCCCATCATTTTAATTTTTTCATCGATATTTTTTTCTTCTTCATATATTTCTTTAAATTTGTGCATTCCCTCAAAAAGACTTGTTTTAAAACCTTCAAAAATCTTTTCTTGACTTTGAAGCATTTCTTGTTCATAAAGTTTAAAATTATGACTAAAACGTTCCACTTCGTCTGTAAAAATACCTAAAGTTTTATCAAAATGTTGAATTTTTTCATTACTAATATCCAATAAACGATTGTATTGTTCTGACATACGCATATTAACTTCTTTAAGATTTTGATTAAGCATACCAATACCATTAAGCATTTCGCTATACAATTTACCAAGATCTCTTTGATCTCTTTGTGCTCTGCTTAACTCTCCCATAGTTTGTTTAATATGCTCCCCGCTTAACCTTATAGCTTTTTCTTCAACATTAATCATATCTTGGAAAATTTTAAATTTTCTATCGATTGCATGATCAAGTTCTGCAAAAAAATCCTGATTGCTTACTTGTTTAAAAATAGCACCAATTTTTTCAAAATGTTGTAAGCTTTCACTCAAATATCTTTGATCAAGTTCTTCTTTTGTCCAAAAAAATCCACTCGTAGAATTTTTTTGACGATTTAATAAACGTTCAATCTTACTTTTGCCAAATTTCTCAAAAAAAATCCACCAAAGAGCTAAAAAAATACCGTAAATTGAAACATAAAAAGCAGTCCCTACTCCACTTAATAAGTTTGCAATTTCTTGCTCTAAAGCCGCTGTATTACTAGAACTAAAATCTGGCATAGAAATTGCAATGCTAATAAAAGTTCCCAAAATTCCCATCATAGGAAATATAGCCGAACCTATACTTGCAAAATTTTCATTTCTAGTTTCTTTAATATAACTATAAGCAAAATCATCGAAATTTGCATTTGATTTAGTATCTTTGCCTATAGCAAGAAAATGTTTCATAATATATCTTTTTAAAGCTTGCTTAAATTCATCTTTCTGCTGCTCAAAAATACTATAGGCGTATTCAGAATTATGGCGTGCAAAAATAAGGGCTACAAAAAAAATAATTCCTGTCATAATAACCGTATGTAATTCGACTTCAAAATTAATAACGTGAAAATAACCTAGCAAAATCAAAAAATAAAGCAAAGCAGGAATAAAAATAATCTTTAAATAAACAAAATATCCTTTTCTTTCTTTGCTCTCAGGCAAAATAAGTTCTGCAATTTCATCCGATTTTACTTCCATAATAAACAATCCCTAATAAAAATAAAATTTTACTTTAAAAATTATTTAAAAAATAATCTTTAAACTAAAATAAAAACTAAGTATAAAACTTAGTTTTTATTGATACAATTTAAATTCTCAAAAGCAATTTCTAAACGCTTAATCATATTTTCTTCACCCGATCTTAGCCATATACGTGGATCATAGTATTTTTTATTTGGTTTATCATCGCCTTCTGGATTTCCAATTTGACCTTGCAAATAAGCATGATTTTTAGCTTCATACTCACGAACTCCATCCCAAAAAGCCCATTGAGTATCTGTATCAATATTCATTTTAATCACGCCATAGCTTACTGCATCTTTAATATCTTTTAATTCACTTCCACTTCCACCATGAAAAACAAAATTAATCGGCTTATCATTATTTAGTCCAAATTTATCTTTTATAAATTTTTGAGAATTTTTCAAAATTTCAGGTTGCAAGCTTACATTTCCAGGCTTATAGACCCCATGTACATTACCAAAACTTGCTGCAATTGAAAATTTATCGCTAATTTTTCCAAGTCTTTCATAAGCAAGAGCTACATCTTCAGGCTGAGTATAAAGTTTAGCATTATCAATACCTGTATTATCAACTCCATCTTCTTCTCCACCCGTGCAACCAAGTTCTAACTCAAGACAAATCCCTAAAGTGTCAAGTTTTTTTAAATACTCTTCACAAGTTCTTAAATTGTCCTCCAAGCTTTCTTCACTAAGATCAAGCATATGGGAACTAAATAAAGCTTGTCCGTGATTTTTCTTAAATTCTTCATTTGCCATAATCAAGCCATCTATCCAAGGTAAAAGCTTTCTCGCAGCATGGTCAGTATGCAAAATAACTGGAACTCCATAAGCTTTAGAAAGCAAATGAACATGTTGAGCACCACTAACAGCACCTAAAACATCTCCGTTAGAACAATTTTTTCCGGCATAAAATTTAGCACCCCCATTAGAAAACTGAATAATTACGGGAGAATTTACTTTTTTAGCAACCTCTAAAACTGCGTTAATAGAATTTGTTCCAACAACATTAACAGCAGGGATTGCAAATCCCTCTGCTTTGGCATACTCATAAACTTTATTAAGCTCGCTACCGCTTATAACTCCTGGTTTAACTATATCTAAAACACCCATTTTATTTATACTCAACTTTAGCACTATTTAAAAGTTCTTGACCTTTTTGATTCATTACCTTCTTAAATTCTTCAAATTTAAGTCCATTTTCAATACCTTGTTTTACATCTTCAAATTTAATTTGCTCTCTTGGATGTGAATTTTCTTTTAAGATAATATGATATCCAAAATTTGTTTTTACTGGAGTTGTTGTAATGGTACCATTTTTAAGTGCAAAAGCTGCATCTGTAAAAGGTTTCACCATAGTTGATTGGTCAAACCAACCAAGCTCCCCACCTTGATTTTTTGAACCTGGATCTATAGATTTTTCTTTAGCAATTTGACTAAATTTATCTTCTAAGGCCTTGCCTTTTAATTTTTTAAGCTCATTAATAATTTCTTTAGCTTCTTTTTCACTAGAAACTAAAATATGTCTTGCTTGAACTGAAGCAGGTTTTACATATTTATCTTTATTTTGCTCATAAAAAGCTTTAACTTTAGCTGGATCTATCTTAATAGAATTTAAAATTTTTTCTTGATATACATTAACCAAGATGCTTTCTTTTGCACGATCAAGCTCTTTCATATAGAGTGGATCTTTTTCTAAATTTTGTTTTTTGGCATCTTGTAAAACTAAATCTTGAATGATATATTGTTGTAAAAGAATCTTTTTTTGATTATCAGGTAAAGTTTTAAAATCTTGACCTCTAAGCATAGGAGCAAAAAAATCATTTACCTCAGTATCGCTAATATTTTTACCATTTACGGTAGCTATTGTAGCTGCATTTGCACTTAAAGCTACACCAAAAAACAAAGTTGCCGCGACTAGAGAAATTTTTTTCATCGAGTTTCCTTTTTAATTAAAATATAAGATAATTCTATTATATCTCAACTTGGTTTAAAGCAAATTAACTAAAATAAAAAAATGAAAAGAAATTTACAAATTAAAGAACTTTTTTTAAAAAATTTTGATAAGCCTGTAACAGAATTGAAATTTAAAAATCTTTACGAGCTTATAGTTTGTGTGATGCTTTCAGCTCAATGCACTGATAAAAGAGTGAATTTAATCACTCCAAATCTTTTCAAGGCTTATCCGGATATTAAAAGCTTAGCAAATGCTAATTTATCAAGTTTAAAAAGCTATATTCAAAGTTGTTCTTTTTTTAACAACAAAGCACAAAATCTTATCAAGATGGCAAAAGCTGTTTGTGAAAATTTTAATGGAGAAATTCCCTTAAATGAAAAAGATTTGAAATCTTTAGCAGGAGTAGGACAAAAAACCGCTCATGTTGTTTTAATTGAATGGTGTGGAGCTAATTTTATGGCTGTAGATACTCATGTTTTTAGAGTTTCTCATCGTCTAAATCTCAGTAAAGCAAAAACCCCAGAAGCTACAGAAGAAGATTTAACACGCATTTTCAAAGATAATCTTAATTATCTTCATCAAGCTATGGTACTTTTTGGAAGATATACCTGCAAAGCAAAAAAACCTCTATGTAAAGAATGCTTTTTAAGTCATCTTTGCACTAGTAAAGATAAGGAAATTTAATGAAATTACTCACTTTGATATTTTTGTGCTTTTTTAATGCATTTGCTCTTCAATCTTACATACCTAATAAAGATTTTTCATCCTATTTTAATTCTTTTAACTGTTCTCAAGTTTTAAATAAATTTTTTTATATCAATTGTTATGATTATTCTTTAAAGGGCACAAAGGCAGTTGCTTACAAAGTTGAATCCTCTAATTTAAAAATGAAACAAATTAAAAAACGACCACGTTTTGAAGATGATACCAATATTCCTAAAAAATACCGCACCACTTGGAGCGATTATAAACACAGTGGATATACTCGTGGACATACGGCTTCAAATGCTTCATTTCGTTTTAGTAAAGCTGCTCAAAATTCAGTTTTTTTAATGAGTAATATGACTCCACAAAATGAGCAAATTAATGCTAAAATTTGGAATGAAATTGAACAAAGAGAAAGAGAATTGGCTTTAAAATTTCAAAGTGTAGAAGTTTTAAATCTTGTTCTTTATGATAAAAATCCAAAACGAATAAAAAATAACATTGCAATACCTAGTTTTTATGTTAAAATCATCCAAACTCCAAAATTTAAAGAATGTTATCAGGTTCCAAATCACGAAGTTGTTGATGAAAAAATTAATCATTATAAAATTTCTTGTGAGCAGTTTTAAGGAAAAAGAATGGATTTAAATGAATTAACAATAACTGCACTTTATATTATAGGAATTTCAGCAGAAGGAATGACAGGTGCTTTAGCGGCAGGAAGACATAAAATGGATCTTTTTGGGGTTATGTTTATAGCCTTAGTTACTGCTATAGGTGGTGGGAGTATACGCGATGTTCTTTTAGGACATTATCCGCTTACTTGGGTGAAACATCCAGAGTATATACTTTTAGTTTGTTTTTTTGCTCTTGCAGCAACTAGAATTCCTAGTATAGTAACAAAATTAGAATCTTTATTTTTAACACTAGATGCTATAGGACTTGTTGTTTTTAGCATACTTGGCGCACAAATTGCTATGAAATTAAATTATGGTTTTATTATTGCTATTGTAGCAGCTGTGATTACAGGTGTCTTTGGTGGCATTTTAAGAGATATTTTTTGTATGAGAATTCCACTTGTATTTCAAAAAGAAATTTATGCAGGCATTGCTATCATAACAGGCGCACTTTATTATCTTTTAATAATGTGGTTACAAATTCATACCCTTCTTTGCACTTTGGTTACTTTATTTATAGGAGTTATCTTAAGACTTTTAGCTATTAAATATCAATGGGCTTTGCCTGTATTTTCTTACAATGAAAAAGAAATTAATCATTAAATATAATTAAAAAATTTTATTGCTATAATAACTAAAAAGGATAATATAATGATTTTTTTTATTCAAATGTTGTTTTTATTGATTACAAGTATTATGTTTAACGCTTGCGAGCAAACAAAAAGCGTAGAATACTATAAAACTCATCCACAAGAAGCCAAGAAAAAAAGCGACGAATGCAGACTTAAATCTATTATTAGTCAAGATTGTGTCAATGCTTTTAGCGTAGCTATACCTAAAGAAGATTGGGATGATAATGAAAGTTTAAGAAATTAATTCTATTTAAAAGCTATAAAACTTTCAAAATTTGCCCATTTAAAGATACTTTCTATTTTTTTAAATCCTGCGTTTTCAAGCATAGAAATATTTTCCTTCTCACTATAAGGAATTAAAATATTTTCTAAAGCTTCCCTTTTTGCAGCAATCTCAAATTTGGAATATCCTTGACTCTGTTTATAATCAGCGTAAATTTCAATCATATTTTTAGATAAAAATGCATCTTCAAAAAGTATTTTTTCACTCATTAAAAAAATACCATTTTTATTTAAATTTTTATAAATTTGATTTACGAGCTCTTGTCTTTTTGGAGGCCTTATAAATTGTAAAGTATAATTTGAAATAAAAATATCACTATTAAAAAAGTTAAATTCGCACAAATTACCTTCAATAAATTCTATATTTAAGCCATATGCACTTGCTTTTGATTTTGCTATTTCAAGCATAGGTAGAGAATTATCTATTCCAAAAAAGCGAAAATCTTTCCTTAAACTAGCTAAAAAAATTAAAAAATTAGCACTAGAGCAACCTAGATCGCAAACTTTAACACCATAGTTCGCGATCTTTGCAATTAATTTGGCGCAAAGTTCTAAATTTTCTTTATAAAATGGCACAGAACGACTAATCATATCATCAAAAACACTAGCCACATTTTTATCAAATTCAAACTGTTTTTTTTGATTTTTTTTAAAAATTTCATCTTTCATTTAGAATCCTTCAAATAATTTTTAGCCATTTGTATATCTTTGGAAATTTGTTTTTTTAATTGTATTAAATCTTGAAATTTACAATTTTCCCTTAAAAAAAATATAAATTGAATTTCTATTATTTCCCCCAAAGCAACTTTTTGATTAAATTCTTCTAAAATATGACTTTCTATAGCAAATTTTCCATCACTAGAGCGTAATCCTAAAAAACTCACGCTTTTATAAATTTTATCTTTTATTTGAGTTAAGGTAGCATAAACACCCTCTTTAGGTAAAACATAATTATCACATTTTAAATTTAAAGTTGCATAAAGTTCTTTTGAACCAAGCCCCTGTCCTTTAACATGTTTGCCTTTTATAGAATAATTTCTTCCTAAAAGAAGATTTGCTTTTTCAATTTTACCTTTAGCTAGAAATTCTTTAATTAAACTTGTATGCACACTTAATCCATCAATACAAAATTCATCCACTATGATTGTTTTTATTCCGCTTAATTTTTCTATATCTTTGGCTTTATAAGCTTTATTTTTACCAAAACAAAAATCATAACCAACAATAATGCATTCTAAAGAAACAAATTCTTTTTTTAAAAAATATAAAAATTCTTTACCATCTAAATTTTTAATACTTTCAAAATCAAGATTTATAATTTGCTTTTTTGATAAAATTTGCTTTTCTTTATGGGTGCAAAGCTTTCTACCTAGAAATTTATCTATGATTAACATCGCACCAAATTCATCCAACAAATCTATAAGCTTTTGATGTCCTAAATGCAGACCATCAAAAGAACCAATAGCTAAAGATTTTATCTTATTTTTTGCTGTAGTGGTAAAAATATTCAATATTGCCCTCCTTTCCTTTTATCTTAGACTCTTCGCAAGTTTTTAAAACCCATCCTAAACGGATACAGGCTTTTTCAAATTCTTTTTTTGCTTTTTGAATTTCTTTTTCATCTTTAACAACGCCTTTTTTACTTCTTTTTGCATTTTTTCCAACTTCAAATTGAGGCTTAAAAAGTAAGATTATGTCTTTTAAAGCCAACTCATCAATATAAAATATTAGATGATGCAAAGAAATAAAACTCACATCACAAGTAATAATTTCAAATTTTTCCTCACTTTTAAATACCCTTAAATCTGTATTTTCAACGATTTTAATTTTGGTATTATCTCGCAAACTAGGATGAAGTTGATTATCTCCTACATCCAAAGCAACAATTCTTAAAGCTTGTTTTTCAAGTAAAATTTGCACAAACCCACCTGTACTAGAACCCACATCTAAACAAATTTTATTTGATATATTTATATCTTTATCTTCTAAAAAACTTTTTAACTTAAAAGCAGCTCTTGAAACATAAGTTTTACTTAAAAGTTCTAAAACTAATTCTTTGGAAGATAAAATCTCTTCTTGAGATAATTCTTGATTAAGTAAATTTTTAATATCAAAAGAAGGTTTAAATCTTTTTAAATTGAGTAAAATTTCTTCATTTTCTATAAGCTCTAAAGCTTTATTTCTACTGATATTTAATCGCTTTGCTATAAAAATATCATATCTCATTTTAAACTCTCATTAAGAGATTTTTGCAAATCTTCTTTTTCTTTAGAAAACCACCATATACCAATTTCAAAAGTATTTTTATTTAAAATTTCTCTTATTTGTTTTAAATTATTATCCCATTTAATTTTATCTTCTTTTAAAGCACTTAGATTTTGCTCCTTTAATAAAGAAAAATTATCTATCATTGTTAAAATTTCTTTATGATAAGATTTTATGTTTTGATTTTTACTTTCTTTGGAAAAAAATAAGGCTATTAAAATTACAAAAGAACATATAAATATATAAATTTTATTTCTTTTAAAAGCAAAATTATAAAGATAGGAAATAAAAAAACAAAATATAAAAAAATTAAAAAAATCAAAAATAAAATTAAAAATTCTAAACCAAAAAATTCCAAAATAAGATAAAAAATATTCTTTTAAAACATTGACAATAGCTAAAAACTGAGAAATTAAATCAAAGATTAAAAAATTTGAATTTTTGTAATAAATTATATTTTGATAAAAATCATGTAAAGTAAATATTGCCTTAGTGATAAAAAAAAGACCAAAAATACTATAAAAAAGCGCTGTAAAAAAACTTGATATCAGGATAATAATAAAATCAGTATAAGCATTATCAACCAATTGAAAATAAAGTTTTTTTTTGAAAAAAACCAATAGTAAAGGTAAAATAATAAATAAAAAAATATAATCTTGTTTTTGAGATGTTAATAAAATTAAAGATAAAGAAAAAATAGCAAATAAAGCTACAAAAAAACTTGCAATATAAATATATAAATTCCCAGAAGTGATTTTATACGCTAAACTATTTTTAACTAACACCGCCTCTTTTATAATACTTTTTCTAAAATTCAAAAAACTAAAAAATTCCTTAAAAAAGGCATAAAAAATAAAAATTAAAAAAACAAAAGCATAATCAAAAAATTGCCATGTTAAAATAAAAGCAAATAAAGCTAATAAACTAATCATTTTATTAATTCTTGAAAATCACTTTCATTGATACACTTGATGCCAAGCTCTTTTGCTTTATGTAATTTAGAACCAGCCTCTTCTCCAAAAAGCACAAAATCTGTTTTTTTAGATACAGAGCTACTAACCTTTCCACCTAATTTTTCTATTAAATTTTTAAAATGATCTCTTGATTTAGAAAGCGTTCCAGTTATTACAAAAGTTTTTCCTAAAATAATACTGTCATCTTTAATCTCTAATTGCTCTACTTTTAATTTTAAAATGTGATAAAACTCGCAAATTCTAGTTTGATTAACACGAGTAAATTCACATAAACTAGTCGCCATTTGCTCTCCAAAACCCTCTAAATTTAAATAAGATTCAAAATTTTGCTTATACCAATCTAAACCGAAATTTGAACTTAATTTTTTAGCCGCCACTTCTCCTATATGTTCAATTCCCAAAGCTGTGATGAAACGAAATAATTCACACTCTCTTGCATTGTCTATAGCATTTAAAATATTATTAATTTTTTTCTGTTTAAAACCTTCTAAATCTTCAAAATCTTTATATTTCAAAGAAAAAATACTCTCAATGGTTTTAATTTTTTTATTTTTATACAAAAGTTCGATTATATTTTCACCAAGCCCATCTATATTTAAGCACTTTTTAGAAACAAAATGTATGATTGAATTTAAAAGTCTATCGGTACAATCTATATTTTGACACTTTATAAGTGTTCCTTCATCCAAAAGCTCACTTTGACAAGTAGGGCAAAACTTAGGACGTGAAACATTAAGCTCCAGACCATCTCGTCTTTCTTTGAAAACCTTAGTGATTTTAGGTATAACATCTCCACTTCTTATAACACTAACAAAATCATTGATTTTTACATCCAATCTTTCAATTTCATCAAAATTATGTAAAGTGGCAGATTTTACCACAACCCCATCTAAATTTACAGGCTCTAAAACAGCAACAGGAGTGATCACGCCGCTTCTTCCTACTTGTAAATTAATCCCGATTAAACGTGTCGTTTTTTCAAGAGCTGGAAATTTAAAAGCTGCCATAAATTTTGGAAATTTAACCGTATAACCAAGCTCTTTACAAAGTATCAAATCATCAACTCTAACTACCATACCATCCATCATCATAGGTTTTTGATCTCTTAAAGATAAAAGTTCTTTATAGGAAAACAAAACCTCATCCAAATCTTTACAAAGCCTAACAAAATCATCTTTTAAAAAACCTAGTTCTCTGATAAAATTCATAATTTCGCTATGTTTTTTAAAATTTAAAGAATTTTCACCAACCCCCCAAGGATAAAATTTTAAATTTCTTTCTTTAGTAATTCTCGTATCAAGTTGTCTTAAACTTCCACTTGCTGCATTTCTTGGATTTGCAAATAAACTTTGGTTTAATTGGGCTCTTTTTTCGTTGATTTTTTCAAAATCATCTTTTAAAATCACAACTTCACCGCGAATCTCGATTTTTTCTTTATAAGAAATTGTTTTAGGAATATTATCAATCTCAAAAACATTTAATGTAATATCTTCCCCTAGCTCTCCATCTCCTCTTGTAGCACCGCTAATTAATTTACCATTTTCATAAAGTAAATTTAAGCTCGCTCCATCAAATTTTGGCTCTATAAAAAAATTATTTTCACATTTTGCACGCTTTGCCCAAGCTCTTAATTCTTCTTCATTAAAAACATCTTCCATGGACCACATACGACTTAGATGAGTGATTTTTTTAAATTCACTCTGTATAGTAGGAGCTATTTTTTGTGTTGGTGAGTTAGGTGAAATATCATTTTCATTTTGACTTTCAAAAGTTTTTAATTCTCTAATTAAAGCATCATATTCCTCATCGCTTGCCAAAGGCTCATCTTTTTCATAATAAGCCTTCATCCATTCATTGGCTAAAGCTACTTTTCTTAAATAATCTTCTTTAGTCATCCTATACTCCTATATTTTTCATAGCACTTGCTAAAGCAAAAAGTTGTTGATGTTCATACAAATCATGTACTCTTATAATACTTGCCCCATTTTCAAAAGCTTTTAAATGCAAATACAAAGTTCCTGCTAAACGATCTTTAATTTCACTCGGAAAATAAGCATTTATCACGCTTTTTCGACTTGCGCCTATAAGTAAGGGCTTTTTAAATTGCAAAAAATGTTCTAAATGTTTGATTAAAATCATATTATGTTCTGCACTTTTTCCAAAACCAATTCCAACATCTAAAATACTTTCTTTTACTCCATATTTATCTAAAATTTCAAGTTTTTCTTTAAAAAATAAACTAATTTCATCAAGCACATCTTCATAATAAGGATTATTTTGCATAATACTTGGTTCCTTTTGTATATGCATTAAACAATACTTCGTTTTATATTCACTTGCAAGCCTAGCTAAATTTTCATTTTTTAAACCAGTAATATCATTAATCAGCTTAAAACCTCTATCTAAAGCATATTTCAAACAAAACTCATCAAAACTATCTAAGCTAAAAATACTTTTTTCATAATATTTTTTTGAATAAATTAAATCAAGGATGTTTTTAAGCCTTTTAAATTCTTCCTCTCTTCCACAATAATGACTCCCAGGTCTTGAGCTTACCGCACCAATGTCTATATAATCAGGATTTAAAGCTAAAATTTCATTTAATTTTTTTTCAAAATTATCTTTACTGGCACGACTATTAGCATAAAAACTATCTTCATTAATATTCATAACTACCATGAGCTCAACTTTTTCAGGTTTAAAAAAGTCTTTTTCTAAAAAGAGAGCTAATTTTTTAAGCCCAAAATCTTGAAGTTTTTCCTTTGATATTAATTTTTGAATTTGTTCTTTTGTTGCCATTAAAAGAGCATTAGAATGAGTTATTTTGGCTGTAATAACTTCCTTGTGAGTTACTAATTCAGCCCCAACCCTCAAAGCATCTTGCTTTAAAATATTTGCAGCTGCTATACTTAAATTTTTAATCAAGACAAAATGAATTTGCGTCTTTTGACTCATAATTTTTCGCCCGAATTGATGAGGGTTTATAAAAGAACAAATTATATTAAAATCAGTATCAGGGTTGATTTTATAAAATTTCATTTTATTTCTTTGTATAAAAATTAAGCAAAAGCGTAGCCAAGATTAAAGAACTTTTAGAATTAAGCTTTGCCAACTCATAACTTTCATAAAAAAATTCAAGTTCTTTCTCATTAAAATCTTTTATTTTAACCATTTGCTCAGTTAAAAGAATAATTTTTTCCATGAGTTCATTTTTATCTAGATTTTCATTTTCTTGTAAAAATTCAAACAATATTTTCAAATCCATTTTATTCAAATCTAAATTTAAATGGTTTTTTGTTTTTTTTGTATTACGCTTTTCACATATAAGACGCGATTTAATCGTAGGTAAAAGTAAATTTTTAGAAGGTACAACTATAAGGAATTTAATATTTTTAGGAGGTTCCTCAAGAAGCTTTAATAAAAAATTTTGCGCTTCTATTCTAAAATTGTGTGCCATTAAAATAATAATTTTTTCATCAACTTCTGCTATATAACTTTCTTTTTCAACCAATCTTGCATCATCAAGTAAAAAATCGCTTGCTGGAATTTTAGGAATAAATCTTAAATGCTTATATCCGTATTTTTCAATCATTTCCTCTTTAATACGCTCAAAATCTTCACTGATTAAAATCTTACTTGTAAACACAAATTATCCCAAACCAACCTTAGAAAATAAAATTGCATCTAAACTTAAATCTAAAAGCTTATAAAGGCTAATAAGTTTAATATCAAGATCTTTGTCTTTAGAATTAAGAAAAAAGCTATTTTGCAATTGCTCATCAAAAAGCCATAATAAACTATCATTTTTAGATTTAGCTATCAAGGATTTTTCATCCATAGTAGATCCTATATAAAAATATACATAACCATTAGGAAAAGTAATATCAAGTAAATCATTAAGTAAAGCAATTTCTTCAGCTTTTTGTATCTTTTTTTTGCATAAAGAATTTAAAGATACAAAAGGCAACATAGGACGATTTGTTTTTGTATTAATATTTTTTAAAAAATATTCTTCATACCAAGATCTTTGCTCATCACACATTAATACAAACGTACGTCCTTCAAGTAAATATTTAAGCTTGACCTGCATTAAAGGTGCCCACTCTAAACGACGAGATTCCATCCACGCCATAAAAGTTCCGCCACTGCGTATATTTTCAAGTGTAAAGCTTAAAAAATCACTCATTTATCAAGCTCATAACATTCATGCAGCGCCCTTACAGCAAGTTCTCCATATTTTTCATGCACTATCATGGAAATTTTAATTTCACTAGTAGAAATCATACCTATATTGATATTTTCATCTGCTAAAGCCTTAAAAGCTTTACTTGCTACCCCAGAGTGAGATTTCATTCCAACACCAACTATAGATACTTTTACTACAGCACTATCGCTTTCTACTATAGTATCTGAGTGTAAAATTTTCTTTATAGCATTTTTAGCTAATTCTAATTCGTTTTGAGGTACAGTAAAACCTAAATTGGTTGCTCCATCCACTCCGACATTTTGAATAATCATATCTACATTAATATTTTCATCCGCTAAAATAGAAAAAATTTCAGCTGCAATTCCTGGTTTATCTTCTACATTTCTTAAAGTTACTCTTGCTTGATTTTTATCTAAAGCAATACCACTAACTAAAGCTTGTTCCATTCCATCCTCTTTTGTTATATTTGTTCCTTGATTATTATTAAAACTACTTCTAGTAACTAAATTTACATTTAACTTTTTAGCAAGCTCAACCGAACGATTTTGCAAAACTTTAGCACCTAAACTTGCAAGCTCGAGCATTTCTTCATAAGAAATTTTATCAAGCTTTTTAGCTTTAGGTTCTATACGCGGATCGGTTGTGTATACTCCATCAACATCAGTATAAATTTCACACAAATCAGCATTTAAAGCTCCAGCTATAGCAACAGCACTCAAATCACTCCCACCGCGCCCTAAAGTAGTTACATTACCCTCTTTATCAACACCTTGAAATCCAGCAATAACAACTATTTTTCCTTCATTTAAAGCTTTTTTTATAGCATCGGAATCAATATAAGAAATTCTAGCTTTAGTAAAAACACTATCTGTAATAATACCTGCTTTTCTTCCAGAAAATGAAATAGCATTAAATCCTTTTTCATTTAAGGCAATAGAAAGCAAAGCGCTTGTAACACGCTCTCCACTACTTAAGAGCATATCCATATCTTTACCATTAGGATTTGAGCTAAAATATTGTGCTTGTTCTATGAGAGTATTAGTAACTCCACTCATAGCAGAAACTACAACGACTAATTGATGTCCTTGTTTTACACTCTCTATAACACGATTTGCAACCGCATCAATGCGTTCTAAGCTACCAACACTCGTTCCACCATATTTTTGAACTATAAGCATCAGATATAACCTTTCTCTTCAAAATACTTCAACACCTTAATATAAATATTTTTTTTAAAATGATGGATCATTTCAAAAACTTGTTTCACCTCAACAAATTGATAAGCGCTAAATTCGGGATGTTTTGTTTGTATATTGATTTTAGAATTATCCTTTAGACGTACTAAAAAATATTTTTGAATTTGTCCATCATAAGGATACATTTTTTGAGCAACTCTTTCAGGAAAATCATAGCTTAACCATTCTGGATATTCAGCAATGATTTCAACCTCATCAGTGCCGATTTCCTCTTTAAGCTCCCTTAATAAAGCATTTTTAGTTTTTTCACCTTCATCAATACCACCCTGTGGAAATTGCCAAACATTATCCATATCGCTTCTTTTTGCTATAAAAATTTTACATTCCAAAGGATAGTGACTTGACAAAACAATAGCCGCAACATTTGGTCTATATTTTTTTTCTTTTTCCACTTTTTTCTTCCTTAACCATCTTAAGTAATTATTTTAACTTAAATCAAATCAAAATTTGATTAAAATTAGTAAAATTTAATTAAAATTATTGCTTGGATTATTTATGCATTTTTATATTCATATTCCTTTTTGCGAAAGCAAATGTCATTATTGTGCTTTTACAAGCTTAAAAAAAGAAAATTATGAAAAATCTTATTTTAAGGCCCTAGGTCATGACATAAATTTTCATCTTAAAAAATTTAAAATCCATTACAATCAAATAAAAACGCTCTTTATAGGTGGTGGGACACCAAGTTGCATTCAGGCAAGTAGCTACGAACATATCTTTAAAATTTTATATCCTTATCTAGCCAAAAATGCTGAAATTTCATGTGAAGCTAATCCTAACTCAGCATCATTAAATTGGCTTAAAGCTATGAAAAACATAGGAGTTAATCGCATATCTTTTGGAGCACAAAGTTTTCACTCTGAAAAATTAAAATTTCTTGGAAGAATTCATAGTCAAGATATGATTTTTAAAGCTTTAGAAAACTCACATAAAGCAGGATTTTCTAATATTAATTTAGATCTAATCTATGACACTAAAATGGATAATAAAAAAATGCTCGAATTTGAACTTTCAAATTTAGAAAAAATCAAACCCCTAATTACTCATTTAAGTGCATATAATCTAACTATAGAGCCAAAAACTGCTTTTGCTAAAAAAGAAAATTTTAAAAAAAATGCTCCCAATCTAATGAAATTTTTTATTCAGGAGATAATAAAACTTGGCTTTTTTCAATATGAAATCAGCAATTTTTCTAAAAATAAAAATTCAATATGTAAACACAATTTGGGATATTGGAAAGGCAAAGATTATATAGGGTGTGGTTTAAGTGCAGTAGGATTTCATAAGAATCAACGTTTTTATACAGCTAAAAATTTAAAATCTTATATAGAAAATCCTACTTTTAGAAATATAGAAAAACTAAATCCGCAAGATTTAAATTTAGAGCATCTATTTTTAGGACTTAGAAGCATAATAGGTATCCAAGAAAAAAAATTAAATTTTAAACAAAGAGAAAAAGCTAATTTACTCGCAAAAGAAAAAAAATTAAATTTTAAACAAGGAATTTATTACAATCCTAATTTTTTAATTAGTGACGAACTTGCTTTATATTTTTAAATAATGTTTTTTGTAATTTTATCCTTCGCTTGTAAAAATTAAATTGATATATTCTAAAAAATTCTATTTAAATTTTAGAAATTTAAAAATAACCTACAATACTTAAGTCTTATTTTAATTTCTAAGCAATATTTCAATACAATTAATTTTAAAGTAATTAAAATTAATGTAAAATTATCCTTTATTCCTTAAAAAATTAAAGAAGTCATAGATGAGTTTTGGTGAGATTATAATTATTTTAGTGGTAGCAATTTTAGTTTTAGGGCCTGATAAGCTTCCAGAAGCCATTGTGCAAGTAGCTAAAATTTTAAAGGCTTTAAAGAAAAATATTGATGATGCAAAATCAAGCATAGAAAAAGAAATTCGCATTAATGAACTCAAAGAAGAAGCCAAAAAATATAAAGATGAATTTTCTTCAAGCAATCAAAACATAAGAAAAAAACTTAGCTTTGAAGAATTTGATGATCTTAAAAAAGACATTTTAGAAAAAACCAAAGTGGATTTAACTTTTGATAGTAGTAAAAATAATATATCACAAAATCTTAGTGGACAAAATTTAAACTCTGATGAAAAGCCCAAACTTACTTCACTAGAAGAAAAAATGGAAAAATAAGATGTTTGAAGAATTACGACCTCATTTAATTGAACTTAGAAAACGTCTTTTTATCAGTGTTGTTGCTATTATTGTATTGTTTTTAATATGCTTTAGCTTTCGTAATTATATTTTAGAAGTTTTAAAAGCTCCTCTTGTAGAAGTTTTACCTGAATTTTCAAAACACATTAATGTTATTGAAATGCAAGAGGGATTATTTACTACTATTAAAGTAAGTTTTTTTGCAGCTTTTGTTTTTGGCATCCCTATTATTTTTTGGCAGTTTTGGAAATTTGTTTCACCTGGACTTTATGATAATGAAAAGCGTCTTGTAATTCCTTTTGTAAGTTTTGCAAGCATTATGTTTGCTTTAGGAGCTTGTTTTTGTTATTTTGTTGTCGTACCCTTAGCCTTTAAATTTTTAATCAATTTTAGCGTTAATGAAGGTTTTAATCCTGTTATTACTTTAGGAACTTATGTTGATTTTTTTATTAAAGTTATTATAGCCTTTGGCTTAGCTTTTGAAATGCCTGTTATTGCATTTTTCTTTGCAAAAATAGGTTTAATTGATGATTCTTTTTTAAAACGTCATTTTCGCATTGCTGTTTTGGTTATTTTTATTTTTTCTGCCTTTATGACACCACCTGATTTTTTATCTCAATTTTTAATGGCCGGACCTCTTTGCGGACTTTATGGACTCTCTATTTTAATTGTTCAAAAAATCAATCCAGCCTCTAAAGAAGAAACAGAGTGATCAAGCAAGATTTGATTCTCTCATCTTATGATTATCATTTACCTCAAGAGCTTATAGCAAATTATCCGATAATCCCTAAAGAAAATGCTAAACTTTTAGTTTATGAAAGAAAAAATCAAAAGATTTTTCATACCAACTTTGCTAATTTAAAAGAAATTTTACCAGATTGTGCTATTTTTTTTAACGACACAAAAGTTATTAAAGCAAGAATTTATGGAAAAAAATTAAGTGGAGGAAAAATAGAACTTTTTTTACACCAACCCTTGCTAAATTCAAAAAAACCAAGTTTTATAGTTCAAATTAAAGGGCGCGTAAAAATTAATGAAATTTTACATTTTGAAAAAAACTTAATAGCAGAAGTTATTCAAATTTTAGAAGATGGAATGCGTCAAGTTTGTTTTTATCAAAATGATAAAATATTAAACACAAATGAACTTTATGAACTTCTTGATAAAATAGGACATATTCCCTTACCTCCTTATATCAAAAGAGCAGATAACACTGATGATATTAAAGATTATCAAAGTATATTTGCTAAAAATTTAGGCGCAGTGGCTGCTCCTACAGCAAGTTTACATTTTAGCGAAGATATGATTTGCGATTTAAAGAAAAAACATGAAATTTATCATCTAACTTTACATGTAGGTGCAGGTACTTTTAAAAATGTGGAATGTGAAAATATACAAGAACATAAAATGCATAGTGAATTTTTCAATATCCCAAAAAAAGCTTGTGAGATTATTAATTCAAAAAAGCCTATTTTAGGTATTGGAACCACTGTAACAAGAAGTATAGAATATTATGCAAGAACACATAAAGAAAATGGATTTTGTGATCTATTTTTACATCCTAATAATCCACCTATAAGACAAAATTATCTTTTAACTAATTTTCATTTACCTAAATCGACTCTTATTATGTTAGTCTCATCTTTTATAGGTAGGGAACAATGTTTAAAACTTTATGAGTTGGCCATAAAAGAAAAATATAGATTTTACTCTTATGGCGATGCTATGCTTATTTTATAATTATTCTTTAAATTTTATAGCTATCTTAGCTTGGAGCTTAAGCCAATCTTTTTGAAGCATAATAGGAAAACCTCCATAAACTCTACCCCCTTCAAGATTTTTGCTTACTCCACCTCGTGCTGCTATTGTGCTAAAATCTCCTATTTTTAAATGGCCACTTGTAGCACTTTGACCACCCATAACAACATTTCTTCCTAATTGGCTTGAACCCGAAATTCCAGTTTGAGCCACAATAATACAATTTTGTCCTATATCGCAATTATGTCCTATTTGAACGAGATTATCTACTTTAGTTCCTGCTTTAATAATCGTACTATCAAAAACAGCTCTATCAATTGTTGTGCAAGCTCCAATTTCTACAAAATCTTCCAAAATAACATTACCATTGTGATAAATTTTATAATGTTCTCCATTTTTATTATGTGCATAACCAAAACCATCACTTCCTATAACACAATTTGCTAAAAGATGGCATTTTTTTCCAATTTTAGTATCATTATAAATCACTACATTAGGATGAATTATACTTTCATCCCCTATACTGACATTATCGCCGATATAAGCACCAGCCATAATAACTACATTTTCCCCAATATTAACATTGTTGCCTATATAAACATTCGGCATAATTTTAACACTCTTGGCAATATTTTGTTTTTTTTCTTTAACTTGCTCAAACAAAGGTTTTGCAAAAAGTTTACTTAAAAAAGCAAAACTCAAATGTGGATTTTGAGTGATTAATACTTTTGTATCCTTAGGAACCAAATTTTCATGTTCTTTGCTTACTAATATTGCAGCAGCTCCAGTATTAGGAATATCTTTAGCATTTTTTTCCCCATCGCAATACGTTAGTTCTGTAAAATTTGCTCTTAATAAAGAATTTAAAGCAGTAATTTCAATATCTTCATCATAATATTCCAAGCTTAAAAATTCTGCTATTTCTTTTAATCTCATCTTTAACTCCATTAAAATAAATATTTCAATTTGTTTATCGATATATATTTTTAATTTACCCTAGTGCTTATTTTAACAAAATAATACCATTGTAAGCTTTATAAATAGCATCAAATTAAAGAAATAATTATCAACTTTAATTCTCTTAACTCTTTATAATACAAAATTATCTATATTAAAGTAAATTGTATTTTTAAAATTATTTAAAATATTTTAGCTTAAAATTGCCCTTAATGCTTCATTTAATCTTTTTCCATCAACCCTTGCTCCAAATTCCTCCTTGGCTTCTTTCATAACAAGTCCTTGTTCTTTCAAAGAATTTACCCCTAATTTTTCAATTATTTTTTTTAATGATGATTTTAATTCTTCATCGCTTAATTGCTTTGGTAAATAAATTTCAAGAATAGCAATTTCATCATTTTCTTTTTGAGCTAAATCCTCTCTTTTGCCTTTAATATAAATATCTGCTGCATCTTTTCTCTTTTTTATTTCACCAATAATAATCTTAAATATTTTTTCATCATCAAGAATTATTCTTTGATCAATTTCTACTTGTTTTAAAGCTGCATTTAAGGTTCTTAAAACATCTCGCTTAAAATCATTTTTTTGTTTCATTGCCTCTTTAATATCATTTAAAATTTGCTCTTTAAGTGTCATTTTGCCCTTTCTAATTAAAATTACAAACTTTAAGATTTAGTCCAAAACCTTCTAAACCTATATAATCTTTATCGCAACTTTGAGATAAAAGCTTAATCTCTTCTATTTTAAAATATCTTAAAATTTGAGCTCCTATACCATAATTTTTAAATTGAGTTACACTTGATTTTTCCCCTTGCATAAAAACAATCACACCACTGTTTTCATATAAAAATTTAATTTGTTCTAAAAGTTTTGAAAATTTATCCGACGTTAAAAGCTCAAAATCACTTCCGCTAATATGAAATTTAACATTGGTACATTTTTGAATTTCTCCAAAAGAAAACACAATGTGTTGTATATGATTATGATCAGTAAAAACAAATTTTTTAGCTTTAAAACCTGCTAAAAAAGTATCACTTTGTTCTTTTAAGGTAATAAGGCTTTCATGTTTTAATCTATATTCTATGATATCAGAAACTGCAATCATATTAAGATTATGTTTCTCGCAAAATTTTTCCAAATCCTCTCTGCGTGCCATATCTCCATCATCTTTAACAATTTCACAAATCACACAAGCTTCTTTTAATCCCGCTAAACGACAAAGATCTACAGTCCCTTCTGTATGTCCTGTTCTTTCTAATACTCCTCCGCTTTTAGCAATTAAAGGATTAATATGACCAGGTCGAACAAAATCTTCTACTTTTGCTTCATCATCTGCAAAAATTTTTATAGTCATATCTCGCTCATAAGCACTTACACCAGTTTTAGCTTTTTTAGCATCTACTGTGATTGTAAAAGCGGTTTCATGATTGGAAGTATTTTGCGGCACCATCAAATCAAGATTAAATTTTTTAGCAATTTTATCCGCAAGTGCCACACAAACAACACCTCTAGCCTCTTTTATCATAAAATTAACTTTTTCTTTTGTGCTAAATTGAGCAGGAAAAATTAGATCTCCTTCATTTTCTCTATCTTCTGCATCAACCATTACAAGCATTTTGCCTTGTTTTAAATCTTCAATAGCTTGCTCAATGCTTACAAATTTCATTTGTTATTCCTCAATTTTTATTAATTTTAGTAAAAATTATAGCTTTATTTGCTTGACAAATAAATTAAATTTTAATATAATTTCCTCTCTTAAAAAATATAAAAAACAAACTTATTTAAATTGGGGTATCGCCAAGCGGTAAGGCAACAGGTTTTGGTCCTGTCATTCAGGGGTTCGAATCCCTTTACCCCATCCAAAAATAACTTATCGCGAAGTAGAGCAGTGGTTAGCTCGTCGGGCTCATAACCCGAAGGTCGGGAGTTCAAATCTCCCCTTCGCAACCAATTATATCCATCAGAATTTATACTAATACTTTGATTCAATTAAAGAAAGAAAAAAATATATTTATATAAATGGTGTCCACGGCGAGATTCGAACTCACGACCTCAAAATTAGGAATTTTGCGCTCTATCCAGCTGAGCTACGAGGACAAAAAGCGGAATAAAATTCCGCTTTTAATTTTTAACCATTTCTCTTTTTAATAATTTCTTCAGAAACATTTTTTGGAACTTCATCGTAATGATCAAATTCCATAGAATAAGTCGCACGGCCTTGAGTTTGACTTCTAAGATCTGTTGAATAGCCAAACATTTCAGCTAAAGGACAAAATGCTGTAATAATTTTATTTCCACCTCTTTCATCCATAGAATTCACTTGACCACGACGTTTATTTAAATCGCCTATTACATCTCCCATATATTCTTCTGGAGTTTCAACTTCAACCTTCATCATAGGTTCTAAAATTACAGCTCCTGCTTTTCTAGCTCCTTCTTTAAAACCCATAGAAGCAGCTAATTTAAATGCCATTTCAGATGAATCTACTTCGTGATAGCTTCCATCATAAACAGTTACTTTTACATCCTCTACAGGATATCCTGCTAAAACACCATTTTGCAAAGCTTCTTGGATGCCCTTATCTACAGCTGGAATATATTCTTTAGGAATTACCCCACCTTTAATATCATTAACAAACTCATATCCACTTCCTGGCTCAAGTGGTTCAAGACGTAAAAACACGTGTCCATATTGACCGCGCCCACCTGATTGTTTAGCATATTTATATTCTTGTTCTACTGTTTTTCTAATTGTTTCTCGATAGGCAACTTGAGGTTGACCTACTTCAGCTTCAACCTTAAATTCACGAAGCATACGATCAACAATAATTTCTAAGTGAAGTTCACCCATACCTGAAATAATAGTTTGACCACTTTCTTCATCAGTAGAAACTCTAAAACTTGGATCTTCTTGTGCAAGTTTATTTAAAGCTATAGACATTTTTTCTTGATCTGCTTTAGTTTTTGGTTCAACTGCAACAGAAATAACTGGATCTGGAAAATCCATTCTTTCTAAAATAACTTTATCTTTTTCACTAGCTAAAGTATCACCCGTTAAGGTATCTTTAAGCCCCACAACAGCACCAATTTCTCCTGCATAAAGAACTTTAATTTCTTCTCTTTTATTTGAATGCATCTTTAATAAACGACCAATTCTTTCTTTCTTATCTTTTGTAGAGTTATAAGCATAAGAACCGCTTTCTAAGCTACCACGATAAACACGAACGAAAGTAAGTTGTCCAACAAATGGATCGGTCATAATTTTAAAGGCAAGTCCAGCAAATTCACCATCATCAGTTGATTTTACAGAAACTTCTGTACCATCTTCATATTCACCTCTAATATTTGCTACCTCATCAGGAGCTGGTAAATAAGCTACAACAGCATCCAATAAAGGTTGAACACCTTTATTTTTAAAAGCTGTTCCACAAAGCATAGGAACAATGGCAAGACTTAGGCATCCAGCTTTAATTCCTGTTTTGATTTCCTCAAGAGTTAATTCTTCTCCGCTAAGGTATTTTTCCATCAATTCATCAGAAGTTTCAGAAACTGCTTCTATCATTTTAGTGCGATATTCTTCAGCTTTTTCTTTTAATTCTGCTGGAATTTCTTTTTCAACATAATCTGTTGGCTTTGTATCATCTTCCCAAACCAAAGCTTTCATTGTTACAAGGTCTATAACACCTTTAAAATTATCTTCAGCACCAATTGGAATTTGAAGTGGCACTGGATTTGCTTTTAAACGATTGCGAATTTGATCTTCTACATTATAGAAATTAGCACCAATTCTATCCATTTTATTAACAAAAACTATTCTTGGAACTCCATACTTATTTGCTTGTCTCCAAACAGTTTCTGATTGAGGTTGAACCCCACCAACTGAACAAAAAACAGCTACAGCACCATCTAAAACACGCATTGATCTTTCAACTTCAATTGTAAAATCCACGTGGCCTGGAGTGTCGATAAGATTGATTTGATGATCTTTCCAAAAACAAGTTGTTGCAGCAGAAGTAATTGTAATACCTCTTTCTTTTTCTTGCTCCATCCAGTCCATAGTTGCAGCACCATCATGCACTTCGCCGATTTTATGACTCATTCCAGTGAAGAAAAGAATTCTTTCACTTGTTGTTGTTTTTCCAGCATCAATATGCGCTGCAATTCCTATATTTCTAACTTTTTTTAAAGGAGTAGTTCTTGACATCTTATCATCCCTCTCTTACCAACGATAATGAGCAAATGCTTTATTTGCTTCAGCCATTTTATAAGTATCTTCTTTTTTCTTAAAGGAGGCACCTTTGCTATTAGCAGCATCTAAAAGTTCTCCTGCAAGTTTTTCTATCATTGTTCTTTCACTTCTTTTTCTTGCAAAAGAAATAATCCAGCGAATAGCCAAAGCTTGTTGTCTGGCAGGTCTTACTTCAACTGGAACCTGATAAGTAGCACCACCTACACGACGAGATTTTACTTCTAAAAGAGGTTTAATATTTTCAATAGCTTCATTGAAAATATCGATCCCTTTCTTTTCACCACCTTTTTTATCAATAGCTTCTAAAGCACCATACATAATAGTTGTTGCAACACTTTTTTTTCCATCATACATTAAAGAATTAATAAATTTTGTGATTACTTTATTACCATAAATCGGATCAGGTAAAACTTCTCTTACCGGAGCTTTTCTTCTTCTCATTATTATTCCTTCAAATTTTTAATTTTACTCAAACAAAATCAAATCAAACGGATTTGTCTGTCTTTAATTTTACTTAGCAGCACCTGCTTTAGGACGCTTAGCACCATATTTAGAACG
This sequence comes from Campylobacter sp. RM10537, assembly GCF_022369435.1. Classification (NCBI taxonomy): domain Bacteria; kingdom Pseudomonadati; phylum Campylobacterota; class Epsilonproteobacteria; order Campylobacterales; family Campylobacteraceae; genus Campylobacter; species Campylobacter molothri. Next base: position 258,113 of record NZ_CP059597.1, on the reverse strand, counting down.
AGAAACTGTTCTTTTTGCAACACCTGCGGTATCAAGCGCACCACGTACAATATGATATTTCACACCTGGTAAGTCTTTAACTCTACCACCACGTACTAAAACAATGCTATGTTCTTGAAGGTTATGACCTTCACCACCGATATAGCTAATCACTTCAAAACCACTAGTAAGTCTTACTTTGGCAACTTTTCTTAACGCTGAGTTTGGCTTTTTAGGAGTTGTTGTATAAACTCTAGTGCAAACTCCCCTTCTTTGTGGACAATTTTTAAGAGCTGGAGATTTAGATTTTTCTAAAACTTTTTTACGCTCTTTTCTAACCAATTGATTTATGGTTGGCACAATTAATTCCTTTCTTTAAATAATGTAATAAAACCTTGAATGTTATCTAAAATTTGCTTAGTTTTTATTAAAATATTTTTTTACTATTTTTATTTATTTTAAAAAATCCAAAATAAAAAATTTAAAATTACACTAAAATCAAAAATTTTTAAGTCTAAAAAAACCTTAATCTAAAAAATACATGAATTTTAGATTAAGGCAAATAAATTATTGTTTTTTTGAGTTATATTGTAAATAAACCACATGAGTAGCCAAATATTCTTCAAGCCCATGTTTCCCATCAGCTCCACCTATTCCACTTTTTCTAAATCCTGCATGAAAACCTTGCATTGCTTCAAAATTTTCACGATTAATATAAGTTTCTCCGAATTTAATTTCCCTACTTGCTCTCATTGCTATATCCAAATTTTGAGTATAAATAGAACTTGTAAGTCCATATTCACAATCATTAGCCATATCAATAGCTTCATCTAGTGAATTAAATTTTGCAATAGGCAAAATAGGGGCAAAAATTTCTTTTTGCATAATCTCATCTTCATGTTTAACATTTGTAAGCACAGTAGCTGGAAAATAATATCCACTAGTATCAACTATTTCTCCTCCACATTCTACAGTAGCACCTTTGGCTTTTGCACGCTCAAGCATTCCTAATGCATGATCAACTCCGGCCTGATTAACAAGTGGCCCCATATCAAAATTCCCCTTTAATGTATTTCCTACACTTACTTTACTCATAGCCTTTACAAATTTATCTACAAATTCATCATATATATCTTTATAAACATAAGCTCTTTCAGCACAATTGCAAACTTGACCATTGTTGCAAATTCTACTTGCTTTATAATAAAACTTTTCATAAATTTATCTCCTTATATGTGTTTTAGATCATTTTATTTGCTTTTTAAATTGCATCATTAATATAAGAATAATTATTATGCGACAATTTTATTTCTCTTAAAAAAATATATCTGATAAGTTCAGAAAAAAATTCTGTAAAAATAACAATAAAAAAAGCTAAAATAATTCTAAACTCATAAATAGAATGAAAATTGATAGCATTTCTCGAAGAAAAATTAGAAAAAATAGTCATAAACTCATTCATGTTACTTAAATAACTCTGTATTTATTACAGTTGCCACAATAACCAAAATACTAAAACTCACAAACAAGTATTCTTTTTTATATCTTGTCAAGTTAATATCAGTAAGCATTATTTCATCTAATATGCCTTCAAAAAAACTTTTTATATTCATTCTATCTCTTTTTATAATTTTACATTTACTTCGTGCTCTATGGTTTTAATTAATTCTTTTGCCTTATCAAAGCATTTATCTAATTTCTCTTTAGTAAGAGACGATAAGGGATGTATAGTTGTATTCGAAAATTCAAAACCTCTAGCTTTTAATAATAAGGCAAAACCCATAGGAAAAGAGATACTCATTCCAAATCTTATAGCCTTTAAAAGACTTTTTTGTATTAATAACGCTCTTTCATATTTTTTTTCATTCATTGCATGATAAATTTCACTCATAAGTTCTGGAAAAATACCTCCTATACTTGTCATAGAACCCTTAGCTCCTAAAAATAAAGCTTCTGTATAAATTTCTTCTCTTCCTACAAAAACATCAAAATTTCGAGGTGCTATATCTAAAATATGATTTAAAAGCAAGGCATCTCCGCTACTGTCTTTAATACCTGCTATATTCTTGAATTTTGAAATTTTTTCTATAAAATTTAAATTTAAAGCAGGAGCAAAAAGCGGTATATTATAAATATACAAAGGAAGTTTAACTTTTAAAGCTAAATTTTTCACATATTCTAAAAGTGTTTCTTCATCAAATTTATAATAATAAGGCATAGCAACTAAAAGCGTATCAAGACCTATTTTATAAGCCTCATCTGCTAAAATCATTGTATCTTGATAAATATTTGAAGTAATGCCTGTGATAATAGGCACCCTACCCTTAGACGCATCCTTACTAAGTTTCATTAGTCTAATCTGATCTTTAATATTTAAAGCTTGAGAATCTCCTGCGCTACCATTACAAAATAATCCATCTAAACCTTTATCAATTCCAAATTCGCAATAACGAATAAATTCTCTTTCATTAATCATTCCGTCGTTGGAATAAGGTGTAAGTAAAGCTGGCAATGTTCCCTTTAAAATTCCCATTTTATCTCCTTATATTTTTTGTATATACAAAAATTTATTTATATACAAAAAATATAACAAATTATCTTTAAAAAATCAAGAATTAAAAAATATAATTTTTTATGCCAACTTTTTCAAATAAGCTTTTTTCATAAAATTCGAGTATAAAAAAATGTTTCGTGTTACCAAAAGTAAAAAATATGATAAAATTTTATAAATAAAATGCAATCATTAAAAGGATAATTTTATGCATCAACCTACCCTTAGAGTTATAAAAACTTTAGAATTAATTGCCAACTCAAAAGAACAACTCACATTAAGTCTAATAGCTAAAAAAATAAATATTCCAGTAGGAACACTCTCGCCTATTTTGCAAACTTTGCAAAAACAAAAATATATAAAATGCAATCCTATTAATAAAAGTTATTCTCTAGATTTTAAAATTTTAGAGTTAAGCTATAATATGAAATATAAAAATAGCATCTTTGAACTCATTAAAAAACATATGAAAAATATTAGAGATTTAACAAATTTAACTTGTCAAATGGGTATTTTAAAAGAAAATAATGTCCTTTATTTAGAAAAATTAGATGCTAATGACCATATACAACTAAAATCTTTTATAGGTACTTCATATCCAGCCTATGCAACTTCTTTAGGCAAAGCTTTATTATCAAATAAAACAAAAAATGAATTAATAATGCTTTATCCTAAAAACTTTGAAAAAATAACTCAAAATACCTTAAAAAATATAGATGAATTATACGAACAAATAAAAGAAATTAAAAAAGAAAAAATAGCTTTAGAAAGCGGAGAAATGAATTCTCAAATTGAATGTATGGCTATAAATATAGAACATAATCAGAAAATAATTGCTGCAATAAGTATATCTTATCCTATTTTTTATTCAAATAAAGAATTTAGAGAAAAAAATAAAAAAATATTAATCGAAGAAAAAGGTAAAATAGAAAAAGCAATTAATTTATTTTTTGCAGATTTAGAAAATATCTATTAAAATAGCCAAAAAAGGCTATTTTAATTATTTTCTTTTAACTTAAATTTTTCCTCGCTGTAAAGACCAGTTCCTACAGGAATCATTCTACCTAAAATAACATTTTCTTTTAAATCTTCTAAATAATCAAATTTACCTGCTATACTAGCCTCAGTTAAGACTTTAGTTGTTTCTTGGAAAGATGCTGCAGAAATCACACTATCACTTCCAATTGCAGCTCTTGTAACACCTAAAAGAACAGGTTCAGCAATAGCTGGCTCTCCACCCATTCTCATAATTCTTTCATTTTCTTCTCTAAATTTACGTCTAGATATCAAATCACCTTCTATAAATTTAGTATGTCCACTATCAACAACCTTTACTTGTCTTAACATTTGAGAAACAATAACTTCAATATGTTTATCTGAAATCACAACCCCTTGTCCTCTATAAACTTGCTGAATTTCAGAAATTAAATAATAATGTAAAGCCTTTTCACCTAAAATTTTAAGTATATCATGACTTGAAACCACGCCATCGGTTAATTTTTCTCCAGCATGTATAAATTCACCATCTCTCACTTGTATATGTTTTGATTTGTCAATTAAATATTCAACACTTGTGCCATCTTCTGCTTGAATTACTATTCTTTCTTTTGATCGCAATGGCTTATCAAAACGAACTACACCATCAATTTCAGCAATAACGGCAGCATTTTTTGGCTTTCTTGCTTCAAATAACTCAGAAACTCTTGGAAGACCGCCAGTAATATCTTTAGATTTTGCGGCAGCCTTTGGAATTTTAGCTAAAATATCAGCTTGAGAAACTTTATCACCATCATGCACAAAAATAACTGTTTTTGGTTCTAATTGATAGCGCACTGCCTTATTACCTTTTCCAGCAATCACTAAAGTTGGTCTGACACCACTTGGTAGATATTCATTAATCACTAAAGAACGTTTGCCGGTCGCCTCATCAATTTGTTCATCAGCACTATAACCTGCTTCAATATCTTCAAAACTTATAGTTCCATCAATTTCAGCAATAACAGTATTATTATAAGCATCCCATTCTGCAACAACAAGACTTTCTTTTTTTGGAGCACTTGCTATAATAATGTTAGAGTCTTCAATAAGGGCACCATCATTGAATTCAATTTTTGATTCTCTTGGGATATAGTGTCTTTTTGCCTCTCTTCCATTTTCATCAGCAATTACAACAAAGAAGCCTTTTTCTTTGACTATATCGCCTTTTTTAACATTTTTAACCCTATCAAGACCATCACCCTTAAGAATATAAAATTTTAAAGTGCCTTTCTCGCCTGCTTTTATATTTTGTACAACTGGATCACCATCTTTGACTAAAATTTCACTTGCAAACGGAATACGATTAGGAATATTCCATCCTTCTTTAATAACCTCAACAATGCTTTCATTTTCATCGACTTCAGCACCATTTTGATAAGGAAGGTATAATTTACCATCTATATTTCCACTAACTCCTGCTAATTCATTTGCTTTTGCAAGATCATATTTTCTAAGCGTATACTTAATTTCTTGCTTTTTATCTTTAATAGAAACAATTACATCTTCATGGATGTTTTCTATACTGATTACACCTTTAAATGGAGCTTTTATTCTTGGCTCTACTAGTAAAATAGCTGCATTTCTACGATTTGCAACTATCATTTTTCCTTCTTTATTTTTATAAGTTTTTAAATTATAAAATCTTATAAAACCTTCTTTTTGAGCACTTACTTGTCTATCTTGTAAATCTGTACTTGCAGTTCCACCACTATGGAAAGTTCTTAACGTAAGCTGAGTCCCAGGCTCTCCAATAGATTGAGCCGAGATAATACCAACAGCTTCACCTGGTTTAACAAGCTTTCCTTCACCAAGATTTACACCGTAACATTTAGCACAAATTCCTTTTTTAGCCTTACAAGTAATTGGAGTTCGAATATTTACACTTTTAATACCATTTTCACTAAATATTTTTGCTTTTTCTTCATCGATTAAAGTGCCTTCTGTAAAAAGTACAGAATTTGTAATAGGATCAATTACATCTTCTGCTAAAACTCTTCCTAAAACTCTTTCTTCCAATGTTTCTATTATAGAACTATCTGCAGTAATTTCATTGATTTCAACTCCTTCGTGCGTACCACAATCCTCCATGGTAATTTTCACATTTTGTGCTACATCAATTAGTTTTCTTGTTAAATAACCAGCATTTGCTGTTTTAAGGGCTGTATCTGCAAGACCTTTTCTAGCACCATGGGTAGATATAAAATACTCAAGTACGTTTAAACCTTCGCGGAAATTTGAAATAATAGGAGTTTCAATAATAGAGCCATCTGGCTTAGTCATAAGTCCTCTCATTGCAGCAAGTTGAGAAATTTGTGCTGCACTACCTCTAGCACCAGAATCAGCCATCATATAAATAGAATTGAAACCATCCTTATCTTTTTCAACTAACTTCATCATTTCTTTTGAAAGGAGATTATTTGTACTTTTCCAAATATCAATAATTTTATTATACCTTTCTCCAGAAGTTATTAAACCAAGATTGTAAGAATTTTGAATTTCTCTAACTTGCTTTTTAGCTAAATCAATAGCTTTTTGTTTATCATCAGGAACAATAATATCTGCTATAGAAATAGAAACACCGGCTTTTGTGGCATATTCAAAACCTAAATTTTTAAGTCTATCTAAAAAGTTAGCCGTGATTTCCAATCCTCCTTGTTTATATACATAATCAACAAGTGCAGCTATATCTTTTTTCTTTAAAACTTTATTCCAATTAGCTTCAGGGACAAAATCAGGCAAAATAGATTTTATAATAAGTCTTCCAGCCGTTGTTGTAATTTTTCTACCATCAACAACAGTTTGTATGCTTGCATGAATATCCAAACATTTGCTTTCAAGCGCCATCATCACTTCATCGATACCTGTACAAATTTTATGAGAACCTTTTGCCTCTGCTTTTTCTAAAGAAAGATAGTATATTCCCAAAACCATATCCTGCGAAGGAACAGTTACTGATTTACCACTTGCTGGCAAAAGAATATTCATTGAAGAAAGCATAAGTACTTTACATTCTGCAATTGCTTCTTGAGAAAGTGGAACATGAACTGCCATTTGATCCCCATCAAAGTCTGCATTAAAAGCAGCGCACACTAAAGGATGCAATTGTATTGCTTTACCTTCAACCAAAACAGGGTGAAAAGCTTGAATAGAAAGTTTATGTAAAGTAGGTGCACGGTTTAACATAACAGGATGACCTTTTACAACTTCTTCTAAACATTCCCAAACTTCATTGGTTTTGTTTTCTATCATTTTTTTTGCTTGTTTAACCGTTGTTGCATAACCTTTTTCTTCAAGTTTAGCCAACAAATGTGGTTTAAAAAGTTCTAAAGCCATTTTCTTAGGTAAACCACATTGATCCATTCTTAATTTTGGACCAACAACAATAACACTACGCCCTGAAAAATCAACTCTTTTTCCAAGTAAATTTTGTCTAAAACGCCCTTGTTTACCTTTAATAATTTCACTTAAAGATTTCAAAGGACGCTTATTAGCTCCTTTCACTGCATTAGCACGACGACCGTTATCAAATAAGGCATCCACAGCTTCTTGAAGCATTCTTTTTTCATTTCTTATGATTATTTCTGGCGCATCAAGTTCCATAAGCTTTTTAAGGCGAGTATTTCTATTGATAACACGACGATATAAATCATTTACATCAGAAACTGCAAATTTTCCCCCATCTAAAGCAACCAAAGGACGTAAATCCGGTGGTAATACTGGTAAATTAGTTATCATCATCCATTCTGGACGATTTGGAACTGCATTTTCGCTATCAACATCGGTATTAGAATTCGAATTTAGAAAATTTTCAACCACTTTTAAACGTTTAATAATAGTTTTTTTCTTTGCTTCTGAATTGGTTGCAGCCATCTCTTCTTTTAATTGATTTAAAAGAGCTACAAGATCTAAATTAGCCAATAGGTCTCGAACAACTTCTCCGCCCATTCTCGCTTTAAAACCACTACTTTCATAACGTTGCATTAAATTTTGATATTGCTCTTCATTTAAAACATCACAATATTCAACTTTTTTAGTATTTTCATTATCATAATATGCATCACCAGCATTTTCAACAATGTAAGCTTCATAATAAAGCACACGCTCAAGATCTTTCATTTTTACACCTAAAAGTGTACCTATACGACTTGGTAAAGAATTTACATACCAAATATGCGCTACTGGAGTTACAAGTTCAATATGTCCCATTCTTGAACGACGAACTTTGGAATTAGCTACCTCAACTCCACATTTTTCGCATTTTACACCTTTAAAGCGCATTTTTTTATATTTGCCACAAAGACACTCATAGTCACGGATAGGACCAAAAATTTTAGCGCAAAAAAGACCATCTCTTTCAGGTTTTAAAGTTCTATAATTAATCGTTTCTGGCTTTTTTACTTCTCCATAAGACCAAGATTTTATTTTTTCAGGACTAGCAAGCCTTAGTTGAAAAGCTTCAAAATCTTTAGGTCTAGTATCTTCTTTTACTTCTATGACTTTAAATTTACTCATTGTCCTCATCCTTATCAAAAATCTCAACATCTAATGCAAGTGATTTAAGTTCATTAGTTAAAACAAAAAATGTTTCAGGTATTCCTGTTGCTGGAACATTTTCTCCTTTAGTTATTGCTTTATAAGCATTAAATCTACCTTCTACATCATCTGACTTAATAGTTAGCATTTCTCTTAAAGTATGTGCTGCTCCATAAGCTTCAAGTGCCCAAACTTCCATTTCTCCAAATCTTTGACCCCCAAAAAGCGCTTTACCACCAACTGGCTGCTGGGTTACAAGACTATAAGGACCTGTGCTTCTTGCATGAACTTTTTCATCAACTAAATGGTGAAGTTTTAGCATATACATACATCCTACATGGACACGCTCTGCAATCTTTTCACCAGTTCTTCCATCATAAAGCTCTGTCTTTCCATCCATATCAATTTTTGCTAATTCAAATAATTTTTTAAATTCCTCTATGCTAACACCTTCAAAAACTGGGGTTGCAAATTTAATCCCTTTACTCCAATCTCTAGCGTAATTTAAAAGCTCTTCATCGCTTAATTTTTTAATAAATTCTTTTTCATTTGCGAGTCTTGGAATAGAACAAATTTCAAGCATTTTTGCTCTTAACTCTTTAATAAAATCTTTTTGTTTTCTATCAAAAATTTCTTGAATTTGCTCTCCAAGTCTTAAGCCAACAAGTCCCAAATGGCTTTCTAAAATTTGACCTATATTCATACGACTTGGAACCCCTAAAGGATTGAGCGCAATATCTACACTTTTTCCATTTGCAAGATAAGGCATATCAACCTCTGGAATTATAGTAGAAACAATACCCTTATTTCCGTGGCGTCCTGCCATTTTATCACCTACTTTTAACTTTCGTTTTGTAGCAATATAAACTTTTACGAGCTTAACCACCCCGCTTGGTAAAATATCATCTTTTTCTAAAATTTCAAGCTTTTCATCATGTTCAGCTTTTAGTTTTTTCTTTTCATTTTGGAAATGATTTTTCAAATCTTCATATTGTTTTTGAACTTCCTTCGAATAAGCTTTAATAATAGTAGTAAGAGTAAAACGATTAATTTTTTCTAAATCACTTAGGTCAGCTTTTTCGCCTTTTTTATAATTTTTATCACCAATTTTTTGACTGCTAGTCAAAGTTGATTTAGATAACAAAGCGCAAACTCTAAGCATTTCTTCTCTGTCCATCATCAAAAGTCTATCATGATGTTCTTTTTCCAAAGACATTTTTTCTTTATCATATGCTTTCAGAGCTCTTTCATCTTTTTCATAGCCTTTTTTTGTAAATATTTTCACATCTACAACCACACCTTCTAAAGAAGCGGTAGCATATAAAGATTTATTGACAACATGACCTGCTTTTTCACCAAAAATAGCTCTTAAAAGTCTCTCTTCTGGAGTTGGTTTAACTTCACCTTTTGGAGAAACTTTTCCAACTAAAATCATACCAGGTTTAATATGGGTTCCTATTTTTGCAATTCCACTTTCATCCAAATGTGCAACATCTTCTTCTTTAACATTTGGTATATCTTTGGTAATTTCTTCTATACCATCTTTTAACTCTCTAGCCTCGATTTCTTTTTCATAGATATGGACACTTGTAAATGTATCTTCACGAATGATTCTTTCACTAACTACAATAGCATCTTCATAGTTGTAACCATTCCAAGGCATAAAAGCAATTAGTGCATTTTTTCCAATAGCTAATTCTCCTTGATCCATTGAAGGGCCATCGGCAATAATTTGTCCTGCTTTAACCGCTTCTCCTTTTTTAACAATAGGATGCTGAATATAATTTGTATTTTGGTTGGTACGTAAATTTTTCTCCATAATATAGTGATCAATAAAAGGACCTTTTTCATCTTCGCCCAAGATAAAAATACTTTTATTATCTACCTTTTCTACTATACCCCCTCGTTTAGCTTTAACAGCTTCCCAAGCATCACGCGCAATCGTACTCTCCATTCCCGTACCTACAATAGGAGCATTTGAAGTTAAGAGAGGAACTGCTTGACGTTGCATATTAGAACCCATTAAGGCTCTATTGGCATCATCATGCTCTAAGAAAGGAATTAAAGAAGCTGCAACACCAACAACCATACCTGAGCAAAGATCGATAAGTTGAACTTCTTCTCTTTTGGCAAGTATAGTTTCTCCATCTTGTCTCGCCTCAACAAATTCCTCGATAATATTACCCTTAGCATCCACTTTAGTTGATGCAGGTGCAATAAACAAACCTTCTTCTTGTGTAGCAGTTAAATAAACAATTTCATCTGTAACTTTTCCATTAACAACTTTTTTATAAGGAGCTTCAACAAAACCAAGCTCATTCACTTTAGCATAAGTTGAAAGAGTATTGATCAGACCAATATTTTGTCCTTCCGGAGTTTCTACGGGACAAATTCTACCATAATGAGTTGCATGGACATCGCGAACTTCAAAACCCGCTCTTTCTTTTACAAGTCCTCCTTCTCCAAGTGCAGATAAACGACGTTTATGAGTGATTTCGCTCAGTGGATTTGTTTGATCCATAAATTGAGAAAGTTGTCCACCTGTAAAAAACTCGATAATCGTTGTAGTAATCATCTTAGGATTAATTAAATCATAAGGCATAACTTTATCTATATCAGAATTTAAAGAAGTAAATTTATCTCGGATAGCTTTTTGCATTTTTGCCAATCCTAAATGAAGTTCATTAGCTAAAAGCTCACCTATAGATCTAATACGGCGATTTCCTAAATGATCTCTATCATCAATATGACCTTTGCCATTTTTAACTTTAATCAAATATTTTGCAGTTTTAATAATATCTTCATTAGTTAAAACAGTCACATACTCAGGAACATCAAGACCTAATTTATGATTCATTTTCATACGACCAACTTTAGTTAAATCATATCTTTCTGGATTAAAAAATAAATCATTGACAAAAGTTTTTGCTGCATCTTTAACTACTGGTTCACCTGGTCTCATAACCTTATAAATTCTTATTGCAGCTAGATCATTTTCATCTTCAATATTTTCAGTTTGTTTTAATAATTTTAAAGTTTCATTATCTTGTATAAATGAATTAATAATAGCAGTATCTACTCCATTTGCTAAATCATTTGCGATTTCAAAAATTTTTTGTTCTTTTATTTTTGTAAGCTTACTTTCATCAATAAGCGTTAAAGAATCAAAAAGCATTTCGCCACTATTTTTGTCAAAAATAGGATTCGCTAAATAACGATTTAATAAAACTTCTATTGGATATTCTATCCATTTTAATCCATCTTTAATCAATTGTTCAGCTTTCTTCTTTGTTAATCTTTTTCCTGCTTGATGAACAATTTTACCTTTTTCATCCTTGATATCATATTCTATTCTATCCATAAAATCATTAGGATTAAATTCTGTCAAAAATCTATCTTTTTTAACATGAATTGTTTGAATAGGATAAAATAGTTTTATAATATCTTGTTTTTTATATCCTAGGGCTCTAAAAAGCATAGTTATAGGTACTTTTCTTCTTTTATTAATTCTTACGTAAAGTACATCTTTAGCATCATATTCAAAATATAACCAAGAACCACGATCTGGAATAATTTGCGCTGTATAAACAAGTTTATTAGCTACTGTTGAACTTTCTTCCTCTTTAAAAATAACACCAGGACTTCTATGAAGTTGATTAACAACGACTCTTTCCACCCCATTAATGATAAAAGATACACGATCTGTCATTAATGGAATTTCTCTGATATAAATTTCTTGCTCTTTAATGTCTTTTATACCGACTTTCTCACCTGTTTTTTCATCTCTCTCATGTAAAGTAAGACGGATTTTCATTTTTAAATTTACAGAGTAAGTTAAACCTCTTTCCATACATTCACGAATAGTATATTTTGGTTTACCTATTTCGCTATTTACATATTCTAAACTTAATCTATTTTGCGGATCATGTATTGGAAAAATTGATTTAAAAACTTTTTCTATACCACTTTCACCGTTATTAAAATTTAAAAAATAATCAAAACTTGCTTTTTGCAATTGTAAAAGATTTGGAATTTCTATTTGTTTTAAAATATTGGAGAAATCTACTCTTAAACGATTTCTTAATTTATTATCTAACATTTGCATATACCTCATGGTAAATTTTGTAAATTTAAAAAAGAAGACCTAAAACTAGGTAAAAACAAAAAAAGAAGACTTGTTAAAAACAAATCTTCTTAAACTAAATCCAATTAAAAAATAATTATTTAAGCTCTACTTTAGCACCAGCTTCTTCAAGTTGTTTTTTGGCTTCTTCTGCTTCAGCTTTAGCTACACCTTCTTTCAAAGTTGAAGGAGTTTGCTCTACAGCATCCTTAGCTTCTTTAAGCCCAAGACCTGTTAAAGCTCTAACAATTTTAATTACTTCAATCTTTTTAGCACCACCATCAGTTAAAACGATATCAAATTCTGTTTTTTCCTCAGCGGCTGAAGTACTACCACCTGCTACCGCTCCTCCAGCTACCATTACCGGAGCAGCTGATACACCAAATTTTTCTTCAAATTCTTTCACAAGCTCAGAAAGCTCAAGAACACTTAAATTTGAAATATATTCTAATACATCTTCTTTTGAAATTGCCATTTTAAATCCTTTTTATTCAGTTTCTTTTTTATTTTTTAGCGCATTTAAACCAATAGTAAAGTTGGCAATTGGCGCTTTCCAAACTTGCAAAAGCATAGCAAGCAACTCATTACGCGAAGGCATTTTAGCTAAAGCTTTAACTTTAGCAACATCTGCAACTTCGCCATCAACAAAAGCAGTTTTAATTTGAAATTTATCATTATTTTCTTCAAATTTAGCAGCTACTTTTGAAACACTAAGTTGATCTTCTCCCCAAAGATAAATATTTGTATCTTTAAGAACTAGACCTGTTTTTCCGGAATTATTAAGAGCAATGTTAGCCAAAGTATTTTTAATAATTTGAACTTTTACATTATTTTCTCTTGCATTATTTCTAAGTTCTTCCAATTTCTTAGTAGATAAACCCTTATAATCACAAACTATAATGGCTTCACTAACTTTGAAATTTTCTTCAAGCTTAGCAATAACTTCAACTTTTTCACTTCTAGTCACATTTTCTCCTTTCCGATTGAGATTTCAAGTAGAGAGGAAATTTTTCCAATTAAGCTTACGCCTCGACTATCTTCAATCTAAAATAAACATTTCAAAAAATATTAAATTTTCTCAAATGTTTATTTCTTAAGAATAAAGAGTTTTTTAACTCTTTATTTCATATCAAGTAATTCTTGAATTTCAAGTTTTACCGATGGACTCATAGTTAAAGATAAAGTGGCATTTTTAATATATCTACCTTTTGCTGCAGCTGGTTTATGCTTATTAATAGCTTTTATAAAAGTTGAGATATTATCCCATAATTGCTCTTTAGAAAAACTTACTTTTCCAAGTCCTGCGTGGATATTTCCCTGCTTATCAACTCTAAAATTTACTTGTCCACTTTTAGCATTATTTACAGCTTGTGCAACATCCATAGTTACTGTTCCAGTTTTTGGATTTGGCATCAAACCTTTAGGGCCTAAAATTCTACCTACTTTACCCACTAAGCCCATTAAATTTGGAGTTGCAATTAATACGTCAAAATTCATATTTCCTTTTTGAATTTCTTCAACCAAATCATCACTTCCAACAATATCTGCTCCAGCATTTTTAGCTTCATCTGCCTTGGCATCTTTTGCAATGACAGCTACACGAACTTTTTTACCTGTACCAGCAGGAAGTACAACAGATCCTCTTATCATTTGATCAGCATGTCTTGGATCAACATTTAATTTTAAAGCGATTTCAACAGTTTCATCAAATTTTGCTGATTTTAATTCCTTAACTGTTTCTATTGCTTCCTTAAGACTGTAAATTTTATTTGAATCAATTTTTTCTAATAAATTTTTTAATCTTTTTACCATTTTAGCCATTTTTATACTCTCCGCATTTTAAAGTGCTACCGCTTCTTACTTTAAGCGGTCAAAAGAATTAATCAACGATTTCAACACCCATAGAACGAGCTGAACCGGCAATAATTTTTGCTGCTTGCTCTCTATCTTTAGTATTCAAATCTGCAATTTTTTTATCAACAATTTCCAAAACTTGAGCACGAGTTAATTTTCCAACTTTATTTTTTAAAGGATTATCTGTGCCCTTAGAAATACCAGCTGCTTTTTTGATTAAATCTGTAGCTGGTGGTTGCTTTGTAATAAAAGTAAAACTTTTATCTGCATAAACTGTGATAACAACAGGAATGTTAAAACCTGCCATATCCTTTGTTCTTTCATTAAAAGCTTTACAAAATTCCATAATATTAACGCCTTGCTGACCTAAAGCGGGACCGACTGGTGGCGACGGATTTGCTTTAGTGGCAGCAATTTGTAATTTAATTTCGCCTACAACTTTTTTAGCCATAACAATTCTCCTTAAATAAATTTAAATTATTTTTTCAACTTGAGAATACAAGATCTCTACTGGAGTTGAACGTCCAAAAATAGAAACATTTAATTTCAGCAAACCTCTAACCATATCATATTCTTCTACAATAGCAGTAAAATTCGCAAACGGGCCTTCGGTAATTCTTACATTTTCTCCTTCTTCAAAAGAAATTTTTGGTTTAGGAGCTGCACGATTATGAACTTTTTCTAAAATTAAATTAATATCTTTTTCTGTCAAAGGGGTTGGTTTCTTAGACTCCCCAATAAAACGTCCAACTTTAGGAAGAGACTGAATTTTATGCCAAAGTTCCGTATTAAGATCAAGATGTGCAAATACATATCCTGAATACAAACTTCTTTCACTAATCTTTTCTTTTCCATTTTTAAATTCGATAACATCCTCTGTTGGAACAACTATTTCTTTTAATCTATCTTCAATGCCATTATCTTTAACCAAATTTTCAATAGCTCTTTTTACAGCCATTTCACTACCAGCATAAGTTTGAATTGCATACCATTTATAAGTATTCATCACTATCTCCTATTATATAACCAAAGAAACAATAGATGACATAATCCAATCTACTAATGCCAAAAATACTGAAATAACCGCAACTACTATAAAAACAGTAATATAAGCATTTCGAACTTGTTCTTTTAAAGGAAAAATTACTTTCCTTAGTTCAGCCTTTGATAATTTAAAATAAGTTATTAATTTTTCCATTTATATAAACCTTAATATGGCAGGGCAAGAGGGATTCGAACCCCCAACCTGCGGATTTGGAATCCGACGCTCTACCTTTAGAGCTATTGCCCTAAGAGCTTAACTTTTTAATTTTACTTCTTTGTGAAGTGTATGTTTTTTCAATCTTGGACAATATTTTTTTAATTCTAACTTTTCAGTTGTATTTTTACTATTTTTATAAGTGCTGTAATTAATATCACCACATTCTTCACATTTTAAACCAATTTTAATTCTCATTTTTTTCCCTTAAAAAACAAAAGTCAAGTATCAAAACTTGACTTTTTAGAATATTTTATTTAATTATTTTAGAAACAACACCAGAACCAACTGTTTTACCGCCTTCACGGATAGCAAAGCGTGTTCCTTCTTCAAGAGCTACTGGAGCTATTAGGCTTACTGTAATTCTTACGTTTTCACCTGGCATAACCATTTCAACGCCATCTGCTAATTTAATAGAACCTGTAACATCCGTTGTTCTTACATAAAATTGAGGTCTATAATTATTAAAGAATGGAGTATGTCTACCACCTTCGTCTTTATTTAAAATATAAACTTCAGCTTCAAAATCAGTATGAGGAGTAATTGATTTTGGTTTTGCAAGAACCATTCCACGAATAACTTCTTCTTTTTTAGTACCACGAAGAAGAACACCTACGTTATCTCCAGCTTCACCTTGATCCATTTCTTTTCTAAACATTTCAACACCAGTAACAGTCGTAGTTTGTGTATCTTTAATACCAACAATTTCAATAGTATCACCTACTTTAACTACACCTTTTTCAATTCTTCCAGTAACAACTGTACCACGGCCAGAAATTGAGAAAACATCTTCAATTGGCATCAAGAAATCTTTTTCAGTATCACGAGTTGGAGTTGGAATATAGCTATCAACTGCTGCCATTAGATCTAGCACTTTTTTAGACCACTCACCATCTTGACCAGCTTTAGCTTCTTCAAGGGCTTTTAATGCAGAACCAGAAATAATTGGAGTATCATCTCCTGGGAAATCATAAGAGCTTAATAATTCTCTAATTTCCATTTCGACTAATTCTAAAAGTTCAGCATCATCAACCATATCTGCTTTATTCATAAAAACAACTATGTATGGAACACCTACTTGACGAGAAAGTAGAATATGCTCTCTAGTTTGAGGCATTGGGCCATCTGCTGCAGAAACAACAAGAATTGCACCATCCATTTGCGCAGCACCTGTAATCATATTTTTAACATAGTCAGCGTGTCCTGGGCAATCAACGTGTGCATAATGTCGATTTTCTGTTTCATATTCAATATGAGAAGTAGCAATAGTAATACCACGTTCTTTTTCTTCAGGAGCATTATCAATATTATCATAATCTTTAAGCTCTGCCAAACCTCTTCTTGAAAGAACAGCAGAAATAGCGGCTGTCAAAGTAGTTTTACCATGGTCAACGTGACCAATAGTACCTATATTTACGTGTGGCTTATTACGTGAAAATTTTTCTTTAGCCATTTTTTTCCTCCAATATAAAAATAAATGTAAGCAAAACCGAGTCTATATTTATAATCTTTTCAATAAAATAATGGAGCTCATAGCGGGAATTGAACCCGCGACCTCTCCCTTACCAAGGGAGTGCTCTACCTCTGAGCCATACGAGCGCTCAGAAAACCAATATAATACAGACAACTGAAAAAAATATGGGAATATACTGTAGTTATAGTTAAAATACAGCTCCCAGTTAAACATTGGAGCGGGAAACGGGACTCGAACCCGCGACCCTCAGCTTGGAAGGCTGATGCTCTAGCCAACTGAGCTACTCCCGCAAAGCATGGTGGTGAGTCGTGGATTCGAACCACGGAAGGCGAAAGCCAGCAGATTTACAGTCTGCCCTCGTTGGCCACTTGAGTAACTCACCATTATCACCATATAAAATATCTGGTCAAACACTGTCACAAAAATAAAATGGAGCTGGTTAAGGGACTTGAACCCCCGACCTGCTGCTTACAAGGCAGCTGCTCTACCAACTGAGCTAAACCAGCAAGTTTCGGTTTTAAAAATTCTCAAAATCAAATTTTTAAAAAAACGAAATTATATATTAAAAAAAATATTTTGTCAAGAAAATATTTATAATTTAACCAAATATTTATTAGTAGAAAATTTTATCATAAAATTATTTATGATAATCAAACAAATTTAAAAATTTTTTTGCCCTTTCACTTTTAGGGTTTTCAAAAAAATTATGTGGATTATTTTCCTCAATTATTTCACCATTATCCATAAAAACTATCTTATCGGCAACAGCTTTAGCAAAACCCATCTCATGTGTAACAATCAACATTGTCATACCATCTTTAGCTAAATTTAACATAACCTCTAATACTTCGCGAACAATTTCAGGATCAAGCGCTGCTGTCACTTCGTCAAAAAGCATAAGTTCTGGATTCATGCAAAGACTTCTTACAATAGCAATTCTTTGTTTTTGCCCTCCACTTAATTCTCTGGGAAAAGCATCTATCTTATGAATTAGTCCTACTTTTTCAAGCCATATCTTAGCTTCTTTTAAAACTTCTTCTTTAGATCTTTTTTGCACCTTTAAAGGTCCTAAAAGTATATTATCTTTAACGCTTAAATGTTCAAATAGTTCATAGGATTGAAATACCATACCTACTTTTTGACGTACCCTTGTCCAATCTTTAAAATTTTTGTCAATAACATCATGACCAATTTGTATTACTCCATCTGCAATCTCTTCTAAACCATTGATACATCTTAAAAAAGTTGATTTTCCGCACCCACTCGGACCTAAAATCACAACAACTTCTTTTTGTTTTACCTCTAAATTAATATTTTTTAAAACATGATGGGTTCCATAATATTTTTGCAAATTTTTTACTTTTAAAATACTCATTTTAACTCCATTTTTTTTCTAATTTTCTAGAATATAAAGTGATAGGGTAACAAATTA
The DNA here is from genome assembly GCF_022369435.1 of Campylobacter sp. RM10537. Classification (NCBI taxonomy): domain Bacteria; kingdom Pseudomonadati; phylum Campylobacterota; class Epsilonproteobacteria; order Campylobacterales; family Campylobacteraceae; genus Campylobacter; species Campylobacter molothri. The sequence continues at coordinate 239,871 of NZ_CP059597.1, read as the reverse complement.
TAAAAAAAATAAAAAAAATAAAACCATAAATAATAAAAGGAGCCAAATCATTTTTATTGTTAAATTCAATAATTTGCTGTCCTACCTTTACAAGTTCTACACTACCGATTAAATAAGCAAAAGTTGTGCTTTTAATCATACGTGTAAGCAAATTCATACTCACAGGAGTAAGGCGACGAAAAGCTTGTGGAATAATGATATAAAAATACGCTTGAAATTTATTTAAACCTAAACTTTTAGCACTTTCATATTGGTGCTTGGGAATACTTTGCAATGAAGATCTAACCAAATCCATCATTTCAAAACTTCCCCAAATACTAAATACAATAATAGCTGAAACCGTACTACTTAAATTAACTCCTAGCCATCTTGAAAAACCAAAATATACAATAAAAAGCCAAACTAAAAGGGGCATAATTCTCACAAATTCTAAAATAAAGCGGCACAAAATATAGATATAACGATTTTTAAAACTCATCAAAATGCCTAGAATAAGCCCAAAAAAAGAGGTAATTATAATGCTAATAATAGAAATTTCAAGTGTAATAAATAAGCCTTGCCAAAGACGACTTAAAGTATCTAAATTTAATAAACTAAGCATTTGAAAGCCTTTTTTCTACAAAAAATAATATCAAAGAGATTGGCAGGATAATGCATAAATACCCCATAAACAAAAGAAACAAAAGCTCATCTGTTTTATAGGTTAAAGAATTTAGGTCTTTCATAGCTGTAACCAAATCAGGCAAGGCTATAATGCTTACCACTGAGGTTTCTTTGATAAGAAAAATAATATTTGCACTAATACTCGATATGGAAATAGCAAGTATTTGAGGCAAAATAACATAACGGAAATTTCCTAATTTTGTAAAACCTAAAGAAAGTCCTGCTTCAAATTGCTGCTTTCTAATAGCTTCAAATCCGGATCTAAAACTCTCAGCCATATAAGATCCTCCTAAAAAACTAAGACCAAAAATTGCACAAGCAAAAGCTGGACGCAAAGTTTCATCAACACTTAAACAAATTAAATTTAAAGGAGGAATTTGTTCTAAATGAATATCAAATTTAGGTAAAGCATAGTAAAGAAAAAAAAGTTGTATCAATAAAGGTGTATTGCGAGATAATTCTATATAAATTTTACAAATTTGTTCTATAAATTTGATCCTAAAATAACTCATTAAGATGCAAAATAATCCTATGATTATAGAAAACACAATACCAAAAAAACTTAATTTTAAGGTAAGCCAAGCAGCTGCTATAAATACATTTAAATGATTAATTATAAAATTTAAATCCATATCCTTATTATCCTTAATTTTGCCAAACTTCATCTAAGAGTATTTTTTTATTTATAATTTCAATTTTACCTTTTTTTATGTCAATTAATTTAGCCAACTTTAACTCTTTTAATACCCTAGATAAAGATTGTACTTTTACATTTAAATCTATTGCAATTTGTTTTTGGAGAATTGTATCTAATTTTTTTTCATTTTCCAAAATATATTTTAGTAATTTTGTTTTCAAATCTAAAGAATTTTGCAATATTTTTTTCTCTAAAATTTTTATTTTATTTAATAGAGAGCTAATTAATATTAAGTTAAATTCATTGTTTTTATTGCATAAATTTTCAAACTCAATAAAATTAATTTCTAATACTTTACCCTCTTCTTCACAAATAGCACTTGCTGGGTAATTGATTTTTTTAAAAGCTGGCATTTCTGCAATAAAATCAAAGGGTTTAAAATAATGCAAAGTAATTTCTTTATTCATCTTGGCATGCTTATAAACTCGTATTTTTCCTTGTAATAAAATAAAAAAATGTTTTGCCTCCTCTCCCTCGTAAAATAAAATATTATTTTTTGTTATTTTTCTTATTCTTCCTATTTTATATAAATATTTTAAAAAATTTTCATCCTTCATTTTTAACCTATGTTAAATAAAATTTTGCTATTTTTTGTTATATTAACCTTATAAGATTAATATCGGAGAAGATTATTTATGAAATCAAACACCATCACTCAAGAAAATATAAAAATGCTTATGGAAATATTTTATGAAAAAATAAGAAGGGATGAAAAATTAGGGTCTATTTTTAATAATGCCATAGGAACAAGCAATCAACAATGGGAAGAGCATAAAATAAAAATAGGAAATTTTTGGTCAGGCATTCTTTTAGGTCAAGGCAGTTATAATGGACAACCTTTAAAAAAACATCTTGATTTACCTCATTTTCCTGAAGAATTTTTCGAAATTTGGTTAAAACTTTTTGAGGAAAGTTTAAGCAAAATCTATAATGAAGAAATAAAAAGTATAATTTTACAACGTGCGCAAATGATAGCTTCTCATTTTAAAAACATACTTTATCGAAATAAGGAATCTTGTTAATCAATGATATTCTTATTTTTTAAATCCTCTTTTGCCTGTTTTAAAATCTCTTCATCTTTTGAAAAATCAAAAAAAATAAACTCATTTCCATGCTGAAACAAACCATCTAGCAAATCTCCGCTTAAGCGATTTTTAAGATCAAGTTCTGCGATTTTAAAACCATCTAAAGTATTTGCAAATTCTTTCAAGCGCATAGGAATTTCTTTAAGTTTTGTATAAAGATAACACGTACTTTTAATTCCAATTCTTCCAACTCTTCCTCGAAGCTGATGCAAAGTAGCTAGTCCTAAGCGTTCCGCTCCAACTATTATAATAGTACTTAATCTTGGCAAAGAAATTCCAACCTCTACAACAGTAGTACTTAGTAAAATATTTCCTTCATCTCGAAAACGCTTTAAAATTTCATCCTTTTGTTTATCTTTTCCATGAGTTATAAAAACTTTTTCATAATGGCTTTGCCAATATTCACTAGCTTGCTCCAAGGAAAGATAAGGAATTTTATCACTTGGATTAACCAAAGGATAAATGATGATAATTTGATGATTTTGCGCAATCTCTTCTTTTATCTTTTCATTTAATCGTGAAAAATCTTCATTTTGTATGCAAAAAGTAGAAATATCTTTTTTAAAAGGCATTTGCTTAACAAAACTAAATTGTAAAAATTCTGATTGTATCATGCTTAAAGTTCTTGGAATAGGTGTTGCTGAAAATTGTATAAAGTGTGGTGCAAAATCTTTTTTATTTAAAGTATAAATTTTTTGCCTTTGGGCTGAACCGAAACGATGTTGCTCATCAATCATCACTAAAACAGCTTCATGATTTTCCAAATGTATTAAAGCGTGAGTGCCTATAATCAAATTAGCTCTTTGTAATTTTTGAGCTAAATCTTTTTCCTTTTTACCCCCTTTAATAAATAAAATATTAACAAAATCGGGCAAAAGTTTCTTTGCCTCTTCATAAAGCTGATTTGCAAGTATACTAGTTGGCGCCATCAAAATTGCTTGTTTTGGATAAACCATTAGAGCAGCCCCTAATAAAATCAAGGTTTTTCCGCATCCAACATCACCCATGATAACCCGTCTTTTAGCTTCGCTTGAATTTAAGTCTTGCTCTATATCCTTTAAAGCTTTAAGTTGATCTTGAGTAGGTAAAAAAGGGAGCTGATTGAGCCAATTATTGATATTGAAAATATCAATTTTATAAGATTTATAATGGGTTTTTTTTGCCTTTAATCGTCTTAGAAAATTAAAAATTTCAATATATTTTAAATCATTTAAAAAAAGATTTAAATTTTGAAACATAGCAAAACTTCTTTCATCATAAGCGTGTAAATTTAAAATAAAATTTATATATTTATCATCTATTCCACTTTCTTTTAAATTTTCAAAAGTAAGATATTTTTTCATAAATTCTTGAATTTTTGAATCTCTAATACCTTGAATTTGATATTTTGGAACAAAATTTTCAAAAGAATTTAAAATTTTAGGATTATTAAATTGCCAAAAATGATTAAAAAAGGTCAGTTTAGCATTAAAAATAATTTCTTTACCTATTTTTAAAACTTTATGATGCCAAGGTCTTGGATGAAAAAAAACAAAAGAAATGTTTTTATTCCATTCTTTGCAAAATCCTGTGCCAAAAAGTTGATTTTTATTATAATTTATACTTTTTAAAACAATTTTTTGAGTACAAATTTCATTTTCTCTAGGAAATTTACTTGGATTTAAATTTTCAATCTTTTTGGGCAAAATAAGTGCTAAATCAATAGCACTTTTTATTCTTAACTTTTTAAAAAGTTCAAAATCATTTTCTTTAATTTTCATTTTGAATACTAGCAAAACTGATATTTAATATCTCTTTATGCTTCTTAATATAAGCATTAATTTCATCAAGTTTTACTTCTTGTATCAAATTTAATTCTTTTTTATAATACCCTTGCTCTAATCCTTGATAATACTCATTAAAGGCTATAGCTAAGCGTTTAGAAAGACTTTCATAACGCAAAGGAGAGGAACCTATAAGAAAATTTTTAGCTTGAATAAGTTCATTTTCATTAATGCCATATTGCAAAAAATTATCAAAGAGCTTTTTAATAATTTTTTTTGCCTCGGTAGCGCTTTCATTCTTAGTTTGCAAATATCCAAAAATTCTCGAAAAAGATAATCTTATATCTAGCATAGCATAAGCTGAATAAGCCAATCCTCTTTTTACGCGAATTTCCTCCATAATTCTTGATCCAAATCCACCTTGCCCCAAAACAAATAAAGCGATTTTAGCTAGATGAATATCTTTATCATTAAAACTCAAATGCAACGGAGTAGCAAAATAAATATAAGCTTGTTCACTTTCTTTTCGAACTAAAACTTTATCTTTATTTTTTTTACAAAACTCATATTTCTTATTTTTATTTACTTCTCCTTTATGAAGCTTTTCAAGTAGACTATTTAAAAAATCTTTCGCTTCTTTTTCTTCAATATTTCCACCTATAACACACACTAAATTATTTAAATGAATATTTTTTTTATAGTAATGATGTAATGATTCTAAAGTAATACTTTCTATGCTTTTTTCATCTCCATCGTTAGGACTTTGAAATTCTAAATATTCAAAAACTTCAGAATTGAGTAAATTTTTTGCTAAATAATCAAAGTCACTTTTTTTACTTGCCAATTCACCTAAAGTATTAATTTTTATTTTTTTTAAAATTTTCTCTTCTATCCTAGGTTTTAACAATAATCGCTCAATTTGATGCATGGCAAATTTAAAATGTTCATTTAAACAAGAAAGATTAATTTCTAAACTTTCAAAACCACTACTTGCCTCTAAACTAATGGCTCTAAATTCTAATTCTTTAAAAAATTGATCATCAACTCCCTCGTTTAAAATACGAGAAAACATTTTTGCAAGTCCAGCAATTTCATCATAACTTCGTCCACAATTTTGAAAAACAAGTTTTAAAACAACGATAGGTAAATCTTGATTTTTTTCAAAAATAAAAGGAATTTTTATTCCTTGATTCTCTAAATATTGCATTAAAATTTCTCCAAAATTTCATAAGCTGTATTACGTTTTGCAGGGTTTTCACCTAAACTTCTAATCAATCGTATCATTTCATCTTGATTCATCCTATAGCTTGCACCCGCAGCACTTACTACATTTTCTTCCATCATAGTTGATCCCAAATCATTAGCACCAAATTTTAAGGCAAGTTGTCCTATTAAAGAACCTTGCGTCACCCAAGAACTTTGCAAATTTTTAAAATTATCTAAATAAAGTCTTGAAAGAGCTAGAAGTCTAAGATATTTATTAGAACTTTGCTTCATAATTTCAGGATGTTTTTGAATTAAAAGTGTATTTTCACTTTGAAAACTCCATAAAATAAAAGCTCGAAATCCATCCGTTTTATCTTGAAGCGTTCTTAAGTGATCTAAATGATCTATAATTTCCTCATCATTTTCAACTGTTCCAAACATCATAGTAGCTGTGCTTTTCATGCCAATTTTATGAGCTTGGCGATGCACCTCTAGCCAAGTTTTAGTATCGCATTTATTTGGCGCTATAATATCACGCACCCTATCGCTTAAAACCTCAGCACCTGCACCAGGTATGGAAAACAAACCCTTTTGCTGTAATCTTTGCAAAACCTCTGCTATAGAAATTTTAGATGCTTTAGCAATATAAGCAATTTCAACCGCAGAAAAGCCATGAATTGTTATATTAGGATAATGCTCTTTAATCCAAGAAACAAGTTCCTCATACCATTCAATTTTAAGTTTTGGATGCACTCCACCTTGAAAAAGAATTTGAGTTCCACCTATAGCCTCTAATTCTTCTATTTTTTTACCAATTTCTTCAAAACTTAAAATATAAGCATCATCTTCTTTATGATGACGATAAAATGCACAAAAAGAACAATCAATACAGCAAACATTAGTATAATTTATATTTCTATCAACAACAAAAGTAGTAATTTTTTCAGGATGAAGTTCTATTTTTTTTTGATAAGCCATTTCTCCAATCTCAACCAAACTAGCATTTTTTAATATATCTAAAGCTTCTATTTTATTTAGTCTTTTCAAATTATTTATCCTTGCATACATTATTTTTTGAAAATATTATAGCATTTAAAATATAAATTGTGCTATAATTTCATTTATGAATTACTTTGATTTATTAAAAAACAATAAGACGATTAGAATTCTGGCTTCGGTTCAGTTTATAGTTTATTTTGGTGCTTGGTTTGCACAAACAGGTGTTTTTACGCTGCTAGTGAATCTTAATGCTCCCACTTGGGCAACCTCAACAAGCGCTATGCTTGCCTTTCTACCTGGGGTTTTACTCGCTCCTATTAGCGGAGTTATAATTGAAAGAAATAAACCTAAAAAACTTTTATTAAGCATGATAAGTATTGAATTTATTTCTATTTTTTGCCTCAGCTTCATAACAAATCTTAGCATGCTTTGGCTTTTATTTATTCTAATTTTTATTAGATTATGCGTTGCTTCTATTTACTTTCAAACCGAAATGAGTCTTCTTGCAAAAATTTTAAATACTCAAGAATTAAAACTTGCCAATGAAATGCATAGTATTATTTGGGCAGTTTCTTATACAGCAGGAATGGCTACTTCTGGTATTTTTATTGATATTTTTGGAATTAAAACAGCTTTTTTATTTGATTGTTTTCTTATCATAATTGGCTTTTCATTTTTAACTCACTTAAAGATTCCAAATATTAAACAAAAAATTCAAAGTAATTTTTATTTGATGATTAAAGAAGGATTTAATTATATTTTAAAAAATAAAATAATTATCCATCTGATATTATTTCACTCTTTTATAGGTTTTACAGCTTATGAAACTTTAGTAACCTTGCTTGCTCAACATGAATATAAAGAAGTTTTATCTACTGCTTTGGTAATTGGTTTTTTAAATGCTGTGCGTGCTTGCTCTTTAACATTAGGGCCTATTATTTTAAGTAAATTAGTAAATAATAAAACTTTATTTTTTTTATACTTAGGCCAAGGATGTGGAATTATACTATGGGCTTTAACTCAATTTAATTTTTATATCTCTTTTTTAGGACTAATTGCTGCAGGTTTCTTTACTTCTTCACTTTGGGCTTATACTTATACCATGATACAAAAAAACTGTGATAAATCTTATTATGGAAGAGTGATCGCTTATACTGATATGGTCTATCTTAGTTTTAGCGCCATTATTTCTCAACTTATGGGATTTTTATTTGAATTAAGTTTAAGTTTAAAAGTGATTACTTTTCTTCTTGGAACTTTATTTATTTTTGCAGCTTTTTATTGGAAATGGTTTGAAAAAAAATATCTGTAAATTTAAAAAATTTACAGATTAATTTGCTTTAAATTTTAAATAAATCTTGCAAATTCTTTAAAGCTTCTTCATTGCTTAAAGAATGATTTTTTAATTCACAAAGCTCAATTTCATAACCACTTAACATACTTGCAAGGCGTATATTAATGCCACTTTTTCCTATAGCTTTACTTTTTTGCTCACTATTTAAACTTACAATAGCTTTTTTATCTTCAATCTTGACAGAATTTACTATAGCAGGCGCTAAAGTTCTTGCGATTAAAATCTCAGGTTCGTTGCTAAATTCAATACAATCAATATTTTCATTGTGCAATTCCTTACTTACTGCATTAATTCTAACTCCTTTAACTCCAACTGTAGCTCCAACCGGATCTATATTTATACCATTAGATTTAAGTATAATCTTCGCCCTTTCTCCTGGAATTCTCGCACATCCAACAATATGAACATATCCATCTTTAATTTCTGGAACTTCAGCCTCTAACAAACATTCTAAAAATTTAGGACTTGTTCGACTTAATTCCATCTTAATACCTTTATCAGTATAAACACGCTTTATAACTGCTTTAACAACATCTCCTATCTTAAATTTTTCACCCTTAATACGATTTTTTCTTGGCAAAAAAGCTCTTAATTCATCAATTTCTATAAAAGTATTTTCATCATTATCAATACGAACAACATTACCAAATACTATTTTTCCAATTTTGTTTTTATATTTTTCAAAAATAGTTTGTTCTAATAATTTTTGGATATGATATTCTAATTCTTTATGTAATATATTAACCGCTGTTCTCCCTAAATTTTCTAAAGAACATTCATAAGTAAGCTCATCTCCAATTTCAACATCAGGAGCTTCAGCTTTTGCTTTGCTAAGAGCAATAAAACTCTCTTTACTTTCCTCCAATCTTGGATCATTATCTGCCACAACAGTAATTTTTTGATAAAGATTTAATTTTTTTCTATCTACAAAAAAATCATATTGTTGACCATAGATTCTTTTAGCAGTATTTGTCAAGGCTAAAATAACCTTTTCCTTAACACTTTCTAATTCTAAGTTTTTTTCATTCGCAATGCTTTCTATAATATCTGCGATTTTTTCCATTATTATTAATACCTTAATTTTGGGATTTTAAATTTAAAAAGTAGATTAAAAGTATACCTTTAATAAGTTTAATTAAAAGTAAAATTTGATAAAATTATAAATTTAAAAGATGCTTTAAGGATATAACATGGATTTAAAATTAGCAAGAAATTTAATTGATGAAAAACCAAAAAATATAAGCCTTGGCAAAATTGAAGAGGCTGTAATAAAAGATGGACAAAAGTTTTTCTATTTTGACAAGGAGAATTCTCACAAAGATCTTATTGCCCTAGTAGAGTATTTTGAAAAAAAAGGTTTAAGTGTTTATCATAGAACTATTAAATATGGTTTAGATGATAATGATTTTATGTATGAGGTGCATATTCTTTGAGCGCTAAAAAACTTTTTATTCAAACTTTAGGTTGTGCGATGAATGTCAGAGATTCTGAACATATGATCGCAGAACTTACACAAAAAGAAAATTACTCTCTAACGCAAGATATAAAAGAAGCAGATTTAATACTTATTAACACTTGCTCTGTTCGAGAAAAGCCGGTACATAAGCTTTTTTCTGAGGTAGGAGGATTTGAAAAAATAAAAAAGAAAAATGCTAAAATAGGAGTATGTGGCTGTACCGCTTCTCATTTAGGTAATGAAATTTTTCGTCGTGCTCCTTATGTTGATTTTGTTTTAGGTGCAAGAAATATTTCTAAAATTACTCAAGCTATTAATACTCCAAAGTTTATTAGCGTTGATATTGACTATGATGAAAGTGAATTTGCTTTTGCTGATTTTAGAAATAGTATTTACAAATCTTATATTAATATCTCCATAGGATGTGATAAACATTGCACTTATTGCATAGTTCCTCACACTAGAGGTGATGAAATTTCCATACCTTTTGAAATTATATATAATGAGGCAATTAAAGCTGTCAAAAAAGGAGCGAAAGAAATTTTTTTGCTTGGACAAAATGTAAATAATTACGGTAAAAGATTTCGAAATAATCATAAAAAAATGGATTTTTCAGATCTATTAGAAGAACTTAGCACTATAGAAGGTTTGGAACGAATTCGTTTTACTAGTCCTCATCCATTGCATATGGACGATAAATTTTTAGAAGTTTTTTCAAAAAATCCTAAAATTTGCAAATCTATGCATATGCCTTTACAAAGCGGTTCTACTGAAATTCTAAAAGCAATGAAACGCGGTTATACAAAAGAATGGTATCTCAATAGAGCTTTAAAGCTTAGAGAATTATGTCCAAATGTAAGCATTTCTACAGACATTATCGTTGCATTTCCTGGAGAAAGTGAAAAAGATTTTAAAGATACTATGGATGTTTTAGAAAAAATTCGATTTGAGCAAATGTTTTCTTTTAAATATTCAAAACGTCCTTTAACTAAAGCAGCTACTATGCCAAATCAAATTGATTCTGAAATAGCGTCTCAAAGACTTTCTATTTTACAAAATCGCCACAATGAAATTTTAGATGAAATTGTTGAAAAACAAAATAATAAGGAATTTGAAGTTTTATTTGAAGAATTAAGACCTAATCATTCAATAGCAGGAAGAACAGATAATAACTTTTTGGTTCAAGTTGAGCATAGTGAAGAGCTTTTGGGGCAAATCAAAAAAGTAAAGATCAAAAATGCAAAACGTATGGTTTTATATGGGGAACTCGTTTAAAACCACATTAATAACATATCTGGTATTTATTTTACAATGGTTAATTTTCTTAAGTTGTAAAAAAATATATAAAGGAAATAAAATTGATAAAGCGCCCCATGTCATACTTTTTTGGCATGGACGCTTGGCATTAATGCCATTTGCTTTTAGATATTTTAGGCAAAAAAATAAAAAAGCCTATGTTATGATTTCTCATCATAGAGATGGAGAAATGATTGCTAGAATTATTAAACTATTTCATCTAAATACAATTAGAGGAAGCACCTCAAAAGGCGCTAGTACAGCTTTAAGATCTGCTTTTAAAGTTTTAGATGAAAAAGACGATATTGTTATCACTCCGGATGGACCACGTGGTCCTTATCGTAGTATTGCAGATGGAGCTATATTGCTTGCTCAGAAAAAAAATGTTAAAATAAGACTATTAAATTACGAGGCAAAGCGTTTTTGGAAATTTAAAAGTTGGGATAAGATGATCCTTCCTAAACCTTTTACAACATTGATTTATCGATTAAGCGAGCCTTTAGATATTTCAAATTTGGATAAAGATGAAGCTAAAAAAAAATTATTGGCTTGTTTTAAACATATTGAAGAATTAGACAGTTTTAAGGAATGAAATGTTATTTGTACTTAAAAAAATCTTACCTCAAATTTTTATTGGTATTATTTTAGAAGATAAAAAAAATGTCCTTAAAGCAGCTATATATAGAAACAAAAAATTAATAAGTAGTAGTGAAAAAACCTTTGAAAAAAGTGAAGATTTATTAGAATACGTTAAAACCTTAAGTAAAAAATTTTTATTTTTTCATACTGCACTTTTTTTAAATGCCAAAGAACAAGGTCTTATCCCAAGCACAAAAAATGAAGACTTGGAAAAATTTAATGTAGGTAAGATAAGTTTAAAATACATAACCCTTAACAATGCTTTAATCTATACAGCAACTGAGCACGTAGAATATTTTCATGAACTTTTTGAAGATTATAATGGTCTAGATTTTTTATATTCTCCTTTTGCATTGCTTTATTTTAATATTTCAAAACAAAATAAATATGATGATAAAATAACTCTATATGCTTATCAATGCAAACAAATATTAACCATTATGGTTTGCAAAAATCTTGAAATTTTATATGGAGAATTAATTTTTTTAGATCAAGAATCCGATAATAATGAATCATTGAGTGAAGAATTTGATGAAAATATTTTCAATAATGAATTAAATTTTGAGAATTTGGATGAAAATTTTGAGAATTTATCACAAGAAAAAAATGATTCAAAAGAAGATGAATTCTTAAATTTTGATAATCTAAGCCAATTTAATAATGATATAGAAATTGCACATTGTATTATCTCTAGCATTGAAAAGTTTTATAATGACGAAAAATACTCTGGCAATTTTATCAATAATATACATGTATTAAGTGAACAAGAACTCAGCATAGAAGCTACTGAATTTTTAGAAAATGAAACTTTTTTAGAAATCACCACTCGACAAATAAATACCTTTGATCTTATGTTTGAGCTTATGCGCAAGGAAACCCTATGACTTATAGTTTTATTAAACCTAGAAAAAAACCTATTTTAACTTTATTTATTAAAATTTGGGCCGCTCTTTTTATTTTTGGGATTATCTTTATTTTTTTTATGTATTTTTTATATTTAACAAAAATTGCATTTGTTTCTCATTCTATCAAAGCACAAAAAGAAGAAGTTGTTAAAATGCAAAAAGAAATTAAAAATAACGAAAATTTATACCAACTTCTCTTAAACAAAAGCAAAATTGCTAATAATATCAAAGACCAAAATGAAATTGCAAAAAAAAGCTTAAAAAATCTATTTGATATTGTTGTGCAAACAGGATCTATAACACTCGAAAGTGTAGATCAAGAAAAAGATTCTTTACAACTTATCGGAGTAACTCCGACTATGGAAATGTTTAGTCTTCTTCTAGAAACTCCTTTAAAAAGTATTTTTGATCAAAGCAATACTACCTATTACCGCTTAAGCAATGGATGGTATCGCTTTGTAAGTATAAGTAAAAAAAATACTGGAGGTTGCTGTGATGAAAGATAAAAGCCTTGAAGAACTAAATATAGTAAGAATTCTCATTCTTGCCTTGAGTTTTATTAGTATCTGCACAGCTTTAATTTTATTTTTATTATTACCGGTGTTAAAAGATTATGAGCAAATAAATTTAAGAGAAAATTCTCAAATTGGAACGGTTAATTCTTTTAAAATTGATTTAAAATCTAGTGAAGATAAAGTTACACATTTGCAAAATATAAATAAAAAAAATTTAGATCAATTTCAACAAAAATTTGATGAAAAAAAATTTAATCAATTCCTAAAATATTATTTTAAGAATATTAAAATAACCAATATAAAATTACAATCCCAAGAAGAATATTTATATAAAAAATTAAAAATTGAAGGTTTAATGGATAATCCTAAAAATTTTTACAACTTTATTGACGCTTTAAAGGATTATGATAATTTAATTAAGATTAGTTATCCTATTGTATTAAAAGCAACACCAAAAGGCATTGCTATAAATTTTTATATAGAAATTTACTCAGATTAAGCTTACATCTTCGCCTTTTAGAGCTTGATTCATTGTATTCATCACGCACATTTTTCCACACATAGAACAAGAATTTAAATCATCTGGGCGACGTTCGTTAAACATTTTTTTAGCCTTCTCTCCATCAATGGCAAACTTAAACATTTTTTCCCAATCTATATTTTGTCTTGCTTTACTCATATCATCATCTCTTGCTCTTTCTTTTGGCAATATCGCCTGCATGAGCTGCAATTTTAGTTGCAACTATTCCATCTCTAACATCATCTAAATTTGGAAGTCTTAAGTGTTCAGCCGGTGTTACATAGCAAAGTATATCAGCACCACTTGCAGCTGCTACAGCTCCTCCGATCGCTCCACTAATATGATCATATCCTGCACCAATATCTGTAACCAAAGGTCCTAAAACATAAAAAGGTGCTCCTTTGCAAAGACGTTTTTCAAGTTGCATATTGGCTTCAATTTCATTTATTACCATATGTCCAGGCCCCCTCTATCATCACTTGAACTCCAGCTTCCCAAGCCCTTTGCGTTAGTAAGGATAATTCTATAAGTTCTGCAATTTGCGATGCATCGGTTGAATCGTGTGTAGAACCTGGACGTAAAGCATCGCCTAAAGATAAAGTTACATCATATTTTAAACAAATTTCTAATAAATCATCATAATATTCAAAAAAAAGGATTTTCAGCCTCTTTCATTATCATCCAAGCATAAAGCACAGATCCTCCTCTTGAAACTATATTTGTAAGTCTTTTTCCTTCTTTAAAAACCCTAACAGTACGTGAATTTATTCCAGCGTGTATAGTCATAAAATCCACACCACTTTTTGCATGATGATAAACTACATCTAAAAAATCTTTAGCTTTAATTTGTTTTAGATCTTTTTCTAAAAATCCTACTGTATCATAAACAGGAACTGTGCCCATCATTGCTCTTGAAAAAGCAATAAGTTCATCTCTAAAATGACTTGTTTTTCCATAATTACTTAAATCCATAATGGCTTCAATCTCAAATTTATGAGCAAGTTCTACTTTTTTTATCTCTTCGCTATAATCGATACAATCATTTGAAACACCTAAATTAACATTTACTTTGGTGCGAAGTCCAAATCCTATACCGTTTGGATCAAGACTTTTATGATTAATATTAGCAGGAATAATGATCTTACCACAAGCAATATTTTCAAGTAAAAAATCTTGACTAACTTGCTCTTTTTGGGCGACAATTTGCATTTCTTTGGTGAAAATACCTTCTTTAGCATAAAGCATTTGGGTTTTCATATTTTATCTTTAAAAAATTTTTGGATAAATGAAGGGTGAGTATAAAATTTTAAAGCGTTTAATAATAAAATCTTCCCGACGCTGGCATTATCCAGATCCGGTTCAGTCTAAGCTTTTAGCTTACTCTCAGCCTGTTTCACAAGCTCCCGTCATTTATTGTATTATTATATCGCAATTTTACGTTGAGTACGAGAAAATTTTATAAATTTTATTAGTTCTTCTGTAGTTTGAATATGATATGGAAGCTTTGATAGGCAATATTTAAAAATTTCAGCTGCCGCTAAAGCATCACTTAAAGCTCTATGATGAATACTTTCTATCCCTAATAATTCTTTCAAAACATCGAGTTTATATTTGGGACTTTGTATGCAACATTGTGCAAATTCTATAGTGCAAATATGACGATTAAGTAAAATTCCTAAACCACATTCACATAAAGCTTTTGAAATAAAGCCGTAATCAAAGCGAACATTATGCGCCACAAAAATACTATCTTTTAAAAAAAGCTTAAAATCTCTTAAAACTTGTTTTAAATTTGGAGCATTTTCAACCATATCAAAACTAATTCCTGTTAATTCTGTAATATTTTCCGGTATTTGATCAACTTTTATTAAACTATTAAAGCGATCCAATTCTTTAGAATTTTTAATTTTTACAGCTCCAATTTCTAAAATTTGTCCATGCTTAATACCGCCGGTGCTTTCTATATCTACTACGCAAAAAATTTCTTCCTTAATTTTAGTAGTACGCGTTTTCAAGCTTAAATGATTATCATGATTTAAATAAAAACCCAAACCTAAAAGTTCAAAAGTTTCTAAATCAAGTTGATAATCTTGGAGTTCATCAACTTTGCAAAATTGCTCGATTACCCATTTATAAGGTTTACTCTGCTTACTTAAAACAGAAATAATCTGTTCAACTTGCTGAGAACTCAAAATTCCAACTTTAATGATGAAATAGAAGTTTTATAATCATTGGAAGAAAAGATATAACTTCCAGCAACTAAAATATCTGCCCCAGCTTGTTCTAACTCACTTGCATTTAAACCATTGACACCGCCATCAACCTCGATAAAAACTTTAGCATTTTTACGATCAATAATCTCTCTTAATGCTTTAATTTTTTCATAGGTAAAATTTAAAAAACTTTGTCCGCCAAATCCAGGATTTACACTCATCAAAAGAATCATATCTACAAAATCAATTATATGTTTAATAGAATCTATGGGAGTATGAGGGTTTAAAACTATTGCTGGATGAATTCCAAAAGATCGTATGTATTCACACATTCTTATAGGGTGTTTTTCTATTTCTACATGAAAAGAAATAAACTTAGGTTTTAGCGGAATAAACAAATCTGTAAATTTTTTAACATCCTCTACCATTAAATGTATATCTAAAGGAAGATTGCTGATGGTAGAAATTTTTTCTATTACACAAGGTCCAAAAGTAAAATTAGGCACAAAGTAACCATCCATTACATCAATATGTAAAAGATCAGCTCCTGCCTCTTGTATGGCTTTAATTTCTTTTTCTAGATTTAAAAAATTAGCAGCTAATAAACTTGGAGCAACATACATTAAAAAAACCTTACTTAATCAAGAATAATTTTTTAGAAAAATATTCTATCTTTTTATAAATAAAAATAGTATAAATATTTGAATATTTTAAGTTTAAATTTGTTAGAATTCATAATTAAAAATTATCCCAAATAATAAGGAACTAAAATGGCAAGAATATGTCAAATCACAGGCAAAGGGCCAATGGTAGGCAATAATGTTAGCCATGCTAATAACAAAACAAAAAGACGTTTTTTACCTAATCTTAGAACAGTTCGAGTAACTTTAGAGGATGGTACTACTAGAAAAATGAAAGTTGCTGCGTCTACTTTAAGAACCTTAAAAAAAACAAAATTCTAAATAATATTTTGAGGATTTATCCTCAAAAACTATACTAAAAATTTCTAAAATTATACATAATTAACTTGCTTATATTTTTAATATTTTTTAAGTAAAAATATTAACTTACTTAGATATAATTAATTTATAATAACTAAACTTTACGACAAGAGGAGAAATTTATGTTACACGAATATCGCGATCTTATTTCAGATCTTAAAGGCAAAGATGCTCATTTTGATAAATTATTTGAACGCCATAATGAGCTTGATGATCAGATTAAAAATGCAGAAAAAAGTCAAATTTCAACTCTTAGTGATACTGAAATTTCAAACCTCAAAAAAGAAAAACTTCATGTTAAAGATGAATTAAAAAAATATTTAGAAAATTATAAAAAATAAAGGTGGAACTATGTTTAGCAAAAAAACTAATTATGAAAATTTTCAAAAATTAGAAGAAGAAAATAAAAATCTTTCAAATCAAATTCAAAAAATAAAAGCTGAAAATTTAGAATTAAAAAATAAAATTTCAAGTTTAGAACAAGAAGCTTTAGAATCTAAATTAAAAACCGATCTTTTAAATGTATTATTAAATGGTATTTTAAAAAATATCACTATAGTTCAAAGTGATATGCTTGAAAATGTTGATAAAGCTGAAATTATATCTAATTACTCTAAAACTTCACTTGTAGAAATGGATGAATTAAGCCATATTGCAGATTCAATTAATGCTTCTTTAAGCAATATTACTGAATCTGCCAATAAAACACGTGATACTGCTGGAACTTTACATCGTAGCGTTGATGAAATTACTAATGTGATTAATCTAATCAAAGATGTATCCGATCAAACTAATCTTTTAGCACTTAATGCAGCTATAGAAGCTGCACGCGCAGGAGAACATGGACGTGGATTTGCTGTTGTGGCAGATGAAGTTAGAAAATTAGCAGAAAAAACACAAAAAGCAACTACAGAAGTAGAAATGAATATTAATCTTTTAAAACAAAATGCTAATGAAATGTATAGTCAAAGCGAACAAGTAGAAAAAATTTCTCTTGATTCTAGTGCTCATATTGTAAATTTTTCAGAGAAATTTTCTCATCTTGTAACCGAAGCACACTCTACAAATTCTAATGCTGTTAATATTGCTTCTGAAGCATTTATATCTCTAGCTAAATTAGATCATATTGCTTTTAAACTAAACGGATATAGAGAAATTTTTACAAAAACTGGAAAAAGACTAGCAGATCATACAAGTTGTCGTCTTGGAAAATGGCTAGCTGGTACAGGAAAGGAAAGATTTGGCTCTAGCAAAAGCTTTTTAAAAATTGCAGAACCACATGAAAAAGTACATGAAAATATGAATAGTGCTATTGATATAGCTGCCACAGAAGATGTTGGCTTAAATTTAACTCAACATAAAATTATAGAAAGATGTCAAACAGCTGAGAATGCTTCTTTAAACTTATTTGATGTCTTTAAAGAAATGCTTCACGAAAGCACAAAAAAATAATCCTTTTTACCTTTCTTTTAAAGGTAAAAATCTTTTTTTTCTTTTAGAAACCATAAATAAGAAAAATCTAATAAAGGGTTGCAAATAATATTTTGTGAGAATTTTTCATATTCTTCAATTTTTACAAAAATAACTTCAATTTGCTCTCCATCTATTCCTCCGCCATCAGAAATCCTATCATTTTCATTTATAGCAGCAAAATAGAGACTTTGCTTACTTACCCCGGATCCAAAACCAGTATAAAAATCCTTAATTTTTTCAAGTTTTTTAGGACAATATCCTACTTCTTCTATACATTCTTCTTTAGCTATTTGTTCTAAAGATAAATTCTTATCTATCAAACCGGAGCAAAGCTCTATAGTATATCCTATTTCTTGATTTTGATAATTTTTATGATGAATTTGATGATACCAAAGAGGTATTCTAAATTGTCGAACAAAAACAAAACTTTTAAATTCTTGATGATACAAAAGCACCGAAACACTATCTTTTACTTCTATAAAATCCCAAGTGCAATATCTATTATTACTTTCATAAGTGAAACGTTTAGGTTTAATATATTCAGAATAATCAAATGATATTTCTTTTAAATTTTTAAATGCCATTAAAAAACCTTTGATATAAAATAATTTTTTATTAATAATATCGCGGGTATTTTAAACTAAGATAAAATAATATAATTAAGTTTCTAAAAAAGCTCCAAGCTTCAATATTTTTTGCATACGATTAGCAACAAGTTCATTTGGATTTATTATATTTAATTCATCTAAAACTTTCTTTACATAATCAGCAATAGCAATAGCAGCCCCTTCTTTATCTCTATGTGCTCCATTAATAGGTTCTTCTATAACATCATCAATCAAACCTTGTTCTTTTAAATCATCCGCTGTAACTTTCATTGCTTTAGTTGCCACTTCAATTTTACTTGGATCATTCCAAAGTATTGCTGCACAACCTTCAGGAGAAATAACAGAAAAAACAGAATTTTTCATCATTGCAAGTTTATCAGCAACTCCTATAGCTAAAGCTCCACCACTACCACCTTCTCCAATTACTATAGCTATAGTAGGAGTTTTTAAATCACTAAATTCATAAAGATTTTTAGCAATAGCTTCACTTTGTCCACGTTCTTCAGCACCAATACCAGGATAGGCACCAGGAGTATCAATTAAAAACAAAATTGGAATTTGAAATTTCTCTGCAAGTTTTGCAATCCTTAAAGCTTTTCGATAACCTTCAGGATGTGGCATTCCAAAATTTCTTGCTATTTTATCTTTAGTTCCTCTACCTTTTTGTTCACCAATGACAATAATTTTTTTATTACCTAAATACCCCATAAAACAAACAATAGCAGGGTCATCTCTAAAGGCACGATCCCCATGAATTTCATATGCATCTTGCAATATAAGATCAATATAATCAAGAGCATAGGGTCTATCAGGATGACGAGCAAGTTGTAAGCGACCATAATCATTTAAATTTTTATAAGTTTTTACAATTTCTTTTTCAAGATTTTTTTTTAAAATAGCAATAGCGTCAAAATCTCCTTTGATCTGAGCATTAGAGATATCTTCGTCAAGCTGCTGAATATTTTTTTCAAATTCTAAATATGAAGCCATATTAATCTACTTTTTTGAAAATAACACAACCATTTGTACCGCCAAAACCGAAAGAATTACTCATTACTACTTTTAAATCAACTTTTTTAGCAAAATTTGGAACATAATTTAAATCACATTCTTCATCTTTTACAATTTGATTTATAGTTGGCGGAACAATACCATCTCTTAAGGCCATAATACTTATAACCGCTTCGATTGCTCCAGCGGCACCTAAGCAATGTCCTGTTTGTCCTTTTGTAGAGCTAATCAATGGAATATTAGAACCAAAAAGCTCTTTGATAGCAGCGGTTTCATTTTTATCATTAACCGGAGTTGAAGTACCATGTGCATTAATATAATCAACCTTAGGATTTCCGGCCATATTTAAAGCTTTTTTCATAGCTCTTAAAGGACCATCTAAAGTTGGAGCAGTTATATGATGCGCATCAGCACTTTCACCAAAACCTATTAGTTCTGCATAAATAGTAGCTCCTCTTTTTTTAGCTTCTTCATAATCCTCAAAAACCAAAGCACCTGCACCCTCTCCCATAACAAAACCATCCCTTTCTTTATCAAAAGGTCTTGAAGCACGTTCTGGATCATGGTTTCTGGTTGATAAAGCTTTCATAGAAGCAAAACCACCTATCCCTACTGGGCAGATAGCAGCTTCAGCACCTATAACAAGCATTTTATTTGCAGTACCTAAAGCTATACTTTTATAAGCTTCAGCAATAGCATGTGTTCCAGCAGCACAAGCAGTTACACAAGAAATATTCGGTCCTTTAAGCCCATGTTCAATTGAAATCAAGCCACCTAACATATTAACCAAAGCTGAAGGAATAAAGAATGGAGAAATCTTTCGCGGTCCTCGTTCAGAACAGATAATTGAATTTTTTTCTATATTAGGTAAACCTCCTATACCAGCAGCCGATACTACGCCGAATTCTTCTTGGTTAAAATTATCATCCAAATTAGCATCTTTCATTGCTTCTCTAGCAGCTTTTATACCTAACTGAATAAAACGATCTACTTTCTTTACTTCTTTAGGATCTATAACATCTAAAGGATTAAAATCAGTGATTTCTGCTGCTATTTGAACTGGAAAATCTGTTGTATCAAAAAGAGTAATTTTTTTTACTCCACTTTTACCCTCACAAATAGCTTTAAAAGAACTCTCTTTGTCTAAACCCAAGGCATTAACCATCCCAATACCTGTAACCACGACTCTTTTCAAGAATAGACTCCTTGCAAAGTTAAATAAAAATTATTTTTTAAGATTATCAATATAATTTACAACATCTTCAATTTTAATAAGTTTTTCAGCATCACTATCTGGAATTTCAACTTCAAATTTTTCTTCTAAAGCCATAATTAATTCTACGACATCCAAAGAATCTGCACCTAAATCTTCAATAATTTTAGATTCCATTTTAACTGTATCTGCATCAATACTTAATTGTTCTACTACTACCGCTTTTACATCATCAAATGTTGCCATTTATAAACTCCTTAAAATATAAAAATTAAAAATAAAGCGTATTTTACTATAAAAAACTTAAAATATTTATAGTTTTTGATTATACTTTAAAAAAAATTAAATCAACCAAGGATGAAAAAATGCTTTTTCAAAAACTTATCAAAGAAAATTTAAAAATTTGGAATGCATACATACAGCATAATTTTGTAAAACAACTTGAAAATGAAACTTTAAGCAAGGAACAATTTCTTTTTTACTTAAAACAAGATTATATATATCTTATTAATTATTCAAAATGTTATGCGCGCCTCGCTTTAAATGCAAATACAGTAGAAGAACTGCGCTTTGCTATTAAATTTCAAAATTACACTTTAGAAGGAGAATTAGAACTTCATAAAAGTATCTTAAATCTAGGTATTGATATCAATAATTTTAGCGAAAAAGATGAAAGTCTTATTAATATTGCTTATTCACGTTATATATTAAGCGTTGGAGAAAATGGAGATTTCTTAGACATGCTAATTGCTCTTAGTGCTTGTGCAATAGGCTATGGATATATAGGAAATGCAATTTATAAAAATATTTCACAAGAAAAATTACAAAATCATCCCTACAAAGAATGGATTTTAACTTATTCAAGTCAAGAATTTCAAACAACGGTAAAAGAATTTGAAGATTTTGTTAATTCTTATAGTAATCAAATTTCTGAAGAAAAATTTAAAAAACTTAATTCAATTTTCCGCAATGTCGTTCGTTTAGAAATTGCTTTTTGGGAGCATTCTTTAACAATGCAAACAAATATTTAAACCTAAATAAGATTTTTCTTATTTTAAGGTTTTAAATTCTCCATTATTAAATTGCATTCTAGCACTTAAATTATTAAGATAAAAAACTTCAAATTTTGAATTTTCTGGAGTATTATATAAATTTTTTAAGTAAGGATATTTTTCAAACATCATTTTTTTAACTTCTAAATTAGGTTCGAAAATTGCATTGGCTCTAAGTCTTAAAAAAGTTCCATCCTTAGAACAAGAACAAAATTCAATCCCATTATAGTTTTTTATATGCTTATAGAGCCCTTTGGTATTTGAAGTGCAAAAATAAATTTTATCTTTAAATAAAAGAGGACTTTGTATAGGTCGAACCCTAGGATTTCCACAAGTACCTAGAGTTGCCAAAAAAGCTGGCGGATTATTATCTAAAAATTGCATTATTTCTTCTAAATTCATCACAAATCCTTTAATTACATATACAAACCACCATTAACCTTAAGTACATCTCCTGTAATATAAGAAGAATAGTCACTTAATAAAAATGCTACACAATAAGCCACCTCTTCAGGCTCAGCAAAGCGTTTAAATGGGATACTATCTTGATACATTTTCTTAATATCTTCACTTAATACTTCGGTCATATCGCTTTTGATAAATCCTGGAGTTATGCAATTAAATCGTAAATTTCTACTTGCTCCCTCTTTAGCAAAAGATTTCGTCATAGCTATCATTCCACCTTTACTTGCTGAATAATTTACTTGTCCAGCATTCCCCATTTCTCCAACTATAGAAGCAATATTAACTACAGCACCAAAACGCTTTTTGCTCATTATTTTTAAAGCTTCTCTACATCCTAAAAATGCCGAATTTAAATTCGTATCTACAACAGAACTAAAGTCATCTAATTTCATTCTTAAAGCCAATTTATCATTGGTAATGCCTGCATTATTCACAAGGTAGCTAAGTTCTTGATCACTTTCAATAATCGTTTTTATACCATTTTCAAATTCATCTTCTTTGCTTGCATCAAATTTAATTACTGCTGCATTACCACCTTTTGCAATAATTTCATCCCTTAAAGCATCAGCTAATTCTGGTTTTGAACGGTAATTAATCCAAACTTTAAGTCCAAAACTAGCTAAAGTTTTTGCGATAGAAGCGCCTATTCCTTTGCTTGCCCCTGTTATTAAAACATTTTTTCCACTAAATTTCATAATCTTATCCTTGAATTAAAAATTAATCTTTTAAAAATTTTGTTAGTCTTGGAATTTTAACAAATTTAAAAATAAAAAAGCAAATCAATTAAAATAAAGCTTCATTCATTTCTTTTGGAATTTTTAAGCCTAAAATTTTTAAAACACTTGCAGCTATATTACTAAGCCCCATATTATTTTTAATTTTTCTTACTCCACTTGCCTCTACAAATACAAAAACATCAAAGGTTGTATGATTGGTAAGCAAGTTACCTTCTTCATCTTGCATAGCTTCACAATTTCCATGATCGCTTGTAATAATGAAAGCATAATTATTTTTTCTAGCATATTCAATTACTTCACCTAAACAAACATCTACAGCTTCTACAGCTTCAATAGCTGCATTAAAATTCCCAGTATGCCCTACCATATCTCCATTAGCAAAATTAACAACGATAAAATCTTCACCCTGATTGATTCCTTTCTTTACAACTTCACATACCTCAAAAGCACTCATTTGAGGTTTTTCATCGTAAGTTTTAACTTTAGGACTTGGAATTAAAACTCTTGTTTCATTTTCCAATAATTCTTCTTTACCACCATTAAAGAAAAAAGTAACATGGGCATATTTTTCTGTTTCTGCTGTATGAAGTTGAGTTAATCCTGCTTTAGAAACTATTTCAGGTAAAGTATTGTGAATTTTTTCTTTTTGAAAAATTACAGGAATATTAAAATTATCGTCATAGACACTCATAGTTAATAAATTTTTAAAGATTTTATCTCGTTTAAACTCTTTAAAATCTTGAAAATTTAGTGCTTCAACAAGCTGTTTCATTCTGTCATTTCTAAAATTAATAAAAATCAATCCATCATCTTCATCAATTCCTTTATAATCTTTATGTTTAATCGCCTTTATAAATTCATCCGTAACTTGTTCTTGATAACTCTGCTTTATATATTTTATAAAATCATCAGTACTTTGACTTTTACCTATTAAACATTGATAATATTCTTCAATTCTATCCCAGCGTTTATCCCTATCCATTGCATAAAAACGTCCACACAAAGTTGCAAAGCAAATTTCTAACTTATGACAATATTCTTGCAAATTTTCAATAAAACCTATAGCACTTTTTGGATCCACATCTCGTCCATCAGTGATTGCATGAGCAAAAACCTCATTGCCATTTTTAGCGCAAATTTCAAGCAAAGCATTAAAATGCGCATCCATAGAATGCACTCCACCATTACTATAAAGACCTATAATATGGATTCTTCTACATTTTTCTAATAAACTTTTTAAATTGAAATTGTTTTTAAGTTGATCATTTTTAATAGCTTGGTTAATTCGTACTAAATTTTGATAAATAATCTGTCCACTACCTATACACATATGACCTACTTCACTATTGCCCATTTGACCTTCGGGTAAACCTACCGCCAAGCCACTGGTTTTCAATAAAGAATAAGGTACCTCTTTAAAAAGCTTTTCATAAGTGGGTTTTTTTGCCATCTCAAAAGCATTAAAATTTTTATCTTTATTAAAACCTATTCCATCTGTAATCACTAAAATACATTTTTGTTTCATTATTATAAACTTTATAAGAATTTTTTTGGTTACATTTTAATAAAA
The DNA here is from genome assembly GCF_022369435.1 of Campylobacter sp. RM10537. NCBI lineage: Bacteria > Pseudomonadati > Campylobacterota > Epsilonproteobacteria > Campylobacterales > Campylobacteraceae > Campylobacter > Campylobacter molothri. The sequence goes on along the minus strand of NZ_CP059597.1, from coordinate 215,430 downwards.
TTAAGCTTTCAAAAACCAAAAAAAGGTTCAATTTGTATTATCTTTCTGATTTAAGCAATTATGCTTTTTTTACTTATATTAGTGTGCGTGCTGGTTTTGCATTTTTTATTGCTTTATGTTTGTCTTTATTTTTAATGCCTAAATTTATAGCTTGGGCAAAAATTAAAAATGCTAATCAGCCTATTTATGAACATGCCCCTGAAAATCATAAAATAAAATCACATACTCCAACTATGGGTGGCCTTGTATTTATATTTTCTGCTCTCTTAGCAAGTTTATTGTGCATAAGATATGAAAATATTTTCGCTATAAGCGCTTTACTTTGTCTTACTCTTTTTTGTCTTATTGGTCTTATTGATGATCTGGGTAAAGTTTTAAAAAAAAATAATCACTCAGGACTTAGTCCAAAAATGAAACTTTTAGCTCAAATTGGTGCTAGTTTAATTTGTGTTTTACCTTTATATTTTAGTCCTCAATTTAATACCGAATTTTATATTCCATTTTATAAGTATCCTCTTTTTAATATGGAAATTTTTGCACTTTTCTTTTGGATTTTAGTCTTGATCTCAAGTTCTAATGCTGTAAATTTAACCGATGGACTTGATGGCTTAGCAACTGTACCTAGTATTTTCTCTTTATCAACTTTAGGTATTCTTCTGTATTTAAGCGGAAATTTTAACTATAGTGAATACTTGCTTCTACCAAAAATTCAAGGTTTAGGCGAAGTCAGTATTATTTGTGCTGCGCTCATTGGTGCTTTAATGGGGTTTCTATGGTATAACTGTTACCCTGCCCAAGTTTTTATGGGAGATAGTGGAAGTTTGGCAATTGGAGGATTTATAGGATTTTTAGCCATAATCAGCAAAAATGAAGTTTTACTCTTGCTTATAGGTTTTGTCTTTGTTCTTGAGACTATTTCAGTTATTTTACAAGTGGGAAGCTTTAAAATTTTTAACAAAAGAGTCTTTAAAATGGCACCCATTCATCATCATTTTGAAAAAGTAGGATGGGTGGAAAATAAAATCATAGTACGCTTTTGGATGATCGCTTTTCTTACAAATTTGCTCGCACTTGCATCTATAAAGTTACGCTGATGAAAATTTCTCTTTTTGGATATGGAAAAACAACACAGGCTATAGCAAAAAATCTTGCTAATAAATTTGGTGTTTTTAATATTTATGATGATCATTTCAAAAACACAGCTCAAGACAAATTAGGTAATTATCTTTTAAACCCTAAAGATTTTGATCAAAATTCAAGCGATCTTGAAATTCCAAGTCCAGGTTTTCCGCCAAACCATGCATTAATAAAAAAAGCAAAAAATTTACAAAGTGAATATGACTTTTTTTATGATGCTATGCCAAGATCTGTTTGGATTAGTGGTACAAACGGAAAAACAACAACCACGCAAATGACAACGCATTTATTATCACATGTAGGTGCCATAATGGGTGGAAATATCGGCATTCCTTTAGCTGAACTTGATACTCATGCTAAACTTTGGGTGCTTGAAACTTCGTCTTTCACTCTTCATTATACTCACATTGCCAAACCCGAAATTTACGTTCTTTTGCCTATAAGTGTTGATCATCTTTCGTGGCATGGAAATTTTGAAAATTATGTCAAAGACAAACTGAGTGTTTTAGAAAGAATGAATGAATGCGATATAGCAATTTTACCAAAAATTTATGAGAATACTCCTACTAAAGCGTATATTATTTCTTATGAAGATGAAAAAGATTTAGCAAATAAATTTGGTATTAATATAGATAAAATTTCTTTTAAAAGTCCTTTTTTACTAGATGCTATTATGGCTTTAGCTATAGAAAAAATTTTATTAGATACTTTAAGTTATGATTTTTTAAATCAATTTACCCTTGAAGAAAACAAACTTGAAGAATTATTTGATGCCCAAGGAAGACTTTGGGTAAATGACACAAAAGCAACCAATGAAAGTGCTGTTATGGCGGCACTAAATCGATACAAGGATAAAAAAATCCATTTAATTATCGGTGGAGATGATAAGGGTGTGGATTTAAGTGCTTTATTTAATTTTATGAAAAAATTTGACATTACACTTTATGCTATAGGTATAAGCACGAAAAAAATGCTTAATTACGCCGAAAATGTTGATATAAAAATAATCAAATGTGAAATATTAAGCAAAGCTGTAGAAGAAATTTCAAAAGTTCTTCAAAAAAATGAAGTTGCTCTTTTAAGTCCCGCTTGTGCCAGCCTAGATCAATTTAGTTCTTATATAGAACGCGGAAAAACTTTTAAAGAATGTATCAATAAAATTTAATTTTAATATTTTTATTATATTAATAAAAGCCGAAAAATAACAAACCGATGAAAATGTTCAAGCAAAGATAAAAAATTTCCAAACCCCTATGCAAACAGAAAACAAAAACAAAGAAAACTTATAAAAATAATATAAAAAACAATTTTAAAGCTTGGTGATAAAAAATTAATTACTAAAATAATATTACAAATTTATATATGATTAAAATAAAAATTTTTAAAACGCTAAAATTCATTATAAATATTTTCAAACCCTTAAAAATTGAGACTTTAAAAAAATTTAGTTTAACAATCTAAAATAATTATACTACATTTTAAAACAAGGAGCTAAAATGTTTAAAAACTATTGAGTGTTGTAGTTTTAGGTGCTTTATTGTCAAGTTCTGCTTTTGCAGAAGATATTCTTGCTAAAGTCAGTAATGGAGTAATTAGTGATAATAGTGCAGGTGTTAAAGTTCTTAGTCTTGATGAGATGAAAGAGGTTAAGGGTGGGTATAGATTTATGAGAGACAGTGCTTTTGATTATAATGCTGGTTCTTTAAGCTCTTACGGATATGTTGTTCTAGATGACAACAGTAATGATCATGGATTAGTAAGTGCACAACTTGGTTATTCAAGTGATGGCTATATCATAGCTAAATACCGCTACGTTAATAATCAAAAAGATTATTATTTACAATATTTTTCAAGCAAATACGGTTCAGGCACAAATATCTGGGCTTATGTAAATAGTCCTGCTTATGAAATTTTAAGACAATTCCAAAATCAATATTAAACTATTTCTTCGTTCCACTTATCCAAAGTGGAACACTTCTTGCTTATATTATTTTAAGATATTTAGATTGAAGGCAAAAAAATCTAAATTAAGGAATTAATATGAGTATCTTTAGTATCAATGATAACTCAAACTATAATTCTATACTTTCACAAGCAAAAGCTAATAAAGAAAGTAAAGAAAATTCTAAAATAAGTTTTGCTAATGCTTTTTAAAACAAAATGCTAGTAAGTTAAATGAAATTCAAAGTGCAAATTCACAAACTTTAATAAGAAGTGAAGTATTAAATTCTACTAATACAACAAATACTAGCAATAATACTAATTTTAGTATAAGTAGTAAGACAAGTTCTCCTAATTATAATATATCAAGTGAATTTAAAAACTCTATTTATACTCTAAAATATAAACAAGCAGATATAAGTAATAATACAGCCTATGGTTATAGTGTAGATAAAGATGGTTATATGGGAAGTGATTTTAACAAAGCTGCGGGACTTCCTGAAGATTTTAAGATACATAAATCTACTTTGGATGAGATATATAACTTTAATGAAGCACAATATCAAGATATAAAAGAACAGCTAGGAATTTCTCGCTATTTTACTAATATCGATATGGCTGATACCATAAAACAATATTATAATCAATTTAATCAAATTGTTAATCATACTTTTAATGATACCAATAAAACAAGTTTCACTGAAGCAGATATAAATTCTATGCCTAAGGGTTATATTTCTGTTGGCTATAAAGGTTTAGATTTTTCAGATCAATCCAATCCTTATAATGCATTAGGACTAGTTAATCATTCTAACACAAAAGTAACTAATGTTTTTAAAACAGATGATGAATTTCATGAAGCTCAAGCAATACAAATGGGAATGACAGGTATTGATTTTTATCCGCAAAAATTAAATATATCAACTCAAAGTTGATCACAAGGAGCTTTAATGGAAGGTGGATTTAATCCTGATATGTCAGTTTATCCACAAAATGAAGATGGAAGTTATTCTAAAGAAGCTTTGTTTATGAGCTTTTTAAAATCAGAAGGTGGTTATATGGTTGCAGGAAAAAATACAACTATTGCACCGCAAGCAATGAATTATAATCTTAATGTTGCCAAACAAAGTATCCCAAAATACTCTAATGTAGATTTCGATGACATTATGACAGGCAAAGTGGATTTTGCAAGTTTATTAAAAGGTTATGCACAAGATGGCTAGCTTGATGCAGATATATATGCAATGGAAAAAGGAGTTGCTTGGCAAAATACAAGCATAGGTTATGGTGGAGCTTGGTTTGATAATCAGTTTCATCAAGCAAAAGCTAATGGCTGGAAAGCAAGCAGTGAAAGTATAAATTCTTATGTTGGATCTATAATGGATAGATTAAATAATCTCATAGGACAAACTAGGGTTTAGGTTAAATTTTAAAAACTATTTTTTACAAACACCTATCTTATTAAATCATTGAATAAACTCAAACTCTAAACTAAAAACTCCTATATACAATCAATTCACAAACTAAAACAACAAAAGCTAAAACATACAAAGCATTCAAATAAAAAAATAAAAGACTAATTTAACAAGATCCATAAAACTCATTTTAATAAGACTAACCCTAAAAAGCTTAACTATACAAGACTAACTTAACCATAACAACCAAGAAAAACAAAAACCAATCAAATATTAGCTAAAGCTATATAACTAAACAAGACAAGCAAATACAAACCTTAAACTAAATTCTTTTATTAAATAACCAAATCAAAGATATGAAAAATAAAGATTAATCTAAACCAATCAAACATTAGTTAAAAACTATAATCTAAATTAAGACACAAATAAAACCTTAAACCAATTAATAACTTAAAAAGTAAAATAAATCTATATAAATAACTAAGCAAACTAACATTAACTAAACTTATTATATTAAAAAGAATAAAAGATTAAATAAAGATTATAATTAAGAAGTAGAATAAATTAACAAGCCCGCAATGAGCTACTTTCCCCCTGCCAGTAAGGCGTAGTATCATCACCCACGATGTGCTTAGCTTCTTGGTTCGGGATGGAGCAAGGCGTTTCCACATCTGTATAATCACGGACATTGTTATTTAAATATTCTTATTAAAAATACTTAAAAAACAATGTTAAAAGCAAGTTAAAAACTTTACTCTTTCTTTTTAAGGTAAAAACCTTAACAAGGAAGTGATGCTTATTAAAAAGATAAGCCAAACGCTCTATTAGTACTGGTCAGCTAAAAGACTTTCATCCATTACACACCCAGCCTATCAAACTAGTAGTCTTCTAGAGAGCTTAGAGAAGATTCATCTTAGAGTTGGCTTCACGCTTAGATGCTTTCAGCGTTTATCCTTTCCAAACTTAGCTACGCTGCGATGCTCTTGGCAGAACAACAGCTACACCAGTGGTTTGTTCAACCCGGTCCTCTCGTACTAGGGTCAAATCTCTTCAATCTTCTTACGCCCACGGCAGATAGGGACCGAACTGTCTCACGACGTTCTGAACCCAGCTCGCGTACCGCTTTAAATGGCGAACAGCCATACCCTTGGGACCTGCTCCAGCCCCAGGATGCGATGAGCCGACATCGAGGTGCCAAACCTCCCCGTCGATGTGAGCTCTTGGGGGAGATCAGCCTGTTATCCCCGGGGTACCTTTTATCCTTTGAGCGATGGCCCTTCCACACAGAACCACCGGATCACTAAGACCGACTTTCGTCTCTGCTTGACTTGTATGTCTTGCAGTTAAGCTGGCTTATACCTTTATACTCTACAAACGATTTCCAACCGTTTTGAGCCAACCTTTGTAAGCCTCCGTTATTATTTGGGAGGCGACCGCCCCAGTCAAACTACCCACCAGACATTGTCCCACTTGAGGATAACTCAAGCTGGTTAGCTACCCAAATAAGAAAGAGTGGTATCTCAACAATGGCTCATATACAACTGGCGTCATATACTCAAAGCCTCCCACCTATCCTGCACATTCTTATCCAAATAGCAGTGTCAAGCTGTAGTAAAGGTCCACGGGGTCTTTCCGTCTTGCCGCGGGTAGGAGGAATTTTCACCTCCACTACAATTTCACTGGATCCCTCTTTGAGACAGCTCCCATCTCGTTACGCCATTCATGCAGGTCGGTATTTAACCGACAAGGAATTTCGCTACCTTAGGACCGTTATAGTTACGGCCGCCGTTTACTCGGGCTTCGATCAAGAGCTTCGCTAATGCTAACCCTATCAATTAACCTTCGAGCACCGGGCAGGCGTCACACCCTATACATCCTCTTACGAGTTAGCAGAGTGCTGTGTTTTTGGTAAACAGTCGGGAGGGACTCTTTGTTGTAAGTTTCTTCGCTTTCGGAGTAAATCCTAGTACGAAGCGAACCACACCTTATACCGAAGATACGGTGCTATTTTGCAGAGTTCCTTAAAGAGAGTTCTTCCACGCGCCTTAGAATACTCATCCCACCCACCTGTGTCGGTTTACGGTACGGGCAACATTAGCTAAACTTAGAAACTTTTCTTGGCTCGACGGCATCAGCAATTCTTCTATCCATCCGAAGACTTCAAAAAGCCTGTCAGTTCTCGGAGTATTCTTATACGGATTTGCCTGTATAAGCTCCTACAACCTTCGACTAGCACTTCCATCCGCTAGCTTGCTTAGCCCTAAGCGTCCTTCCATCGCACACTAATGTTGGTATTGGAATATTAACCAATTTGCCATCACCTACCCCTTTCGGACTCGGCTTAGGACCCGACTAACCCTACGATGACGAGCATCGCGTAGGAAACCTTGGGTTTACGGCGTTAATGATTCTCACATTAATTATCGCTACTCATGCCTGCATGCTCACTTCTATTCGCTCCAGCACTCCTTACCGGTATACCTTCGACGCAAATAGAACGCTCTCCTACCACTTGACAAAGTCAAGTCTACAGCTTCGGTACTTACTTTAGCCCCGTTATATTTTCCGCGCAAAATCACTAGACCAGTGAGCTATTACGCTTTCTTTAAAGGATGGCTGCTTCTAAGCCAACCTCCTGGTTGTTTAAGTAACTTCACATCGTTTTCCACTTAAGTAAGATTTAGGGACCTTAGCTGGTAGTCTGGGTTGTTTCCCTCTTGACGACGGATTTTATCACTCGCCGCCTGACTGCTGTGATTACATATAAGGTATTCGGAGTTTGATAGGGTTTGGTACATTGGTGTATGCCCTAGCCCATTCAGTGCTCTACCCCCTTATACTACGACACAACGCTATACCTAAATATATTTCGGAGAGAACCAGCTATCACGAAGTTTGATTGGCCTTTCACCCCTATCCACAAGTCATCCCGGGGCTTTTCAACGCCTATGGGTTCAGTCCTCCACTAGTTCTTACACTAGCTTCAACTTGCTCATGGATAGATCACTTCGTTTCGGGTCTGCAGCATCTGACTAAGCGCCCTATTCAGACTCGCTTTCGCTACGGCTTCGCGTGTGCTTAACCTTGCCAGACACCACAACTCGCAGGCTCATTATGCAAAAGGCAGTCCATCACCCTGGTTTGCACCATAGGGCTCTGAATGATTGTAAGCAAATGGTTTCAGGTTCTATTTCACTCTGATCACCTCAGTTCTTTTCACCTTTCCCTCACGGTACTTGTGCACTATCGATCTGGTATTAGTATTTAGGGTTGGATCGTGGTCGACCCAGCTTCAGACAAAATTCCACGTGTTTCGCCCTACTCAGGATACTGCTAGCTAAAGTTTGGTTTTCGCATACGGGACTATCACCCTCTATGGCTATACTTTCCAGAATGTTCTGCTAACCTCACTTATTGCACATTGCAGTCCTACAACCCCCAATGCAAGGCATTGGGTTTGCCCTCTTACGCTTTCGCTCGCCGCTACTGACGTAATCTCTATTGATTTCTTTTCCTGAGGGTACTAAGATGTTTCAATTCCCCTCGTTCGCTCCTATATTAGGTAATGTATATCTCTATACATTGGGTTGCCCCATTCGGAAATCTACGGATCAAAGCTTCTTGACAGCTCCCCGTAGCTTATCGCAGTCTAGTACGTCCTTCATCGCCTTTACCAGTCAAGGCATCCACCATTCGCTCTTAGTAGCTTACCTTTTTACCTTTTTTTAGTTGATTCTAAAACGCATCACTTCCTTGTTAAAGTTTTTATAATAAGACTTCTTTAATATCTGTCTTAAGACGGAAAGCATTTAAACACTTATATTAAGCAACAATATAAGCTGTGAAGTTTAAAACTTATTCTTTAAAAAAAGAAATAAAGAAAGAAAATTAAATATATTTTTTAATTTTTTATTTAAATATTTATTTATGATAAAAAATAATTAATAAAGCACTAAAAACATTATTTTAAATTCTTTTTAGTTTTTTAAAGAAAAAGACAGTGAAGTTTTATTCTTTAACAAGTTCAGTAAAATTGTTTTTAAAACTTGCTTGTGACTTTTAACATTGGTAAGTAAAAGAACATTTAGGTTTAAAACCTAAAATAAACATATAAAATATTATTTTAGTTTTTAAATCAATTTATATACTTATTTTAGGTTTTAATTTCAAATCTTAATTTAATGGTGGGCCTAACAAGACTTGAACTTGTGACCTCACCCTTATCAGGGGTGCACTCTAACCAGCTGAGCTATAGGCCCTTATCATGGTGGAGAATAGCGGGATCGAACCGCTGACCTCCTGCGTGCAAAGCAGGCGCTCTCCCAGCTGAGCTAATTCCCCATAAATTAGCTTTTCATCAATCTTTGAAATCTAAACAAGGACGATTGAGTTTATATGAAGTAATAGTTGTGAGACTTATTACTTTGTACTCTAGAAAGGAGGTGATCCAACCGCAGGTTCTCCTACGGTTACCTTGTTACGACTTCACCCCAGTCGCTGATTCCACTGTGGACGGTAACTAGTTTAGTATTCCGGCTTCGAGTGAAATCAACTCCCATGGTGTGACGGGCGGTGAGTACAAGACCCGGGAACGTATTCACCGTAGCATGGCTGATCTACGATTACTAGCGATTCCGGCTTCATGCTCTCGAGTTGCAGAGAACAATCCGAACTGGGACATATTTTATAGATTTGCTCCACCTCGCGGTATTGCGTCTCATTGTATATGCCATTGTAGCACGTGTGTCGCCCTGGGCATAAGGGCCATGATGACTTGACGTCGTCCACACCTTCCTCCTCCTTACGAAGGCAGTCTATTTAGAGTGCTCACCCGAAGTGTTAGCAACTAAATACGTGGGTTGCGCTCGTTGCGGGACTTAACCCAACATCTCACGACACGAGCTGACGACAGCCGTGCAGCACCTGTCTCTAAGTTCTAGCAAGCTAGCACCCTCATATCTCTATAAGGTTCTTAGGATATCAAGCCCAGGTAAGGTTCTTCGCGTATCTTCGAATTAAACCACATGCTCCACCGCTTGTGCGGGTCCCCGTCTATTCCTTTGAGTTTTAATCTTGCGACCGTACTCCCCAGGCGGTACACTTAATGCGTTAGCTGCATTACTGAGATGACTAGCACCCCAACAACTAGTGTACATCGTTTAGGGCGTGGACTACCAGGGTATCTAATCCTGTTTGCTCCCCACGCTTTCGCGCCTTAGCGTCAGTTAAGTTCCAGCAGATCGCCTTCGCAATGGGTATTCTTGGTGATATCTACGGATTTTACCCCTACACCACCAATTCCATCTGCCTCTCCCTCACTCTAGATTACCAGTTTCCCAAGCAGTTTAATGGTTAAGCCATTAGATTTCACAAGAGACTTGATAATCCGCCTACGCGCCCTTTACGCCCAGTGATTCCGAGTAACGCTTGCACCCTCCGTATTACCGCGGCTGCTGGCACGGAGTTAGCCGGTGCTTATTCCTTAGGTACCGTCAGAATTCTTCCCTAAGAAAAGGAGTTTACGCTCCGAAAAGTGTCATCCTCCACGCGGCGTTGCTGCGTCAGGGTTTCCCCCATTGCGCAATATTCCCTACTGCTGCCTCCCGTAGGAGTCTGGACCGTGTCTCAGTTCCAGTGTGACTGATCATCCTCTCAGACCAGTTAAGCGTCATAGCCTTGGTAAGCCATTACCTTACCAACTAGCTGATACTATATAGTCTCATCCTACACCGAAAAACTTTCCCTATTCAACTTATGTTAAGTAGGAGTATGGGGTATTAGCAGTCGTTTCCAACTGTTGTCCCCCAGTGTAGGGCAGATTAACTATACCTTACTCACCCGTGCGCCACTAATCCACTTCTAGCAAGCTAAAAGCTTCATCGTTCGACTTGCATGTATTAGGCACGCCGCCAGCGTTCACTCTGAGCCAGGATCAAACTCTCCATAAAAATTATAGAAAAGTTTAATCTTTTTCTTCAAAGAAAAAGTATTTAATATATTTTAGATTAATAAAGAAAACTTTATTAACCCTAATAATTAATATAAATTTTGATTTATTATTGATTATAAAATAATAAATCTATTAATCTGGCTCAATCGATCACTTATTTAGATTTCAAAGATTGACTATAAGATTTGAATAACAATATTAAATTAAAAGAACAAAAACAAAAAATCTTTTTAAATCATTAAAAAATAAAATACTTTTTAATCTTTTAAATTAAAACATTTATAATGATTATATTAGAAGTTTTATTTTTAATAATAACTTTAAAATAAAAAATATTTTAATAATTATAAATTAAAGCAAAGCTTTAATTAAAAATTAAAACTATAATTTATTCTAATAATATTTGTGAAACTTCTTTTAAGATTTTAAGCCCTTCTAAAAAAGGAAATGAAAGTATAACTAATTAAGCTTAAAGGGGGTTTAAAGTGTTAATAAGTTTGGAAGAAATTTTGAATTGTTTATTTATTTTTTTGAAAAACTATATTTTATTTTAAATAAATTAAAGAAAACTTGCAGGAATTCCTATTTTAGTAAAGATTGAAGATGATACACGTTTTCCACATTTTGTGGTGATTATAAATCACAGGGGTGATTTTTTACAAGTGCTTGATCCAAGTTATGGAGAATATATCAGTTCTAAAAGACAATTTTTTAGTGTTTGGGATAGATACAATAAAGGTGGATTTGCTTTAATCATTGCTCCTAGAAAGAAATTAAAAGAATATAAGCTTAATATACCTAAATCTTTGAATTTCGAAATTGAACCTTTTGGATTTTAATATCAAAATATTAAAATCCTTTAATCAAAACCTAAACCCTAGTTTGTCCCAAAAGATTATTAAGTCTATCCATTATAGATCCAACATAAGAATTGATACTTTCACTACTTGCTTTCCAACCATTAGCTTTTGCTTGATTAAACTGATTATCAAACCAAACTCCACCATAACCTATGCTTGTATTTTGCCATTTAACCCCTTTATCCATTGCATATATAGCCAGCCATCTTGTGCATAGCCTTTTAATAAACTTGCAAAATCAACTTTTTATGTCATGATGTCATCTAGTGAAACATCAAAAGAAGGATTTGCTTTCATTTCTAGCTTACGTTGTGCTTCCAAAACTTTTGCTTCAGGACTGAAAACAACTTGATTTGAAGATGGAAGAGGCGGATAAGATTTTAAAAAGCTCATAAACAAAGCTTCTTTAGAATAGCTTCCATCTTCATTTTTTGGATAAAATGACATATCAGGATTGAAAGTATCTCTTGCACTGTCTTGATCTAAATTTTGAGTTTGCATGCTCTGAGGAGTAAAATCTAATGGCTGTAATCCTGTATTGATACTTGCAATTGTTCCTAATTGTTCCATTTCATCGTATTGCTCTTGGGTGTTGCAATAATTTGTAATTTGCAATTTATCATAATTTTTTGGCATAACACCTATGGTTTTGTCATTACTAGAATAACTTACACCTTTAGGCAAACTATTTAAATCTGCTTCACTAAAACTTGTTTTATTGGTATCGTTAAAAGTATGATTTATAATTTGATTAAATTGATTATAGTATTGTTTAATAGTATTTGCCATATCTATATTATCATAATATTTATCCACACCATTTTTGCATTATAAAAGTTATTTTCAGCTACTCTCTCTATCTCATCCAAAGTAGATTTATGTATCTTAAAATCTTCAGGAAGTCCCGCAGCTTTGTTAAAATCACTTCCCATATAACCATCTTTATCTACACTATAACCATAGGCTGTATTATTACTTATATCTGCTTGTTTATATTTTAGAGTATAAATAGAGTTTTTAAATTCACTTGATATATTATAATTAGGAGAACTTGTCTTACTACTTATACTAAAATTAGTATTATTGCTAGTATTTGTTGTATTAGTAGAATTTAATACTTCACTTCTTATTAAAGTTTGTGAATTTGCACTTTGAATTTCATTTAACTTACTAGCATTTTGTTTTAAAAAGCATTAGCAAAACTTATTTTAGAATTTTCTTTACTTTCTTTATTAGCTTTTGCTTGTGAAAGTATAGAATTATAGTTTGAGTTATCATTGATACTAAAGATACTCATATTAATTCCTTAATTTAGATTTTTTTGCCTTCAATCTAAATATCTTAAAATAATATAAGCAAGAAGTGTTCCACTTTGGATAAGTGGAACGAAATAATTAGCAATAAATATTTTTATTTAAATTTTAGAACACTCAATTGTTTTTTCATTGTAAATAAGCAATTGATTATTAAAATTACTAAATTTAGGAATATAAGTATATCCACTTAAAGAATCTATCACTATACAAATTTGACGCTTATATTTAGATGTTAAGCGAATGATACAATTTTTACCACTTTTAGCTAAATTTTTATCATAAGGGCTTTTGGAATTTTTAAGAGGAGAGTATAATCTTCCCATCTCATCAAAAACAATTCTTGTAGAGCCACTACAAGAGCCCTTAAATTCAACTTTTTCTATATCAAAAGTTTTGAAAATATTAAATCTTTTGGTTACTTTTTCATCATTCTTATCAATTACTCCGCTTTGACCTGAATTCATTAATTTTTTAGGATTTAAAATATCTATAGCAATTTCTCTATCAATATTAATATCTGTTTTACCTAAATTTGCATTTCCATCGCCATTTTTATCCAAAAAAATAGTATAAGTTTGCTCATAATCAGTCGCTGCAGATTTAATAAAATAAAGTTGCCATCTGCTTTTATACCATTCTCTTTTAGCTACTGCTAAATCTGAGTTTCTAAAGCTTTCTTGCATCATAGCTAAATTTCTAAGATAGTTTATATCATTAAGAATTTGCTTTGCACCTAAAATCAGTCTATCTTGCTTTATATTAATTTTAGCTATAGAAATAATAATACCTAAAATAAAAATAACCAAAACAAGTTCTAAAAGAGTAAAAGCTTTATTTAAAGCTTTTAATTTGATATTTTTTTTCAAATTTACCTAACTTTACTTTGATTATTTTTTGATTTTCATTATTTTCTTTATCATTTTTTATAGCACTTAAATAAAAGATATTGCTATCTTTAATTCCATAAAATCTCAATCTTTTTTGCAAAGAATCAGAAACTCTTATTGCGAAAATATTTTGTTTTTTTAATTCTTGACTTAATTCTTTAGCAAAATGGTAATTATTTGCAAAATTTCTTTTAGGATTTGAAACTATATAATATAGAAATTGATTTCCTATAATAACAAAATAGCAAAATAGTAAAAAAATTGCTGTACATTCTATAAAAATCTTATATTTTAATCTAAATATAGGTAATCTTACTCGATAGCTTTCCATAAGAGTTTTTACCATCAAAGGGGTGCAAATAACACAAAAAGGGAGAAAATCTTCCAAGTAAAGCTTTTGCCTCAAGGAAAGCAAAGAACAAAATATAAAAGTAATACTCATCAAAAACCAAAGCAAATTTTTTTTCTCTCTAAACATTAAACGATAAATAACATAAAAAAAATAAATAAAAACAAGCGGAGAAAAACAAGCGGAGAAAATTCCTAAGGTATCTAAAAAATATCCACGTGGACGCCCGCTTATATCAAAACCATAAAAACTGATATTGATCCCAAAAAGTATTAAAGATAAATTCAATAAAAGAACATCTTTTTTATAAATTCCAAAAAAGAAAAAGGTTAAAAATAAAATATTAAATGATTTATCTACACATAAAGACAAAATCAAAAGAAGATAGAAAAGCCATTTTTTTTCATACTCATAAGCACAAAGTATTGCCAATGTTAAAAAAATGACTATAGCGGCCTCATTAACCAATAAAGCACTCGCAACAGTCCCTGGAAGCAAAATAAAAAGCAAAAGCGAAAGAAAAGTATCTAAAGGCGTTTTTGTATATTTTTGTGCTAATTTATAAAGTAGAAAACAACTTAAAAAATGAAAAAATAAAATAGGAAATCTTAAGCCAAAATCATTGTTTCCTAAAATAAAAGTCCCAAAATGAGTGATATAATAAAGTAAATCATGGGAAAAAAATAAAAGAGAATTCCTTTCTCCAAAATAAATTTCAGCCTCATCACTACCAATACTTAAAGTAGAAATTCCATACAAAAGGGCTAAAAAATCAAAGATCAACAAAATAATAAAATGTGTTTTTTTAATTTTTTTCATAAAATTAATTCTAACAAATTAATCTTAAATTATAAATTTAGCTTAAAGCTGATATTATTCATTTTAATCAAGATATAAATCATAAATTTTCGATTTTATTTAAGGTTAAAATGCAGATTATTACTCAAATTTATACAAATAGTATTGAAATCAAAAAATCAACCTTTTTAGCCTTTCTTTGCCCTTATGAACATTTTAAAACGCTTTTAAGCGATTTAAAACAAAAACACCCAAAAGCCGTACATTTTGTTTATGCTTATAGATATTTAAATAATTTTAATCAAATTGTAGAAGATAAAAGCGATGATGGAGAACCTAAGGGAACTTCTGGAATGCCTTCTTTAAATGTTTTAAGAGGTTTTAATCTGATCAATACAGCTGTTATTGTAGTAAGATATTTTGGGGGAATAAAACTTGGAACAGGAGGGCTTGTAAAAGCCTATAGCGATGCGGTTAATGAAGTTATTTTTCATGCAACTTTAATACCTTTTGAAATTAAAGAAAAAATTGAAATTGCTATCAATATAAAAAATCTTGGACGTTTGGAATATTTTTTAAATTCAAACACTTTAAAATTTCAACGTAATTTTATAAATGAAAGAGTTATTTTAAGTTTTTATGTTAATGCTAATGAAAAAGAAAAATTTGAAATATTTTGTAAAAATTTTACACCTTTGGAAATACAAAGACAATAAAGCCCCTTAATGGAGCTTTAATCAAATTGCATTTAGCAAATCATTTAAAAGACTACTATTCTTTTGTTCATTCTGATTTACAAGATCATTATGTACACTTGCACTTTGAGATCTTAAAGAAAGCTCTCCTTCATTTTGCCTAAAGCGATAAGCATACACATTTGAATTTTGTGCATATGTGCTTAAAGAATGATTTGAATTTAAATTCTCATTATTAATTTTAGAATCTAAATTCTGCGAATTCTCATTCTCGCCTAATCTATCTAAAAGACTTGTGAAATCAGAATTAGAAGAATAATCCTCGACTTCTTTATCGACTTTTTTATATTGACCACTGATAGCATCATATTCATATGAGCTTATGGTTTTATAACCTACTTGCATAACTTTCTCCTTTCAAAATATGCAAAAATTATACAAGCAAAAATCGTTCCTTTTAAAAATCAATCGTGATGAGTTGGTATATATTCCATATCAATTTCACGATTTGCTATGAAATTTTCTTTAGCTTTTTTGCAGTTTTCATCACGCATTTTTCGATATTCATTGCGTATAGTAATTTCCTTATCGCTTAAAGGTCTATCTTCTAAAAAACTGATATGAAAATAAGTATCGTCGGGTTTAGAATAAGTCTTATAAAAATCAATATAATCAAAATAATCTTTCCCATTGTCAAATTCTACAACTTCTTCTATGTAAATGGTTGGACCAAAACCCTTATGATTTTGAGTAAAGTGCCCAAAACCTGCACTGTATTGAATTCTAAATTTAGCCATTATTTTCTCCTAAAAATTCTTCATAATTTCCCCTGAAATCCAAAAGTTTTCCATCTTTTAGTTCCCAAATGCGATTTGCAAAAGATCCAATAAGTTCTCTATCATGACTCACACAAAGCACCACGCCTTGAAAATTATACAAAGCTTCTCCCAAAGCAATAATGCTTTCAAGATCAAGATGGTTATCAGGTTCATCTAAAAGTAAAAAATTTGGACGCTCTAGCATAAGACGAGAAAGCATCAAGCGATGTTTTTCACCTCCGCTTAAATTTGCAGCTATTTTTTCTTGATCGCTTCCACTAAAAAGCATCCTTCCTAAGCACTTTCTAATCTCATCTAAATCTTTAAATTTTTCGCTCATAAGCCATTCATAAAGCTTTAAATTTTCATTGATAATATTACTTGTATCCTGTGGAAAATATCTAAGCTCTATAGTTGCACCTAAATGTAAATTGCCTTCATCTGGAGTAATGGCATTTGCAATAATTTTTACTAAAGTTGATTTGCCCACACCATTTGCTCCAATTAAAGCAATTTTATCATTTTTTTCTATCTTAAGTTCCAAATTTGAAAACAAACTATGTTCATAAGCTTTGCTAATACCTTTAAGCTCTAAAACTTCATTACCAATCTCTCTTCCCAAGCGAAAAACGATACTAGGATCCCTGCGACTTGAAATTTTAATCTCTTCAAGCTCTAATTTTTCAAGTGCTTTAGCCCTACTTGTAGCTTGCTTTGCCTTAGACGCATTTGCGCTAAAACGACGGATGAAATTTTCTAATTCTTCTCTTTCTTTTAAAGTTTTATCACGTTTAAGCTCAGCTTGTTTTGCTAAAAGCGTCGAAGCCATATACCAATCATCGTAATTTCCGGCAAAATCCCTAATTTGTTTAAAATCAACATCTAAAATTCTCGTGCAAATTTTATTAAGAAAATGCCTATCGTGAGAGATGACAACCAAAGTTCCCTCGTGTCTTAAAAGTTCATTTTCAAGCCAAGAAATTGCCTCTAAATCAAGGTTGTTTGTAGGCTCATCTAAAAAAAGCACATCTGCACCTAAAAACAAAACTTGCGCAAGTAAAACTTTAAATTTATCCGCACTTTGTAAAGTACTCATCAAAGCATCAAAATCTTTGATTTTTAAAGAACTTAAAATTTTTTCACAACGCGTTTCACAATCATAGTTTGGATCTTCTTCAGCAGTTATCATCTCAAGTTCGCTTAAACGTTCATTGATTTCATCGGTAAATTCTTCACTCATATAAAGCTTTTCTTTTTCTTTTAGAGCCTCATATAATCTTTTATTGGCACACATAACCGCATCTTTAATAGTGTAGTTTTCAAAAGCAAATTGATCTTGCCCTAAAACTGCGATCCTTAAGCCCTCATCAAAAACGACTTCGCCACTACTTGATTCTATTTCACCTGAAAGAATTTTTAAAAAAGTTGATTTTCCAGCACCATTAGCGCCTATAAGTCCATATCTTTGTCCGCGAACGAGTTTTAAATTGACATTTTCAAATAAAAGTTGATTTGCAAAACGCATGGTAAGATTTCTTACTTCAACCATAAAGATTCCTTAGATTTTTACTTATAAAAAATTTTGAGAAATTGTAGCAAAAAAAGCTTGATTTTAGTTTGATTGGAATTTAGAGCAATGTTTTATTGCTCTAAAAATTATTTAAGAATGTATTAATTTGATTGAAATTATTTTTTTGCACTTTCTTATAAACAAAAAATAAATCAGCTGCCCACCAAATAATAGCAAAAAAGACTGATATTCCACATAAAAACCACAAAACATCTGCTATATCTTGTTCATTAATATCTTCACAATAACAAGCCAAGCAAAAAAAGCACAATGGTATAAATAATGAAAATATCAATCTTATAATACCTATCATGAAATCTTTAATCAAAAATCGATCTAAAGCCAAAAAACCACAACATAAACATCCTGCTATAATACTAGCAATCATTGGAGTAAGAGTATCGCAAAGTTGCAAATGATAAATATTTTGCTCAATCTTTGATCGTTTAGCTTCATCCATATTATTAAATTTCATAGTTAAATTAAAGAAATCTTCTTTATTGACTTTATTTTGAAGATTCAAAAGAAACACATTATAATCCATATAATCTCTCAAGTATATTAGATATCTTATCTGGTAATTTCAACATAAACCATACCATCATCAGTATATCTAGCAGAATAATTGATCCAATTATCCCATTTGTATGGACGAGAATTAACAACTCCACTTACTTTTACCTGAGCTTTACAATACTGCGTTTTGCTCTCTTTATCGGTTAAATCACTCATGAAGCCACCATAAGTAAATTTTAATTTTTTGCGATCCACTTCAGAAAAACTAGAAAAAGTATGTTCTAAAAGAATATCCGATAATACATTTTGCACATCCTTATCACCACACTTTGGAATATCACCTTTACAAGCACCCAAAAGTATTGTTAAAATTCCAACAAATATAAATTTTACATTCAAGTATTTCATTTTTTCTCCTTTTTATTCACCTAAACAATATTTTAATAACTCTTCATCTGCACTTAGCTGTATTATTTTCATTTGTAATTTTTGAAAATCTTGAGAAATATCTGGTGTGATAGACGAAGCATTTAAAAGCAATCTTTCTTTGTCATTTAAAGAATTTAACACTTCATTTGCCATGCAAAAACAAAAATCTTTATTTCCTGATTGCACCTCACAACTTGCCGTATAAGACTTTACAAAGGCTTCACTTCCAATATCTGCAAAGGCTAAATTTATCAAAAAGCCTAATAAAAATATTTTGCAAACTATGTTATTTTTTTTCATTCTCCTCCTTTATGATTTTAATAAATTTCATGATTTCATCATCCCTAGAATCGCTTTCCCCTAAAAGAATTTGTAATAAATTTAAATTAAATTGTGGTGGAAATATAAGATAAGAATTGGTTGGAAAACCATTTGATTTTAAGCCTATGCAAAATTTTTCATCTTTATTTGTATATGTTTTTCCTGCAACGATTTTAAAAGTATCTTTGCCATAAAGCAAAGTGGGTTCTGTTTCAAAAGGTGCATATTTTTTACTCATTTTCATCTCCATTTTATAAATTTACAGCTAAAATAATCATTGCATAAGATTTAAGATCTTTTTAAAATTTTTCTTACGAAGTTTTTTACCCACTAAAAACATATCCACTATTTGCCAAATCGGTATAGCCAAATAACTAATAAATATGCATAAAATTGAAAATATTGGGCTTATTACTACACCTAGTATTGCAAAAATAATCCAAGCTAAGAAGAGTCCTAAACGAACACATCCTAGTGCTATATCGCCTATCATAAAACGTCCTACTCCAAAAACACCAAATAAAAAAGTCCCTACCCAAAAGACTAAAGCTGGACTTTTTAGCCCAAGCATAGGAAGATTGCTTACAACTTCTTGTTGTTTGCTTTCACTTAAGCTTTCAAATTTTTCTTTTAAAGTCATAGCAGATATACCATCTTTTGGCAATTTATCCTGCACAGAAAAAAGAACATTGCTAAAATCCATAAACTAAACTCCTTAAAAATAAATAAAACTTTGGAATTATTCCACATTAAAACTTAATTAATATTGAAATATTAAATATTTTTATAATAAATAATTGAATATTTCAAATGTTTTTAATAAAGAAAAACTAATGTAGAATTTTAAAAATTTTAATAGGAATTAGATGATCAAAAAAAGCAAACGCGACATGGCGTATGAAATTGATGTTGATGTAAGCACACTATATAACTGGAGAAAATATAAGCCTAATTTATATCGTATTGTCATGCTAGGATTTAAATTTGATGAACTTTTAGAAAAGCAGAAAAAAGACTACGAAGAACTCCTTCACATGGAGCAACAAATCCAAGAGGAAATCTCAAAATTTAACAAAGACTAATTTTTAAGTTTTTTTATATAAAATTCTCAATTTTTATTATTTAAGGTTGATTGATGTTTTTTTTAGATTTTTTAAGTTATTTTAGTTTGATTTTTGAATTTTTGGCATTATTTTTAGCTTTTTATTTTAAAAATACGCGTATATTTTTTATCACTCTTTCTTTACTCATCTTTCATTTGCCTTATTTTTTCAATAGTATATTTCAAGCTCACTTGTTTGTTTCTTTATTTTTGCCTTTGATTTTTGTTTTACTTGGAGTAAAAAAAATATCCAATAAAATTTTAGAAAAAAATAATCTTAGCTCTGTTTTAATCATCATTTTTATAGCGATTTTAGGTTTCATCCTTCCAAATAATACTAATTTCAATGCTAGCAATTTGGACTTTCATTTAAATTTTACCTTACTTAAACCCATTAACGAACTTGCTTTTTTATTTTTTATCCTTTGTGGTTTTATCTTGATCATACAAAGCTTTAAAAGAAAAGAATATTATCTTTTATTAGCCTTTGTTGGAGCAAATTTACAATTTTTATTTGATATTTTTTGTGGTGTTAAATACTTTGAATTTGCTAGTTTGATTTTTTGCTTTGTTATTTTGTATCAAATATATCAAAATTTATTTTTTGATACCTTGACAAAATTGCCTAATGAAAAAAAATTAATGCATTATCTTAAAGGAAAAGATCACTACATCATCGCCTTGCTTCATTTTCATGAATTGCAATATACTCAAGAATCTTATGTCAAGCTTATTTTAAAACAAATTGCTAAGATTTTAAAACGCTTTAAGATAAAAATTTTTATACAAAATAATGATTTTATTTTAATTTTTGATGACAAAAATACCGCATTAAATCACCTTGCTTTTCTAGAATCTACTTTAAAAAATACAGAATTAAAACTAGAAAATGAAAGTTTTAAACCAGAATTTAAACTTATATGGGAAGAAAATAAGGATAAAAGTTTATCTTATATCTTAGAAAGTCTAAGAGAAAAGCTCTCTTAGATTAGTATTACTTTTCATTTGCTTCAGCATCAATGCTTAAAGTGATATCATCACCTAAAGTAAGTGTAGAAGTTCCAGCACCGAATTTAAATTCAGAACGTTTAATTTTTCCATTTAAAGAAAAACCTATTTTTTCTTTGCCATCTTTTCCTTTAGCCATACCGCCTATTTCAGTATCTAAAACCACTTCTTTTGAAACTCCAGCTATGGTTAAGATACCTGTCATTTTTCCTTTTTCTTTATTAATTTTTTCATATTTTTTCATTACAAATGTCATATCAGGGTATTTTTTTGCTTTAAAAAAATCATCTTGTCTTAAATGATTATCTCTAGTTTGGTTATCAGTATTAACAGAGGCTACTTTGATTACAGCTTCAAGTTTTTTAAATTCATAAGTTTTAGGATCAAAATCTATAACTGCACTATAATCTTTAAAATTTCCCTTTACATTGCTGATTTGTAGATGTTTAATCTTAAAACCAATATCGGTATGAGCTTTATCTAAAGAATATTCTTGTGCAAATAAACTTGCACTCAAGAAAGATGCAGCAACTAAAGAGCTTAATAAAATTTTTTTCATTTTTTTCCTTTATAATAATTTGGGTCAAAAAATTGTATAAAAGAAACAATAATCAATAATTAATATCATTTTAAAATATTGAGTAAAAATTTCACAAAATCATTAAAATTTGGTAGTTTTAAATCTTTCATTTCTCTTTGTTGTTTTCCCCACATGCATTCTGGAAAATAAGCATCATCTTTAAAACGAGCCATTATATGAAAATGAACTCTTGGCATATAGTTTGCAAATGAGGCTATATTGATTTTTTCTGGCTTATAAAATTCAATCATAGCTTTTTCACAAAGTAAAATTTTATCAAAAAGTTCTCTTTGTAAATCACTAGGACAATCACTTAGTTCCTTGTAAGGATATTGAGTAAAAATTTTAATCCAAGGTATTTGTGATTGTTCTTTTTCTATATAAATTAAATCATTTTTATAAATCATCATTACACCTTAAGAATATTTAACTAAAATCATAAAATATTGTACAAAAATTATCAAATTTTTAAGATAAAATAGATAAAATTCTTTACTAATATAAAATTTTAGGAGAATAAATGCAAATTGGCTTCAATTTTAGCTCATATTATCATTTCAATCATTCTTCTAATGACTCAAAAAATAACAATTTTTTAGATTTAAAAAATAATGATCTTGCAGATTCAAACAATAAAAATGATATCTCATCAGATGAAAATAACCAACAAGAAACACAAATGGTTAATGGTGTTGAACTTGACGCTAAACAAATTCAGCAACTTAGAGAACTCCAAAATATAGATAGAAACGTAAAAGCACATGAAGCTGCACATCAAGCTGCTGGTGGTGGCCTAGCAGGAGCTGCAAGCTTTACTTATACTAGAGGACCAGATAATCAAATGTATGCTACTGCTGGTGAAGTTCCTATCAGTATGCAAAAGGGAAATACCCCAGAAGAAACTATAGCTAATGCACGCCAAATTGTAGCTGCAGCTATGGCTCCTGCTGATCCTAGCCCACAAGATTATAAAGTCGCAGCTAATGCCACAAAAATGGAATTTGAAGCAAGAGCTGAAGCAATGAAACTTAAAGCCGAAGAGGCCAAAGAAAAAGAAGAAGAAAATAAAGAAAAAGATGAAAAAAATTCAGAAAATAGCTTAGAAAAAACAGATAAAGATTCAAAAAGCAACGATAAAAATTCAAATTTTGATAAAGATTTTAAAAATTTTGTAGCTAAAACTTATCAACAAAACTCTCAAGATAATTATATTAATTTTAGTATTGCCTCTTAAAAACCTAGCTTTATAAGTTTTGCAGTAATTTAATTTTTCAAAATTTATAAATATTAATAAGCTTGAAAGCAAAAGCTTTCAAGCAAGAATTTTTCCACTTTTATGATATTTTAAAATTCCTTCAGCACAACGATAAGCTAAAGCTCCTACAGTATCTGTTGGATTATAGCCACTATTATGTTGGAAATTACCAGCCCCTACGACAAAAAGGTTATCCGCATCCCAATGTTGTAAGTAAGTATTTACTACACTCATTTCAGGATTTGCCCCCATAGTTGTCCCTCCGGTATTATGAGTGGTTTGATAAGGCACAATGCTATAATTTTTAAGATAAGAACCTTTTTTAATTGATTTCACACCCTTCATTCTTTTTGCTATTTGAGCTGTTTTATCTGTAATAAATTTATGCAAAGCTCTATCTTGATCTGTAAAATTATACGTTAAGCGTAAAAGTGGCATCCCAAAAGCATCTTTATAAGTTGGATCCAAACTTAAATAATTATTTTTATGAGGTAAAGAAGCACCTTGCCCACCTATAAAAATATTTCTTGTAAAATTATAATTTAATGCTTTTTTAAATTCAGCACCCCAAGAAGGTGTTCCTTGGGGAACTGGAGCTGATTGTATAGGACGATTTCCTGATTGAACACTATAAATCATAGCTCCATGTAAAAATTTTTCCCTAGAATGATCAAAATTATCTCCTATAAAATCATCACAAGTTGTTCCTAATGCACCTGATCCCATAAAAGTATTAAATTGTTCTTCAAAAAAGGCTGTTGTTCCCATATTCATTTGATAACAATAATTTTTACCTAAAGTTCCTTTACCTGTTTTTGGATCATACTGAGATCCTATTTCACTCACCATTAAAAGCTTAGCGTTATTAAATACATAGCTTGTAAGCACAACTATATCAGCAGGTTGAATATATTCTTTCATAGTTCTAGTATCTACAAATTTTACTCCTGTTACCTTGCCATCTTTTTTTAGAATTTGCGTAGCATTACTATAAGTGCGTATAGTATATTTACCTGTACTCATAGCTTTAGGAATAACTGTTGTTATAGGGCTTGCTTTTGCTCCATACTCACAACCGTATCTTTCACAGAAAGCACAATATTCACAAGGAGCTAATTCTTGGCCATCTGGATTAGTATAACCAGATCTTGAATTAGCTGCTGGTAATCTAAATGGATGCAAATTCATCTCTTTTGCTGTACTTTCGAAACGTTTGAGTATTTTTGTATTTTCTAAAGGTTTTTGAGGATAAGGACTTGATCTAAAAGAACCCATTTTTTCAGCAAGTGGATTAGGCTCTCCAGAAATCCCACAAGTTTTTTCAAATTTATCATAATAAGGTTCCATATCTTTATAAGTCAAACCCCAATCTTGCAAAGTATAATCATCACCTAACTTATTTCCATATCGTTTAAAACTTCTACTTTTAATTTCAAAATCATAAGGCATAAATCTAAAAGTCCAGCCATTCCAATGTACTCCAGCACCCCCAACATTATTCCCAAGCAAAAAAGAACCCATTTTTCTATAAGGCAAAGCTAACTCTTTTAAATCATTTCTAAAAGTAACAGTATCTTTGGAACAATCTTGCATTAAACCATAATTAATTCCATATCTCCATTCATCATGGATAAAATTAAAATTTTCAGTACTTTGCATATGTCCGCGCTCTAAACTAAGGACATTAAGTCCTGCCTTTGTTAGTTCTGCGGCTATAATACCACCTGTCCAACCTGCACCCACTGTTACTACATCTACCTTTTTTAATATTTCAGCCATTTTAATCCTCCATATCCGCTAAACCTACAGGTTCTATATCAAAAAATTCATCACTTGCAATTTTATCTATATAACTCATTTGAGCTCCAGGATATTGCATCATTCTCCAACCGTTTTTATTATCATTTCCACCATAAATTGGATCTGCTAAAACCCCTGCAATTGTCATTTCTCTTAAAAGAGTAAAAAAATAGGAAGATTTAAAACCTATGGTCTGAATTTTACCTTTTTCAAAATCTCTTAAAATTTCATCTTGTTCTTTTCCTTTAAGTGAAGAAAAAGATTTTTTATAACGTTTTTTAGCATTTGTTTCTAAAGCATGAACACCCTCTAAAAAAATATCCTTACGTTTCATAGGAGTTTGATATCCTTGCTCCTCTTTACCATCCATAAAAGGTCCTTGCATATATTCTCTATCATTATATCCATATGCTGAAGCTAATTGATTATCAATAAAATAAGGAACGCCTAATCCAATAGCTCCTTCTCCTTGATTATCCTTAGGATAAATTCTTTCACAAGCTGCACTCAAAGTATCAAATTCAGTTTGAGTTTGAAAAAATATTCTGCCTCTAATTTTATTTGATTTAGTTTGTAAAGATTTTGGAGAATCTGTAAGCTCTGCTGCTTTTAATACAGCGCCACCACCTAAAGTACTTGCAGCTACAACAGAGCCACCCAGAAGTCCTAATTTAAAGAAACTTCTTCTATCTATAATATTATCTTGCATTTTGTTTCTCCTTTACATACGCAATTAAAATTATGTTACTCTTATTAATATTAACTAGACTTTAAATCAAAAAAATAATTAGAATTATAAAAAAACAGAAATTCAAGATAAATGCTATAAAAATTTTAATAAATTTCTACAGCTTTAGAATTTAATTCTTTATAAGCAACACAAGCTTCTTTATGTTTTTTATCACAAGCCATGCCAAAATAAATTTTAGCTTTTTGCAAATCTTTTGTTTCAAGTTGATTATAACGCCCAAGAAGATAACATAACTCAGCATAACCCAAATTGCAAGCTTTAGAATAAAAAAATAAAGAATTTTTTATATTTTGTTTTATTAATTCCCCTTTTTCATACAAAAGACCCAATTTATAACAAGCTGGAGCATCTTTTAATTGGCAAGATTTTTTATAAAAATAAGTTGCCATTTTTCCATCTTGATCTTTTTCATAAAAAAGAGCTATATTGTTACAACTTTTCACATCTCCTAAATTACACGCTTTATTAAAAGCTAAAATTGATTCGTTAGTATAGCCTTGATTTTTCAAAATAAGACCCATATTAAAACAAGATTCTGATAAACCTAGATTGCATGCTTTATTATAAAGTTTATAAGCAGCACCAAGATCTCTTGGAACTCCTTGAGCATTTTCTAACATATAGGCCATAGAAAAACATGATTTTGCACTATCTTTTTTACAAAGCTTTTCAAATAAATTATATGCTTTAGAAAATTTATTTTCTTCATAAAACTGCAAAGCCTTTTCTAAATCACTAATGGCAAAAACACAACTATAACAAATCGATAGTAAAATTAGAATTCTTTTTAACATTTTTATTCCTTTAAAAGTTCACAAGATTTAATAATCTGACTTTTTCTTTTATCAAGCTCTCTTTTTTTTATCTCTATTAAGTGTTTTTTATTTTCAATTAAAATTTTATTATTTTTAAAAAAATCCTTGATTATTTTTATAATGACTGGCTTATCAATCAATAAATTTTCAAATTCATAAACATTAAGTTCTTTTAAGACTCTTTCGTAAATTTCATTTTTTTGAGGATAAAATAAAGTAAATTCAGAACTATTAAGCTCATAAAGAACACGACTTTGATTTATTTTATCACTTAAAAAACTAATGGTGAGTCTTGTTGCATTTTCATAATTTGAAAAAGCTTTTAAATTAAGTTTTTCAAAAAATAAATCAAGCTCTAATAAATTTTTAAACAAAAGCTCCTTAAAATCTTTTAAAAAATATTCTTCACTGGCATTTGAAAATACTCTAAGTTCGCTAAAATTTATATCGCTTTGAAAAATATTATCTTTTTGAATATTTGAAAATTCTGACTTAAAAAATAAAATTTTATTTTCTAAATTATTTACTAAATTAACCAAATTATCTTTGATTTGCTTAAAAGAATGATAGATATCATTTTTAATTTTTTTAAATTCTTTACTCATAGATTCTGAATGATAAAACATCGATAAATAAGTATCATCAGTTGAAATATAAGGTATTTTATAGGCATATTTTACGTATAAATTTTTTGTTAAAATTTTTGTCGATTTTTGATAAAAATAAGCTTCTTTTTCTTTAATAGAATTAAAAATTTCACTTGAAATTTTTTCACTAATACTTTTTAGTTGATTTAAAATTTGATGGTTTAAAATTTCAATTTCATTTAAAAATCTTTCAAATACAGAATTTGCATATTCTTCATAAGTTTGAAAATTTAATAAAAGTTGATCGAAAATATCTAAAAAAAGTTTATTTTCATTATCTAAAATTTTGCATAAATTAAATATCTTTCTTTTTGCGAATTTTTCCTTGACTTTTTTATCATCAATAGATTGTAAAAAATGGATCAAAAATTCAAAATTAGAATGTTTATAGCTTTCTTGAAACTGAGCTTCTTTACAAGATATAGCAATAATATCCTTAAAATATTGAGAAAAATTTTTTTTAACATAATTTAAAATATTATCTAATTCTTGTTGATTTAATTTATCTTTTTGATTTAAAACACAAATGCTATAATCGCCCAAAATTTCCAAATTTTCCCTAATCACCTCTTCTTCACTTTTTTTTCCAGCATTATCAATCAAGCTTAACCAAATAGCCGCATGAATATTTTTTAACTCACTTAAAGTGGTTAAAGTATCATTTTTATTTGCATTTAAACCTGGAGTATCAATAAGAGTAATTTTTTTTAATAAAGGAATAGGAGCAAAAATATGCAAATTTTTAGCTTTTTTAATTTCATTTCTTTGATCTGTATATAAAGCGAGATTTTCAACATCTGTAATAAGATCGCTAGCATCTTCAAATTCGACTCTTAAAAAATATTCTTTTGCATAATGTAAAAAAGTTGGCTTAAAAGTTACAGGAACAAAACCTGTAGGTAGGCATTCTTTTTTTAAAATTAAATTTAAAAGACTTGATTTACCACTAGAAAATTGCCCGATAATAGCTATATTGATATTTTTATCCAATGAAAAAGATATTTCTTGTAACTCTTTACTTAATTCAGGACTTAGATTCATAAAAGGTTCATTAAGATTTTGACATATTGTTTTAATTTTTCCACTAAAACTATCGTCATAATTATTAATATAAGCTTTTTTATAAGAATTTATAAAATCATTTAAAATATTAATTTGCATGCAAAAGATCCATTTTAAGTTGTTGCAATTTAGCGATATTTTCTAAATTATTTTCAAAAGAAGTTAATATATTAGTATTTTTATCATTGATTTTACCCATTAAATCTTCAATATTTTTTAACTTTTCTTTTTGAATTTCTTCATAATTTTGAAGTTTTTTATCTAAAAAATGAAAAAATGCTCCATTAATATCAAGACTTTGCAAAATATTTTCGAGATTAAAATTTTTAAAAATAGCATTGATAGTCTGAGTTAATTTAATTTCAAGATCAAATAAATTAATATTTTGATTGATAATATTTTCAATTTCAAGTTTTAAAAATATAATTTTTTCATCATTAAAAATATTTTCTATATCTTTAGAAATCTTATCCTTAAAATTTTCAAAATCATCATTAAAATTTTCTTTTAAAAAATCGTATTTTAAAGATAAATGGAGCTTTAATTCTTCAATTTTTTTCATATTTTTAAATTTAACTTCTCTTAAAATATCACTCACACCGTCTTTAATTGTCGTATCTATAATCATTAAAATACGCTGCATATCAACTTTTTGAGATTTATTTTTAAAATATTTTAATTCATCAACCAATCTATCTTTAAGTTTTTTTGCTAATAACAATACAAGATTATCAACTCCATTTTCTAAATTTTTAAGTTCTAAAATAGAATTTAAAATTTCCTCTTTGGTTTCTTGTAAAGATTTTCTTTTATTTTGCATATCAAGTAAAAATTGCTTGCTTTGTTCACCTAAATTTTGTTCTTTTTCTTGTATAAATTTATTTTGTAACTCGTATTCTTTTAAGAGATGATCTAGCTCCAATAACAATTCTTTTTTATAAGACTCCAAAGCAATTTTACTTTTTTTTCCAGAATACAATTCATTAAATAAATAATTTTCAAATTCTTGCATTCCGCTTTTTTGAAAACTTTCTTTACTGACAAGATTTTTATAAAAATCATTAGCCATTTTTGCACTTATAGATAAAAAATCAATCTTTGTAACCAAATTTTTATCCTTAAGCTTATTTGTGAGAATTTTTTTAATATAATTTTCAACTTCATTAAGTTCTTGTTTTTTTAACAAATCAGCTTTTGTTAAAATAATTAAAAATTTGCTCAAACGTGAATTTAATAAACAATGAGTTAAAAAATCAATATCTTTTTGTGTTAGCGCTTGTGAAGCATTCATAAGATGGATCAAAAAATCACTCTCTTTTAAATATTCATTTGTTAAAATTTCTCTTTGAATAACGACATCATCGAGTCCAGGAGTATCAACAATAGAAATATTATTTTTTAAAAATTCTAAATCACTTTTAATCTCTATTTTTTTAATCAAAGCTGAAATATTATTTTTAGCAGAACTAAATTTTTTCAAATCTTCTAAATTAATTTTTTGACTTAAAGTTTCATCTTTTATATATTTATTGATATCAATCTCTAAAACTAAACGATCAAAAAAAGCTTTTAATTTTTTATTAAAACTAGAAGTTTTTAATATATTTTGCCACTCATTTTTATTCCAAAAATAAATCATAGCTTCTTTATTTGCACCATAACTTATAACAGTTAAATTGGCTGTTTCTGGAATATTTGATACTCCTAAAAATTCTTGCTTTAAAAGAGCATTTAAAAAACTAGATTTTCCTGAATTCATAATTCCAGTAACAGCAATATTAAAATCTAATTTTTTGAATTTATCTATTTTTTTATGAAGTCTTATTTTTGCATTCTCATCAAAACTTAATTTACAAAGCTCTAAGGCAATTACATCTAATTGATTGCAATTTTTTAAAAAAAGTTCTTTTTTATCTATAATTTTAATTTCCGTTTTTTCAATGAAATTAAAAATTTCATAATTATTTGAAATTTTTTGTAAAATTTGCAAAGCATCTAATAATTCTTGTTTTTTAACCAATCCTGATTTAAAAAGATTAATTGCACAAATTTGAGCCTTTTGGGCACCAAAAATATCCACTCTTAAATTAATTTTTTCAAAAATAATTTTAAATTCATTTAAAAGAAAATATCTTTCATAATTTTCCTGATTAATGCTTAAAATAATAGCAAGCTCTGATACATCTAAAATATTTTTATCAGCAAAATTAAGATTGAAATCTAAAAATTGAAGTTTATTTTTCCAAATTTTTTGAAGTAAATCTTTCATATGCTCCCCTTAAAAAAGGGGAGGAATTTATTTATTTTTTTGTGCAACAAGTTGTCTTCTCATGTAGGCGATTTTGCTTTGTAAAGGTAAATTTTTAGGACAATTATCTTCACAAGCGAGTAAAGACATACATCCAAAAACGCCATCATCATCACCCACTAATTCATAAAAATCTTCTATACTTCTATGATCATGTGGATCTTGTAAATATCTTGCTGTTCTTAAAAGTCCTGTAGCACCTATAAAATTGGGTCTCATAAGCTTAGTTGCACATGAAGCAACACAAATTCCGCATTCTATACAACGATCAAGTTCAAAAGTTTCATCTGCAACTTCAGGCTCTATACGCTCTTCTAATGCTGAAATATCAGTTTCTTTTTCATTATGAACCCAACTTTCAACACGTTTACACATATCTTCAAACCATTCTCCAGTATTCACACTTAAATCTTTAATATGTCTAAATGCTGGCATAGGCATAAGTTCGATAACACCATCTTCATAATCTTTTGTTAAGGTCTTACAAGCAAGTTTTGGAACACCATTAATCATCATGGCACAAGATCCACAAATTCCCGCACGACAAACAAAATCAAAACTAAGATCGGCATCCATCTTTTCGCGAATCAAAGTCAAGCATACAAAAACAGTCATAAAAGGAGTTTCTTCAAGCTCATAAGTCACAAAATGTGGTTTTGAAATTTTACTTAAAGGATTATACTTAAATGCTTTTATAGTTAATTTTCTACTCATAATCCACCCCTATTCTTTGATTTGGTTTTTTAAATTTTGCTTGAAGTTCATAAGGCATTAAAGCATCTTGAATTTCATAACGGCTTTTACCTTCTGCTTCCATTTTTTCACGGATTGCATCCACTTCAGCTTGACGTTTTTCACTTAAAGGATTTTCAATGATATTGCCTTTTGCTCCATACCCACGAAAAGCTGGTGGCATTTCCATTTTCATAATATCAAGTTCTTCATACTCTACGCGTGGCAAGGTCTCACCCTCAACCCAATAAGTATTTGTTCTTTTCATCCAATTTAAATCATCTCTTTTTGGATAATCTTCTCTATAATGTGCTCCACGACTTTCTGTTCTTAAAAGTGCTCCATAGGCAACACAAAGTGCTATTTTTAACATTCTAGGGACCCTATACGCTTCTTCAAGTTCTGGATTAGCACAATCAAGTTCTTTACAATGCACTTTAACATCTTGAGAATCTTTATAAAGTTTTTCTAATTCATCTACAGCTTCTTTAAGACCTTCTCCAGTTCTAAAAATAGCCACCTTATCCCACATTATTTCTTTCATTCTATTTTTGATTTCAAAAACATTATACTTACCTTCTTTATCAACTAAAGATTTAAGATATTGATATTCTTTACTTAAGAATTCTTTTACAATATTTGTATCAACAACTTCTCCATTATTTTTACAATATTGAGCAAAATAATCTCCTATAATCATTCCAGCAACTACAGTTTCAGCACAAGAATTTCCACCTAAGCGATTAAATCCGTGCATATCCCAACAAGCTGCTTCACCACAAGCAAAAAGACCATCTAACCATTGACTTTCACCAGTTGGTTTAGTCCTAATTCCACCCATGGAGTAATGCTGCATAGGTAAAACTGGGGCCCAGCCTTTAGGACCTTCATCTGCTGGATCAATTCCATTAAAAGTTTTACAAATATCTTGAACATCACGAAGATTTTTTTCAACATGAGCACGACCAAGTATAGAAATATCAAGCCATAAATGATCCCCATAAGGACTTTTAACACCTTTTCCTTTTCTAATATGCTCCATCATTCTACGACTAACAACATCCCGACTTGCAAGTTCTTTTTTTTCTGGTTCATAATCAGGCATAAAACGATAACCATCTACATCACGTAAAATTCCGCCATCTCCACGACAACCTTCAGTAAGCAAAATTCCACTTGGAACTATAGGTGTTGGGTGAAATTGCACAGCCTCCATATTTGAAAGTCTACAAAGTCCAGTTTCAAGAGCTATAGCTGCACCAGTTCCTTCGCAAATAACTGCATTAGTAGTTTGTTTATAAATTCTTCCATAACCGCCAGTTGCTATCATAGTTCCACGTGCAATATAAGCGATTAATTGTCCATTTATTAAATCTCTTGCAATTACGCCTAAGCATTTTTTACCATCATGAATAATTCTTACCGCTTCCATTCTATCAATAATCTTAACTTGATGCTTAATAGCTTCATTAGCTACACCATAAAGCATACAATGTCCAGTAGCATCAGCTATATAGCAAGTTCTCCATTTTTTAGTTCCACCAAAATCACGTGCATTAATAAGACCATGTGCCTCTTCTTTTTCTTCGATAACTGTTTTTTGTGCATTAATAACTACAGTTCTTGGCCCTTTTGTTACCCTAGTCCAAGGCACACCCCAAGCTGCAAGCTCTCTAACAGCTTTTGGTGCAGTTTGTGCAAACATTCTTGCTACTTCTTGATCGCAACCCCAATCACTTCCTTTAACTGTATCTGCAAAATGAAGATCTTCGTTATCTCCTTCGCCTTTGGCGCCATTTCCAAGACTTGCTTGCATTCCTCCTTGAACAGCCGCAGAGTGAGAACGCTTTACTGGACAGATACTCAAAAGTGTTACACTTTGACCACTTTTTGCAACCTCAATTGCAGCCCTAAGACCTGCTAAACCTCCACCTATTACTAAAGCATCACTATATTGTATATTCATAAATTTGCTCCATTATAGTTGTTAAAAAATTGCTCCATCATAAATTGTTTAACAGTTAAATTTGCTAAACCAATTTTTACAAAAGCTAAAAGACTTAAAATACCTAAAGCTAAGAAAAATATACTTATAATCCATTTAGCTACTTTAAGTTTTTTTCTGCTTTCTTTCGCATTTTTTCCCTCAAACCAACCCCATTTAACACAAAGCCTATAAAGACCTATACTTCCATGAAGCTCTACACATACTAAAAGTACAGCATAAAAAAGCCACATAAAATGGCTTACTACTCTATCTCCTGACATACCATCACTAATTTTATCTGCATTTGTGATAACGAAAATAAGATGAGCAGAACCCAAAAAAAACATTAAAAATCCGGTCAATGCTTGAACCCACCAAAGTGAAGTATCGCTATGTTTCATAGTTTTAGTATGCACTCTTAAAATTTGATATTGACGATAATTAATAGGAAATTTTCTCATAGCTAATAAAGCATGGACAAAAAATACTACCAAAACACAAGTTGCTAAAAAAGAGGTGACATAACTCATTATAGGATTATTATAAACGAATTTTAATTCTAAAAAATGAACAACAGAATTAAAAAAATCCCCGCTTACTAAAATCGTAGACACAAAAAACATGTGTGCCCACATAAAAAGACCTAAAAAAAGACCTGAAGCACTCTGGATAAAATCTAATTTTGCAGGCATTTTGCTTTTCTTGCCTTCAATGCTCTTACCCAAATAACCTTCGATAAGCCCACTCATCTATACTCCTTTACAAAAAAATAAAAACTTTTGATTATATTACAATAATCTTTAATATAAATTAAATATTTACTTTTTTAAATTTTATCCAAACATAAAATAACAAAGCAATAATGAGCATGATTAAACTTAAAATTTGTCCCATACTCATTCCCCAAAGTACAAAACCTATTCCAAAATCAGGTTCTCTAAAAAATTCACAAATAAAACGTGCTAAAGAATACATACAGGCATAAACAATAATAAGCTCTCCACAAAAAGTTTGTTTTAGCTTTGCTATATAAACAGCAATAAAAACAACAACACCCTCCAAAAAAGCTTCGTATAATTGTGATGGATGTCTTAAAATTCCATCAACATAAATTCCCCAAGGTACATTGGTTATACGACCAAAAAGTTCTTGATTTAAAAAATTTCCAATACGTCCAAAAACATAAGCTAAAGGCACGCTTAAAGCTACTAAATCTAAAAATTTCCAAGGATTTTCTTTATATTTTTTGCAAAATAAAAAAGTTGCTATTAAAAAACCAACAATAGCTCCGTGATAACTCATGCCACGAATTCCTACAAATTCATTATTAACATAAGGATTAAAAATTTGCCAAGGATGAACAATATAATACATTGTATGATTATCATAAATTAAAATATATCCGAGTCTTGCACCTAAAATAACTCCAATTTCTACCCAAACAAAATAACTATCTAAGCATTTATTACTAATACCCATATTCATTTTTTTTGAAAAAAATTTAGCTAAAGTTAGAGCCAAAATCAAAGCTATTACATACATGATTCCATACCAATGCACTTTAAGGCCAAAAATACTGAATGCAACTACATCAAAATTTGAATAAATATGTCTCCAAAATTCCATATATTTTCCTAAATTTTTGTTTTCTAAGAATATAGCAAAAAAACTTTAACTTGCTATAATTATATAATTTTAATCATTGACAAGGATAAATCATGAAAAAATATTTTTTTATTTTTATTTTTTTATTTTTAAGCGCTTGCAGCAATACTAGTAGCACCTTTGTAAATGTTTCAATGCCCAATTTTAAACCTCAAACTCCTATTAAAACAGAGTCTATAGATTCTGGCATTACCATCGCTCTTGAGCCTATTAATATAGAACAAAATAATAATTATTCTGATTATTTTGAGAATTCTGTGCTTAAGATCCGCATAGAAAAAGAAATTGAACTTTTAAAAGAAAATTTAGAAGAACAAATGGCTACTATAGCGAAACTTAAAGGTTATAAAATAGTTAATTCAAATCCAGACTATACCCTTAAAAGTTTAATAAGTATTTATATAGAAGAACAAAATCCACAAAAATCAGATAGCTTTGTAAGTGGAGATTATGTTAAATCTAATCTAGGAATTCAATTTCAAGGAAAAATAAGCTTTATTGATGCTCACAATTCCCAAAATTCAACCGATTTAACAAGCAATACTAAATTAAATTCTTTAATCGCTCTTACCTATCCTATAAAAAATGATGATGGAATCAACATGTTTAAAACTACCATATCTACAGTTCCAACCCAACTTAACAAAGGTTTAGAGCGTCCAGCATTTGAAATTGATAGAAGTTTTATTGCTTTTTATAAAAATACTCTAAATACAGTCTATAATAATCTTCCAAAAGCTATAGATACAGCACAACCTTCAAATAATCCTGAAAAATTTAATAGCTTTGAAAATAATTCTTCTTTTGAGGAAAATTCTTTTCAGCCATCGAAATCTTTTAAAAATACTCCAAACGATAATTCTAATGCAAAAAAAGAAAATAACGTTGATAAAAATCAAGATGGGGTTATAATTTTTGAATAAAAATTTTTTGAAAAATTCTTATAGGATTTTTCAAAAAATTAATCTAAATTTAAAGCTTGCAACATTGCTGTTTTAATTTCTTCTCTTTGATTTTTAAGATCAAAAAATAATTCAAAAGCAAATACTCCTTGCCATAAAAGCATTTCAAATCCATTTTTTACTCTTAAATCATATTTTTTGCAAAGTTTATAAAAAGGAGTTTCTTTGTTGTAAATAACTTCAAAGGCAAATTTAGCATTAGATAAAAGTTGATGTAAAATTTCTTTAGAACAAGGTAAATATTCATCCATCAAACCTGCTGAGGTGGAATTAATTATCAAATCAAAATTAAAATCTTGTAAATCTTTATAAAGACTATTCTTATAAGCATTAAAATATTGAAGTCTTTTGCTACTACGATTAGCAATATAAACATCTACACCTCTTTGTTTTAAAACATAAGCTATTGCAAGAGCTGTTCCTCCTGCTCCTAAAATTAAAGCTTTTTTAATATCTTTAAATTCTTCAATAGATTGTAAAAAACCTATTCCATCTGTATTGTAAGCATAAATTTTATTATTTTTAAAACAAAGAGTATTAGCAGAACCTACGCGAGTTGAAATTTCATCTTTAAAATCAGCAATTTTACAAGCTTTTTCCTTAAAAGGAACCGTAATATTTACAGCATCAAAACCTATTTTTAATAATTCTTCTTTTAAAAATAAATCATTATTTAAACAATAACGAGTATAAATTCCTTTTAATCCAAGAAATTTAATTGCATTATTATGCATTCTAGGTGATTTAGAATGCATAATAGGATTGCCTATGACGGCTAAGAATTTCATTTTAAGGTAAAAGAAAATGCGTCTTTAGCTACTTCTTTTCTAATTTTAGCAAGCTCTTGTGAAATATTTGACTTACTAAATGGTCCAATTAAAACTTTAGTTATTTCTTTACCTGCAACTGTTGTTTTATAAAGTTTATATTCATAACCTTTTTTTCTAACAGCTGCTAGTTCTTTAGATTTTTGATCTAAATTGTTCACAGAGAAAATTTGCACATAAATTCCAGAAGGCAAACCATCCGGATTAACAGGTTTTGCATCTACATTTTTAAATAAATCATTAGTGCTTTGTTGGTGATTTTGTTTTACAGTATGTTCTTGTTTTTTAACTGTATTATCTTTTGTTGCAGTTTTTTTAGGTTGTTCTTTAACCTGCTCTTTTACTTGTTCTTTTGGTTTTTCTTCGGTTTTAACTGTAGTATTTGCAACAGTTTGTTTTTTCTCGTCTAAATTGTTAGAATTTAAATCTTGGATAGAGTCTTGATTAGATGATGCAAAATTTGCATTATCAAGATTTTGATCGCCTTGAATTTGTTTTCTTAGAGCTTCAAATTGATCTTCTGCAGAATTATCTGTAGCAATAGGCATATTTTCAAAAGAACTATCTGTATTATTATCTTGTTGAGTGGCACTTGTAGGCTCATTAGGTAAAACTGTTGGATTTTTATTATCACTTCCACTATTGATTAATTTCATAACAATCATAATGATTAAAAATAAAATAATTAAAGCAATTACTCTTAAAAGAATTTTTTTTATCTTTTCACTCTTGTTGCTTTTTTCTAAAATAATATCATCAAAATCATTTTTATTATTTTCCATATTTTTCCTTTCTTACATATGTTTAGACCAAGAACTACCACGTTCTTTTTGATAAACCTCATAAGGTAAAACTAAAATATTAAATTCCCTTGGAACATCCATACTTGGGAAAACTTTCCACTCTACAGGCATTTTACTTGCAAACATCATTGAAAGTTTAGATGCTAAAGAATAACCTTCGTTTAATGAAGTATGACCTTTATGAATATACAAATGTAAATGCCCTGGAGTTTTTGTTTTATAAGCTGTAAAATTTATAAAACCTTCTTCACGCAAAATCAATTGAGCTCGATGATAAAATCTTTCAGCATTAAAACCATTATAGTCAAAAACAATATTTTCAACTTTATTGTCTTTAGTAATCAAATCATGAGCAACAATA
Source organism: Campylobacter sp. RM10537 (assembly GCF_022369435.1). NCBI lineage: Bacteria > Pseudomonadati > Campylobacterota > Epsilonproteobacteria > Campylobacterales > Campylobacteraceae > Campylobacter > Campylobacter molothri. The sequence goes on along the minus strand of NZ_CP059597.1, from coordinate 177,763 downwards.
ATTTTTTTAGCCGCATGCTCCCTCATAATACTTAAATTTAAAGGAGAATCAATCTTTTCAAATTTATCAAAAAATAAACGTCCACGATGGGTAATTTTATTGACAATTCTATTTCTCATGACATAATAATGACTACCAATTATCTTAATTAATGACATATCCATAGGTGAAATCAAAACATAGCCTTTGTATAAATTATAAAATTTTTCGCAAGTTCTTCAAGTTTTAATTTAATATCTTTTTGTAGATTGGTATTATTAATATCATCTAAAATATCTGCTATATAATTTGCAACAATTTCCATCTCTTTTTCCTTAAAACCTCTAGCAGTAAGTGCTGGAGTTCCCAACCTTAATCCACTGGTTATAAATGGACTTCTAATCTCGCCTGGAACTGTATTTTTATTTGCTGTTATGCCTGAATTTCCTAAAGCTATATCAGCATCCTTTCCACTAAATTCACGATCTAAAAAGCTCATTAAAACAAGATGATTATCTGTACCATCACTTACAAGCTTATATTTTCTATCCATCAATATTTTAGCCAAAACTTGAGCATTACTTCTTACTTGTTTTGCATAAATTTTCCACTCTTGGCTTAGGTTAAATTTAAAACCAACAGCTTTAGCAGCAATCACATGCATTAAAGGACCACCTTGAATTCCTGGAAATATTGCAGAGTTAATTTTTTTAGCAATCTCTTCATCATTGCTCATAATAATACCGCCCCTTGGACCTCTTAAAGTTTTATGAGTCGTAGAACTTACAACATGAGCATGAGGAAAAGGATCTGGATGCTCTCCAGCAACAACAAGTCCTGCAATATGTGCTATATCTGCAAAAAGATAGGCTCCAACCTCATCTGCAATTTCTCTAAATTTAGCAAAATCAATAAATCTAGCATAAGCACTTGCACCACATACGATCAATTTTGGCTTAACTATATGAGCTATCTCTCTTACTTTTTCATAATTAATTCTTCCATCAAGTTCTACGCCATAAAAGAAACTTTCATAAAATTTTCCAGAAGAACTTACTTTTGCACCATGAGTTAAATGACCACCATGACTTAAGTCCATTCCTAAAATTTTATCGCCTGGATTTAAAAGAGCTGCATAAACGCCTTGATTGGCTTGAGAACCTGAATTAGGCTGGACATTAGCAAAATTACATTTAAAAAGTTTTTTACATCTCTCAATTGCTAAATTTTCTATTTCATCAACAACTTCACAACCACCATAATATCTTTTATTTGGATATCCTTCAGCATATTTATTTGTTAATATACTTCCCATAACCTCCATAACCTCAGGTAAAGTGAAATTTTCACTTGCTATCATCTCAAGACCTTCGCATTGACGCTTTAATTCTTGATTTACCAAATCAAAAATTTCTTGATCAAAACACTCTAAACTCATTCTTTACCCTCCTTTAATTCTGATTTTAATGGTCTCATAGCTGGAAATAAAATAACATCTCGGATAGATTTTTTATTGGTTAATAGCATAACCAATCTATCAATACCTATTCCTTGTCCTGCTGTAGGCGGCATACCATAACCTAAAGCATTAACAAAATCCTCATCCATCTCACAGGCTTCTTCATTGCCCGCATTTTTTGCCTCTATTTGTTTTAAAAATCTTTCATATTGATCTAAAGGATCATTTAACTCATTAAAACCATTAGCCAACTCTCTTCCACAAACAAATAACTCAAATCTTTCAGCTATATTAGGATCTTTATCGCTGCGACGAGAAAGCGGGCTAATAGAAATTGGAAAATCTGTAATAAAAGTAGGATTAATCAATTTGCTTTCTACATAATTATCAAATAATTCTGCTTGCAAATGCCCTAAATCTAATTTTTCATTAGCTTCAAAACCATCAGATTTTAATTGAATTAAAATTTTATCTTTATTTTCTATAATTTCATCATTTAAACCACCATATTTTTTAAGGGCTTCTTTGTATGAAATTCTTTCAAAAGGTTTTGAAAAGTCAATTTTATAGCCATCAAATTCTATAATTTTTTCTAAATTTAATTGATCTAAAAGTAAAGAAAAAAGCTCCTCTGTAAGATCCATCAAATCCTTATAATTATGATAAGCCCAATAAAATTCTATCGTTGTAAATTCTGGATTATGTGTTAAATCCATACCTTCATTTCTAAAACAACGATTGATTTCAAAAACTGCCTCAAAACCTCCTACTATAAGTCTTTTTAAATAAAGTTCTGGCGCAATTCTTAAAAATCTTTCAACGCCTAATGAGTTATGAAATGTAATAAAAGGTTTAGCATTTGCACCTCCTGCAATTGGATGCATCATAGGAGTTTCCACCTCTAAAAAACCTTTATTTTCAAAAAAATGACGGATTAAACTTACCACTTTAGAACGAATTAAAAAATCTTTTCTTACATCTGAATTCATAATTAAATCAACATAACGCTTACGATATCGTTGTTCTATATCTGTAAGCCCATGATATTTTTCAGGCAATGGAACAATAGATTTAGCAGCAAGATTTACTTCGCATGCATGAAGACTGAATTCACCTGTTTTGGTTACAAAAGGGAAACCTTTTGTTAAAACAATATCTCCTACCTCAAGATTTTTTTTAAGTAAATTAAATTGCTCTTCACCGATACTATCTTTGCTAAAATAAATTTGCAAATTAGCATTTTCATCTTCTATGTTTGCAAAAATAGACTTTCCAGCTATTCTTAAAAGTTTCAAACGTCCTGCAACAATACCAAAACTATTTTCATCTCGTTTAGTTTCGCTTTGAAGTACGTAAGAAAATTTAGTTTTAAAATCTAATAAAGACATTTCCTTTTTTAGAAAATGCGGATAAGGATTTATACCAGCCTTTTTAAATTCATTCGATTTTTCTATTCTTTGCTGTTCTAAAATATTATCAAACATTAGATTTTTACCTTAATTTTTTGATTACAATCATCGCAAATTCCATAAAGCTGCATTAAATGTCCTGTTAATTTAAAATTATATTCTTTAGCAATTAAAGCTTGTTGTCTTTCAATAATAGAATTTTCAAATTCAATAATTTTACCACAATTTTTACAAATCATGTGATCATGGTGTGGTTTATTGGCTAATTCATATTTTTTTCCTGCCGAGCCAAAAGAGATGGAAGTAACCATTTCGGCTTCTTCAAGTAAATTTAAAGTTCTATAAACAGTAGCAATACCAACATTTAAATTTGGTTCAACTTGTTTTATTTCCATATATAAACTCTCTGGAGTATGATGTGTATCACTATGATATAATGTTTTTAATAATATCTCTCTTTGTTTTGTGTATTTAAGACCACCTTGTCTTAAAATTTTTTTAAATCTTTCTAATAATACATCGTATTCTACATTTTCAATCAACATTTATTGTTCCTCTTGAAAGCTGTTGAGATTATTAGTTGTATTTTTGATTTTATTAAGACTATCTTCAGCTAAAGGCTGATTCATAATAAAAGAACCTGTATCTTTAAGTAATTCTAAAGTGTAACTATCCTTAGCAAAAGAATTTAATTTAACATTTAAAAAATCTATTCTTGCTATACAAAAAATAAAAATAGAAAAAATAAAAAATATTTTTGCACAACCAAAAACAAATCCACCTATGCGATCTAAAAAACCTAATCCGCTAAGCTTAACTAATTTTGAAAGAAAATTTCCAAGCAAAAGACAAACAATCCAAAAAATAATTAAAATCGCTAAAAAGCCTGCAAAATTGGCTAAACTTTGATTTTCAATTTTATAAAAAGTATTTTCTATAAAAATAGAAGCTGATGAAGAATATTTTGAAGCAACAAATACACCACCAATAATTCCTAATATTCCAAATACTTCTTTAATCAAACCATTAATAATACCCTTAAGACCTAACAGTAAAGTAAAACCTAAAATAAAAGCATCAAACCAATAAAAATTCATATCTCATTCACTTTCATTTAATTCTTTAAATTATTCTACAAGTAAGTATTAAATAATAAGTTAATCATTCTATAATCTTAGGTACAACAAAAAAATTCTCATCTTTTTTTGGAGAATGATTTAAAACATCTTTAATTATATCATTATTTTCTATTTGATCCAATCTTAAAGGAGTGCCACCTTTAATGGTACTTACTGTCACTTCAGAAGAACTCAAATCCAACTCATTGAGCTTTTCAACAAAATTAACAATTTCTTCAAGCTCTTGTACTAACTTATCCCTTTTATCTTCTGCAATTTTTAAAGCACTTAATTTTTCAAGTTTAGTAAGCAATTCTTCATTTATTTGCATTTTATAACCTTGATTCAATTTTAAACAATAATAAAAATTATAACATAAAAAAGCTTTAATTATTTTACAATATCTTAGAATTTATAAATTTATGTTACAATAATACTGAACTTAAAAAATATAAAATAAAAATTTAAGGATTAAATTTGAGCTTAAAAGATAATTTAAAATCTATTAAAACAGATCTTAATACTGAAGAAAAAATGATAGAAAATTTTATAAGAAGTGAAAGATTAATAAAAAAATACAAAATATACATATTTCTAATTGCAATTATTGCTATTGTCTGGTTTGCAATTAATTTTGGAATTTCTGAAGTTGAAGAATATAACAAAAAAGAAAGCAATAGAATTTACACTCAATTATTAAAATATCCAAATGATGAAAGTCTTTTAAATCAATTAAAACAAAAAAATGTAAATCTTTATACTGTATTTCTTATTAATGAAATCCAAAAAGATAACAATAATACAAATTTAAAAAATCAACTCAAAACTATAAGCTCTAATTCTGAGTTAAATCCTTTATTGCAAAATATCATTTTTGCATTTTTAGGAGAAAAATCGATATTTTTAAAAGATTATGATAAACTTTTAGAAGCTTGCAAACTTTTAGAAGAAAATAAAATTGGACAAGCAGATGTATTACTTTCTCAAATTAATGAAAACTCAAGTCTTAAACAAATTGCCAAAAATCTGAAACATTATCAAGGTATTTCACAATGAAACATTTTTTTATAATTTTATTTACCTTAATTTTCATTTGCGCTTGCGGCACAAAAAGGCAATACTTTGAACCAGCTTATACAAATGGAAAATTAAATCATAATGGTAATTTAAAAGGGAGTATTATTGATTGGAATTTATTTTCTGCTAAACTTAGCAATAATCAAATTATTTTAAAAAATACTCAAACAATTGATAATTTTAAACTTGATAAAAATTACATTCTCTTAGCTTATCAAGATGGAGAATTTATTGAGGCTGATAATAATGGAAATTTAAAAATTTACAATGAAGCTCATAAAGAAACTTATTCTTATAAATTTGACGCTACTGTTGTAGGAATTGCGTTAAATGGAGATGATTTAGCGCTTATTTTAGCCAATAACAGTATTGTTTTAGCAAATCGTTCTTTAGGTATTAAATTTATCCAAACTCTTACTTCAGCACCAGCCCAAGATAATCGTGTTGCAAATCCGATATTCTTAGACAATGTTATCATTTATCCTACCTTAGATGGAAAAATCATAGTTTTATCAAAAGACACCTTAAATATTGTCAAAGACATTGTTGTTTCTGCAGAAAACTTTTTTAACAATATTATTCATCTAAGTATTCAAAATAATCAAATTGTAGCAGCTACAGCAAAAAGAGTAATGATAATTGATCCTAAAAGAACTATTTATCAAGATTTTGATATTAAAGATATTGTAGTAAGTGATCATGCAATTTTTATATTTGAAAAAAATGGAAATATTGTTAAAACTGATTATAATTTAAAAATACTGAAGCAAAAAAAATTCGATTTTGCCATCTTTACAAAAGTGAATTTATATCATGATCATTTATATGCTTTTGAAAAAACAGGATATTTAATAAAATCGGATTTAAATCTTGAAAATATAAAAATATTCAAATTCTCAGATCCTGTTGAAAAAATCTCTTTTATGGGTAATGGTAAATTTTATTATGGAGATAAAATTTTAGATTTACAATGAGTATTTTAAAAGAAGCATTAGATATTTTGAATTTAGATCTTAAAACTTTTGATCTAAAAAATTTAACTACAAAAAAAACTTATTTATGTGCTTTAAATAAAGAAATTGTGCTTTTTATTTATACTGGAAAATCTCGTTTTATTTTAAAAAATGCTTTATTTTTAGAAAATTTAGCAAACAATTTTAATCAAAACAAAAAGTTATTTTTTATTAAAAGTGCTCTTTGCTCTAAAGCAAATCAATATCTTAGCGAAAAAGGATTTAATATTTATGCTATTTTGTGATATTGGTAATTCTAATGCTAATTTTTTAGAAGATCATAAATATTTTACACTTAGCATTGAACAATTTTTAGAATATAAAAGTGAACAAAAAATTTTTTATATAAATGTTAATGAAAATTTAAAAAATCATTTAAAAGCGCGAAAAAATTTTATCGATTTGGAGCCATTTTTTGTTTTTGATACTATTTATCAAGGATTAGGGATTGATCGTATTGCTGCATGCTATACGATAGATGATGGAGTTATTGTAGATGCTGGAAGTGCCATTACAATTGATATTATTGCCAATTCTATACATCTTGGGGGATTTATCTTACCAGGAATCACAAATTTTAGAAAAATATATGCCCATATTTCACCTAGATTAAAATATGAATTTAACACTCAAGTAAGTTTCGATGCGTTTCCACAAAAAACAAAAGATGCTTTAAGTTATGGAGTTTTTAAAAGTATTTATTTACTTATTAAAGATACAGCGCAAAATAAAAAACTTTATTTTACTGGTGGTGATGGACAATTTTTAGCAAATTATTTTGATAATGCTATTTATGATAAGCTTCTAGTTTTTAGAGGTATGAAAAAAATAATACAAGAAAATCCCAATTTGTTAATATAGAATGTTACAAAAATTCTCATTAAAAATATTATTTTGACACATTTTAACCATTTGTAAAACAAATTCAATTAAACTTCTATAAATAAATTCTATGATTTATAAAAAAAGGAAAAAATAATGCCTAAAAAAGAATTTGACATATTAATCATAGGAGCTGGAATTTCTGGATCTGCATTATTTTATGAAATCGCACGATATACAGATATCAAAAATATCGCTTTAATAGAAAAATATCATTCTCCTTCGACTTTAAATTCAAAAGGAACAAGTAATTCTCAAACCATACATTGTGGTGATATTGAAACAAATTATACTTTAGAAAAAGCTAAAAAAGTTAAAACGACAGCAGATATGATAGTAAAATACGGTATTTTGCAAAATGCTCAAAATCGTTTTATGTTTTCTCATCAAAAAATGGCCTTAGCTGTTGATGATATAGAATGTGATTATATGGAAAAACGCTACGAAGAATTTAAAGAACTCTACCCTTATATACAATTTTTTAATAAAGAGAAAATCAAATCCATTGAACCTAAGGTAGCTCTTGGAAAAGATGGGATACATGATAGACCTGAAAATATTTGCGCTATGGGCGTAGAAGCTGGAGAAATTTTTACAACTGTTGATTTTGAAAAGATGAGTATTAGTCTTATAGAACAAGGACAATTGCAAAACAAAAATACTTTTGTAGCTTTTAATGAAGAAATCATCCATATAGAAAAAAAAGATGGCTATTTTCTCCTACGAACAAATACCTATAAAGAATATTATGCCAAAGCTGTTGTTGTAAATGCTGGCGCACATTCTTTATATTTAGCACATAAAATGAATTTAGGCTTAGATAAGTCTTGTTGGCCTGTTGCAGGTAGCTTTTATCTTACAAAACAAAAATTACTCAATGGTAAAGTTTATATGGTTCAAAACCCAAAATTACCTTTTGCAGCATTGCATGGAGATCCTGATTTACTTGCTAACATGAATACACGTTTTGGACCAACTGCACTCGTTATTCCAAAATTAGAACGCTATCATGGGTTAAAATCTGTACCCGAATTTTTCGAGGCTTTAAAATTTGATAAAACTGTTCTTAGGGTTACTTTTAATATGTTTAAAGATCCAACTATTAGAAATTATATACTCTATAACTATCTTTTTGAATTACCTTTTATTAATAAAAATATCTTTGTAAAAGACGCTAGAAAAATAGTTCCAAGTTTAAAAGCTAATGATATATATTATGCAAAAGGGTTTGGTGGAGTTCGTCCTCAAGTTATTGATAAAAAAAGAGGAGAATTGATGTTAGGAGAAGCAAGTATTGCTGAAATTCCTGGAATCATTTTTAATATGACTCCAAGTCCAGGTGCAACAAGCTGTTTAGGGAATGCGCAAAGAGATGCGAAATTAATGTGTCAATATTTAGGAGCTAAATTTAATGAAGATAAATTTAATTCAGAATTATTATAAAATAAGGATTATTCATGCTTAAAAAAACAAAAATCGTAGCAACTGTTGGACCAGCAAGTGAAAGCGAAGATGTTTTACGTCAAATGATTATCAATGGTGTTAATGTCTTCCGATTAAATTTTTCTCATGGAACTCATGAGTATCATAAAAATAATCTTAAAACTATACGTAAAGTTGCCAAAGAACTCAATACTAGAATAGGAATTTTACAAGATATAAGTGGTCCAAAAATTAGAACAGGAGAATTGAAAACTCCTTTTGAATTAAAAAAAGGAGATAGGCTTGATTTTTATTATGAAACAATTTTAGGAGATAAAATTAAAGATAATCATTACAAACTTAGCATCAATCAAAGAGAAATTTTAAATATGCTAAAAATTGACGATTATATTTATTTGTATGATGGCTCTATTCGTGCTAAAGTAATTAGTATTGATTCTGAGAAAATTCAAACTCTTATTGAAAATGATGGTTTTTTAAATTCAAATAAAGGTATCAATTTTCCAAATACAAAAATTAATATTGATGTAATCACTCAAAAAGATAAAAATGATTTGATTTGGGGGATAGAAAATGGAGTTGATTTTCTTGCTATTTCTTTCGTTCAAAATGCTCATGATATTAATGAAGTGCGGGAAATTTTAACAAAACATAATGCGAAAATAGCTATTTTTGCCAAAATTGAAAAATTTGATGCGGTTGAAAATATAGATGAAATCATTGATTCTAGTGATGGTATTATGGTGGCACGCGGTGATTTGGGTATTGAAGTACCTTATTATAAAGTTCCAAATATTCAAAAAGAGATTATTCATAAAGCTAATAATGCTTCAAAACCAGTTATTACAGCCACTCAAATGCTTTTTTCTTTAGCAAAAAGCAAAACCGCTACAAGAGCTGAAATTTCGGATGTGGCAAATGCAGTATTAGATGGCAGTGATGCTGTAATGCTTAGCGAAGAAAGTGCTGTAGGCATAGATCCTGCTAATGCTGTTGATATCATGTGCCAAACCATCATAGAAACAGAAAAAAATTATCCTTATAATAAATTTAATGATTTTGAAAATTTAGACAATACAGATAAAATAATGCGTTCAAGTGCAAATTTATCCAAAGATTTAAACGCTGATGCAATTTTTTCTCTTACAAGTAGCGGAAAATCAGCAATGAAAATTTCTAGATATAGACCTAGCATGGATATTATAGCTGTAGCTCATTCGGAAAAAACTCTTAACTTATTAAGTATAGTATGGGGAGTTAATCCAGCTATTTTGGTTAATAAAAGTGATCATTTAACCGAATTAATAAAAAACACAGTTAAACTAGGTGTAGAAAAAGATTTTATTAATGAAGATCAATGTTATATATTAACAGCAGGTTTTCCAACAGGAGTAGAAGGCACAAGTAATCTTATTAGAATACTTGAAAAAGAACAAATATCTTATTATTTAAAATAGTTTTTAAATAATATAAAAATTTTATTAAAAAAGTCGATATAAAATATAACCTCACTATTAAGGAGCAAAAATGCAAGTGAATACTTACTCAAATATCGCTAGCATGACTCAAACCCAAGTTAGCAATAAAAAGGCAGATGAAGATACTAAAAAAAATACCAAAGATGCAAATCTTCAAAGTGCTAGCTCAAGTAAAGATATCAATAAAGATACTCTTGAAAAACTAAGCTCACTTGGAGGAAAAGGTATTACCCAAATTTATATGGTTCAGTTTCAACAACAAACCATGAATGAAGTTTTTGGTACAAGCGGTACTCAAGCTGGAATTGAAGGCCTATTAAATGGAGGAAATTTAGACACCGCAAAATCTATTCTTTCTAATATTGATTTTGCATCTTTAGGTTATAGTGGTAAAAATCCACTTTCAATGAACACCGATGAATTAAAGCAGCTTATAAGCGAAGATGGGTTTTTTGGTGTTGATAATACGGCAAATCGTATTGCTGATTTTGTCATCAACGGAGCAGGAAACGATGTTGATAAACTTAAAGAGGGGCTTGATGGGATAAAAAAAGGATTTGAGCAAGCAGAAAAAATGTGGGGTGAAAAGCTTCCTCAAATCAGCCAAGATACAATGGATGCAGCAATTAAAAAAGTTACTGATCGCATTGACGAACTCGGGGGAAAAACTTTAGATCTTCAAGCTTAATCTATAAAGATGTTTAAATATTTTTTAAACATCTTTAATTTTTAATATCAAAAGTAAAAAATTTACTCTTAAAATTATTTGGTAATGTTTTATACTGATTGATAGCAGCTTCATAATTTTGTACTTCTTGATAAAGTAAACCTAGAGCAGCTTTACTTTCTTTATTATTTTTATCGGTTAATTTCGAAAGTTGCAATAATGCTATAGCTGAATTTGGATTGTTTGCCCCTATGGCTGCAACTGAAGCTAAAAATAAAGTTCTAGTATCCTTAATTTTATAATCATCAATTAAAATGTTATAAAGCGCATAAGATTCTTCAAATTGCTTAGCAAAAATATCTAAATACGCCAGAGTTTGTATTATACTTTCGCTTTCAAATTTAGAAGTATTCATCAATTCTTTAAATTTATTTCTTTCTAAATTTAAAATTCCAGATACATGCATCAAATCAACATAGAATTCTCTTGCAATATTAGGACCTCCAAAAACGCTACGATAATCAAGTTTTAAATTTTTAAAATGAATTTGTGCATTTTGGGCATATTCTTTAATATTAAGATTAGAATTTAAAGAATTAAAATATAAAATATTTGCAATAATATCTTCTGGTAGTTGTGATCTTAATTTAGCTATTTCAACATCCATTCGATTGCTAAGATTATTATTTTTAGCAATAATTGCCTTAAACATTAAACTTAAAGGAGTATTAGAAGTTTTTTCATCTAAATATGGAAGCATTGAAACATAATCATTTTTAACCAAAAATAGCATACTTTTTTGCATATTTGCTTTAAAATTTGTATCAGCACCCATATTTTCAACAATTTCATTATAAAGTTTAGTTGTATCCAAATCATTTAATTTAGCGCAAAATAAAGCAAAAACTCCTGCTAGATAATTTTTAGGATTTAAATGATAGGAGCTAAAAAAGTATTTATAGGCTAATTCGTAATTTTGCATTTGGGCATAAGATAATGCTAAATTATATTGTAAAATACTATGTTCTGGATAGTTTTTTAACAATTGTTGAAATTCTTCATTAGCAAGTCTTAATTGTTGATTTAGGGCATGATTAATAATATTGGCAATTTTTACATTTGTAGAAGATAAAACATTGCTCGTTGCCAAATATCCTCCAGAATCTGCACTATCATCTACAAAATTTGTAATATTAGCTTTTTCTATATACAATGATGCCTGTTTAGAATCAAAAACCTGATAAGGAGCATAATAAAAAAGTAAATCAAACTGATTTTTTAAATTTTTCAATAAATCTTTAGAAAAATGACTTTGCGCTATAGCAATATTAAATAAATCATTATTTAATCGTACTTTAATTTTATATCGATCTAAAATTTTATATTGATCTTCCTCTTTTTTATAAGCATTTTGTAGACGCATAAGCATATCTTGATAATTTCCTGTTTTAATATCAACAAGACTTAAAGCTGCTAAACTTTGATTAAAGTCTCTATCAATTTTCATAGCAGTACTTAAAGAGGTTTTAGCTTTATCATATTCTCCCATTCTAGCATATAAAAGACCTAAAGAAAGACTAGGTTCAAAATTTCCTTGTGAATTTAGTTGCTGCACGGCCTTAGTATCAAAATCCATCTTGGCATAAATTTTAGCCGATAAATATTTAGAAATATCATTATAAGGATCGATGTTTACTTGCTGAAACATTTGCAAAGCTTCTGGATAATATCCTTTATAATAATCTATCAAAGCTAAATAATAATTATATAATTTTGATTTTCCTTCTTTAGGAAGATAAACTTGTGCTAAATCAATATAATATTTAAATTTTTCTTCATCATTAAGCTTTAAAGCACATACTGCAGCATTAATAGCAGATACAGTTTGATTTTCACCGCTAGCTATAGCTTTTTTAAAACTTTCAAAAGCCTCCTGCAGTTTTCCTTCATTCATTTGAGAAACACCTAAATTATAATTAGATAAAGACTCATTATAAACTGCAATTTGCTTATATAATTTCAAAGATTGCTGAATTTCGCCTTTAAGATAGAGTGCATTAGCCTTTTGTATCATAGCATCTACTTTAGCTATATCTTCATATTTATAAGATTCATCTGGAACAATTTCAGATTTTTCAACTGGTTTTGAAGCTATAATATCTGCTTTAATATTTCCTTCATTGAAAACTAAATAAGTTAAAGTAAAAACCAAAACACAAATAATAATCAAAGAAAGTCCAACAAGAGACATAAATTTTCTATCTTTATACCAAGGGATTAATTGTTGATTTTGAGTTTTTTCAAAAGATGAAAATTCTTCAGGTGCGCTTTCTCTTGTAAAACTAAAACCTGTATCATCTTCATTAGATTCTTCGGATAAAGAAACAAACTCTTCATCATCAGGAGCTTGCCCTTCTTGCCCCTTAAATTCTCCTAAACTCTCATCAAGTCTTTCTTTATTATTTAAATCATCTTCTGATTTTTCTAATACTATATCTTCTTTTTCTGCCATTTATTTTCTTTAAAAGTATTTTCTTAAAACATCAGGAATAATAATTTTTCCTTCTCTATCTTGATAGTTTTCCATAATAGCAACTAAGGTTCTACCCACTGCTAATGAAGATCCATTTAAAGTATGAACTAATTCATTTTTGCCTTGCTCATTTTTATAACGAATTTTGGCACGTCTTGCTTGGAAATCACGACAATTAGATACAGAACTAATTTCTCGATATTTATTTTGAGAAGGAATCCAAACCTCAAGATCAATGGTCTTTGCAGCACTAAAACCTAAATCTCCTGTACAAAGCATCAAATGTCTATGAGCTAAACCTAAAGAACTTAGTAAATCACTAGCACATTCTACCATTTCATTAAACACACTATCACTTTGTTCAGGTTTAGTAATGCTTACAAGCTCCACTTTTTCAAACTGATGCTGACGAATAATTCCTCTTGTATCACGCCCTGCACTACCTGCTTCTTTTCTAAAACAAGCACTATAACAAGTCATTTTTATTGGCAAACTTTCACTTGCTAAAATTTCTCCACTATAAAGATTAGTTACTGGAATTTCAGAAGTTGAAATAAGATATAAATCTTCATCATCTACTTTATACATATCATCTTTAAATTTTGGCAATTGTCCAGTTCCAAACATGGTAGCACTATTGACCAAATAAGGCACATTGACAAAATCAAAACCACGACTTCTATTAAAATCAATCATGTAATTCACTAAAGCTCTACTCAATAAAGCACCTTCATTTTTAAGCACGCAAAATCGACTTCCAGAAATTTTAACCCCTCTTGTAAAATCAAGCCAATCTAAACTTTCACCTAAATCGTGATGCTCTTTTGGTTTAAAATCAAAATTTGGTGGAGTAAGAACTTTTTTAATTTCTACATTTTCATCTTCATCCTCACCCACAGGAACGATATCATCTGGAATATTTGGAATAGCATGGGCAATATTTTCAAGCTCATTTTCTAAAACATTTACTTTTTGATTTTGCTCATTGATTTTAATTTTATTTTCACTCAATTTTGCTCTTAGTTTTTCTTTATCTTGTGCACTTGCAAGCTCTTTGCTAAATTTATTTTGAAAAGCTTGAAGCTCTTCTAAAATTGTTTTTTCTTTTTTTAATAATGCAAATAAATCAGCTAATTTTTTTAACATTTCCTCATCAACTTTTTTATTTTTTAACTTTTGACTCACCTCATCAAATTGATTTTGCAATTTTTTTAAATCAAGCATTTTGCACCCCTCATAAGCCTATTTTAGTATAAATTTTTTGCATTTTTTCTTGAGCAACTTTTCTTGCTTTACTCGCACCAAAATCCAAAATCTCTTTTAAATAAGAAGGTTTATTTAAAAGTTCATTATATTTTTCTCTTATTTCTTTAAAATAATCAATCACTAATTCATTTAAATACATTTTAAAATGTCCATATCCTTCGCCTCCTTTTAAATAACGATTTCTTAAATTTTCTTGCCCTACATCATCTAAAAACAATTTTGCTATTTTAAAAACATTGCATTCTTCAGGATTTTTAGGATCTCCTAAAGCAGTACTATCTGTTATTATTGATGAAATTTGCTTTTTTAAGGTTTTATCATCGCTAAAAATATCTATAGTGTTTTTATACGATTTACTCATTTTAGATCCATCAGTACCTACAATAACAGCGAGTTCTTCATTGATTTTAGCTTCAGGTAAAATAAAAATTTCTCCCCATTCATTATTTACTTTTAAAGCGATATCTCGTGCAATTTCTACATGTTGAATTTGATCTTTACCCACAGGAACAAGCTGAGTATCAAAAAGTAAAATATCAGCCGCCATTAAAACAGGATAAGAAAAAAGCCCATGAGAAGCGCTAAGCCCTTTGGCAATTTTATCTTTATAGCTATGTGCACGCTCTAACAGACCCATAGGTGTAAATTGTGATAAAATCCAATAAAGTTCCATAACTTCTTTCACATCACTTTGTAGCCAAAAAATACTTTTTTGTGGATCTATACCAAAACTCAAAAAAGCTGCAGCAGCTTTGAGAGAATTTTCTTTTAATTTTTCTCCGTTTTGTAAAGAAGTCATGGCATGATAATTAGCAATAAATATAAACATCTCACTTGTATTTTGGGTGTCTATCATTTGCTTAATTGCGCCAAAATAATTTCCTATATGTAAATCTCCACTAGGCTGAATTCCGGTTAATACTCTCATTTAACTACCTTTTTCAATTCTCTTATAAGCTCATCAATACTTTTATTTTCAATATCCAATATGACATCAGCTTTATTTTCATAAATTTTTATTCTTTCATTATATAACTTTTTTGCTTTAATTTCATCAAAAAATAAGGGCCTTTTAGCAATTTCGTCCTTATTTAAACGTTTTTTTAAATACTCAAAATCAGCCCTTAAATAAATACTCAATCCTATTTTTTCTAAATTTTTCACATTAATAAAACCACCACCACTTGCAATACAAGTATTTTGACAAAGGATAAAAAAATCAGCTAACTTTTGTTCTTGCTTTCTAAAAAAATATTCTCCTTTATTTTCAAAAATTTCATTAATACTTTGATTAAATTTTGCCTCAATTAACAAATCACTATCTAAAAAAATTCGATCCAATTCTATAGCTAATTTTCTTGCCATAGTGCTTTTTCCACACCCCATAAAACCAATAAAAACAATATTATCCCTCATCATTTTCCCTGCTTCCTTTTTTACGTGAAGCAATGATTAAAGGCACTCCTTCAAAATTAAATTCTTTTCTGATTTTATTTTGCAAATAACGTTTATAACTAAAATGTAAGGCCTTAGGGCGATTCATAATTAAAGCAATTTTTGGCGGAGCAATATCATATTGTACAGCATAATAAATTTTAACCAATTTTCCATAATCATGTGGCAATGGATGTGCTTTAGTTGCACTTTCAATTAAATTATTAAGTTTTGAGGTTGGAATTTTTTGTATAAAATTTTCAAAAACTTGCAAAATTTTATCAAGTATCACATGTACTCTTTTTCCACTTAAAGCCGAAACACTCACAATAGGTGCATGAGCTAAAAATTTAAAACGATCAAGTTTTAATTCTTTAACCACTTTATCAAAATCAAATTGACTTTTATCCCATTTATTTAAAACTATAATAACACCTAAATAATATTTAGCGATAAGCCCTGCTATTCTTTCATCAAGCTCATTAAAACCCTCATCTGCATCTAAAACTAATAGTGCGATTTGAGAATTTTGTAAAATTTTTTCTGTACGATTTAAAGCAAATCTTTCCAATCCTTGAATTTTTCCACGCTTTCTAATGCCTGCAGTATCTACAAATTCTATTGTTTTATCTCGATAAACTATAGTTTCATTTACAGGATCAATTGTAGTTCCAGCAATACTACTAACAACACTACGTTCTTGCTTAACTAATGCATTTAAAAGACTTGATTTTCCAACATTAACACGACCAACAATTCCTATTCTAATATGGTTTTGATCTACTTCTTTAAATTGCATTTCTTGTTTATTTTCATTATAATGTTCTAAAAAATCCTCCAAATCTTGCTCTTCATCAGGAGTTAAACTAGTTTCATTTAAAAATTGCTCCAACCAATTATAAAGCTCGTCAAGTCCAACATTATGAGTTACTGAAATATTAAAAATTTCTTTTACACCAAAATTTGAAAATTCCCATGCTCTTTCTTCATCTTTTTTATTATCTACTTTATTAATAACTAAAGCCAATGGTTTATTTAATTTTTTTAAAGAATAAAAAAAGCGTCTATCTTCTTCATCTGGAGCTAATTTTCCATCAACCAAATAAAGAATAATATCGCTTTCTTTGGCAACCTTTAAGGTATTTTTCTTAACATTTCTAAAAAGCTCATCACTTTCATCAAGTCCTCCACTATCAATAATAAAAGCACTTTTAGAACCAATACAAACTTCAGTTTTATTTGTATCCCTTGTTGTGCCAGAAATTTCACTTGTAATTGCTATTCTTCTTTTTGCCATCCGATTAAAGAGACTTGATTTTCCAACATTAGGTTTTCCTATCAATATAATGCTTTGCATTTTTTTCCTATTTTTAAATGAAATTTTTTAAGGAAAATTATATAAAATTTGCCTTAATATTAAGCAAAAAAGACTAGAATTAATCCATTTTTCAAGTTTGTCCCTAAAGGAATAAAAATGCGAAAACTTATTAAACACAACCTAGGAATTTATTTTATGCTTTTAGCATGTTTAGATTTTACACTTATGGGAGCTTGTGCTAAAATTTTAAGCAAAGAAATGAGTTCTATTGAAATTATGTTTTTTAGAAATATTATAGGAGTTGTATTTTTACTTTGGTTATTAAAACGATCGAAAGTTCATAAAGAAGGTGGACATTTTTGGCTTTTAGTATTTAGAGGTGTTGCAGGCACACTTTCACTTTATATGTTTTTTTATAATATCTCAAATATCACCCTAGGCGGAGCCTTTGCCTTTCAAAAAACAGCACCTATTTTTATCACACTCATTGCTTTTTTTGTTTTCAAAGAAAGCATAGGAAAAAAAGCTTGGATGGGAATTTTTATAGCTTTTTTAGGCATGCTCTTAATTACCCAACCTTGGGCTGATAAAGCTTATCATTCAGGTTTTGATTTAAAAAACTCTATCATAGGTATCACAAGTGGTTTTTTAGCAGCATTAGCACTCACAAGCGTAAGAAAACTTAGAAAATCTTATACCACGGAACAAATTGCATTTTCGTTTATTTTTCTTGGTACGCTCATGCCTTTACTTTCAATGATAGGGGCTGAATTTTTTAATTTTCACTCTTTACATATGGATTTTATCTTAGCTCCATTTATCATGCCCAGTTTAAAATCATGGATAATTATTTTAATTATGGGAATTTTAGGAACCATTTATCAAATTCATGTAACCAAAGCTTATGGAATAGCTAAACAAGCTGGTATTGTTGCAGGCGTTAGTTATTTTGATGTCATTTTTAGTTTAATTGTTGGATTAATTTTGGGTGATAATTTACCAAGTGCTATGGTTTTTTTAGGTATAATAGGAATAATTTGTGGAGGATTAATTTTAGTCGTAAAAGGAAAAAAATGAAAAAAATGATATTAATTGCTGGTCCTTGCGTTATAGAAAGTAAAGATTTAGTATTTAAAGTCGCTGAACAACTTAAAATTTTTAATGAAAATAAAAATATAGAATTTTATTTTAAATCTAGCTTTGATAAAGCTAATCGCACAAGTATTGACTCTTTTCGTGGCCCTGGAATCGAGGAAGGGCTTAAAATTTTAGAAAGTGTTAAAAATGAATTTAATATGAAAATTTTAACCGACATCCACGAAAGTTTTCAAGCATCAATTGTAAGTGAAGTTGCTGATGTACTTCAAATTCCAGCATTTTTATGCCGTCAAACTGATTTGCTTGTTGCAGCTGGAAAAACTAGATCAAAAGTTAATATTAAAAAAGGACAGTTTCTAAATCCAAGTGACATTAAATATAGTGTTAAAAAAATTCTTCAAACTAGAAGTATAAATAAAGAAGGTTATGAAATAGCTAAACAAAATGGAGTTTTTGTTGCTGAAAGAGGCTCTAGCTTTGGATATGGAAATTTAGTTGTAGATATGAGATCTTTAGTCATTATGCGTGAATTTGCACCTGTTGTATTTGATGCAACTCATAGTGTTCAAATGCCAGGAGCTGCTAATGGAAAAAGTGGAGGAAAAAGCGAATTTGTAGAACCTTTAGCAAGAGCAGCAGCAGCAGTTGGCGTAGATGGATTTTTCTTTGAAACCCATATCAATCCTTGCGAAGCTCTATGCGATGGACCAAATATGCTAGATATTTCACGCCTTAAAAATTGTGTCGAAACACTTTTACAAATACAAAATATTATAAAGGATATTTAATGAAAATTATTGAAGGAAAACTCAATCTTAATTCTAATGAAAAAATTGCAATTATTAATGCAAGATTCAATCATATTATTACCGATCGTCTTGTCGAAGGTGCAAAAGATGCTTTTTTAAGACATGGGGGTAAAGAAGAAAATTTAAGCCTTATTCTTGTTCCTGGCGCTTTTGAACTTCCTTTTATTTTAAAAAAAGCTATAGAAAGTCAGAAATTTGATGCAATTTGTTGTATAGGTGCTGTTATTAGAGGTTCAACTCCGCATTTTGATTATGTTGCAGCAGAAACTACAAAAGGTATCGCTAATATAAGCTTAAATCATAATATTCCTGTAAGTTTTGGTGTTCTTACAACAGATACTATAGAACAAGCTATAGAAAGAGCAGGTAGTAAAGCTGGAAATAAAGGTTTTGAAGCTATGGTTACAGTTATAGAAATGCTTAATTTAAGTAAGGAAATTTAATGGCAACACGTCATCAAGTCAGACAAAGTGTCATTTCTTTGCTCTATGCTTTAGAAATAAATGAAAGAAATGAACATTTTATCAATGATTATCTAGATGAAAAAAAAATTCGTAATGATCAAAAAAAATTTACTTTGAATTTATACCAAGGCATTATTCACAATCTTTATGATATTGATGAAAAATTAAATATTCATCTTAATGAAAATAAAATTGAAAAGTTAGGATATATAGAAAGGGCTATATTAAGACTTGGAGCTTATGAGTTACTTTTTACAGATACACCAAGCGCAATCATAATCAATGAAGCAATAGAATTAGCCAAAGAATTAGCCAATGATAGCTCTCCTAAATTTATCAACGGAGTTTTAGATTCATTAATTAAGGCTAAAAAATGAAATTATGTGTTGCTTTAGATCTTGCTACCAAAGAAGAATGTCTTAATATAGCCAAAGAATTAAAAGGTTTAGATCTTTGGCTTAAAATAGGCCTAAGAGCTTATCTAAGAGATGGTTTTAAATTTATAGAAGAGTTAAAAAAAATAGATGATTTTAAAATCTTTTTGGATCTAAAAATTCACGATATTCCTAATACAACTGCGGATGCTTGTGAGGAAATTGCCAAACTTGGGGTTGATATGATTAATATCCACGCAAGCGTTGGAAATATAGCGATGCAAGAAGTGATGAACCGACTTAATAAACTCCCTAAACGTCCTTTAGTCTTAGCTGTTTCTGCACTCACTAGCTTTGATGAAGAAAACTTTTTCAATATTTATAAACAAAGTATTAACGATGCTGTAATTAATTTTGCCAAAATGTCTTATCAAAATAAACTTGATGGAATGGTATGTTCTGTTTTTGAAAGTAAAAATATTAAAAATAATACTCATCCAAATTTTTTAACATTAACACCAGGTATTCGTCCTTTTGGAGAAAATAATGATGATCAAAAACGAGTAGCAAATTTAGAAACAGCTAAAGAAAATAAAAGTGATTTTATAGTTATAGGACGTCCTATATATAAAGATAAAAATCCTAAAGCAATTTGTGAAAAGATTTTGAGGCATATAAGATGAGTAAAGAAAAAATAAATGAAGAAAATATAGATCGAATTTATGAAAATAATCAAAAAAAAGAATGGGATATTTGTAAAAATTTTGAAGAATGGATTAAAACTCAACCCGATAAGGAAAAAGCCTTGAAAGAATTTTATCAAAAGTGCGGGATAAAGTATTGAATTATCAACAATTAGAATGTGATTATTTTAATCTTTATAACCAATTTATTAGCGTGGATTCAACTATTTCTTTTGAAAAAAACAATCGAATTTTAATTAAAGATTTTGTGTTTTTTTATCATCAAATTTTAAAACAAAAAGATTTTAATTACTTAACAGGTATAAGAAATAAAATTGCCTTAAAAGTTCAAAAATATATGCAACAGTACTCTATAGCACCAAAAAGTCTTAATCTTTCTTGCTTAAGAGAAAACAAACATATTATTTTTTTTGAAATGTTTTATAAAGCTTTAGGCTATTTTGTAGCCTTTAGACAAAAACTTAATGAAGATCAAAAACTCCAAATTATTATATCTAGTATTGATGAAAGCTTTGGATATAAATTTTCAATAGAGAATTTTCAAAATTTAGATCATTTTAAAAAAAGCGATATTTTAACTCTTCCAGAAAGATGTCTTAATTACTTTCACCTAGCAATGATCCACCTTTGCATCATGGTTCTTAATTCTCTTAATTTAAAAGATTACAATCAACATCTTGACAAAGCGATTAATTATCTTATTGATGGCTCTTTTAATATTTACGAAATCATTTTAAAAGAATACTCTTTATTATATAAATTTTAAACGCGAACTTGCAAAACTTAAAGAACTAGAAGTGCAAATTCTTATGCAAGAAATTTCAAAATTAAAACTATCAAATAATTATAAAGAATTATGTGGAGAAATTCTTTATAATCTAGAACTTGACAAAATAACCTAAAAATAATCTTATATTAGCTCTAATATGCTTTAATAATAAAAATTTTTAATAAGGAAAAATTATGCATATTACACCCCAATATTTATATCAAAAAAGAAGAGAATTTTTAAAATTAGGCATTGGAGCTCTTGTTAGCTCAACTTTAATTGGCTCTAAACTTTCTGCTTTTAATTTTATTGAAGATAAAAATCTTAACAATCTAAAAGTAAGCGATGAAGAGTTAGCAATAAATTATGTTAATTTTTATGAATTTTCTACTGATAAGCGAAAGGCTGTTGCTCTAGCTCAGAATTTTAATACTCAAAATTGGAAAATCGAAATAAGTGGAGAAGTTGAAAAGCCAATAATTTTAAGCATGGAAGATATATTAAAATTTCCCTTGGAAGAAAAAATTTATCGATTTCGTTGCGTTGAAACTTGGTCTATGGTAGTTCCTTGGATTGGTTTTGAATTGCGTCAACTAATAGAAAAGGTAAAACCTACCCAAAAAGCTAAATTTGTTAAATTTACAACACTTTTAGACAAAAATCAATTTCCTGATCAAAATGCACTTTTTCCAACTATAGATTATCCTTATGTTGAAGGACTTAGAATGGATGAAGCAATGCATCCATTAACCTTACTTGCTGTAGGAATGTATAAAAAACCTTTAAAACCACAAAATGGTGCCCCTATACGTTTAGTTGTTCCTTGGAAATATGGTTTTAAAAGTATCAAGTCTATTGTAAAAATTGAATTTGTAGAAAAACAACCTCGCACAACTTGGCAAAATTATGCCCCAAATGAATATGGTTTTTACGCTAATGTTAATCCAAATGTATCTCATCCAAGGTGGTCTCAAGCAAATGAAAGAGCTTTAGGTGATTTTTTCACAAAACCTACTTTGATGTTTAATGGATATGAAAAAGAAGTTGCAAAACTTTACAAAGGTATGGATCTAAAGGTTAATTTCTAATGCGTAAATATTTTAATTTTATCGCTTTTATAGCTTTCTTGGCAAGTTTGATTTGTTCTTTTTATAACATTTTTAGAGCTTTTGATTTTGTAAAAGAAATTTATTTTAATACAGGAATTTTTGCTTTAATATTTTTTAATTTAAGTTTGTTTTTTTCTTTATTTAAATTCAAATCAACAAAAAATTATCCCAAATTTTTGGGATTTTTTGCAACTTTTTGGAGTATTATCCATTTTTTAAATTATTTTATTTTTGATAGAAATGCTCAAATTTATAGATTATTTAATGACATCTTATATCATTTTTTAGAGACAACTGGATTTGTGGCTTTTATTATTATTTGTTTAATGTTCTTAAGTTCTTTTAATTTCTTTAAAAAAATATATAAAATAAGAAAATTAGGATATTTATGTTTAATCATCGCAAGTTATCATTATTTTTTAAGTCCTAAAATCCCTATGTTTTGGGAATGGAGTGCTTTAATCTTGTCAATGATTTATTTTATTTTACGCTATATTAAAAACCTACGATCTTACTTTTGTCAAAACTAGAATTAAGTTCTTTTTGTATACTTTCTAAAAAATCTTGCATATAAAAAATTCCTTCTTTAGAAATTGCAACTTTTAAAGCTGTATTTTTAATAATCATTAATATTTGAGCTCCACTTAATTCATAATTAGCTAAAATATTAATATCAAATTTTCTATCAAATTCGGCTTTTTTAGGTAAAAATTTTTCCCACATTTTCAATCTATCTTTAAATTCAGGCTTTTTAAATTCTATTTTATAATCAAATCTCCTAGAGAATGCTATATCCAAATTTTCTAAAAAATTTGTAGTTGCAATAATTACTCCATTAAAACGCTCAATCTGCTCTAAAAAAATATTTTGCATTTGATTATGCATTTTATCACTTCCTGCATTACTTTCAATTCTTGTACTTAAAAATTGATCAGCTTCATTTAGTAATAAAATAGGACTTTGTTTACAAGTTTGTACTATATTCTTATAAGTATCAAAAATTTTTCTAACATTTTGTTCACTCTCTCCAACCCATTTGCTAAGAATTTTAGAACAATCAAAGCTAAGAACCGATTTTTTCATTGATTTAGCCATAGCTAGTGCTGACATAGTTTTTCCCGTACCAGGAGGCCCATAAAAAATAATCTTAGCCTCTATATTTTTATTGTTTTTTATTCCCCATAAATTTAATCTTTCAAGTACTTTTTTATCTTGTTGCTTAAGAATACTTTGCAAAAGCTCTTTAGTATTTTCAGGCATAATAATATCATTAATATTAACCCTTGGTTCTATTAATTCAAAAATATCTTGATCTTTTAAAACATTTTCAATTTTAACCTTTTTGCTTTGTTTTGGTTCAAAATTAATAACCCTTTGCAAAATTTCATCCGTAATAAAAAAACTTTTTGAAATATCTCCGAAAGAATTTAAATACTCATCATATTCTATTAAATTTAAAAGTGGAGAATTTTCCTGAAGTAATCTTTTATTTTTATGCTTGTCAAGTTCATCTTCACTTATAAGAGACAATAAAAAGTTCATTTCTCTAAAAGTAGAATTTTCATTACTCAATAAATATTCTTCTCTTAAAAGTGTTAAAAAAATAATTTGTTCTTTTTGATTAAGATTGAATTCTTTAAAAATATCAGCTAAAACATTATAAAATTTACTTTTTTTTAAACGCTCCTTAATATAGTCTTCACAAAGTTTAATTTGTTCCTTTAATTCACTATTATAAGCACTTTTTCTAATAAAACTCAATCTTTCATAAAGCTCAACTCGTATAAATTCATCTTTAAGATATTCTAAATAATCAGCATAAGCTTCTTTTTTACTAAAATCTAAATTATTAGATTTTGATTCTAAAAATTCTAAAAAATATTCACTTAAACTTAATTCACACTGTAATAAATTTAAACTCAAAGTTTGATTTTTATTGCTTTCAATATTTTTGAAAAAGCTAGAATTTTGATTAACAAAACCTCTTTCTATAAGTTTTTTTAAATCTCCTAAAACATCTAAATACGCATATTTTTCCATACCAAAAATACTAGATAATAGAGTAAATGCATTTACAGAGGCAACGGAAATAACATAATTTTTACAAAGCTCTCTTAAAATCAAAGCTTCATTTTTAGAACACTTAAGTTCTTTATAAATTTGAGTTTTTTCTATAGTTTTTAAATTTAGAAATTCCTTAAGCTTTAACATTATTTTTTAAATTCCTCTATTTCTTTATTGGAAAAATCGATACAAATATTTTCATCTAAAAAATGATTTTCAAAAGGCAAATAGCATTCTTTAACCCCATAAGGAGTTAATAAAAAATTATCATTAAAATCCATTTTTTCAATATCTTCAAAACATTCTGCACAAA
This sequence comes from Campylobacter sp. RM10537, assembly GCF_022369435.1. NCBI lineage: Bacteria > Pseudomonadati > Campylobacterota > Epsilonproteobacteria > Campylobacterales > Campylobacteraceae > Campylobacter > Campylobacter molothri. The sequence continues at coordinate 152,983 of NZ_CP059597.1, read as the reverse complement.
AATTTTTAAGTTTTTGATGCAAAAGATCTAAAAATCGATGATTTTTTAAATCATACAATTGACTTAAATGAATAAAAGCATTTTTTTTCATATCATAAATAAAATTATTAAGTTCTAAAATTGGACGCTCCATATCATCTTTATAAAAATAATATTGCTCTTGAAAACTTAATTTTCCATCTTTTAAAAATATAGGCTTTTGAATAATTTGTTCAAAATCAAATTCTTTGTTACTTCGTTGATGAATTTTATTAAATTCATCATTTTTTAAAAAATCTAAACAGCTCTTTATTTTAATATTATTTTGATCTTCAAAAAGATACAAATTTGCAAAACCTAGTTTTTGAGCTTTAATTTTTTTATTATCCAATATTAACTCTTTGGCATCATTAATTTTATAAATATTATCCCCGTCTTTCCAAACATTTGAAATTTTAAAAATAGGAATTTCTATACTCGTATTAAGATCACTTAAAACTATAAAACTAGGACTCGTTTGATTAATATCTTTATCAAATACGGGTATAAAAGGTGCATTTTCATAGATTATAGCAAAAATTTGCTTGTCTTTTAAATTATAAAAAAATACCTCTCCTTTATAGTTTTTAGAAAAAAGTAGACTGATTATGCAAAATAAAAATAAAAAAAATTTCAAAATTTTTATCCTTGATAATTTAAAATGATTTTTATACGTGAAACTTTATCAAAAAAAATGATTTTATTTTTAGAAACTTCATAAAAAATTTCATAATTTTTTGCTTTTAAATTTTGTTTAAATCCATCAGTGGTTTTTTGTATTTTTTTTCCTTGCCATAATGGTTTTGCATTTAAAATATCACTTAAGATATCATCATAATATTCATTTTTAAAAAATTTTTTATTAAAAACTCTTTTATCATAACATACGGCATTTAGACAGATCTTATCTTTAATTTTTAAATTAAAAAAAGCTTGACCTAAATGATAAACCTCTAAATTTAAAGCTTGATTTTCTTTTATTAAAAATCCAAAATCACTCATTTTAAGAAACGGAGAATTGATAGTTATTGCTATGCTTTGACTAAAATTATTTTGATTTTTGATAGCACAAGCATTAAAAAACAATAATATTAAAAAGAAAACAAATACTTTTTTCAAAATTTTAAACCTTATTTCAAATTTTTAAAACTGATATTTAACTCAAGATCAAGCTCACGAACAATTTTCATCACAACTTGTAAATCATCAATTTGTTTTCCTACAACACGAATTTCATCTCCTCTAATTGAAGAATTTACCTTCAATTTGCTCTCTTTTATAGCCTTATTGATTTTTTTAGCATTTTCACTATCTATGGAATCATTTGCCTTTAAATTTAAGTGAAACATAGCTCCATTTTCGCGAGAGAGTTCTTTAATGGCACTAGAATTAATACCTCTTTTAATAAGTTTAGAAATAACAATATCCTTTAAAACATCAAGCTTTAATTCACTTGAAGAACTAAGCTTAAAAATACTGTCTTTTTCATTAAATTGAATTTCAGTTTTAATACCCTTTAAATCATATCTTGAATCCAATTCTTTTTTTGCCTGTTCAAAAGCATTTTTAAGTTCTTGTTTATCAATCGCTGCAGAAATATCAAAACTATGTTCACTTGCCATTTTTTATCCATTCATTAAGATTTTCATAAACCTTATTCATTAAAATATTAATAGCTTCTTTAGATGCCCATGCAACATGCGGAGTAATAATAAGATTATCTTTATTTTTAATTTTTAAAAGTGGATGATTTTCTAGCATAGGTTCTTTTTCTAATACATCAAGCCCAACTTTGATATTTTTTTGATCCATCGCTTTTGCTAAATCTAATTCATTTATAATACCGCCTCTACCAACATTAATCAAAATCGCATCATCTTTTAATAATTCCAATTTTTCCAAATTTAATAAATTCATAGTTTGATTATTGAGCGGGGCATGAATGCTTATAATATCGCAATTTTTTAGAAGCTCATCTAATTCCAAGCGTTCAAATTCTGAATTTGCATTTGCTCCACTAGTAGAATAATAATAAATTTTAGCTCCAAAAGCTTTTGAAATTTTAGCAACTTCTTTTCCTATAGAACCAAGCCCTATGATACCATGTTTTTTACCTTCTATACTGGTTAAAATTCTACTAAAATCTGTAAAAATAGGACTTTTACACCATTTTTCATTTTTCACCCATTGATCATAATAAGGAATATGATTTAAAAAAGCAAAAATTAAAGCAAAAGTATGTTGCACAACACTCATTGTAGAATATCCAGCTACATTTTTTACTACAATATTTTTTTCTCTAGCATAATCAACATCTATATTATTTAATCCTGTAGCAGTTTCTAATATAAGTTTGAGATTAAAAGAAGCGTCTATAATTTCTTTATCAATCACTACTTTATTAGTCATAACAATATCAGCATCTTTTAAACGTTCAATTGTTTGTTCTTTATTTTTGGTTGTATCATAAAGTTTAATTTCTCCGAATTTTTCAAAAACACTAAAATCATAATTTCCTAAAGTTGCTGCATCTAAACATACTAATTTCATTGCTTACTCCTTAATAATATGTCCAACAAATTTTGAAGAATTATCAAGTATCATTCCACCTTTTCTAAAACCTAAACCGCATCCCTCATAAGCAAAAAATACTCCTGCTTGATAAAACTCATTTTCATATGAATTTAATTCTACATATTCTTGATAAATGAATTTATTGTTTACATAAGGTCCTTCATTTTCTTTTAAAATTTGTTCACCCTTAACAATGCTTATATTAGCTCCTTCTCTACCAAAAACTGGCTTTTTAACATAAGTTTTTCCAGTCAAAGGTTGATCTTTTGTTTCTAAAAGTAATGGATGATTAGGATAAAGCTCATATAAAATTTTCATAATACCTTTTGATTGGAATATCAAGGTATAAGCAGGATTTAAAATGATAGCTTTTTGATTACGCATGATCTGCGTTAAAAGCATTGCAAGATCTCCTTCTTCTATTGCTATATCTTCCCAAGGAATCAGTTTAAACCAATATTCATAGTTAATTCCATCTTTAAAAATACCCTCATCGCTAAATTCAACCTCATCTACATAAGAAAAATTAGTTTCAAATCCCGCTTCATTAGCAATATAAGCTAATAATTTCGTCGTAATTTCCTCTTCTTTGTTTCCAGCTATACTTGAAAAAAGAATTTTCCAGCCTTGATAATAATTTTGAAATAAACTAGTATCATCATCAAGCGTAATCAGTCTTTTAAAATTCTCCATTAAACATTCATAAATATTATTAAACTGATGATTTTCATCCATATTATTTTGTTTTAAAATAGCCCATTGCAAAATTGCGCTCTCAAAAAGAGCTGTTGGAGTATCTGCATTAAATTCTAAAAGCTTAATAGGCTTTCCATCCAAGCCTCCAGCAAAATCAAATCTTCCATATAAATGCCAATGAACATCATTTTCCCAACTCATTTTAATAGCTTCTACAAGATTAAAAGGAATACCTAGCTCATCAAAACGATCATTATCAATCACATTTTGTGCAGCCGCTATAAACATATCATAAAGCTCATTAGATGCTTCATAATAAGCATTTGCTTCATTTTCTTTAACGCAAACTAAAGTATCGCTAATATAATCACTACCATCTTCATCAGTATGCCAAGAAAAACCTATATTTTCTAAATAATCCTTTTGAAGCTTATCAACTTTTAACAATCTCATAAATCTTCCTTTAAGAACCAAATCCAGAATTTGATGATTTAAGCCCACCTTTAAAAAAACCAGATTTAGAAGAACTTGAAGCTTTGCTTGTACTTGCTTTATTAAAACTATTTACGCTTCTTTGGTAAGCACTTTGGTTTGTAAAAGCTCCTCGCTGTTGATTAAGAAAATTTTGATTTCCAAAAAGTTTTGAACCTATCCAACTTCCTATAATAGCTCCAGCAGCACTCGCAAGCAAGGTTTCACCTAAACTTAATCCGCCACTGCTCATTTGAGGATTGCTTTGAGTCAAATTAGATGTTCCATTATCTATTTTTTCTGCTTCTTGTTTTATAAGCATATCCATTTCTTCTTTGCTTAAAATTCGTTCTGTACCATTTAAATCTTTCAAAACCACTCTAGTTTCATCGCTAGGAAATTGATCTTTTATTTTATATTGACCAGGAGCAACTTCTTCTATAATAACAAAAGCACCCTTCATATTTGAATTTTGATTTGAAGTCTCTGAATTATCATTACTGCAAGCAACTAAAGCACCTCCTGCTACAGCTGCCAAACCACTCATCATCCCAATTTGTATAATTTTTTTAATTCTTTTCATAGTATCTAGCACCTAATAATCAAAAATTAATGATTAATTCTAACAAAAAATAATAAATTCATTCTTTTGTATTAAAATAATTTTTGTATTTAAAAAAGTTTGATATAAGATTTTAAAGAATTTATCAAAAGCCTTAAAAGGCTTTTGATTTTAAAGTCTTGATTCGTATCGTCTAAGCATATAAAGTCTTTTAAGCATTTTTTTACGTGCTGAAATTTTTTGCTTTTTACGAATTTCAGTCATAGGCTCAAAAAATCTTCTCGCTCTAACTTCAGTTACAACAAGATTTCTATCAACTTGTTTTTTGAATTTACGATATGCTTCATCAAAAGACTCGTTAGGATGCACCTTAATTCCTGGCACTATCCTCACCACCTTTCATAAATTTAATTCTGCTTAACAAAATTTAAAAATTTTTATTGTTAAGGGGAAAGATTATAAAGTATTTATCATTAAATAATTCTTATTTAAAGGTAACTTAGAAAACATTTAAAAATTATTTTAGTTTTTATAAATTATAATAGCATAAAAAACAACATAAAAAAGGGAATAAATGCAAAATTTTATTACTAATTACACAAAAAGGCGTTATATTATTTATGCTATTATTAGTATTATTGCATTGAGTTTACCATTTATAGAAATTAATGGGAATCATTTTTTTCTTTTAAGCTTTATCCATGCTAAATTAAATTTATTTTTTATTTCTTTTTCCACTCAAGAATTTTATCTTATGCCTTTTATTCTTATACTTCTTTTTCTATTTATATTTTTTATAACAACATTAGGTGGTAGAATTTGGTGTGCTTGGAGTTGCCCACAAACTATTTTTAGGGTTATTTATAGAGATTTAATTCAAACAAAAATTTTGAAAATTAGAAAAAATATCAATAATAAGCAAAAAGAATATCCTGGACAATATTTTAAAAAAATTATTGCTATTATTTTATTTTACCTTATTTCTTTAATTGCCATAAGTAATTTACTTTGGTATTTTATTCCGCCAGAAGACTATTTTGAATATTTAAAAAATCCTAATGAACATTTTCTTTTAATAGGAATTTTATTTTTTGGAAGTATACTTTTTACTCTTGATGTTACTTATTTTGCAGAAAAATTCTGCATATATGTTTGTCCATATGCTAGAATACAATCGGTTATGTTTGATCGCGATACCATGCAAGTAATTTATAATGAAAAACGTGGTGGAGTTATTTTTGATGGTAAATTTAAACTTCATAAAAAACCTCCTCAAGGAGAATGTATAGGATGTGAAGCCTGTGTAAGCGTGTGTCCAACACATATTGATATTAGAGCGGGAATGCAACTTGAATGTATTAATTGTCTAGAATGTGCCGATGCTTGTTCTAAAATTCAAAATAAATTCAATCGTCCAAGCTTAATCAACTGGACAAGTATCAAATCAATAGAAACAGATAAGAAAATTAATTATTTTCGCTTTAGAACTATTGGATATTTAATTGTTATTGGAATTATCTTAACTATCTTAATTATTATGGGTAGCAAAAAAGAACATATGCTTTTAAATATCAACCGAAGTAGCGAACTATACCAAATTTCACGCGCAGGGGACAATATAGAAGTTTCAAATGCATATACATTTTTATTTCAAAACACAGATATAAAAGATCATGAATATTATTTTGAAGCTAAACTAGAAGGCATTGATAATGGTATTGAAATTATTCGCCCAAGCAAACCTTTTAAACTTGAAGCCGGAGAACAAAGTAAAAAAATTGTTATTATTAGGGCTATAAAAAAACTTGCCAATGATAATCAAAAAGATATTATTTTTCCACTTCATATAAAAGCTTATGCTAAAGATGATAACAAAATTGTTATTTTTAGAAAAACGATTTTTATTTATCCTAAAATCTCAATTTTTAAGGAGGTTAAATGAATTCAAACAAGACGCTTTCTAAGAAAAATTTAGCTCGAAAAGATAGAATAAAAAAGGTTGCTTGTGAACTTTTTTTAGCACGAGGATTTCAAGAAGTCAGCCTAAGCGATATTATAAAAATCTCTGGAGGCTCTTATTCTAATATTTATGATTGTTTTCAAAGCAAAGAAGGTTTATTTTTCGAAATTTTAAATGATGTTTGCAAAAAACATTTCAAGCTAGTTGCCTCTCAAATTCATATTTCTGAAGATAAAGAATTAAAAGAAAATTTAATTTCTTTTGCTAGAGTTTTTATTAAAATATATAATACAGCCTCAATGGTTTCTTTAGGAAGAATTATTTTTTCTCAAGTTTATAATATAAATTATCTTCAAAATTGGATGCAAGATAATCAAAAATTCTTTGCTCATAATCTTCTAGCAGATCTTTTTTCAAAACAAAAAGATCAATTTATCAAAGATAATGCTGCAAAATTAGCTATTACTTTTTGCAATATGTTAAAAGAACCTTATTTTACTTTAAATGTTTTAGTAGACTCCCAGCTTATGAGTAAAAAAGAACAAGAAGAACATATAAAATTTATAGTCGATCTTTTTTTAAATGGCATTTCAAATAAAGCCTGTAGAATACCAAATCAAGTTTAATTAATAAAATTTAAGCTAAAATATAAAAAATATTTTAATAATAAAAAAACGAAAATTAAGGTAAAAATGATGAGATTAATTATAAAAAATATTCTTTTAGTAAGTATTGTATTTTTAATTTATGGTTGCGAAAAAAAAGAAACTCCGAAAATGCAACAAAATCCAATACCAGTAAGCTTTATGGAAGCAAAATCTGAAAATTTGCCCCTTAGTTTTACTTATCCAGCAAAACTTGTGAGTGATTATGATGTGGTATTAAAACCTCAAGTAAGCGGAGTGATATTAAAAAAATATTTTAAAGCAGGTGATATGGTTAAAGAGGGTCAAAAATTATTTCTCATTGAACCCGATAAATTTGAAGCAAACGTTAATTCTGCACAAGGGAAATTCTTGATGGCAAAAGCTAATTTTGATAATGCCTCAAAAGATTATGAAAGAAATAAAATTTTATTTTCAAAAAAAGCTATTTCAAAAAAAGAATATGATGCTTCTTTAGCAACTTTTGATAGCGCAAAAGCAGAACTTGCAAGTTCAAAAGCTGATTTACAAAATGCTAAAATCGATCTTAATCATACTGAAATTCTTGCACCATTTGATGGAGTTGTTGGAGATGCTTTAGTTAATATAGGAGATTATGTTAATTCTGCAAATACAGAGTTAGTTCGTGTTACAAACCTTAATCCAATTTATGCAGAATTTTATATTTCTGATACAGATAAACTTAATATTATGCGAAACACCCAAAGTGGGGAATGGGATCTTAAAAATATCCAAGCTACATTAAATTTAAATGGAGAACAGGTTAAGGGAAAACTTTATTTTATCGATTCTGTAATAAATGCAGATAGTGGAACTGTTAAAGCTAAAGCTATTTTTGATAATAATAACTCTAGTCTTTTACCAGGAGCATTTGCCACAATTACTTCAGAGGGATTCATTCAAAAAAATGGCTTTAAAATACCACAAAGTGCCATCAAACAAGATCAAAATGAAGTATATGTTTATACTATAGTTAATAATAAAGTCATAAAAAGTCCAATTCATATTAACTACCAAAATAATGAATATGCAATTATCGACTCTGGAATTAAAAATGGCGATAAAATTATTTTAGATAATTTCAAAAAAATTCATATTGGAACTGAAGTTCAAGAAATTGGGAGTAAATAATGTTCTCTAAATTTTTTATAGAAAGGCCAATATTTGCTTCTGTTGTTGCAATTATTATTTCAATTTCTGGAGCTATAGGTTTAATTAATTTACCTGTAGAACAATATCCTGCACTAACTCCTCCTACAGTCCAAGTAACGGCAAGTTACACAGGTGCAGATGCCCAAACTATAGCTTCAACCGTTGCAACTCCTATTGAAGATGCAATCAATGGAGTTGATAATATGATTTATATGGACTCTACAAGTTCTACAGGTCAAATGAAACTCACAGTTTATTTTGATATAGGAACCGATCCTGATCAAGCAACGGTCAATGTAAACAATAGAATTTCCGCTGCAACAGCAAAACTCCCAGAAGCAGTTAAAAAGCTTGGAGTAACGGTTAGAAAATCTTCTTCTTCGATACTTGAAGTTATCTCTATCTATTCAGATGATAACTCAATGAGTGATGTAGATATTTTTAACTACACCACTTTAAATATTTTAGATGAATTAAAAAGAATTCCTGGAGTTGGAGATGCTAGCGCCATAGGGGGTAAAAATTACTCCATGAGAATTTGGCTAAAACCTGATCTATTAAACAAATTTAATATAACCGCTACTGATGTTATTAATGCTATTAATGAACAAAATGCTCAATACGCAACAGGGAAAATTGGTGAAGAACCAGTTATTAATAAGTCTGCTCAAGTGCTTTCTATAACAATGCAAGGAAGACTTTCTACTCCTAAAGAATTTGAAAATATTATCTTAAGAACCAATAAAGATAGATCTTTCTTAAGAATCAAAGATATAGCAAATGTAGAAATAGGATCTCAAGAATATAGTTCAACTGGACGTTTAGGTAGCAAACCAGCCGTTCCAATCATGATTAATTTACAATCAGGTGCTAATGCAGTTAGCACTGCAAAATTAATTAATCAAAGACTTGAGGAACTTTCTAAAAATTTCCCTCAAGGTTTAAAATATAAAGTTCCTTTTGACACAACAATTTTCGTTAAGGCCTCTATTAAAGAAGTGATTAAAACTTTTGCTGAAGCTTTAATTTTGGTTCTTATTGTTATGTATCTTTTCTTGAAAAATTTCAGATCAACTCTTATTCCAATGATCGCTGTTCCTGTTTCATTATTGGGAACTTTTGCCGTACTTTATTTGCTTGGATTTAGTATCAATCTTTTAACTCTTTTTGCTCTTGTTTTAGCTATAGGTATTGTCGTTGATGATGCTATTATTGTAGTTGAAAATATTGACAGAATCATACATTCTGATCCTAATATTTCAATCAAAGATGCAGCCATACAAGCTATGAATGAAGTAAGTTCGCCAGTTATTTCTATTGTTCTTGTTCTTTGTGCTGTTTTTATCCCTGTATCATTTATTTCAGGATTTGTAGGAGAAATTCAAAAGCAATTTGCCCTAACTCTAGCCGCTTCTGTTGCTATCTCGGGGTTTGTTGCACTCACATTAACTCCTTCATTATCTGCAATTTTTTTAACAAGAAATGAGTCAAAACCTTTCTATTTTGTTCAAAAATTTAATGATTTTTTTGATTGGAGCACATCTGTATTTAGTGCTGGTGTAGCTTATATGCTTAAACGTACTATTCGCTTTGTTCTCATTTTTTGTATTATGCTAGGGGCGATTTTTTATTTATATAAAATTGTGCCAAACTCACTTGTGCCAACCGAAGATCAAGGTGTTGTTATGAGTATTATCAATCTACCTGCTGGATCTCCTATACATAAAACCATAGAAGAAGTAGAAAGTATGAATAAAAATATTAGCAAAATTGATAGTATAGAATCGGCTGTTTCTCTTGTAGGTTTTGATCTTTTCACAAGTTCTCTAAAAGAAAATGCTGCGGCAACATTTTTAAAACTAAAAGATTGGAGTGAAAGAAAATTAAGCTCTGATCAAATCATTGGTATGCTATTTGGTCAATATGCAAATGATAGAAATGCTCAAAGCTATTTCCTTAATCTTCCTGCAATTCCTGGACTTAGTCTAACAGGTGGTTTTGAGATGTATGCTCAAAATAAAAGCGGGAAAACTTATGATCAAATTCAACAAGATATTAATAAATTATTAGAAGTAGCAAGAAAAAGAAAAGAATTATCCAATGTAAGAACAACACTTGATACCAATTTTCCACAATATAAGCTTATTATTGACCGAGATAAAATGAAATATTTTAATCTCAATATGCAAGATGTTTTCAATACCATCAGTGCAACAATAGGAACTTATTATGTTAATGACTTTCCTATGTTAGGAAAAAATTTTCAAGTCAATATTCGCGCCTTAGGAGATTTTAGAAATACTCAAGATGCATTAAGAAATATCTTTGTAAGATCAAATGATGGAAAAATGATACCTCTTAACTCATTTTTAACCCTTGCTAGAAGTGCTGGACCTGATGATGTTAAAAGATTTAATCTTTTTCCAGCTGCTCTTATACAAGGTGATCCCGCACCAGGTTATACTTCTGGACAGGCCATTGAAGCGATCTCAACTGTTGCCAAAGAAACTTTAGGAAGCGATTATTCTATTGCTTGGTCAGGATCAGCTTATCAAGAAGTTAATTCCAAAGGAACTGGATTATATGCTTTTATTTTAGGAATGGTTTTTGTATTTTTAATTCTAGCAGCCCAATATGAGAGATGGCTTATTCCACTTGCTGTTGTTACTGCTGTTCCTTTTGCTGCATTTGGTTCTTTTCTTTTAGTAGCTCTTTCAGGGTTTGACAATGATATATATTTTCAAACTGGACTTTTACTTTTAATTGGACTTTCAGCAAAAAATGCAATTTTGATTATCGAATTTGCTATGGAAGAACATCTAAAAAAAGGAAAGAGTGTTTTTGATGCTGCTGTTAGTGCTGCAAAATTAAGATTTAGACCTATTGTTATGACTTCATTAGCTTTTACTTTTGGCGTCTTACCAATGATTTTTGCCCATGGAGCAGGAAGCGCTGCTCGTCATGCTTTAGGAACTGGACTTATAGGTGGAATGGTTGCTGCTTCAACTCTAGCAATTTTCTTTGTTCCATTATTTTTCTATCTTTTAGAAAATCTAAGCATTTGGATTGATAAAAAAAGAGGTAAGATCCATGAATAAAATTATTTCTATGAGTATTACTGCGAGTCTTGGATTATTTATTTCAGCTTGCTCTTTAAGTCCGAATTTAAATATTCCTGAAGCGAATTATACTTTTGCCAATGATAAACAAAATAATAATAACATTGATCAAAAATGGTGGAAAGAATTTGAAGATGATCATTTAAATAAACTCGTCAATTTGGCTCTTAAAAACAATTCTGATTTAAAAATTGCTTATATACATTTAAAACAAGCTAGTGCTCAATTAGGAATTGATTTTAGCAATTTAATGCCAAAATTTGATGCAAGTGCAAATGCTTTAAGAAGTAAAACTTCAATAAATGCACCAACAAACAAAAGCGGTCAATTTAATTATGGCAATGACTTTAAGATAGGTCTTAATTTAAGCTATGAAATTGATCTTTGGGGTAAATACCGAGATTCTTACAGAGCAAGTAAATCTTCTTTTGAGGCAAGTCAATATGATTATGAAGCAGCAAGACTTTCTATCATTTCAAATACAGTTCAAACATATTTCAATCTTGTGAATGCATATGAAAATGAAAATATTTTGCAACAAGCCTATGAAGCAGCACAAGAAATTTATCGCATTAATAATGAAAAATTTTCAACAGGAACTACTGGAGAATATGAATTATCCCAAGCTAAAGCTAATCTTGAAAGTATTTCTTTACAGTATAATCAAGCACAACTTAATAAAGAAAATTATCTCAAAGCTCTAAAAATATTAACTTCAAATGATTTAAATGACATACTTTATCAAGACCAAGACTATCAAACTTTTAATCTTAAAGAATTTGATATTCCAACTGGAATTACTAGTGAGATCTTATTGCAACGCCCAGATATTAGCTCTTCTTTAGAGAAACTCATGCAAAAAAATTATCTTATAGGTGTTGCTCGTTCGGCTTTCTTGCCTAGTCTTTCTTTAACTGGGCTTTTAGGTTTTGAAAGTAATGATTTAGATACTTTAGTAAAAAATGGATCTAAAACTTGGAATATAGGTGGAAGTTTTTTAATGCCTATTTTTCACTGGGGCGAAATAAATGAAAATATTAATTTAGCTAAATTAAATAAAGATGAGGCCTTTATAAACTATGAAAATACTTTAAAAACAGCTTTTGGAGAAATTCGATATGCTTTAATTTCTAGAAAAAATATACGCTTGCAATATGACAATGCTTTATCAAGCGAGCAAGCTTATAAAAGAATTTATGAAATTGCTAAAGAACGTTATGATATAGGAGAAATGTCTTTACAAGATTATTTAGAAGCTCGACAAAATTGGCTTAATTCTCAAATTAATTTTAACAATACAAAATACTCTTATGCTAACTCTATAGTAGATGTTATTAAAGCTTTTGGTGGAGGATTTAATCAACAAGATGAAAATTCTTGGGAAAGCACTCAAAAAGAAGAAATTCAAAATTTAGAGAACTCTTTAAAATAAATGCTTGATTTAGAAATCTTTTTCTAAATCAACATTTGTAATTTTATAAGCCTTATAAATAGCTGGTAATATTTTTCTTATTGCATAATCATAATGATAAAACAATTTATATATCTCTTCAGCATTTAAATCCTTTGCATTTTTAAAATCAAAAACTTCAGTATTTTGTAATTTTTCAATATTTTCATCAAAAAAAGAATAAAATTCTGATCTTTTTTTAAATAAAGCATTTAAATTCTTAACAATTTCTGATTTTTCCATAATATATTATCCTTTTAAAATAATTTCTCATCAAAATATAAAAAATTTACCATTAATTTAGTAAAAATTTGATAAAGTTCTTTATTATACTTTAATTATTAGGTTTATTCTATGAATTTATTTCAAAATTTAGCTTTAAAATATTCTCATATCATGATGGAAAAATCTTTAGAGAAGGGTTTTAATGTTGAACTTTTAAAAGAGCCAAAAGAAAAAATTCCAAAAGAAGATAAAACTTATATGCTTTATGCTCATATACCTTTTTGCCATACCTTTTGTCCTTATTGTAGTTTTCATAAATATTATTATGATGAAGAATTAGCTAAAATTTATTTTGAAAATTTAAGAAAAGAAATTATCTTGATCAAAGAAAAGGGATTTAATTTTACTTCTATGTATGTTGGCGGCGGTACAACTCTTATTCACGAAGAAGAATTATTAAAAACCCTAGAGCTTTGTAAAAAAATTTTTGACATTAAAGAAATTTCTTGCGAAACAGATCCAAATCATATAAAACCTGAAAAACTTTCTATGTTTAAAGGTATAATTGATCGATTGAGTTGTGGTGTCCAAAGTTTTAATGATGATATTTTAAAAAAAGTTGCAAGATATAATAAATTTGGCTCTTCGCAAATGCTTCAAGAAAAAATCTCAAAAGCAATGAATATTTTGCCTATTTTTAGTATTGATTTGATTTTTAATCTTCCGGGACAAACTATAGAGCAACTTTTAAATGATTTAACAATTGCTAAAAGTTTAGCTCCTCAACAAATTACAACTTACCCTTTAATGAAATCGGGATTAACCAAAGATAATATAGCTAAAAGTTTGGGCGTAAGCATTCAAGATAATGAATTTAAATTTTATCAAATTATACGAGACTTTTTTAAAGATTATCAACAAAATAATGGATGGAGTTTTTCTTTGGAAAAAAATACATTCAATGATGAATATGTAAGTTCTCACCATGAATATTTAGGTGTTGGTAGTGGTGCTTTTAGCTTTTTAGATGGAGAACTTTTAATTAATGCTTTTGATTTAAATGATTATTCAAAACTGATAAAAGAAAAACAAAATGCAAATATTGCAAAAGCTAATTTTGACAAAAAAGAGATTATAAAATACGTCTTTTTAACTGAAATTTTTGCGGGAAAAATAGATATTGAACGCTTTAATAAAACTCTTAATTGCAATCTTGAAAAGGAGCTTTTTATAGAACTTTTAGGTCTTAAAATAAGCGGGGCTATTAAAAAAGAAGGGAATTTTTTAACTACAAGCAAATTTGGTCAATATCTTTTTGTAGTTTTAATGAAAGATTTTTATACTGGAATGGATCTTGTTCGTGCAGTTTTCAGGGATAATCAACGTATTAAAAATAAAAATTTTATTGACATTATGAAAGAAAATGTTAATCCACTTGAACCCGCTAGTATGGAGTTCAAAGCGAATTAAAATTAAAATGGACGAACGACAATCATTAAAGCAATAATAATAAACATAATTGTAGGAAATTCATTATAAATTCTAAAATATTTTCCACTTTTTGTATAAATATCTTTAGATAAAGCTCTTAAACAAAAATAATTATGTATATGAAAAAGGATTAAAAGCGTTACACAGGTAAGTTTCACATGCATATAAGCTGCCCCTTCCATTAAAATTTCCTTATGGGCATGTAGCATTAAACTTCCAGTAATTAAAGTCGCAATCATCGCAGGATTTTGTATAGCAAAATAAAGTTTTCTTTCTTGAATTTTTACCACATCAACAAAACCTTTATTTTCTTTATGTTCCACATGATACACAAAGAGTCTTGGCAAATAAAAAAGTCCAGCCATCCAAGAAACAAAAGCTAAGTAATGCACCCATTTAATCCAAAAATAATACTCATTAATCCATTCTGTCATTTTTACTCCTTCTTTTTAAAAAAATTTCTTGTATAAAAATTAACGCAACGCTAATATTTATCATAACATCAGCTACATTAAAAATAGCAAAATTAAACCATTTGTGCCAAAAAAACATATCTACAACCCCACCATGTACAAAACGATCCAAAAGATTTGAACACCCAGAACCCAACATTATTCCAAAAGCTACAATATGTTCTTTTAAAAATTTTTTTTGCCAAAAAAGATATATTGCAAGTATTAATATAAACACCAAATGAAAGTATTTTAAATAATGGTCTAAAAAACTGAGCATTGAAAATGCAATACCGGTATTTAAAGCAAAAGTTAAATCAAAATATTCACTTTGCCATCTCATTCCACCTAAAGTTAATTGTTTAACCCATTGATCTAAAACAAATGCTGCTATGAAACAAAAAATAAATGTTAAATTTTTATTCATTTAAAGCTTTCTTGAAAAAATTAATAACATTATTCATTTCTTTTTCTAAAACTTTAATATCCTTATTCTCTAACAAAAGTCTAATCAAATTTTCAGTTCCAGAATAACGAAATAAATAATTAATATTTTTATTTTCCAAATCTCTTTTTAATTCTTTCAAACCTTTAATTTTTTCTAAATCTTTTTTTTCAGAAATTTTTAAATTTGTTAAAAGTTGCGGATAAGGTTTAATTTGACTTAAAATCGCACTAGCGCTTTTTTTCTTTGAAAGCATTAATGCACTAAATTGTAAAGCTGCTATAAGCCCATCCCCTGTCTTAGCATAATCACTAAAAATAATATGTCCACTTTGTTCTCCGCCAAAATTTCCACCAATTGTCTTTAATTTTTCAAGCACATATTTATCTCCAACATTACAAGTCTCAAGTAAAATTTCATGCTTATTTAAAAACTCTTTTAATGCTCCATTGCTCATAATAGTTGCAACAACACTTGATTTTAGCTTGCCCTGTTCTTTTAAATAAAGAGCTAAAACACCCAATAAGCTATCTCCATGTGCTACTTCGCCTTTTTCATTTACCACCACTAAACGATCAGCATCTCCGTCAAAAGCAAAACCAACATCTGCACGAAATTTTATTACTTCAGATGCCAAATGTGAAGGATGCAAAGCTCCACAATTTTCATTAATATTAAGCCCATTTGGTTGATCATTGATTACAATAACCTCTGCTCCAAGTTCCCTAAATACAGTTGGAGCCACTTTATAAGAAGCTCCATGCGCCACATCCAAAACAACACGTAATGATTTTAAAGTCAAATCTTTAGGAAAAGAATTTTTAATTGAAACGATATAACGTCCTATAACATCATCGATTCTTTTAGCCTGTCCTATCTGATCCATGCTTACTTTGGAATCTTGTATAAGCTTGTCATTAAAATAAATTTCTTCAATTTTTCTTTCAATATCTTCATTAAGCTTATTTCCATGTGCATCAAAGAATTTAATACCATTATCATAATAGGGATTATGAGAAGCTGAAATCATTATACCCGCATCACAACGCATATCCTCTGTTAAAAAAGCAATGGCAGGAGTTGGCATAGGTCCTATTTCAATAACATTATATCCTATAGAAGTAAGACCTGATACAATGGCATTTTCTATCATATAACCACTTCGTCTAGTATCTTTACCTACTAAAATATTATTAGTAATACTCTTATCTTTAAAATAAATTCCAGCAGCCATGGCTAAACGCATTGCTAAAAAACTATCTAGAAATTCTCCAGCTTTTGCTCTTACACCATCTGTTCCAAAAAGTTTCATTTGTATCCTTTTTTTGATAGTATTGCTTTAAATTATAACAAAAAATAAAGTCTAAAAAACTAATAGACTTAAAAAGTCTATTAGTTTAATTTAAAATTGAGGTAGTGGTGTTTTTTCAGTAGAAGCTGGAAGCTGAGGATAAATTATTTTAGGTTTAACACCTGTTAAGGATTTTAAAAATGTTTCGATACTTTCTGCATCTTTGTTAGAAATATTGATTCCAAGTTGTACACTTCCCATTTCTTTAATAGCATCAGTTAATTTCCAAATTGCACCATTATGAAAATAAGGAGCTGTTTCAGCAACATTTCTTAAAGTCGGTGTTTTAACCATTCCATTTGCATCCCCTTTAAAATCACCTAAATTAGAAAATTTATATTTTCCAGCTACTTGAAAAGGTTGCATATTTCCACCTAAATTAACTCCATTATGACAAGCTACGCATCCTTTATCTATAAAAAGTCTTAAACCTTTTTTCTCATCATTGCTTAAAGCTTTTTCATCGCCATTTAAGAAAGCATCAAAACGTGATGGAGTAATTAAAGTCCTTTCAAAATTTGCTATCGCATCAGCTATATTATCAAAACTAACACCGCTTTTGCCATAAATTTGTTTAAATTCTTTCACATATTCAGGTAAAGATGAAATTTTTTCAACAGCTAATTTTGCAGGAGTAGCCATTTCTGGTTCTGATTGTATAGGACCTTTAGCTTGATCTGCTAAATTTTTAGCACGACCATCCCAAAACTGCACATTATTTAAAAATGCATTATAAACAGTTGGAGAATTTAAGTGATGAGGATTTTCTTTCCATTTATTTCCTATAGCCGTTGAAACTCCATCTGCACCACCTAAGCCTAAATTATGACAAGTATTACATGAAATAATACCACTTTTTGAAAGTCTAGGATCAAAATAAAGTTTTTTACCAAGTTCAACTTTTCTAAGATCAAAATGGCTTGCTTTTATTCCATTTGATTTTAAAATTTCCTCAACACCTTTTTGATCTTTTGGCAAAGGTTTTAAACCAGAATTTTTAGCTTCATCAATTAAATTCATTGCGCTTAGACTTGAAGCAACAAATATTGCTGTAAACAATAAAGTTCTCATCCTTACTCCTTACTATGGAATTAAAATTTTAAATTTATTAATTTATCTTAATAAATTATGAATAAATAGTATTCTTTTAATACTTAAATAAGAATAAAAAATATGTATTAGTATTTTTTATTCTTAACTAGACTCATTTATTTTTTTTATCTATAATACCTTAAATTATAAAAACCTAAAAAATATTACGAGGTTTATTACAGTGGAAAATTTAATTATTTATGCTATGGCTTATTGCCTAGGCGCAATTCCTTTTGGACTAATTTTGACAAAAAAATTTGCAAATATAAATATTAAAAATCAAGGATCAAAAAATATAGGAGCAACTAATGTTTTAAGGGTTGTAAAACAATACAATCCAACTTTAGCTAAAAAACTTGCCATTGCAACAGTGATTCTAGATTTTGCAAAAGCTGCATTACCTTTACTTATATTAAAATTTTTAAATTATGATTTAAACATACTTTGGAGTGTTGCTGTATTAGCTGTATTTGGACATTGCTATTCAATTTATTTATTATTTGAAGGTGGCAAGGGTGTTGCAACAGGTGCTGGGGCTATGATTGTGCTTTTGCCTTTAGAAGTTATAACGGCTTTTATTATTTGGCTTATTGTGGGTAAAATTTTTAAAATTTCTTCTTTAGCATCATTACTAGCTTTGGTAACTTTTATTGGTAGCTCTTTTATTTTCAATTATAATATGGAGGTTATTAACACTCATGCACCAGTATTTATCATAGCTTTTCTTATTTTTTATAAACATATTCCAAATATCTATAGATTGATTTTCAAAAAAGAATGCAAAGTCATATAAGCATAAAAATACATTTTAAATGTATTATTGGAATTTTAAACTTTGAACGCAAAAAAAAACAAAAAATTTGCGTCAAACTAAAAGCCAAAGCAAATGATTTTTTAGACTATGCAAAGGTTTCAAAAAAAATTAAAAAAATTTATAAAAAAGAGAAATTTTTTACCTTAGAAGAATCTGTAGATTTTGTATGTGAAAAACTTCATTCTAAATTTCCTCAAATTATTTATTTAAAAATAGCAACTTTTAAACCTAAAATAATAAAAAATAGCATAGTTGGGGTAAAATTAAAAAAAAGATATTAATTTTTTTTTAAAGATATCTAAACATTTACTTAAACTATGTTATAATTTTTTAAAATTTTCTTATTATGAAGGATAAAACAATGAGAATTTTAGTTATAGAGGATGAAATTAGCCTTAATAAGTCTATTATAGATAAACTTAATGAATTTGGTTACCAAACAGATTCATCGGAAAATTTTAAAGATGGAGAATATTATATTGGAATAAGACATTATGATCTAGTGTTAGCTAGCTGGAATTTATCCGATGGCGATGGCTCAGAGCTTATTAATATCATAAAACAAAAATCTCCTAGAACTTCAATAGTTATCATGTCTTCAAAAACCGATAAAGAAACAGAAATAAAAGCTCTTAAAGCAGGTGCTGATGATTTTATAAAAAAACCTTTAGATTTTGATATTTTATTGGCAAGAATCGAAGCAAGATTAAGACTTGGCGGAACAAATGTAATTAAAATTGAAGATCTTATTATTGATCCAGATGAAGAAAAAATCACCTATAAAGAACAAGATATAGAACTTAAAGGAAAACCTTTTGAGGTTTTAACTCACTTAGCTAGACACTCGGATCAAATTGTTTCCAAAGAGCAACTTTTAGATGCTATTTGGGAAGAACCTGAACTTGTAACTCCAAATGTTATCGAAGTAGCTATCAATCAAATTCGTCAAAAAATGGATAAACCTTTAAATATTTCCACTATTGAAACAGTTCGTAGAAGAGGATATCGTTTCTGCTTTCCTAAAAAATCCTAATAAAAATTTTGCACCAAATAAATGGTGTAAAATTTATCTTTTTTATTTATTTTTATATTATATTTAAGTTTGATTATTGTATAAACTAGACAAATATTATTTAGTTTATAGAAAGGTTATAATGGCTCTTTTAATAACAAAAGATTGCGTATGTTGTGACGCTTGCAGAGAAGAATGTCCCGATGAGGCTATTTATGAACATAGTCCAATTTATGTTATTGATGCTGATCTTTGTTCCGAATGCGTCAATGATTTTTCAGAACCTGCTTGTATAGTAGCCTGTCCTTATGAATGCATTATTCCAGATCCTGATAATATAGAAAGTATAGAAGAGTTAAAATTAAAAAATCGCAATAGAGATCTATAATGGCTAAAAAAACCGCTGTTGTTGATCTGGGATCAAATTCAATTAGAATGGTGATTTTTGAAAAAACTTCAAGATATGGTTTTTACACAACTTGTGAATATAAGCGTAAAGTAAGATTGGGTGAAAATTCTTATAATAATGGCAAAATTCTTCAAGAAGAAGCTATGCAAAAGGCTGAAAATGCTTTAAAATTTTTCAAACAATGTTCCTTAAAACACAAGTGTAAAAAAATTTTCATCATAGGAACTTCAGCTTTAAGAGACGCTCCAAATTCTAAAGAATTTATAAAAAGAATTAAAACCAATTTAAATTTAAATATTCGATGTATTGACGGAAAAGAAGAAAGCTATCTAGGTGGTTTAGCCGCTTTAAATCTTCTAAGCCCTTTTAAAGACGCTACTACTCTTGATATAGGTGGAGGATCAAGCGAACTTTGTTTAATCAAAAACAATAAAATAGTTTCTTGTATTTCTTTAGATATAGGAACAGTCAGATTAAAAGAATTGTTTTTTGATAAAGGAAAAACTGCTAAATCTTTAAATCAATTTATCGATCCTATTTTAAAACAAATCCCTAAAGAATTTTGCAATCACAATCTCATAGCAATAGGTGGAAGTTTAAGAGCTATTTCAAATTCTATTATGCAAAAAAATTCCTATCCTTTGAAAAATTTACATGATTTTCGCTATGATTTAGAAGATGAAAGAGAACATATCGAAAAAATTCTTGAAGCTAAAGTTGATTCCTTGGCAAATTTTGGCATCAAAAAAGATCGTTTTGATACTATAAAAAAAGGAATTTTTATATTTTTAAAAATCGCCCAAAAGCTTAATACAAAACATATTATAACAAGTGGAGTAGGAATTAGAGAAGGTATATATTTAAAAGATTTATTACGCCCAAACAATCATTTTCCTACAAATTTTAACCCTAGCTTAAAATCTTTGCAAGATAGATTTTTACAAGAAAATAAAAACAATCATACAGCCAAATTTGCAATGCAATTATTTAATGTTTTAAAAAATATTCATAAAATTCATGATTATTATAAACAAAGTTTATTGGCCGCAGCTAAGTTGTGTCATATAGGAGAATATTTAAATTTTTATTTTTCAAATGAACATTCTGCCCATTTTGTTTTAGGTGGATTAAATTATGGTTTTTCACATAAAGAAAAAGTTTTAATCGCAAATATTATCAAACTAAATGGAAAAAAAATCAACCCTTATAATCTAGAACCCCATAAGCAACTTTTACCTAATTTCCATATTCTTTCTTGGCTAAATTTTATACTTAATTTAGCAAAAACCTTAAATAATGCCAATGAGAGCAAAATTAATTTTTCTGTTTTAGATAATACGCTTTATATTTTTAATGAATTTAAAGAATTAAATTTGCCAAAAGAAGAATTGAAAAAAATTGCAAAAATCAAAAACCTTAGTATCATTTTTTCTGACGTTGCTCTATAAGATTTTGTATGCGTTTTTTATTTTCTTCAAAAAAAGAATCAAAATTTTTTTCTTTTTCTTCTGAGTCAATTTTTTCTTGCTCTATCTTCATACTTTCTAAAATAACATTGGAATTACCTATTATCATAGTATATCTTTTATGATCATATTCAAAAACAACTAATTGGTTATTTTTATCTAAAAATCTTTGAAAAACCATACGAAAATCTCTTGAAATACCACTTTTTTTTGAAATCAAAGAATTTTTAAGCCACCAAAGTATCACAAGTAAAATTATTAAAATTACCATAACTAAAATATAGTTTGTATAATCATATTTAACCAAATTTTTATCCTTAAATTCAAATGGAGTTTCTTTTTCATGATTTGATTTTAAAATAGAATCTTGAGTTAATTCTTTTTGCTTATTTTCTTGCGTAACTCTAATTCTTACCCCGAATTTATCATTAATAGAACTCACATTAAGTGAAATATTTTGTTTGTTTTTTAACATAATATAAGTATCATTATTTTTGGAGCTAATACTGATTCTATCAACGAGCTTAGAACTTAAATTTTTTAATTCATCTTTAGAATATGTTAGCTTACTAAAAGTTAAAAGAATGAAATTTTTATCTTTTGTTTGAGAAATTTTTCCATTATAAGCATTATCAAAAGAAAGCATCAAATCCACTCGATCATTTCTATCATAAATATTATAATCGACCAATTTAACTGCAAACAAAGGTAAAGTTAAAAAACACAATAAAAAAAATCTCATTCTATATTTCTTTTTTAAAGTATTGAAGTACAGTTTTAGAATCTAAAATTTCATTAATTCTTATTGCTAAATTTTTTTCATAAACCATCACTTCTCCTTTACCGAAGATACGTTTATTGATATAAAGCTCCACACTTTCGCCAGCAGGTTTTTCAAGATCAATCACAGAACCCACTTCTAATCTTAAAAGATCTGCCACGCTCATATTTGTCGTACCAAGCTCACTGACAAAATCTACACTGATATCTAAAATATCCTCATAAGATTGTAAGAGTCCATGAGCTTCAAATTCTATTTCATTACTCATTATTGACAATATCCTATTCTAAAACAATAATCTTTAAAACCATAAGTTAATGACTGGTCTAAAATAATATTTGGGTTATTTATTCTTCCTAAATATTCTGGTATGCCAAGCTTATACTCATCATCACTACCTTTAGCATCATTGAGCAATTTTTTTGCATATCCTACAATTTGATTGGCGCATTCTTTAGCAAGATCACACCTATCATCTTCTTGAAAATCTTCTTCTCCAATTAAAATTGTTGAAACTAAATGTAAAAATTCTGTCGAAAAAAATAAATAAAAATTATATTCTCTATTATTTCTTTCTACTACAGAAATACTAGAGCCATAAAATTCACCTTTTAATTCTTCAACAGGTTCCATATGGATCTCTAAAATGTGCTCAAAAAAATGGACTATGGAATATTCAAGAGTTTTTAACATAATATATAACCGCCTTTAATTAAAACCCTATAATAATTATTATAAATTATAATAAAATAAATTTGCTTATAAACTATTTATACAAACTAGATAAATAACACGAAAAGATAAATATTAAAATACTTTTTATCACTAAATGTAAGATAAGACTTAGTTTAATAAGATAAAATATTTAACTTATAAAATCAACCAACCACTTAGGAAGAAATATGAATTTTTCAGATCTACCTTATTTATTAATAGGCATATTTTCGGGTATAACTTCAGGTCTTTTTGGTATAGGTGGAGGCATGGTTATAGTCCCTGCAATGCTTGTTTTAAACGAAAGCTCTCATCATGCAATTGGAATTTCAGTTTTACAAATGATTTTTGCTGCAATTTTTGGATCTTATATTAATTATAAAAAGAAAAATTTAAATATTAAAGATGGTATTGTTATAGGACTTGGTGGGCTTTTAGGAGCAAGCTTTAGTGGATTACTTTTAAAATTTTTAAATGATATTAGTTTAACAACAATCTTTTTATGTGTTAGTTGTGTTTTTTTTATAAAATATGCTTTTGGTGTTAAGGAAAATGCTGTTAAAAATGAAAGAAGCACCTTGCAAAAAAATATTATTTTGTTTATAGCCGGTTCTTTTACTGGAATTTTTGCAATTTCTTTAGGTATAGGCGGTGGGCTTTTAATTGCTCCGATTTTAGCTTATTTTTTAGGATATGATAGTAAAAAAGTAGTTTCTTTATCCTTATTTTTTGTTATTTTTGCCTCTATTTCTGGAGTTTTATCTCTATCAACTTCAGGAGTTATCGATCATGTGGTGATTCATAAAGGTATTATTGTAGGTATTGCCTCAATGATAGGAGTTTTTATTGGTATAAAAATTATTGAAAAAATGCAAATTTCTTCTCATAGAAAAATTTTACTTTGCATTTACGCTTTATCGATACTTGGAACAACGCATTCCTTGCTTAAAAAGCTTGCAATTATCAGCTTTTAGTAAAATTGTGTTAAAATTTTAGATTTTTTATATAAATTTTTAGGAAAAACTATGAATGATAAAATTAAAATTATTGGCGCCAAAGAAAATAATTTAAAAAATATTAATCTTGAAATTCCAAAAAATAAACTTATAGTCTTTACGGGTCTTAGCGGTAGTGGAAAATCAACACTTGCTTTTGGAACACTTTATGCTGAAGGACAACGCCGTTATATAGAAAGTTTAAGTGCTTATGCGAGACAATTTTTGGATAAAGTAGGAAAACCTGATGTGGATAAAATAGAAGGCTTGACTCCTGCTATTGCTATTGATCAAAAAACAACTTCTAAAAATCCTCGCTCTACTGTTGGAACTATTACCGAAATTTATGACTATTTAAGACTTTTATATGCAAGAATAGGTATACAACATTGCCATCAATGCGGTCAAGAAATTTCATCCATGAGCGCTAATGATATAGTCAATGAAATTCTAAAATTTCCCAAAGGAGCAAAAATTATTATTTATGCACCTTTAATAAGAGAAAAAAAAGGCACCTATACTGATTTGCTTGAAAATTTACGCAATAAAGGCTATGTTAGAGCTCAAATTGATGGAGTTTTAGTTAGACTTGATGAAGAAATAGAACTTGCAAAAACAAAAAAACACACGATAAAATTAGTTATTGATCGTCTTGAAATTAGTGAAGATTTACTTTCAAGGCTTGCAAGTGATATCGAAAAAGGTTTGGAAGAAAGTTTTGGAGAAATTGAAATTGAAGTTTTAAATCACGAAGAAATGGGTATTAATAAACACTACCATTATAGTGAGCATTCAGCCTGTTTTAATTGTAAAATTTCTTTTGTTCCCCTAGAACCTTTAAGCTTTTCATTTAATTCTCCAAAAGGCGCTTGTCAATCTTGTGATGGATTAGGTATTCGTTATACTTTAGATATGAAAAAGATTATTGATGAAAATTTAAGTATAGAAAATGGTGCTGTAAAAATCATGTATGGTTTTAATAAAAGTTATTATTATAAATTTTTAATTGCCTTTTGCGAACAAAATGAAATTTCCATCAAAAAACCTTTTTTAGAACTTAGCGAAGAAGAAAAACGTCTTGTATTATATGGCAATGCAAAAACTATAGAATTTTTTTGGAAAAGAAATCGTTTAAAACGAACTTTTGAGGGTGTTGTTAAAATGGCTTATGAGATGCTAAAAGATGAAAAAGATTTAGGCGAATACATGAGTGAAAAAATCTGTAAAGATTGTCAAGGATATCGTTTAAAACCTGAAAGTTTAGCTGTGCGCGTTGCAAAAAAAGATTTAGGTGAAATTTTAGATATGAGCATAGAAGATAGCACAACTTTTTTTTCCAATGAAAAAAATTTTTCCTATTTAAGTAAGCAACAAAAACTTATTGCAAAACCCATATTAAAAGAAATTAATGAAAGACTTTTTTTCTTGTATGATGTAGGTCTTGGTTATCTTTCTTTAGGACGTGATGCAAGAACTATAAGTGGTGGCGAAGCACAAAGAATTCGCATTGCTTCTCAAATTGGAAGTGGATTAAGTGGAGTTATGTATGTATTAGATGAGCCAAGTATTGGACTTCACGAAAGAGATACAGCAAAACTCATAAAAACTTTAAGAAATTTGCAACAAAAAGGTAATACTTTAATTGTTGTAGAACATGATAAAATGACTATTGAAGAAGCAGATTTTATAGTAGATATTGGCCCAAAAGCAGGAAAATTTGGCGGAGAAGTTGTATTTTGCGGAACTTATAAAGAACTTTTAAAAAGTAAAAGTGAAACCGCGCTTTATATGAATGGCAAAAAACAAATTTCACAACTTTATAACAGAAAACAAAAAGAATGGCTAGAACTTAAAAATGTTAATATTAATAATATTAAAAATCTAAGCGTTAGTTTTCCTTTACAAAATCTAGTTGCTATTACTGGTGTTTCAGGATCGGGTAAGAGTTCTCTTATTCTGCAAACTCTTTTGCCCTTCGCTCAAGAAGAATTAAATCGTGCCAAAAAAGTTAAAAAACTTGGTGGCGTAGAAATTGAAGGACTTGATAAGCTAGATAAAGTTATTTATCTTGATCAAAGTCCTATAGGAAGAACTCCACGTTCTAATCCTGCTACTTATACAGGTGCTATGGATGAAATAAGAAATCTTTTTGCAGCTACCAAAGAAGCAAAAATGCGAGGTTATAAAGCTGGACGTTTTTCTTTTAATGTTAAAGGAGGACGTTGTGAAAAATGCAGTGGTGATGGAGAAATTAAAATAGAAATGCATTTTCTACCCGATGTTATGGTGGTTTGTGATACTTGTCATGGAAAACGCTATAATGATGCCACCTTAGAAATTAATTATAAAGGAAAAAATATCAGTGAAGTATTAAATATGAGTGTTTTAGAAGCTAATGAATTTTTTGCTTCAGTACCAAAAATTCGTCAAAAACTAGACACTTTAGTTAAGGTAGGACTTGATTATCTTACTTTGGGACAAAATGCCACAACTTTAAGCGGCGGAGAAGCTCAAAGAATTAAACTTGCTAAAGAATTAAGTAGAAGCGATACTGGAAAAACACTTTATATTCTTGATGAACCTACTACTGGACTTCATTTTGAAGATGTTAATAAACTTATTTCCGTATTGCAACATTTAGTTGATCTTAAAAATTCTGTTTTTGTTATAGAACATAATTTAGATGTAATTAAAAATGCTGATTATATCATCGATATGGGTCCAGAAGGTGGGATAAAAGGTGGAAAAGTAATCAGCACAGGAAATGTAGAAAAAGTAGCAAAAGATCATAAAAAAACTGGATCTTATACTGGATATTATTTGGATTTAGAAATTAACAATACTAAAAAATAATTTTTTCTTTTTGACTTTATCAATATAAGCAAATATGGAAATTATTAATAAAATAAGTATAATAATTTTCATAAACTCCTTCTTTAATTTTAAAGTATTTTAATATACTTTTTAAGCTTTATAAACATTATATTTTAAAAAAGGAGAAAAAAAGGGCAGAAAAACGAGTATTAAAAGAGATAAAAAATATTAACAATTTGCATTCTAATATAATAAAATCCGCCTTAAGTTTTAACCTTTGGTGAAATTTCTTAATCAAATTTAACTATGAAGTGATATAGTAAGCATTTTGTGAAATTATATCTAAATTTTAGGTTTTTTAAACTTAAAGTTGAAACCATAGGGGAGACATAAAAACTCCTTAATTTGATTAGCTTACTTAGATACACAAATGAATAATGAAAGTTAAATACTATAGCGATTTTAATAAAATTAAGCTACCTAACTTTATAGAACTATAGCAAAAAATTTATTATATGCTATAACAAATCCTGATACATATAAGATTATAAAATTTACTCTAAATTTAAAAAAACCAAAAGAATAGAAAAAATTAAATACTAAAGAGTTTTAAACATAATCTTGAAAAATATATTTTATGCTTATTTTTAGTTTAAAACTAAAATTTTTAATATTATTTTATCAAATAAAATACAAAATAAACTTTTATTGTAAATAATTATTTAAAAGAAGAAAATTATGGCTTTACTATAAAAGAAGTATAAAAAGAAACAAAAATTAGTGCCCATACTTTAATAAAAAAGGTTTGTTTTCTTTTGTCAAAAAATTGAAAATAGTGTGAAATATTTTTCAAAAAGCGATGTAGGATAGGTAAAATAGATAGAATGGCTTAGAAATTCAAGTATATCAATAGAACAAATTAGGCATTATATAAAACATTTTACTCTTTGGATATAAAAATTGCCAAAAAAGATAAGAGATGTTAAAGCAAATAAAGAAAAAAAAATACAAAATCAGATCAAAATATTAAAAAAAGTGAAAAAATTCTAGCTAAAAAATAAAAATTTATGATGATATGTTAAAAGATCAAATTGATAGGTTTAATCTAGAAAGTAAGGATTATCAACCTTGTGATAAATTACATAAGTTCAAGGGCTGATTTTATATTAAAGGCAAATTTGGATAATAATATTTTCATTTTTAATAGCATTTTTAAGCTCTAAATTTTTAATATTGTCAAAAATATCTAAATGCAGTTTTAAAAGCTCATCATTAATCCCATAATACGCCCAAGTTTCTTGACGTCTTACATACAAAAACCCGCATCTTTTAAAATTTTTAAATGTCTTGAAAGTCTTGATTGATCCATGTTTAAAAACTCTTGCAAATCACAAACACAAAGTTCTTTATATCTTAAAAGATGATACAAAATCAAAACCCTACTTTCATCATTGATCGCTGAAATAATGGTTAAAAATTTTTGCATTTTATTTCCTTAAATTAATAAAAATTCCAAAAGATATAAACACGCCTAAAATAATCATAACAAATAAAAATTTCATTTTAACATTTGCTTGAGTAAAATAAGCTCAGATAAAGAACATCCAGTACCAGCGATTAAAAAACTTATAATCACTCGTTGAGAAATTCCCATTTGCAAAAGTGCTAAGCCTATAAGAATAATAGTTTCCACTCTTAAATAAAGGAAAATTCCTAAAAAACCGCTAATATAATGCTTAAAATTTCATTGCTATTTAGGTATTTTTAAATTTCTTGAGAAATAAAACCATGAATAAAAGCACCAATAAAAACTGCCACAACCATATAAGGTAATAATTTTTATAATTTTTCAAACTTTCTTTGAATAATTCTTTATAGTTTATCGTTATATTTTTAGGCTTATCTTGAGTATTTGCACAACATGATTTTTGTTTAAAAATAAAATCGCTAGGATTGCAAGGTTGAATAAAAATATTTGATTTTGTATTTTTTAGAAATATGTTTTAAAAAACTCTCTTCATTAAATTTAGAAAAAACAAAAGAAATAATAAATATCAAAAAAAACCACATAAATCAAACTTAACTTTAAACCAAAAGTTACAAAAAGCATGGAAAAAATAGGATTAATAACAGACGAAGTAAAAAGATAAACTAAAGTTACGCTAAGTTTTACTTTCACTTCCAAAAAAGCTCTTAAAAGTGGTATGGTAGAACAAGAACAAAATAGCGTTAAAGCACCTAAAAATATAGCTTAAAATAACTTGAAATTTTACTACCAGCAAGTTGTTTTAAAAATTCCTTCGTATTTTTGATTGATATATAGAAACTAAAAAAGAAATAGCTATAAAAAGTATAGAAAGCTCAGCAAATAGATATAAAAACTCTTTGAAAGTATTTAAAAAAGACTGCATTTTTTATCCTTGTAAAAATATTTCCAAAAATAAACATATATAAATTAATATGTCAATATATATTGATATATTAATTTATTTTTTAAACGATATTTTTATAGCTATCTCCCCAATTCTCAAGACTTTTTAAGATGGGTTCTAAACTATTGCCTAAAGATGTAAGTGAGTACTCAACTCTTGGAGGAACTTCTGCATAAACTTTGCGTTTGATCAGTTTTGCTTCTTCTAATTCTCGTAAATTTTGTGTAAGGACATTTTGAGAGATATTTTGATTTTTTGTAGATGAAATGCTTTTTCTCAACTCTCCAAATCTTTTAGTCCCCTGCAATAAATCTCGAATAATTAAAATTTTCCATTTATTTCCTATCAAATTAAGCGTGGTTTCAATAGGACAAAGAGAATGATATTTTTTCATTATAATCCTTATTTTTTAAAATTATAACATATTTTTAAAAAATTTATCTCATTAAAATATTAAAATAACACAATACTCCTAAAATAGATACTATATTATAAAATAATATCTACTTGATTTTTAGTAGTAAATATATTTATAATTTCAAGATTGCATTTTTTATGTAAAAATACTTAAAAAGGAGATATTTATGAAAATAGCAATTTTATGTGCAAGTGGTAAAGTAGGCAAAGAAATCAGCAAAGAAGCTTTAAAAAGAAATTTAGAGCCGGTATGTTTTGTACGCAATAGCTCTAAAATGAATGAATTTTTACCTCAAGCTAAAATAGTACAAAAAGATCTTTTTGAGCTTGATTCTAAAGATCTGATAGATTTTGATATTATTATCGACGCTTTTGGAGAATGGGAAAATTTAAGCTTGCATAAAAAGCATATAGAATGGTTGAGTGAAATTTTACAAGGAAGCAAGGTTAAATTATTTGTTGTAGGGGGTGCTGGAAGTTTATATATGGATGAGAATCATACTACAAGACTTATGGATATGCCTGATTTTCCTAAAGAGTATTTGGATATAGCTAAAGCAAATGCGGAAGTATTGGAATTTTTACGCAATGAAAAAGGTTTTAAATGGGTATATGTGAGTCCATCTGCTATTTTTTCACCAGATCTTCCAAAAACCAATCATTATAAAATCATAGGCGAAAAATTTGAAGTTAATGCTAACAATGAAAGTAAAATCAGCTATAGTGATTATGCCAATGCTATGATAGACTTAGTACTTAATTCTCATTATGAAAACACACGTATTGGTGTAATAGGTCTATGAAATACAATTTAATTCAAAATTTCCAAACCTATAATTCCATTACAACCTAGAAATACTATATATACCTAAATGCTATATTTTTTAATAGCTTAATTAGTAAAATAGGAAGTACGAAGGAATAAAGTTAATCTAAAATACACAAATAAAAGTTCTTGCTCTACTATGTTAATAAAAAAGAGCAAGAAACGCCTAGTTTCTTAGAAATTTTTAAATAGGTATTAGTCGAAATACAGATTGATTTTTTATCAAAATTCTCTCTTGCATATTTTCTATGGAATATTCTATCCCTTATTCAAAGTGCTTCTCCAAGTATTAAAAGAGTAAATATAAATTATTAAAAGGCTTTATGAAAAAC
Source organism: Campylobacter sp. RM10537 (assembly GCF_022369435.1). Classification (NCBI taxonomy): domain Bacteria; kingdom Pseudomonadati; phylum Campylobacterota; class Epsilonproteobacteria; order Campylobacterales; family Campylobacteraceae; genus Campylobacter; species Campylobacter molothri. The sequence continues at coordinate 122,248 of NZ_CP059597.1, read as the reverse complement.
CTCTTAATATATTACATAGAATTTTAACTCTTGGTAGAAGTACACAACCAAAGGCTTTTTAGAATAAAAAATATTCTAATATATCTAAATTCAAGCTTTTTAAACTTAAAATGATGATATTTTCAAAATAAGACCATATAGAAATGGATAAAAACTATAAGCAGTGTTGTTAAAATTATAATCATAATTTAAATCTTTTTGCCTATGCCAGAACTTAAAATTATGCAAATGGATATTTATAGCTATTACTAAAAAGCAAAATATACCATTTTAAAGAATTTTTTAACCTAGATATAAAAATAATTATTTCACAAAAAATTTTATTGAATTATGTCGATTGGACAGTTCTAATGATAGAATAATAAAAACTTTTTTAATAACTAACTAAAGCGAATCCATACCTAATTTAAATATTATGATTTGTAAAAGAGTGCAAGGACTTTCTAGATTAATAGACAAAGAAACAAAACCTACTGTCCTTTTAAAGATATAAGTAGATATAATTAAAAGCCGATCTTTTTTGCTAGTGTATGTTTGATTATCGACATTTTTATTAATATCTTTACTTACTTTGATATTTTTTTATTTTTCTCATTTTACTATATAAGCTTTGTTTCTTCAAGCTTAATAGAAGTTTTGATATATAACGCAAAGTCGTATCAATAATTGAGAATATACTAATTCTATAATAATTATTTTAGTGATATATACAAATATCTAATTAGTACAAACTTCATGTTAGCAAATAAATTAATTTGTTGTTTGTACTTTGGAGCTAAAGCAACACTGGATAATGAAGTGATATTACTAAACTTAAATATTTTTTCATTTTAACCCTTTTTATGATTAAAATTATTAATATAAAAACAATTATAATATCAAAAAGATTGCTTAATATTAAACAAGCGAAAAATCAAATTTGATTAAACGGTGAGAAAAATTTACTCATTGTCTTATTTCCAATCCTAACTATAAAAATTATAATTTTTTATATAATATTTATTTTTATTTGGTGGATTAAAAATGTTTGATTTTTTATATAGTGATATAAGCTACTTAGGACTTTTTTTAGTATGCTTTCTCTCAAGCACTCTTTTACCTTTGGCAAGCGAAGCTTTTGTCTTAGGTTTTATAAAACTTAATTTCAACCCATCACTTGTGCTCATAATAGCTACTTTAGGTAACACTTTAGGAAGCTTAAGTACCTATGGTTTGGCTTTTTTAGGTAAAAAAAATATTTTGGAAAAATATTTTAAAAAATCTTTAAAAAAGCTTGAAAAATGGGATACAAATTTTTTCAAATTCGGTGCTTTTTTTGCTTTTTTTACTTTTTTGCCTTTGGTTGGTGATATTTTTGCACTTGGGCTAGGTTTTGCAAAATATCCTTTTTTAAAAAGTGCATTTTTTATTTTACTTGGAAAATTTAGTCGCTATTTTTTCATCATTTTTTTATCAAGTTATTTTTAAAATCATGAGTTTTTAATATAAAAATTGACATAATATAAAAATCTTAAAAATTTAAAAAATAAAAGAGAAAAAATTGAAAACTTTAACAATTATAGATACTTTTGGCTTTTTTTTTAGACTTTTTTACGCTTTAAAAGGTTTTAAAAATTCACAAGGGCAAGCTAGTGGAATGATTAGTGGCTTTGCCAACTTCATTTATAGTTTAAAAAATGAATATCAAAGTGATTACATTATTTTTGCCTTAGATTCTAAAGGAAAAACTTTTAGAAGTGATATCGATCCAAATTATAAACAAAATAGAACTCCTCCACCTTCTGAATTATTAGAACAAATTCCAATTTGCATACAAATGATAGAAAAAATGGGCTTTATGAATATTTCTTGCGAAGGATATGAAGCTGATGATATCATCGCTTCTGTAGTAAAAACTTTTAAAGATAAGGATATTTTTATCCGTATTATTACCCAAGATAAAGATCTTTATCAGCTTATAAAAAATGGAAAAACAAGTATTTATAGTCCTATTTCAAAAAATGAGTATAACGAGGAAGCTTGCTTAGAAAAATATGGCGTTAAACCTTGTCAAATTAGAGATTTTTTAGCACTTTGTGGCGATACTTCAGATAATATTCCAGGAGTTAAAGGTATAGGAGCTAAAGGAGCTAAAAAATTACTTGATGAATTTGAAAATATTGAAAATATATATGAAAATTTAACATTGATTCGCAATGAAAGAACTCGTTCTATGCTTTTAGAAGGAAAAGAGAATGCTTTTTTGAGCAAAAAACTCACTTCTTTATATGAAGATTTAAAATTTGAAAATTTACTTGAAAAATCTATGTTTCCTGAAGGTGAACCTCTTTTAAATGTGCTTGAAATTTTAAAACATTATGAGCTTAATTCTTTACTAAAAAAAATACACAATAACGCTGAAAATCAAGATAAAAAATTAGATTTTAAAGCTAAGTTAATTTTAAATGAAAATAAACTTTTTGACATTTTAAATTCACTTGATCAAGAAAGTATTATAGCTTTTGACACAGAAACGACAGGACTTGACACCAAAGAAGCTAAAATTGTAGGATTTAGTTTTTGCATCAATGAAAATGAAGCCTTTTATGTACCTTTGACACATAGCTATTTAGGAGTCAAAGAGCAAATTTCACTTATTAGTGCTAAAAGAGCAATAGAATTAATTTTTAAACATTTTGTAATAGGACACAATCTAAAATATGATTTTCAAATTATTCAAAATAATTTTGCTCTAAATCCTCCAAAAAATTACGCAGATACTATGGTTTTAGCTTGGCTTTTTAATCCATCTTTAAAAGTTAATATGGATGATTTAGCCCTTAGACTTTTTGATTATGAAACTTTGCATTTTGAAAATATTGTAAAAAAAGGCGAAAATTTTGCAAATGTAGAACTTGAAAAAGCTTGCGAGTACGCAGCTGAAGATGCTTATATTACCTTAAAATTTTATCTTTATTTTTTAAAAAATCTTGATTCTAGCTTATTAGAAATTGCTAAAAATTATGAATTTAATTTCATAAAAATCATTATGATGATGGAAGAAAATGGCATTAAACTTGATACAAAATCACTTGAAAATTTAATGAAAAAATTCGAGAATGAAATTAAAAATTTAAGTGAAGAAATCTATACGCTATGCCAAGATAAATTTAATCTTAACTCGCCAAAACAAGTAGGAGATATACTATTTGAAAAGCTAAAACTTCCTAGTGGCAAAAAAACCAAAACTGGGTATTCTACAGATGAAAAAGTTTTAAATGAAATCATTGATCAACATCCAGTTGTAGCCAAAATTCTAGATTATAGAGAGCTTGCAAAACTTTATTCTACCTATTGCGAACCTTTAATAAAATTAGCTTTAAAAGATAAAAATTCACGTATTTACTCAAGTTTTTTACAAACTGGGACTGCTACAGGACGTCTTTCCTCAAAAGATCCAAATTTACAAAATATCCCTGCTCATGGACAATACGCTAAAGATTATAAATCATGTTTTATCGCTCAAGATGGTTTTAGTTTTATTAGTCTTGATTATTCTCAGATAGAACTTAGAATGCTAGCTCATTTTAGTGAAGATGAAAAACTTTTAAACGCTTTTGAAAAAAATGAAGACATTCATGCTAAAACAGCTTTAATGATTTTTGGAGAAAATAATTATCAAACAAGAAGTATAGCAAAAAGTATTAATTTTGGTCTCATTTATGGAATGGGTTATAAAACTTTAAGTAAAAATTTAAAAATTGAAACCAATCTTGCAAAATCTTATATAGAAAAATATTTTCAAAATTTCACTAGTATTAAAAATTATTTTGAAAAGGTTAAAAAAGAAGCAAAACAAAATGGTTTTATCTCGACTCTATTAGGACGCAAACGTTATTTTGATTTTGAAAATGCAAAACCTATGCAATTAGCTATGTATGAAAGAGAAAGTATTAATTCTATTTTGCAAGGATCTGCTGCGGATATTATAAAATTAGCCATGATAGAAATTTCAAAAGATTTAAATGAAAACAAAAAACTTATTTTACAAATTCATGATGAATTAATTTTTGAAGTTAAAGATGATTTATGTATAAATTTTGTTAAAAAAGCTAGTGATATTATGGAAAATATAGTAAAATTAAAAGTAAAATTGCAAACAAGTTCTAGCATCGCCAAAAAATGGGGCGATTTGAGTAAATAAGGAGAATTTAATGGATCTTTCAACCATACTAGGGATGGTTCTTGCGGTAACAAGTATTTCTGTAGGGGATATTTTAGAAGGGGGGAATCCTTTACATGTTATTCACCTTTCTTCTTTTCTTATCGTTATGCCAACTGCTGCTTTTTGTGCAATGACTTCAACTCATAAAAAAATCGTTAAAGCGGCTTATAAAGAATTAAAAATTGTTTTCAAAGGCTCTGGGGTTAATTTACCAGAAAGAATAGCTCAATTGATTGAATTTGCAGTTATAGCACGTAGAGATGGGCTTTTAGCTCTTGAATCAAGAACTAATGAAATTGAAAATGAATTTTTGAAAAATGCTATGATGATGCTCGTTGATGGTAAAAGTTTTGAAGAAATTCATGAAAGTATGGAAATTCAAACCGAACAATTAGAAGAACACTATAAAGAATGTGCTGAATATTGGATAGTCTTTGGAGAAACTTGTCCAACTATGGGACTCGTTGGAGCTGTTTTTGGTTTGATTTTGGCCCTTAAACTTTTAGATAACCCTCAAGCAATGGCAGCAGGTATTTCAGGTGCATTTACAGCTACAGTTACAGGAATCTTTGGGGCATATGCTTTATATACTCCATGGGGTAGAAAATTAAAAGCTAATGGAATGGAGTTTGTTAAAGAGCAGATTGTAATTACAGAAGCTATTAAAGGTATAGCAGAAGGAGCAAATCCTAGGGATTTGGAAGCTAAACTCTTTAATTTTCTAAGTCATGATGATGTTAGAATTTCACAATTTGATAAAGGTTAAAAATGGCTAAAAAAGTAAAATGTCCAGAATGCCCAGCTGGTGAAAAATGGGCTGTCCCTTATGCAGATTTTTTATCTTTACTTTTAGCACTTTTTATCGCTCTTTGGGCTATTTCAAAAACCAATCCAGCTAAAGTAGAAGCCTTAAAAACTGAATTTGTTAAAATTTTTGATTATACTGCAACTCAAACAATACAACAACAAAATCAAGATACCCATAAATTTAAAGGTTCTCAAGAAGAAAAAGATGATGAATTAAATAAATTAAAAAAAATGACTCTTACACAACAAGAAATCATCAAAAAACTTCAAGCTGCACTGGATCAATCGGATAATCAAGAAATACTCAATCTACCTTCTAAAGTTGAATTTAAAAAAAATAGCTCTGAAATAGAATCTGCTGATATTCAAGATTATTTAAAACGCATAGCTCAGCTCATTTCATATTTACCACCTCAAGTAAAAATTGAAATAAGAGGCTATACAGATAATAGCGAATCTTCTCTTAGAAGTTATGAATTGGGATATGCTAGAGCTCAAAGTGTTTTAAAATATCTTATGGAAGGTGGAATTAACACCAAAAATATTACCTTGAAAAGCTATGGGCTTAATGATCCTTTAAATGGAAATCCTCAAGCTTTAGAAAATAATCGAGTAGAAATTTATTTTAAAGTCGATACACAAGATAAAGATGCTAAGCAATCTGTATTAAATCTTATTCAAAAGAGTAAATAATTTACTCTTTTCAACCATTATTTTTCTTTACTTGGCCAGCTAAACGCCCTTTATTATTAGTATTATAAACAAAGCCTAATACTTCAGCAACTGCTTTAAATAATTCCCTAGGAATTAAATCATCAACATCACAAACCTTATAAAGCTCTCTTGCTAAAGGGGGATTTTCATAAACCACTACGTTATTATCATAGGCAACTTGTTTGATACGTAAAGCAAGAAAATCAACTCCCTTAGCCACCACGCGAGGTGCTTGCTCTTTTGTAGTATCGTAACGTATCGCAACAGCATAATGTGTAGGGTTTGTAATTACAACATCAGCTCCAGCAACATCTTGCACCATACGACGCCTCGCAGCTTCCATTTGCAAACGCCTGATTCTACCTTTAACTTGCGGATCTCCTTCCATTTGCTTGTATTCATCTTTTATCTCTTGTTTACTCATTCGCAAACTTTTAAAATATTGAAATCGTACCAAAAAAACATCTAAAACAGCGATCACTAAAAAAGCAATAATTACAATAGAAGCTAAAATAATAACTTTATCTCTAAGCCAATTAAGTTGTTCAACTAAGTTGTAGCGTTCAAGAAGTGGTAATTCATTCATAAATTTTAAGAGAACTACAAAAGCTATAGTAAAAACCACCCCTACTTTTAAAAGAATTTTAAAAGTATCTAATATCTTTTTTAAAGAAATTAAATTTTTAATTCCTTTTAAGGGATTAATTTTTCCTAAATTTGGCATAATAGGTTTAGTGGTAAAAATAAAACCAAATTGCATAATATTACCTAAAACTCCAGCCACCATAATACTTAAAACTATAGGGGCAAGCATGATTAAAACCTCTAAAATACTTTTAATCATAATACCTTGAACGATACGCAAATCTAACTCTATGCCTACAAAACTTTGATAATATCTATATAAATTTGTAATTCTTTCCCCTATAAAACCCATAGTAAATAAAGTAACGGCTAAGCCTATTATTAAAGTTACTATAGCTGCAGCGTCTTGAGATTTTGGAACATTACCTTCATTACGAGCATCTTCTATTTTTTTGGACGTGGGCTCTTCGGTTTTTTCTTGATCTTCGCCTGGCATTGGTAATCCTAATTAAAATTATAAGAAAATTATATAATGAAAAGTTATGAAATTCAATAAAATTATTAGAAGTTTTATTAAGAAAGAATGCCTCTTAAAGAGGCATATTGATTATAGTTTATTTTCGTTTTTATTAAGATATTCAGCAACACCTTTAGGATCGGCTTTCATACCTTCATCACCTTTATTCCAACCAGCTGGACAAACTTCGCCATGTTCATTTGTGAAAAGCATAGTATCTACCATTCTAATCATCTCATCGATATTTCTACCTAATGGTAAATCATTAATAACTGCATGACGAACTGTTCCATCAGCATCTAATAAGAAAGAACCTCTAAGTGCTACTGCTTCAGCATAAAGAACATCAAAATTTCTAGCAATTTGTTTTGTTAAATCTGCTACAAGTGGAAATTTAACTTGGCCAATACCACCTTGATTAACTGGTGTATTTTTCCAAGCAAAATGTGAAAATTCATTATCTCCTGAAATTCCAATTACTTCAATACCACGATTTTTAAATTCTTGATATCTTTTATCAAAAGCAATAATTTCTGAAGGGCACACAAAAGTAAAATCTTTTGGATAAAAAAATACTACAGCACCTTTTGGTCCTATATTTTTATAAAGATTAAAATCTTGAACTATTTCATTATTTCCTAATACTGCAGGCGCAGTAAAATCTAAAGCTTTTTTTGTAACGATCATATTTTTCTCCTAATTAATAAATTTTATTAGTAACAAAATTATATCATTTAAATCTTTAAAAAATTTTTAAAATAATTGCAATAAATATATTATTCAAACTTAAATTTAGCAAATATTTAATAAGTAATTTTATAAATGTAATTTTATAGTATTATAATATTATTATCAAAATTTTAATTTTTTGATTATCAAAATTTTAGTTTTTTTAAGAATAGTATGATACAATTTTTTTGTAAAATCTCAAATTAAAAGGAAAAAAGATGGCTGTAAAAATTACAGATATTTGTATTGCTTGTGGCTCTTGTATTGATGAGTGTCCTGTGAGTGCTATTGTTGATGATGCTAGCAATCCAGAAGGACAAGATAGTTATTATGTTTATGCAGATAAATGTGTTGAGTGTGTAGGTCACAATGATCAACCAGCCTGTGCAAGCGCTTGCCCAACTGATGGATGTATAGTATGGAGTGAAGTTGCTTCTGGGCAACCAAGCCGTGATAATATCGGTGCAGATATGAGAAATGGAGATACTCCAGTTTTTGCTTAATCTATAAAAAAGCTAGTTTTTACTAGCTTTTATTTAATTTTTTTTAAAAAAAATCCAGTATAATTTCAACTTTGCTTAATATACAAAAAAACAAATCTTAATTACTTTTGGTATTATTTTAGGAGTAAGTTTATCATGGAAAGAACTTTATCGATCATCAAACCAGATGCTGTTCGAAAGAATCTTATAGGTAAAATTCTAGATCGCTTTGAAAGCAATGGGCTTAAAATAATTGCATTAAAGAAAATTCAACTTACAAGCGAACAAGCAGAAAATTTTTATGCTATTCACAAAGAAAGATCTTTTTTTAAAGATTTAGTAAATTTTATGATTAGTGGTCCAGTTGTTGTTTCTATATTGGAAGGTGAAAATGCTGTAATGAAAAATAGAGAATTAATGGGAGCAACTGATCCAAAAGAAGCTAAATCAGGAACCATTAGAGCAGATTTTGCAGAAAGTATTGATGCAAATGCCGTTCATGGAAGTGATAGTTTAGAAAACGCAAATAACGAAATTGAGTTTTTCTTTAAATCAAACGAAATTTGCTAAATGAAAATTAATTTTTCAAAGATTAATAATACAAACTATCCTTTTAAACTTAATCTTGAAAATATAATTTTTGAAGGAAATTTAGCAAAAATAAATACAAAACTTGTTAAAATAAATGCAATAATGCAAGGTTTTGTTTATAGACCTTGTGATAGCTGTGGTGAAGAATTGGAACTTCATGTTCATGAGAATTTAGAACTTTTTGCAAGTGATGGTATCTTTAAAGACGAAGACAATAAATTAAGCAATACCATAGAATTTTTTGATGGACAAATTGATATTATAGAAGTTGCGATTAGTGAACTTGAAGCTTATTTGAGTGATTATTTTTATTGTAATCACTGTAAAAATAAAAATTAATTTATATTAAAAGGAGATAAAATGGCAGTACCTAAGAGAAGAGTAAGTAAAACTCGTGCAGCAAAAAGAAGAACTCACTATAAAGTTAATCTTCCTATGCCTATAAAAGATAAAGATGGCAGTTATAAAATGCCACATCGCGCTAACCCAAATACCAAGGAATATTAAAATCAATGATAAGCATTGCTGTTGATGCAATGGGGGGAGATTTTGGGGAAAAACCTATTATAGAAGGCGTTATTGAAGCATTAAAAGAAAAACCTTTTAATGCTATACTTGTAGGCAATCCTAAAATTTTAAAACCCCTAATTCCAAAAGATTTTGAGCAATATATCCAATATGAAGAAGCTTGTGAAGTTTTTTCTATGGAAGAAAATGCCACTGATGCTTTAAAACGCAAAGATACTACAATTTATAAAGCTATAGAATTAGTTAAAGATGGCAAAGCTAAGGCTATTGTTTCGGCTGGTCATAGTGGAGCAAGTATGTCTTTAGCTACTTTAAGACTTGGAAGATTAAAAGGGGTTTTAAGACCTGCAATTGCTACTTTAATGCCAAATGTAGTCAACAAAACTCTTTTTTTAGACGTAGGAGCGAATACAGACTGCAAGGCCGAACATTTATTTCAATTTGCTATTATGGGAGATATTTATGCTAGAGAATTGATGAAAATTTCTAAACCTCGTCTAGCATTGTTATCCAATGGAGAAGAAGAATGTAAGGGAAATGAACTTACCAAAGAAGCACATCAAATGATGAAACAAATCCCAAATTTTATTGGAAATGCTGAAGGTAGAGATATTTTTAATGGCGAAATTGATATTTTAATTTGTGATGGATTTAGTGGCAATGTGATTCTAAAAGCGTGCGAAGGAGTGGCGACAGCTATTTTTCAAATTTTAAAAAAAGAAGTTCGACAATCAATCTTCGCAAAATTAGGTGCTTTGATGATGAAACCTTGTTTTAAAAAGCTTAAGAAACATATGGATTGGCAAGAATATGGTGGAGCACCTTTGTTAGGAGTAAATGGTTGTGTGATAATCAGTCATGGAAAAAGCGATGCTAGGGCAATTAAAAATGCTATTTTTCAAGCGATCAATTTTGGAAAATCTAATATTAATACTTTAATCGAAAATGAACTAGAGAAATACAATGGCTAAAGCAAGTTTAAAAAGTATAGCTTCTTATATACCTAATAAAATTTTAAATAACTTTGATCTTGAAAAAATGGTAGATACAACCGATGAATGGATTGTTAAACGCACTGGAATAAAAGAACGTAGAATTGCTGATGATGATGAACAAACCAGTGATTTAGGAACCAAAGCGGCTATAAAAGCTATTCAAAGAGCGAATTTAAAAATTGAAGATATTGATGCTTTACTTGTTGCAACTTTAAGTCCTGATTATTTTACTATGCCATCTACTGCTTGCAAAATTGCTGCAAATTTAGGACTTAAAGATATCACAGCTTTTGATATTTCAGCTGCTTGTACTGGATTTATTTATTTATTAGAACAAGCTAAAGCTTTTGTAGAAAGTGGTCTTAAAAAAAATGTTCTTATTATAGGAGCAGAAAAAACAAGCTCTATTATTGATTATAATGATAGAAGCATGTGTATTCTCTTTGGAGATGGTGCAGGAGCAGGTATTGTAAGTCTTGATAAACAAAATACTATCCTTGATATTCACACAGCAAGCAATGGTAACTTTGGACATCTTTTAATGACACAAAGATCCAAAAAATCTAGCATTTGCCATCCTTTAATGATGCAAATGAAAGGAAATGAGGTCTTTAAAATAGCAGTACAAACACTTAGCAATGATGTTATTGATATTCTAACAAAAAACAATATTAGCTCTAAAGATATAGATCTTTTTATTCCTCATCAAGCGAATTTACGCATAATCAAAGCTGTTCAAGAAAGGCTAAATTTAAGCGATGAAAAATGTGTTGTTACAGTGCATAAATATGGCAACACTTCAGCAGCATCTATACCTATGGCTATGAATGATGCCTATGAAGAAGGACGTCTTAAAAAAGGGGATTTGATTTTACTTGACGCCTTTGGAGGGGGATTTACTTGGGGTTCTGCTTTATTAAAATTTGGAGGAGAAAACTTTAAGCAATAAAAATTTATTATTTATTGCTTATCTTACCAAAAGCTTGAATTTCTATAAGGTAACCTTCTGCTAAAATACTTTGAACACAAGCTCTTACAGGTTTAGCATATTCTTTAATCCACTCATCATAAATTTCATTCATAGCTTCAAAATCTTCCATATTGGAAAGCCATATTTGAATTTGTATGAGAGAATTTTTATCAGCACCTATTTTTTTAAGTAAAAGTTCAATTTCTTCTAGAGCTTCTTTTGTTTGTTTTTTAATATCACCCTTAGGATCAAAAGCTACTTGCCCAGCTGTTGTAAAATAATCATCATAAACAACAATTTGAGACATTCTTTGACATTCATCATAACGTTTTATCATTGATATTTCCTTTTAAATTCTTCCATAAATTCACATAAAATTTGCACCTGTTCTAAAGAGATAGCATTGTAAATACTCGCTCTAATTCCACCTAAAATTCTATGTCCTTTTAAACCTATCAATCCTTCTTTTTCAGCCTCTTGAACAAAAATAGGATCTAGATCTTTATTAATCGAGAAACTAACATTCATCAAAGATCTATCTTTTTTATGAGCATGCCCTTTATAAAATCCTTCACTTAAATCTATACAATCATAAAGCATTGTAGCTTTTTTTAAATTTCTATTATATATTTGATCAAGTCCACCTTGCTTTAAAATCCATTTTGTTTCCAAATCAAAAATATAAATAGCAAAAGTTGGAGGTGTATTATATAAAGACTGATTTTCAGCATGGATAGAATATTTAAGCATGCTAGTTAAATTTTTATAGCGTGATCTTTCAACCATATCCTTGCGTATAAAAACACAACTTAATCCAGAAATTCCAGCATTTTTTTGTATTCCACCGTAAAAAAGAGCTATATTTGAAAAATCAATTTTTTTAGAAAAAAAATCGCTCGAAGCATCTACGATCAAAGGACTTTTTGTTTTAGGATAATCTTTAAATTGTGTTCCATAAATAGTATTATTTGAGCAAATATAAGCATAATCAGCATGATCACTAAAATCAATATTTGGAATATGATTAAATTCATCTTCTTCACTACTAGCAACCACTTTAACATTAACGCCTAAAATTTGAGCTTCTTTAATAGCCTTACTAGTCCAAATTCCTGTATTAACATATTCGCAAATTCCACCTAAAGATAAATTCATAGGTATCATTGCAAATTGTAAACTAGCACCTCCATGCAAAAAGAGAATTTCATATTCATCATTTAAACCATAAATCTCTTTAGCCCTTTTCATAGCTCCAAAATGGATTTCTTCAAAAACTTTAGAGCGATGTGAAATTTCCATAATAGAATAACCTTTACCCTGATAATCACATAATTCATTTCTTGCATGCTCTAAAATTTCTAAAGGTAAAGTAGAAGGACCTGCACTAAAATTAATCTTTCTCATCTTCACTCCTCTAAAATTTTTGCTTTTTTTTGTATAATTTGAGAGCTTAAAAGCACCGTATCGCCATGTTTTAAATCTTGTAATTTTACTATTTTACCATTATGGCTTAATGAAATTAAATTTTCACTTTTTTTTAAAAAATTTTCGTGTTGAAAAAAAGAATTTTCTATTTTTTCTAATTTTAAATTCGTTTTTTCTAATTTATTTTTAATTAAAAGTCTAATCTGTTTAATCAAAAATGTAATTTGTTCTTCTTTATCTCCTATAGTTTTTTTAAAAGATTTAGCTTTAAAAATCTGATATAAATTTAAAAGCAAATCTTGATAATTTTGTATCTTTTGATTTATTTCTTTTCTAAATTTTTCTTCTAAGTTGTCCAAATTTTGCTCTAAATCTAACTTGGAATAAAATAAAAAATCTATAGCTGCTGAAGGTGTTGGAGCCCTAAGATCAGCAACAAAATCACTAATAACATAATCAATTTCATGTCCAATAGCTGAAATAATAGGAGTTTGGGCTTTAAAAATTGCTCTTGCTAAATTTTCATCATTAAAGCAAAAAAGATCCTCCCGACTACCGCCTCCTCTAGCCATAATAAGGACATCAAGATTCATAGTATCAGCTTTTTTTAGAGCATTAATCAAAGAATTTGGCGCTGTACTACCTTGAGTTAAAGCATTAAATACATAAATTTTGGCTAAAAAATATTCTTTTTGATAAATAAGCTTTAACATATCTTGCAAAGCAGCTGAAGTTTTCGAAGTGATAATTCCTACTTTTTTTGGAAATTTAGGTAAGTTTTTTTTATGAATACTATCAAACATACCTTCTTTTTGTAATTTTTCTTTTAGGGCAATAAATTGGCTTTCCAAATCGCCAAATCCAGATTTTTTCATACTATTGGCAACAAATTGATATCGTCCACTTTCAGAATATAAGCTAACATTGCCAACTAACTCTAGTAAATCCCCTACTTCGGGTTTAAAGTGAACTTTTGAATTATTATTTTTAAACATAACACAAGCTATGCTTGATTTCTCATCTTTTAAGTCAAAATACCAATGTCCTGAACCATGGATAGTGATTTTTGAAATTTCACCACTAAGTACAATATCAATAAAATGTGTTTCTAATAAAGCCTTAGCTTTTAAATTTAATTCACTTGGGGTCATAATTTTCTAGCTATAAACATTGAACTAACACCAAAACTAAAGCTTTTAAAATCTAATATTTCAAAACCACAATCATTTAATTCTTTTATAAATTCTTCCTTACTTAAAAATTCATCAATAGAATTAGGCAAATATTCATACGCACTTTTATTTTTACTGATAATTCCACCTAAAGTTGGTAAAATATTTTTCAAATAAAAATCTCTTAAAGTTGCTATAAATCCACCTTTTTCTCTTTTTGTAAATTCCAAAATAACAAAAATTCCTCCTTTTTTTAAGACTCTAAAAAATTCACTTAAAGCCTGTTTTCTTTCTACTACATTACGAATTCCATAACTTATACTTACAATATCAACGCTTTGGTTTTCTAAAGGTAAATTTTGAGCCTTTGCTTGTATAAAATCAATATTTTGAAATTTTTGTTTAGCAATTTCTAACATACCCTCACTTGGATCAATACCTTTAATACTTGTAATATTTTTAGAAAGCATTCTAGCTTTTTCTTGCCATATGGCAATCATATCGCCTGTTCCACATGCAACATCGACTATACTGATAAAATCTGGTTTATAATACTTTAAAACCTTTTTACAAGCGTATTTACGCCAACTTATATCAACTCCAAAACTTAAAATTCTATTGGCCTTATCATAACTTGGAGCAATTTCATTGAACATTTCTATGATTTTATCTTGTTTTTGCATTAATACCCTTTGTAAATTTTTAATTCTCTATTTATTCGAGAGATTAATTTAAAAAATTTTTCCCTTTTTTTTATGATTTTTACAATTATTTTTTCCCTGTCTTTAAAAAGAAAAAATTTTTCATTGAGTTTATTTAAAGGTTTTATATCAAAAAAATTACAAAAATATTCTAAAAAAATTAATAATCCTGAAAAACTTCTTGAAAATTTTTCATTCTCAAAATTTTTCAATAAATTTTTTTTAAAAAAAATCAATTTTTTTCTAAATTCATCCGCTAAAATTTGTTTAAAAAGTTTATCCTTTTGAGAACCTTCATAAAAAGAATTTTCTTTTATAAAAAAATCAAAATCGCTAAACAAACTTTGTAAATTTTCACTACTTAAAAATAAAAGTAATGCTTCAATATTTTTATCATTTTGAAAAAAAATATTAGATTTTTCAACAATTTCTTGAAATCTTAAAGATAAATTTGTATTCAAATTCTTATCAAAAATTTCTTCAGTATCAGATAAAATTATATTGATTTTATCAGCATAAGAAATAAATTGATAAAAATACTCTTCTTTTTTCTTATCTAAAGCTAAATTCCAATAAAATTTTAATTTTTTAAAAAGATAAAATAGAAAAATTCTATAACCTTCAAAAGCATTGATTAAACCTGAAAATTTTAAATCAAAGACCTGATTCTTTTCAATACTTTTAAAATATTTTTCTATGTTAATTTGTTCAAAATCACAACCATAAAGAGTTATAAATTTAGAATCTAAAATATAATCAAATTCTTTTTGAATTTTAAATTCATATGGCAAGATAAAACGATTTGCCTCATCTAAAGTTGGAAAAAAAATTTTTAAAATACAAATTTTAGATTTATTATAAACCTCAATAAAACTTTTCAAAGAACAAAATTTAAACTCGTAACGTTTCTTTTTAATACCTTTTCCTATACTTTTTTTACGAGCTTTTTCAAATTCTTTTTTCGATATTTGTTCTTCTTGATTCTGCTCTAGAATTTTATCATTAGTTTCTATAATTTTATAGTAAAAGCCATCAAGACTCTTAAATTTTACACTTTGAGAGTAGGTTATTTTGGTATAAAAAATCTCAAGTTCGTGAATTTTAAATAAAATACCGTCTTCTTGAAGATTTTTTAAAAGCGTAGTATCTGGAAGTAAAAAATTTTTTTGAATTTCATATACCATTAAAATAACCTTTAAATTAATAGGTTATTTTAACTTTATTTTCCTTAATGACACTTTTTGCAACTATCAATATAGGTGCAAACCGCTAAATAATTAATCAAGCTTCCTATTTTCTTTTCTAAAAATTCTTGATATTCCTTAAGTTTCACATCCTTAAAACTAAGATCCTCTATATTTCCACATTTAGAACAAACAATATGCATATGTTCTTCTTCATAAATGTCATAACAAGTTTTTTGATTTAAAGCATTGATTTCAACAACTAAACCTTGTTCTCTTAAAGTATTTAAATTCTTATAAACCGTAGCGAGCGATATGGAAGGATATTCTTGTTTGATTTCTTCATAAAGCTCTTCAATATTTGGATGTTCATGTCTTTTTAAAATCTTTAAGATGCACAATCTTTGTGGAGTAGCTTTTAAATCATGCTTTTTAAGCATTTGTAATATTTCCATTATCAACAATCCTTAAAAATTTATAATGAAAGGAATGATAATAAATTTTTCATTAAAAGAAGTTTATATCAAGTAATATTTTTTATCATCTAATAAAATAAAATTAATTATTACAAATATAATTTTATTTTTTCTATTATACTTTCAATATCAAGTTTTAATTTTTTTTCTACTTCACTTGTTTTTCCATGCTCGATAAATTCATCTTCATATTCAAAAGAAATGATCTTAATCTCCAAATCATTTTTTTGAATAAAAGCTTGCAGTAAACTTGCTACTCCACCAATTTTAGCATTTTCACTAAATACAAACCAAATTTTACTTTTTTTAGCCAAATCTTTTAAAAGCATCTCATCCAAAGGTTTAGCAAAAATTAAATCTATAAGATCAATGTTTTCTTGCATTTCATTTAAGACTTGCCAAGCTTTGCCCACGCCTTGTCCATAACCTATAAAAGCAATTTCGCTTTTTTCATTTTTTATTAGCCATTGTGCTTTGCCTAATTCTACTTTAGAAGGATTAAATTCTTTATCCAAAATAAAACTACCTCTAGGGTAACGAAAAGCTAAAGGTCCTTTATGAAAATAAGCATATTCTATAATATTTTCCATCATTAACTCATCTCTAGGGGCAACAAGAGTTAAATGAGGTAAAGGTGCTAAAAAACTCACATCAAAAACACCCTGATGTGTTTCCCCATCTTCACCTACTATACCAGCTCTATCCATAGCAAAAACAACATTTAAATTCATAATAGCACAATCATGAATCACCTGATCATAAGCACGTTGTAAAAAAGTGCTATATATAGCTATAAAAGGTTTAAATCCTTCTCTTGCCATGGCTGCCATAGAAGTCACTGCATGCTGCTCAGCAATTGCAACATCCCAAAATCTTTTAGGAAATTTCTCAATTAATTTATCAAGACCTGTTCCACTAGGCATAGCAGCTGTAACACCTACAATATTTTCATATTTTGTTGCTAATTCTAATAATTTCTGAGAAAAAATTTCAGTTGCACTTTTAGTAGAACTTTTTTTTAAAAGTTCACCACTATTAATATCAAAAGCTCCTACGCCATGCCATTTAGAATGCTGACCTTCTGCTAAAGCATAACCCTTACCTTTTAAGGTTTGAGCATGAATTACACAAGGTTTTTGCATTGCTTTTGCTTGTTTTAAAGCAGAAATAATTTCTGTTAAGTTATGTCCATTTATAGGACCTATATATTCAAGTCCTAACTCTTCAAATAAAAGCCCAGGAGTAATCAATCTAAAACTTTCTTCAAAACGCTTAGCCATATAAGTTGCAGAATCAGGTAAAACATCTAACATTTTTACGACTCGTTTTTTAAAATTCTGATAAAACTGTGTCGCCATTGCTTGAGAAAGATATTTTGAAATAGCGCCTATTGGTTTTGAAATACTCATTTCATTGTCGTTTAAGATTATAACACAAGGAAATTTAGAATCTCCTAACTCATTTAAAGCTTCATAAGCCATTCCTGCACTTAAAGCTCCATCACCTATGAGTGCCACAGGGATGCGTTTTTCATTCTTTAAAGCTATAGCTTTACAAGCTCCAACTGCTAAAGAAATAGATGTGCTAGAGTGTCCAGCGATAAAATAGTCTCCTTCACTAGGCTTTGTATAACCACTTAGCCCATCTATTTGTCTTAAAGTATGAAAAATTTTTTCTTTTCCGCTTAAAAGTTTATGAGTATAAGATTGATGTGAAACATCAAAAATAAAAGGATCATTTTTTGCATCAAAAACTGTATGCATAGCTATTGTTAACTCTACTGCTCCTAAATTAGAACTTAAATGTCCACCATTTTTAGAAACAATTTTTATAATTTCTTCTCTAATTTTTTGAGCAAGATTTTCAAGTTCTTTAATGCTTAAAGATTGTAGTTTTTCTTGAGTGTGGGTAAAAATCTCATTCATTATTGATCATCTTTTTAATTTTAGTCAAACGAGAATTTAAATTAGATTCTATATTTCCAGCATCACTTAAGATAATCACACTTCCTTTGCTAATAGCATCATCAAGGCTTATTTTTATGTGTTTAAACTCATTAAAATGCTCTTTTAAATAATCATAATCATTAGAATTAACCTTAATTTCAATTGCATTAGCCCCTTTTAATTCACTCACTAAATTTTGAGCTAAAGCATATGCGATTTTGCTAGAATTATTTTCAAGTTCTTTAATAATAACTTCTTTAGCTATATCTATAGCTGTATCAGCTAATTCTTTTTCATTTTTTTCTATAAAAGAATCTAATTTTATACAAGCTTCATCAAGCTTGGCAATGCTTTTTAAATATTTATCTTTTAATTCATCTAATTCTTTTTGGAATTCTATCTTAGCTTTTTCGTATCCTTCTTTTGAAAATTTTTCTTTAGCATTTTCAAGTTCAGAATTTAAGCGATTGTTAAATTCATTTTCTTGACTTTCAATTTGCATTTGAAGTTTTATAATATTGCTTGACATTTCATCAGTTTTTTTAAGTAAATCCTCTACAAAACTTGGTTGAAAAGCAGGTATTGTATTGGATTCATTTTGTATAGGTTCTAAATTGGACACTTCTTCTTGTTTTAATTCTGGCGTTGTAGGAGTGGGAATTGCTTTCTCATTTTCTTGAGTATTTTTCTCTACTTTATTATCAAATTCTGAAATAACCTTAAAATGATAACCTTCAACAACATGCTGTTCTGAAGTTGCACCTGAAATAACATTACTACGACTAGCCATTTTCTACCTACTCTATCATTTCATCAGCATCGCCTGTTTGAACTAGGCCTTGTTCTGCTAATTTTTGAACCACTTCAACCACTTTTCTTTGCGCATCTTCAACATCTTTCACACGCACAGCTCCCAAAAATCCCATTTCTTCAAGAAAAGCTTCACTCGCACGTGTAGACATATTTGCTAAGAATTTTTGTTTTAATTCTTCACTAGCTCCTTTAAGACCTATCATAAGATCTTTTTTATCTGCTACTTTTAAAATTTCTCTTATTGCTTGAGTGCTGAGTTTTTGTATATCATCAAAAGTAAACATAAGTTCTTTAATAGTTTCAGCCAGCCTCTCATCACTTTGTTCAATATAAGTAATAGTAGATTTAGAAGCCTTTTGTCCCAAGCGATTAAGCACTTCAGCCACGGCTCTTGGACCACCCACTTCAACTTTATAAGAAGTAAGACTTTCAAGCTTGCTTTCCAATACAGCAGAAACCCTTTTAATAATGCTTGGAGAAATATCCCCAAGATTTGCCATTCTGATCACAACTTCAGCTCTTAATTCATCACTAAAATACTCTAAAGTTTCCGCAGCATGAATTGAATCCATGTGTGCTAAAATAAGAGCAATAGTTTGTGGATGTTCTTTTACAATAAAATCAGCAAGTTGCTGAGGTTTAATTTGTGCCAAATAAGCAAAATTCTGATTATTTTCCATACTTTTAGTAAGTTTTTCAAGAATTTTATTAGCAATTTCAGGACCAAAAGTACGAAATAGTATTTCTTTAGCGTATTCTAAACCACCACTTTTAATATATTGATTAGATTGAAGTAAGGTATAAAATTCTTCCAAAACAGCTGTTGCTACAGATCTATCAACATTTTTTGCCATAGCAATATATCGTGAAATTTCTGTAATAACATCAATTTCCATATGCGAAAAAACAGAAGTTGTAGCATCTTCACCAAGCTGTATAAGAAAAATCGCTACCTTTTCAGGCATCGATAAATCATCATAAACCATTTTTTGTTCTTCACTAAGCTTGATCATCTATATATCCTTATCACCAAATTCACTATCATTTTGAATTAAATTCTGTAAAAGTGCAGCAATTTCTTCACCCTTATCACTTACCAAACCTCTTAATTTTTCAAGTAAAACCTCATACTGGATGGTATCTTCATTAAAGCCATCTCCAAAACCAAGTTGTTCTTCAACTTTTTTCCTAGCTGCATTAAATTTCTCTAATGCATCTTCAGCATCATCAATAATAGCATTGACTCCTCCTTCTTGAGCCTCTTCTTGTGCAGCCATATCCTCGAGCATTTTTTGCGTAAATGGAGTAATGACTTTTTTGTAAAAGATAAAAAGCAAAAACGCTGCAATAAAATACTTAACAGGTGGAATGAAAGGCTCAACGAAACGATTGTAAAATGTTTTAACCTTACTTTCAACTCTAATAGTTTCACGATGGAATGGTAAATTTTGCACTACAACGCTATCACCCCTAGCTTGATTGTAATTAATAGTACTTTTAACGATACTTTCTATACTAGCTAGTTCTTGTTTTGTGAGAGGAACATATTCACTTTTAACATCTCCATTTGCATCAACAACATCTTGATATTTTCCATCAATCGTAACTGCAGCTGAAGTTCTAATAATGGTTGCAAATTGTTTTTTTGTATTGGTAATTGTTTTTGAAATTTCATTATTGGTTGTAACTTGATTTTTCTTATAAGTATCAATTTCTCCCTTATTATCAAGCCCTTCAACAGGACCTATATTTGAAACCGCACCTGGAACACCTTGAATTTCACGATCTTTTCTTCCAGTTCTTTCTTCATTTAAAGTTTGCTCACTTCTTATAACAGTATTTGGATCATAAATTTCGCTTTGAGATTCTTGTTTAGAAAAATCAAAATCTATATTTACACTCACTTTTACCTTATCTGTGCCTCCTGCAAAAGGGGCTAAATTCTCTATAATTTTATCTTCTAAGGCTTTTTCTTGATCGCTTTTATATTTGATCTGCTCTCGAACTAAATCATCACTGTTATCTTTATCATCTAAAGGAATACCTCTTTGATCACTGATTTTAATATTGTCTTTTTTAAGATTTGCAACTGCAGCCGAAACGATATTTTTAATCCCATCAATTTGCTTTGTCGTAAGCCTTAGACCTTCTTTAACATTAACTACTACTGAAGCGGTTGGCGGAATTTGTCTTTCTGTAAAAACAGAATCTTTTGGAATAGCTATATGCACGACTGCACTACGAATAGGCTCTAAAGTTTCAATTGTTCTTGATAGTTCCCCTTCAAGGGCTCTTCTATACTTTATAGCGATATCTTGATCGGTTGCGCCAAATTGCTGTTGATCAAAAGCTTCAAAACCTATACGACTATCCTTAATAAGTCCTTCGCTTGCAATGAACATTCTTTGGCGATAAACCTGATCTTTAGGAACTAAAATTTTATTTTCACTAGCAAGTTTGTAAGGGATATTGTTTTGCTCAAGCTTAGCTACAATAGCAGCTGAAGAGCTAGGACTAACATTTTCTACTAAAACTGCATATCCATCGCTAGAACCGTTTCCACCTCCGCGAAATAATGCTAAAAATACCAAAAAACCTACAACCACTACTATAGACGCAGCAATAACAATCAATTGCTTACGAGTTAATTTTTGAAAAAGTTGTCCGATTTGGTGTAGCATTTCTTTAAAATCCATTAATTTCTAGTCCCCAGCTTAATGATTTTTATATTTTTAATTCTTTAAATTTCAATAAAATCAGCAAATTTTATCAATTTTAATGTAATTTTACCAAATTTATTTATTAAACTCATAAATTATTTTACATTATCAAACATTTTAGCAAAAAGCACTTTATAATTTTTAAAAATTTACATTTAATTTTATATTTTTGTTATAAAAAATATAAAGTTTATTTTAAAATCTTTCCAAAGTTCTTGCAATGGCAAAAATTTTGTCATAAATCAATTCTATAGCATCATGATCTAAATTTTTTAAATTTTTATTTTTTAAACGATCAATAATCTCTTTTTCTCTTTTGGGATAATAAATTTCTTTATTATGTTTTTTTTTAATTTCTCCTATAATTTTAACATAAGTCATTCTTTCATTTAAAAGCTCTAAAATTTCATCATCTATTTTATCAATTTTTTCTCTTAATTCTTTTAAATCAAGCATTGCTCTTCCTTTAAAATTTCAAAAACACTCGGATAAACTCCATCAAGAACGCTTGTATCAATGCCTTTAGTATTATTTAGTTTTCCACTTAAAACTAAATAAGTTTTCATATTTAATTCTTTTGCTTTAAACAAATCCCCTTTAAAATCGTCACTGATTATTTTTATATCTTCAAATCGAGCATTTTGATTTTGCGTTTTTAACAATTTCAAAGCCTCATTATAAAAAATCACACTTGGCTTACCCACAACATCATATTCAAAATGAATTGCGTTTTTAAGCATAGCCATTATACTTCCTACCCCTGGGTAAGATTTATTGTCTTTTTTATAAATGCTACTTTCATGCATAGCCACAATTTTAACTCCATTTTCAATCATTTTTATAATGCTAGCAAAATCATTAAATTTAAAATCATCAAAACTAGCAATAAGAACTAATTCTGGATTTTTAAAATCCAACTTAAAGCCAAGCATTTCAAGACTTTGCAAAAACTCATTAGCACCAAAAGCAGAAACTTTACAAGGCTTAAAAAGAGTTTTTAAAATGCAAAAAGGATCCAAATAAGCATTATCTTTTATATTTAAGCCCTTTTGTCTTAAAATTTCTAAAAAATCAAGTTTTTTAGTATTATTTGTGATAATCACATAAGCAAAATTATTTGTATTTAAAAAATCAATTAATTCTTTGGCTCCAAAAATTAAAGATTTATCAGCATCTGAAATAAGCGTTCCTTGAACATCTAAAAAAAACATTTTAAACCTTTATAAACTTCTCCTCTAAAGCAATTTGATCTTCAAAGCTTTCTCTTTGGCGAATCAATCTTACTATACCATCTTCTAAAGCTAATTCGCAAACTTTATTTCTAGTATTATAATTACTACTCATACTAAAGCCATATGCTCCAGCATTTTTAATAACCATTATATCACCATTTTGTGTATAAGGTAACAATCTTGCTTTAGCAAAAAAATCACCACTTTCACAAACCCCGCCCACAACATCACAAGGGGTTTCTTCTCCTTGATTGTAAGGCATATAAATTTCATGATAAGCCTCATATAAACTTGGACGTATTAAATCATTCATCGCTCCATCAACAATGATAAAACGCTTTGTTTTATTATATTTTTCATAAAGAACTGAGCAAACAAATTCTCCATTTTTGGCTACTAAAAATCGTCCAGGTTCCATTCCAATAGTCACATCAAGTCCATTAAGGTTAGATAAAATTCTTTGAGCATACTCATAAAGATTAGGCTCTAAATCCTGTTTTTCATAAGCTACACCAAGTCCTCCACCAATATCAAAAAATTTAAGATTAATTTTTAAAGCCTTTAATTCTTTAACAAGTTTTGAAACAATACTAGCTGCCTCATATATAGGAGTTAAATTTAAAAGCTGAGAACCTATATGAAAATGCACCCCAACAGGCTCTAAAAAAGGAGAATTATTTGCATAAATATACATCTTCTTAGCACACTCAATTTCAACTCCAAATTTATTTTCATTTAATCCAGTAGAAATATAAGGATGAGTCTTTGCATCTACATTAGGATTAACTCTGATGCTAATTCTTGCTTTAGTATTTAATTCTTTAGCTACTTGTTCTAAAAGCATCATTTCAGCTTCGCTTTCAAGATTAATATATAAAATATTATATTTTAAAGCAAGTTTTAATTCTTCTGCAGTTTTACCCACTCCGCTAAAAATAATTTTATAAGGTTTTGCACCAACTTTTAAAGCGCGTTTAACTTCACCTATACTTACACAATCAAATCCGCTATCTAATTTTACAAGCATTTGTAAAAGACTTAAATTTGAATTAGCTTTTACTGCATAAAAAATTTGTGACTTTCTAGCTTTAAAAGCATTTTTTAATTCTAAAAATTTTTCTTTAATCGCATCAAAATTATAAATATAAAAAGGGGTTTGAAATTCATTTTTAAGTTTTTTATAATCCATATTTTCCTTCTTTAAATTTTAATATTTAATCAGCGATTTTTATAAAATTTCATTAAACTAAAAAAACCTAATAATACAATAGGTAAAACAATACCAATTTCACTGATTATAACACCATTTTCACTTAATCTTGAAAACAAAAATAAAAGCCCCCAAGACAGTAATGTCACAATAAAAGCGACAAAAGCGACAAAAGCAAGATTAAAAAATCTAGAAATAACAGGAAAATAATAATACATAATAAGCATTAAAAAAGGGGCAAAAAAAGGCATAAATATAAGTTTATAAAGATTAATCTTTAGTGTTTCTATACTAATATTTTGATCTTTAAAAAGCTTTAAACTCTCCCAAGCATCTAAAATAGAATAATTACTGTTGCTTGCAACACTTTCAATAATTTTTGGTTTAAAACCTTCCAAGGCACTCAATTCCTTAAATTCTTGCACATCAAGCCCTTTGGCTCCAAGAATATATTCTTTAGGAAGTGTGGTTGAATTTCCATCTTTTAAGATCCAATTTCCATCTTTAAAGGATGCTGTTTTAGCTTCAACAAAAGAATTTAAGGTTGAGTTATTAAGATCAAAAATTTTTATATTTTGGACACTATTTTGACCATTATTTATTTTGGAAATATAAACAAAATCATTATTAAATTTTAAAAAAACTTCTCCACCTTGTTTATTTAAAACTCCATTTTTTAAAATATTTTTTTTATAATCATTTGCATAAGCAAAAGAAGTAAAATTTA
Source organism: Campylobacter sp. RM10537 (assembly GCF_022369435.1). Taxonomy (NCBI): domain Bacteria; kingdom Pseudomonadati; phylum Campylobacterota; class Epsilonproteobacteria; order Campylobacterales; family Campylobacteraceae; genus Campylobacter; species Campylobacter molothri. The sequence goes on along the minus strand of NZ_CP059597.1, from coordinate 97,520 downwards.
AACCAATATAAATACAGCAAAAAAACAAAGCCCATAAAAAAGGGAAAATAACAACCAAATTTTTACTGATACCCAAAGCATAAAAACTTACAAACTCATTGGTTCTAATCATTGAAATGAGCGATAATATAAATGCAAAAACAATAGAAAGTGGTAAAATATAAGGTACAGCAGAACAAGCTAAAAAAACTGTATAGAGTAATTGAAGATTCACACTTTGTGGCAAATCTTTAAAATTTAAAAGTAAATCAATACCGCAATAAAAACCAATTAAAGATAAAAATATTATAAAAAAATTCTTAAGATAAATTTCTGAAATAAAACGAAAAAAAATCCACATTTTAAGCTCTTAAACTATACAAAGATGAAACACTTGATAAATCTTTTTCAACTAGTTTAAATAATGCTTTTTTAGAGTGCTCTAAGATTTTATCTAAAATTATTTTTTCCTCATTGTTAAATTGTCCTAGAACATGCGAAATAACATCCTCTCCTTTTCCTACTCCTATACGTATTCTTTCATAATCATTTCCGCATAAAGAATCGATACTTTTTAGCCCATTATGTCCACCACTTGATCCACCTTTTTTAAAACGCAAAGCCCCTAAATTAATATCGATATCATCATGTATAACTATAATTCTTTCACATTTGTAAAAATCTTTAACCGCTTTAACACTAATGCCTGAATTATTCATGTAAGTACTAGGTTTAAGAAGAAGCAAAGAAGAACCGATTTTAAATAGTTCTCCTTTAAATTTTGAATTCGTAAGATTTGTAAAATTTTGATCTTTTAAGATTAAATCAATGAGCATAAAGCCTACATTATGGCGAGTATTTTTATATTCCTCGCCTATATTGCCAAGCCCTACGACTAATATCATCTAGCTTTTTCTACGCCAACAACCGCTATCCTATCAGCGTCTAAAATAGTAACACCTTCAGGAACTACTACATCACGAACAAGTAAAGCATCACCTACATCAAGTTTGCTAACATCAAGTTCAAAGAAATTTGGTAAATTTTCAGCCTTGCATTTAACTTTTAATCTTCTTTTAGATTGGATTAAAACACCTTTATTTTTAAGACCGATAGCGGTTCCTGTGATTTTAACTGGAACCATATATTTAGAAATTACACCTTTTTGTGCAACTTTTAAGTCCACGTGTTTTAAATCGCTTGTAACTGGATCTTTTTGATAATCCACAACCACAACATTTAAAGTTTGAGAACCTACTTTAACATCAAAAGCTAAAGTTGTTTTTTTACGAACTTCTTTAATGAATTCATTGACCTTAAAAGCAGCATGGATATTTTCTAGTCCTTTACCATAGATGTTTGCTATTAGATAACCATCTCTTTTTAAAGCTTTAGCTGCTTTTCTACCGATACTCTCTCTAACGATACCTTCTAACATCTTTTTATCCTTTCAAAAAAATAAGCGTTAATTTTATCTAATATTGGCTTAGTTAAAAGTAAAAAAGTATATAATTACGATTTAAAACTGTATTTGGGATATTTTTTTGAAAAAAGAATTAAATACTGCTTGGTTATGGGTTATTTTTGGAGCCTTAATAGAATGTTTTTGGGTGAGTGGTTTAAAATACTCCTATGAAATTTGGCACTATCTTTTAACAGCTATTGGAATTTTTATCTCTTTTAATTGTTTTTTAAAAGCATGCAAAAAAATAGAAATTAGCATAGCTTATAGTGTTTTTGTAGGCATTGGAACCGCTGGTATTGTAGTGGCTGAAATTGCTATTTTTCATGAAAAATTTTCTATTTTAAAAATCTTTTTCATACTGCTTTTATTGCTCGGTGTAATAGGTTTAAAATTCAGTTCTAAAGAGAATTAATGGCTTGGGTATTTTTAATCATTGCTGGAATTTGTGAAATTATAGGTGTTATCATCATGAAAAAATACGTAAATACACACGCAAAAAAATATCTTTTAGCTCTTATAGTGTGTTTTATGTGTTCTTTTATGAGTTTGAGTTTGAGTATGCAAAGCATTGCAATGAGTATTGCTTATGCTATTTGGACGGGTATTGGTGCTGTGGGTAGCGTTGTAGTGGGTGTGGTTTTATTTAAAGAGAGTAAAAATTTCTTAAAGCTCTTTTTTATTTTAGTGATTTTAGTTTCTACTATAGCTTTAAAATTACTTTCTTAAAGGATTAAAATGCAAATTTATATCAGCGGTATTCATACTGATGTTGGAAAAACATATTTAAGCGCTAGAATTTGCAAAGAATTGGATTTTGATTATTTTAAACTCATTCAAGCAGGCACTCCAAAAGATAGTGATATCATAGCTCAATTTAGCCCAAAAACTAAAATTTTTAAAGAAGGTATATTTTTACAAACTCCTGTATCACCCCATAAGGCAAGAACTTTAGAAGGATTAAATTATAAAGCTTTTGATATTGCTTTGCCTCAAAGTGATAAACTCATTATAGAGCTTGCAGGTGGTCTTTTTTCACCTATTGATGATGAAAAAACCATGATTGATTTTATGCAAAAATTTAAACGCCCTACTATTTTAGTTGCAAAAGATTATCTAGGAAGCATCAATCATACTCTTTTAAGTATAGAAGCTTTAAAACAAAAAGATATACCTATCCTTGCTTTAGTTTTAAAAAGTGAGGATCATTTTAGTAAGGATTTTATCAGCAAATACACACAAATTCCTATCATAGATTTTAATGATAGAGTTTGCGAAAAACTTTCAAAAATCATTAAAAATTTGCTCTAAACTATCCACTACATAAGAAATTTGCTCCTTTGTAATCACATAAGGAGGCATAAAATAAATCGTATTTCCAAGCGGCCTTAAAAGCAAATCTTTTTTTAAAGCTCTTTTAAAAACCTCAAGCCCAGCTCTTTCATACTTTGCATTTAAAATATCAAAAGCACTAATCATCCCGCAAATTCTAAAATTACCAAGAAAATCAAATTTTTTAAGTCTTGAAAATTCTTGCTCGATAAAGGTGCTTAAAATTTTATTTTTTTCTAAAATATTTTCATTTTCAAATATATCTAAAACCGCATTAGCAGCAGCACAAGCTAAAGTATTTCCTGTATAACTATGAGAATGCAAAAAAGCTTTATACTCTTTATAGGGCGCATAAAAAGCTTGATAAATTTCGTCCTTAGTAAGCACTACAGAAAGAGGCATAAATCCGCCAGTAATTCCCTTTGAAAGACAAATAAAATCTGGAGTTTGTTTGCATTGGTGTAAAGCAAAAAGTGTCCCTGTGCGTCCAAAACCTACAGCAATTTCATCAAAGATAACTTGCACATTAAATTCATGACAAAGTTTTATGGCTTCATCAATAAATCCTGCCTCATACATATGCATATTTCCAGCACACTGCACTAAAGGTTCTAAGATAAAAGCGCAAATTTCATTAGAATGCTTTTCTAAAATCTCTTTTAAAATAAAAAGCTCTTCTTCATAATTTTTACTTTTTGGAACTGGAGTATTAAGGCATTTTAAAAGCAAAGGATTATAAGTATTTTTATAAAGCGCAACATCTCCTACGCTTAATGCTCCTAAAGTTTCACCATGATAAGAATTGCTTAGAGATAAAAATTTATTTTTTTTAAAACCCTGATTTAAATGATAATGAAAACTCATTTTAAGTGCTATTTCTACAGCACTTGATCCATTATCCGCATAAAAACATTTATTAAAATCTCTCCCAACTTTTTCACAAAGCTTAGTTGAAAGCTTTATAATAGGCTCATGCGTAAAACCGGCTAAAATCACATGCTCAAGCTCATCAACTTGCTTTTTAATGGCATTTGCGATTTTTTCATTACAATGCCCAAAAAGATTCACCCACCAAGAACTGATACAATCTAAATATCTTTTATCATTAAAATCATAAAGCCAAACTCCCTTAGCTTTTTTTATAGGGATTAAAGGCACATTTTCATGATCTTTCATTTGAGTACAAGGGTGCCAAATATGTTTTAAATCAAGCTGTTTTAAAAATTCATTATCCATAATCTAACTTCTTTTTTAAAAATAATGTGGCAAAATAATACTTTAAAATTCTAAATTTTTAGGAAAAAAATGTCCGTTGATAAAATCTTACAAGATTTAAAAAATGATCACAATTTTAGAACTCTACCTCATCTACGTCATGAGGGAAAATTTGTTTACAAAGAAAGTAAAAAACTTTTAAATTTAGCTTCAAATGATTACTTAGCACTCTCTTATGATGAAGAATTAAAAGAAGAATTTTTAAGCAATTTAAAAAAAGAATATAACTATTTTTCAAGCTCAAGCTCAAGAAGCTTAAGTGGAAATTTTGGAATTTATGAAGAATTAGAAGATTATTTAAAAGCCGATTTTAAAGATAAAGAAATACTTCATTTTAACAGCGGGTATCATTTAAATTTATCCTGCATAGCCGCACTTTCAAGCTTAAATAAAACTCTTTTTTTGGCTGATAAATTGATCCATGCGAGTATGATTGATGGATTAAGACTTAATGGGGCTGATTTTTTCCGTTATAAACACAATGATTTAGATCATTTAGTATCTTTGATCCAAAAACATTATGAGAAATATGAAAATATCATCATACTTAGCGAAGCTTTATTTAGCATGGATGGAGATTTTAGCGATTTAAAAGCTCTTGTTGAACTTAAAAAAAATTATCCAAAAATAAAACTTTATATTGATGAAGCTCATAGTGTTGGATGTTTTGATAAAAAGGGTTTAGGATTTGCAAAATCCCTTGGTTTAGAAAACGAAATTGATTTTTTAGTTTTTACCTTTGGAAAAGCTGTTGCTTCAATGGGTGCTTGTATGATTTGTGCTAAAAAATATAAAGATTTTTTCATCAATAAAGCACGTGCTTTTATCTATTCTACAGCTTTACCTCCTATCAATGTTGCTTTTACACTTTTTATTTTTAAAAATATGGCAAAATTTCAAAATAAAAGAGAAAATTTATATCATCTAAGTCAATTTTTAAAAGATAAACTCCAAGAAAAAAATCTGCAAATTTTAGGGGATTCTTATATTATTTCCTTGATTTTAGGAGATAATAAAAAAGCTTTAGCGATAGCTCAAATTTTAGAAAAAGGTGGTATCTTTGCTCCAGCAATCAAAGAACCTACTGTGCCCAAAAATACAGCCAGAATTCGCTTTTCTTTACACGCAGGACTTGATCAAAATGATCTTGAGCAAATTTTGGAGTTATTATGAAAAATACTTTTTTATATAAAAATCTAAATTGCGATGAACTTATTATTGTTTTTGGAGGTTTTGCAAGTCATCCGAGCCATTTTTCACACTTAAAAAGTGAAAAAAATGTTGTATTGTTTTATGATTTTGAAAATTTAGATTTTAAATTCGATTTTAAAGCTTTTTCAAAAATTAAATTAATAGCTTTTTCTATGGGAGTTTGTCTTGCTAATTATCTTTTAAAAGAATATGATTTTGATCAAAAAATTGCCATCAATGGAACCAACTTAGGCATAGATAAAGAAAAAGGTATCCATCCTACACTTTTTAGTAAAACTATAAAAAAATTTAATTTAGAAAATTTTAAAAACTCTTTATTTAAAAATCATAAAGAAAAAACTAAAAATTTTATCTTTAAAGATGAAAATACTTTAAAAAATGAACTTAATATGCTTTTTAATTTTGCTTTAAAAGAACAAAAAGATTATTTAACTTGGGATAAAATTTACTCAAGTAATCAAGATGAAATTTTTCCACAAAATGCTTTAAAAAAAAGCTTTGAAAATTTAATTTTTTTAAATGAACCTCATTTTGCTTTTTTTCACTTTCATTCTTGGGATGAGTTTTGAATTTTTTAAAAGCCAAATCAAGCTATGAAAAAGCTGCAAAAGTGCAAAATTGGATGGGAGATAGACTTTGCGAAAAAATCCCTGCAAATAAATTTTTTGATCAAGTCTTTGAATTTGGTTGTGCACAAGGAGAATTCACACGAAAATTAAAAAAGAAAATCATCTTTAAAAAATACATTTTAAATGATATTTTAGATTATAAATCTCAAGATAAAGTAGAAATTTTTGATATGAATGATATAGCTCAGCATCCTTTAAGCACTCAAAAATTCGATCTTATCGCCTCAAATGCAACTTTACAATGGCTTAATTTTAAAAAAATACTTCCCACTCTTGCAAATATGCTTGATACAAAAGGTATTTTGCTTTTATCCACTTTTGGCGAAAAAAATTTAGAACAAATCACAAAAAGCACAGGCTTTTCTTTGAAATATCTTTCTCTTTTTGAAATAAAAAAAATCTTACAAGAGTATTTTTTTGAAATCCTTATAGAAGAAGATTTTATCACTTTAGAATTTGAAAGTCCTTTAGAAGTTTTTAGGCATTTAAAACTAAGTGGGGTAAATTCTTTAGGCCATCATACCTTAACGAAAACTTTTTTAAAAGACTATGAAAAAAAATTTCAAAACAAACTCACCTATCATCCTATTTTTATTTATGTAAAAAAAGTATAAAAATTATTTTGTTATAATCCTAGCAAATTTCGATAGGAACGATTACTCATGAAAAAAATATTATTTTTTTGTATGTTTTTATTTTTATGCCTTAAAGCAGAAAATCTTAGTATTTTTGTTGCTTCTTCAGCCTCAAAGGCTATGAGTGCAATTAAAGATGAATTTTTAAAAACTCACCCAAATGATACCATAGAAATGATTTTTGGCGCTTCTGGCAAATATTACCAACTTTTAAAGCAAGGGCGAAAATTTGATTTATTTTTTTCAGCTGATGCTAAATACGCTGAGGCAATTTTTCAAGATCAAAACGCTTTAGAAAAACCAAAAATTTATGCTTTGGGTGTTTTAGCCTTATATAGCTTAGACCCAAATTTAATCCATCTTGAAAATCTTAAAAAAAATTTAACAAAAATCAATCATCTAAGCATAGCAAATCCAAAAATCGCTCCTTATGGAGTTGCTGCTAAAGAAATTTTAGAAAAACTTGATCTAGGTGAAAGTTTAAAAAATAAAATTATCCTAGGAGATAACATTGCTCAGCCAGTTTTATATGTTGATTCTAAAGCATCTGAACTTGGTATTGTAGCTTATTCTTTAGTTTCTCCTATCAACCATCCTAAAGGTAAAGCAAGTATTATCGATCCAAAATATTTCACTCCATTAAAACAAAGTTTTGTAATCACAAAATACGCCAAAAATAAAAAACTAGCCTTTGAATTTAGTGATTTTATTAGTTCAGCTAAAGCAAGGGAAATTTTTAAAAAATATGGATTTGATACTCCATGAATACCTTAAAAGGTAAGGTTTGTGATCTCATCTATCAAGATGATTTGATACTTGTAAAAATAAATTGCGAAGATGAAATTTTTCAAGTTTTAATGCTTAGCCCCTTTAAAGAACTTAAATTAGATCAAGAAATTCAGATGCTTTTTAAAGAACATGAGCTTTGCTTTGCTACCTTAAATTCTAGTTTAAGTGTAGAAAATTCTTTTAAAGCAAAAATTTCAAAAATCAAAGAAGGAAAGCTTTTGTATCATGTATTTTTCAAATTCCACGATCAAAAAATTTCTAGCTTGATCACCAAGGAAAAAGCTTTAGAATTAAAACTTTCTCTCGAACAAGAATGGCTTTGTTTTATTAAATCAAATGATATTATTTTAAGGACCAATTATGCTTGATCCTGCTTTTTTGCAAACACTTTTTTTAACTCTTAAACTAGCTTTTATTACCACTTTTATACTTTTTTTTATAGGTGTTTTTTTAGCTTATATTTTAAGCTTTACTCGCTTTCCTTTTAAAGCTTTATTGCAAACTTGTATCAATTTGCCTTTGGTTTTACCTCCTAGTGTTTTAGGTTTTTATCTTTTGATTGCTTTTTCAACCAATACTTTTTTAGGAGAATTTTTGCAAAAATATTTTCATCTTTCCTTAGTTTTTACTTTTGAAGGACTCGTTTTTGCTTCTATCATTTTTTCTCTACCCTTTATGATAAATCCTTTACAAAGTGCTTTTTCATCAATCAATCAAAATCTCTTATACGCCTCTTATACTTTAGGCAAAAGCAAAATAACTACTCTTTTTAGAGTCATTTTGCCCAATTGTAAAGCAGGTATCTTTTCAGCTTGTGCAATGAGTTTTGCTCACACTATGGGAGAATTTGGAGTTGTAATGATGATAGGTGGACACAAACAAGGAGAAACTTTAGTCGCTAGTATTGCAATTTATGATGAACTTGAAACCTTAAATTATACCCTAGCACATCAATACGCTTTTACGCTTTTCATTCTTTCTTTTGCCATACTCTTAAGTTTATATTTTGTCAATAAAAAGTTAAATTTTTAGGAATTTTAATGCTAAAGCTTGATCTAAAACATCAAATCAATTCTAAAGAATTTGAATTTAAAACCCAAATCAATCAAGGAGAAATCACAGCTATTTTTGGAGAAAGTGGAGCTGGAAAGACAACCTTGCTTAAAATCATAGCAGGACTAATCAAACCAAATTGCGGGTACTTAGAAGTAGATAATGAAATTTGGTTTGATAGTAAGAAAAATATCAATTTAAGCATACAAAAAAGAAAAATAGGCTTTATGTTTCAAGATTATGCCTTATTTCCTAATATGAATGTCAAAGAAAATTTAAGTTATGCAAACAAAAACGAAACAAAAATCAATGAATTTTTAGAACTTATGAATTTAAAAGAATTAGCCAAAGCGTATCCTAAAGAACTTTCAGGCGGACAAGCTCAAAGAGTCGCTTTAGCAAGAGCCTTAATAAGAGAACCTAAAATTTTACTTTTAGATGAACCTTTAAGCGCTTTAGATTTTAAAATGCGTATGAATTTACAAGATGAACTTGCAAAAATTTTACATCATTTTAAAATCACAACCTTACTCGTAAGCCATGATATAGCTGAAATTTACAAACTAAGCCATAAAATCATAGAAATTCAAAATGGCAAAATCATTAAAAATTTAATCAAAAATGAATTTTTTACACAAGCAAATTTAAGTGCTAAATTACGCTTAAATGCAACCTTGCTTGAAGTTAAAAAAAGCGATATTTTGATCATTTTTACCCTACTTTTAAATCAAGATATCGTTAAAATCACACTTAGCGAAGAAGAGTTTTTAAAAGATTATCAAGATGTAAAAATCGGCGATACGCTTTTACTTTCCATAAAAGCTTTTAATCCTATCATTGTAGGGAAAATTAAATAATTTTTTTAAGTATTGTTAATATAATTTCATAAATATTTTAGAGGGAAAAACAATGAATTTTATCCATTTAAGCGAAGAACCTTTAAAAAGCAAAATCAAAGATACCTATTTTACAAAATTTAGTTATTCTGGTTCCAAAATCGATTTTACCATAACTTACAAACATAAAAATTTAGGCGAGATTAATTTACTTTGGGCTGAAGCAAAAAAAGGAGAAAGCGATATAAAAAAATCCTTCATACAGCTTATACTCACCATAGGAAAATATAAATTTTACACAGAACAAACTCCAAATTTACTTTGTGCCTTTGATGGCATTAAAATGGCTTTTTTACCTTTTATAAAAATTCAAGAAGTTTTTTATCAAAATGATATAGATTTTAGCGTTACGCCAAGTAATCACAAAAGCGAACAATTTTTAAAACTTTTAAAGCAACTTAACACTATTTTAGAAGAAGCACAAATTTTTTACTATGAAAAAAATGATGAAGAATTAAAAGCCTTTATCAAAGAAAATCTCACAAGCGAAAATATAAGTAAATTTAAAATCGATAAAAACAATTTTGTAAGTATATATTATAAATGGAGCAAAAGTGTAAAAGATAGTATCAGTATAGACTGGGATTTGGCTAAAAAAAGTGGGATAATCGACGCTGATTTTTATTTGGCTGATTTATTATCAAAAGATAATGTTAGCATAGTTGAAAAGCTTTTTGCTGTTTTGAAAAAAGATTATTATGAATTTAATGAAAAAAAGACAGAATTAGGCTCTATCATCGCCGAAAAAACAGGATTTAAAGACCATCAAAAAGCCCATAAAGAATTTTGGGCTATTTATGAGCGTCCGCCAAGAGAAGAATTTTGGGATTATATTATAAAACGTAGAGATTTGCTTGTCGATCAAGATATAAGAGAGCGAAAGGGAGCGTTTTTTACTCCTAGAATTTGGGTAGATAAGGCTTGTGAATATCTATCAAAAACTTTTGGGGAAGATTATGAAGATGAGTATTATATATGGGATTTAGCTGGTGGAACTGGAAATTTACTCGCCAATTTTACAAATAAAAAAAATATTTTTTGCTCCACTCTTGATAAAGCCGATATCGATGTAATACATGAGCGTATAAAAAATGGAGCGAATTTATTTGAAAAGCAAGTTTTTCAATTTGACTTTTTAAATGATGAATTTTTTGATGAGTGCGACAATAAAGGAAATATTATCAAAAAATCAAAGTTACCTTTAAATTTGCAAGAGATTTTAAAGGATGAAAACAAGCGCAAAAAACTAATAATCTTTATCAATCCACCTTATGCAGAGGTAGGTTTATCTAGTGGTGGGATTAATAAAACAGGCGTGCAATATTCTAGTATATATGATAAATATAAAGATATATTAGGAAAATCTAGTAGAGAGTTATTTGCACAATTTTTTATAAGAATTTATTGTGAGATCGAAGGTGCCATACTGGCTAGTTTTTCTAAATTAAAATATGTCAATTCTACCAATTTTATAAAATTTAGAGAGAGTTTTAAGGCTAAGTTTTTAAAAGGTTTTATAACACCTGCTTATACTTTTGATAATGTAAAAGGAAATTTTCCCATAGGATTTTTGATATGGGATACAAGCAAAAAAGAAGAAATTAAAAAAATAAAACTTGATGTATTTAATGAAAATGGAAATTTTTTAGGTAAGAAAAATTTTTTCTCTTATAAGAATAGTTTATTTATAAATCAATGGTTGGATAGTTTTTGTAAAAATATAAATTCTAAAAAAGTTATTATTTTTTTTAATGCTAAAGCTAATGATTTTCAGCACAATAATAGAATATGTTTTGGTTCTAGTAAAAAATCATTTGGAAATGGAGATATAAATTTAAAAATATATATTTCTAATTTAATTAATATAGCTATATATTTTTCAGTGCGTCACGCTATAGCAGCTACTTGGATAAACGATAGAGATCAGTTTTTGTATCCAAATAAACTATACGATAAAGATGATGAATTTAAAAGTGATTGTCTAGCTTTTATGCTTTTTCATGGGCAAAATCGCATAAGCTCAAAAGAAGGGATAAATCACTTCATCCCTTTTAGCGAAAAAGAATTAAACATCACAAAAGAAGCTTTCGAAAGTGATTTTATGTATAAATTTATAAATGGCAAAATCAAAGATGAGAATTCTTTATTTGGTGATGAGTTAGCAAAGATAGAATTTAGCCCCCAAGCCAAAGAACTTTTAAAAGCGGGAAAAGAACTTTTTAAATACTATCACACGCACAGCGAAGATAAAAACTATCTAGTCAATGCTTCTTTTTATGATATCAAAGAATTCTTTCAAGGTAGGGATGAAAAAGGCAAGATGAATACTCCTGCTAAAGCAAAAGATGAACACTATAAATTTTTACTTAGCCAACTCAACGAATCTTTAAACACCCTAGCTAAAAAAATAGAGCCAAAAATTTATGAGTATGGATTTTTAAAAGAATAGCTAAGCAAGCATTCTTTTAATATCTTTTAATCTCTTAACACAAATTTCAAGATCTTTATTTTTAGTCGCATTGTCTTTTTTAGCATAAGCATGTAAAATAAATAATTTCGTTTCAAAAGCATAAAAAATTCTGATCGAATGCCTTGGAGTTTTTAACCTGATCTTAAAAATATCATCACATCTTGTTTTGCTGTGTTGTTCATCGAGCTTGTTGCCGTTTATGGCTAATTCTTGTATCATTTTATAAGCTTTTTCTTTATAATTTGGCTCAAGATTGTTTATAAATTTAATAATTTTATTATTATAATAAATAATTTCATACATAACAAACCTTTTTAATTGGTTTATTTTATCCAAATAATTTTGTATTTTCAAAAATAAATATTATCCTATGCCTTATTTAAGGTATAGATTAGCTTAAAAAATTTTATTTAAATATTGGTTTAAAATTTCTTCTCTTTTATACAAATCTTTAAAATTTGAAATTTTTACATTAAGAGCAAAAGAACGATAAGAATGAACTTTTTTTAAATAAACAAATCCCACAACCCAAGCGATATTATCATTAAACCCTGTTTTACCATAGAGAATAAAATCATCATTTTGTTTTAATTCAATCATTTTAATAACTTCTTCTTGAATTTTTTTAGAATAAGGAAGTTTTAAATTAGCAAGTTTAAAAAGTAAAACCGCTTGTTCTTTGGCTGAAATTTGTAAAGCATTATCAAGCCAAAAGGTATCTATTTTAGAAATTTTTTTATTACCATAATTAAGCTTGTTTAAATTTTCTTGCATTTTTACCTTGCCTATTTTTCTTGCAAGTTCTTTAAAGGCAGGAACCTGAGATCTTTTTATGGCTGAAGTTAAATTCGCATCTTGTGCCCACGAGGGCAAAAAAACTTTTTTACCCTCATAATGATAAAATACTTCGCTTGTATCTTTAACTACATGGGAATTTAAAGCGATTAAAGCATTAAAAATTTTAAAAGTTGAAGCTGGAGAAAAACGTTCTTTGGCTTTTAAAAAATCATTGCTATAAAAATTTTTACCATCATAAAAAATCATCACTCCGCTAAGATTTTGTTCTTTAAAAAAATCTGGCAAATTCTTAGCAAAAATAAAATTTTGAAAAAGTAAGAATAAAATAAATATTCTTATCATTTTTTATCTATAACTTTTTTAAGCGCTAAAGAAGCTAAAGCCAAACCAAAAGAAGCTGTAACTCCCATAAAAGAACCAAGATCTTTACAACAAGGCACCTCATCTGAAAAAACTACATCAAAATCTTTATTAAAACCTGATTTTCTAAGTTCATAACGAAATTTTTTTGCTAAAGCATCACCATAAGTTTTAAAAATACTTGTCGTTTTAATACGAGTAGGATCAAGCTTTCTTGCTCCACCTGTAGAAGAAATAAAAATTTGTTTTTCAAAATCAATCGAATTTGCTAAAGCTACTTTAGCCGGAATATCATCAATTGCATCAATGATAAGATCAAAAGAACTTAAATCAAATTGATCAAGAAATTCTTGATCAATTCTTGCTACAATACCCCGTGCTTTATAAATTTTTTCAAAAACTTTTGCTTTTTCCTCGCCTATATGTTCGCTATGAATTTGACGGTTTTGATTTGTAACCTCAAAATAATCTCCATCGATTAAAGTAAGATTTGTAAAACCACTTCTAAATAACGCATCAACACAAATTCCGCCAACTCCTCCAAGACCACAAACCAAAACTTTGGTTTTTAAAATTTTGTCTAAATTTTCTTCTGTAATTAACCATTTAATACGTGTAAATCTATCATACATTACTTTTCCTTAAGCCATTTTTTTGTTTGTTTTAATTTTTTATAAGCTGTTAAATCAAGCATTATTGGTGTAATAGTTGCATAGCCCTTTTTTAAAAGAGCAATATCAGATTTTTTTTCTTCCTCAAAATCCAAATTAGCACTTGCAAGCCAAAAATATTTTTTTCCTCTTGGATTGGTATTGCAATGGGCTTTATAATTATAAATTCTTTTTCCCACTTTAGCGATTTTAATTCCTTTAAATTTAATTTTTGAAGAAGGAAAATTCACATTAAGAAATTCTTTTTTATCCAAAGGGAACCCTTGATTAAAAATTTTTTTTACAAGTTTTTTAATTATTTTTAATGCATTTTCATAATCTATCTTTTCATGATTTTTATAAAATTGCGAAAAAGCAATAGCAGGAACTCCTTGCAAAACAGCCTCCATAGCACCCGCACAAGTCCCAGAATATGTAATATCCTCTCCTACATTTGCTCCTTTATTGATACCACTAATGACAAGATCAGGCAATTTCTTTTTATAAAAAGCATGTAAAGCCAAATAAATACAATCAGCTGGAGTTCCATCATCAAGTTTATAAAATCTTTTTTTTACCTTTACAAATTGAAGAGGTCTTACCAAAGTAATGGAGTGAGAACAGGCTGATTTTTCGCTTGATGGTGCTACTACAGTTATTTTTGCTTTAAATTCCTTTTTTAGCATTGCAACAAGTTTTTTTAAACCCTTACTTTCATATCCATCATCATTAGTAATAAGAATTTCTTTCATAGTTAAACCCTTTAGAATTTAGACTGAAGAATCTAAAAATTTTAAATATAGCATTTATTTTTAAAATTAAGATGAAATTATATTCAAAAAATAATAATTTTTATTACTTTAATTAATATTTACTTAAATTTTCAATTAAATTATTTGTAAATATTTGTAAATATATGTTATGATATTAAATATCAAAATTAAGGATATTGCCTATGAAAAAAATTAAATATAGTTTATTTTTTCTAGTTTTTGCTGTAATATTTTCGGCTTGTTCGACTAAAGAACTCAATCCTCTAGGACGCTCTTATGGAGATATGTATGATAATGATCCTTTAAAAATAGGTAAAGAGCCAACTAAACCAGCCAAGCAAGATACTCCTAGTTTAGTTGAAGGAGAAAAATTTCCAGATATACCTTTAGTGCCACCTGTCATTCGTTTTGATTCTGCTGATGCAAATTCAACTCAAACTCCAAGACCAAGATTAAAATCAAATGGAGATTTTAACGATGTTTCAGCTGTAGGAGGTATTAGCTATACGAGTGATTTTGTAACCATTATGAATCCTAATGGAGCAGCGCTTACTGTATGGGGAATTAATCCAGGAAATTGGATATGGGGCTATAGTCTATATAATAGTAGAAAATTAGAAGATGCTAGAGTATGGCAATTGATTGAATTTACTAGTGATATTGTTATGATTAAAAACGCCAAAACAAATACTTGTTTAAATGCTTATGGTAATGGTATAGTTCATTATCCTTGCGACCAAAGCAATCAAGCACAATTTTGGAAACTCATTCCTATGAGCAATGGAGCTTATCAGATTAAAAATCTTGGCACAGAACAATGCATACAAACCCCTGTAAAAGATGTTATGCATGAATTTAATCTTGATTCTTATCAAATCTTTTTGCAAAATTGTGCTAAGGCTGGTGAAACAACTTTAGATAAACAATGGTATATTACAACTCCTGCTTATGGAACAAATTCGCCTTATCTTAAGGAGCAATTATGAAAAAAATTATCTTATTCTTGGCTATTAATATTAGTTTTGTTTTTGCAGCTTTAGAGAATTACTCTACAGGAACATGGAATATGCAAGGTTCTTCAGCCTCAACTGAAAGCAAATGGAATATCAGTGTAAGACAGCTTGTTACTGGAGATAATCCTTTAGATATAGTTGCCATACAAGAAGCTGGTGTTTTGCCAGCAACAGCTATTATGACTACAAGACAAGTCCAACCCGTAGGCGTTGGAATTCCTATACATGAATATGAGTGGAATTTAGGTTCTTTATCACGTCCAAATATTGCTTATATTTACTATTCAAGAGTAGATGTTGGCGCCAATCGAGTAAATATGGCCATAGTTAGTAGAATAAGAGCTGATGAAGTCATCGTTTTGCCTCCACCAACAGTAGCCTCACGACCTATTATAGGAATTAGAATAGGTAATGATGCTTTTTTTAGTATCCATGCTTTAGCTAGGGGTGGGAATGACGCTGGTGCTATAGTAACAGCTGTAGATATGCATTTTAGAAATATGCCTGATATTAATTG
Organism: Campylobacter sp. RM10537; assembly: GCF_022369435.1. Taxonomy (NCBI): domain Bacteria; kingdom Pseudomonadati; phylum Campylobacterota; class Epsilonproteobacteria; order Campylobacterales; family Campylobacteraceae; genus Campylobacter; species Campylobacter molothri. The sequence goes on along the minus strand of NZ_CP059597.1, from coordinate 81,677 downwards.
GATGATTATGGGAGATTTTAATCGCAATCCTGATCAACTAACCCCTTTATTAGATCCTGATTTAAGAAGACGTATCAATGTAGTATATCCACCTTCTTTTACTCAAACTTCGGGCAATACAATTGATTATGCTGTAACAGGAAACTCTAACCAAGCTGCTGCTTATAGACCTCCTTTAATTACAGCTGTTTTAGCTTTAGCAGGTATTAGAAGTTTTTTAGCTTCTGATCATTTTCCGGTAAATTTTAGGAGGTTTTAAATGAAAAAAATTTTAATTTTATGTGCCGCATTAATGAGCTTAGCTTTTGGTATTGAACCCAAAGGAGACTTACCTGATTACACACCTATGTTTGCAATAAGGTCACTAGATACAGGTATTTCAGTCAGTGTTTTTAGAGAAAGTTCACAAGATTTAACTGATCAAAATTGGGTTTTAAGAGAGATTATCTTAAGCGATAAATTAAAAGCAAAAGACACTTTAGCCGATAAACTTCCTTTTGGATATGTACAATTTGTTAATCCAAATGATGATGATATTTGCTTAGCCATCTTAGAAAGTGGCTTTTTTGATGCTAAATCTTGTAAAAAAGATTTAGAAGATGAAAAATTAGAAACTGTTTTTTCTATCATGCCTACAACAAGTTCAGCTTTGCAAATTCGTTCTTTAGTTTTAGGCGGGGTTGAATGTATGTCAACTTTTTATAATCCTCAAGTTGCTTTAGAAAAACGCATAGGAATTAAAAAATGTATCATTGGTCCTGGATTTTTTATCGATCCATCTCAATTAATGTTCTTTACCCCTGCTATAGTAGAAGCTACTCCTCTTAATTAATTTACCTTTTTAGGTAAATTAAGAATTAATTTTTTATTTAAATTATAAATAAAGTAAAAATTTTAAAACAATATATTTTTTTAAAAACAATGATTTTTGATATAATTGCCAAAAAATTATCTTAAAAAGGAAATTCTTATGTTAAATATTTTACTTTTAAGCAGTTCAAGCTACAAAGAAACGGGTTATTTAACTCATGCTAAAAATCTTATAGAAAATTTTTTAGAAGAATGCGATGTTAAACAAGATCCAATCTTATTTATCCCTTATGCTGGAGTAAGAAGAACTAACGAAGAATATGAAAAAAAAGTAAAAGAAAGTTTAAATAAAGAAAATATTATCTCAATTCATCATTCTAATAATCCCCAAGAAGCTATTTCAAAAGCCAAAGTTATCTTAGTAGGTGGCGGAAATACTTTTATGCTTTTATATAAACTTTACAAATATGATCTTCTAAATTGTTTAACTCAACGTATCAAAGAAGGAGCGTGCTATATAGGTTGGAGTGCAGGTTCTAATATAGCAGGAAAAAGCATAAAAACAACCAATGATATGCCTATTATTATGCCTAAAAGCTTTGATGCGCTCAATCTCTTTCCTCATCAAATCAATCCTCATTTTATCAGTGGAAAAATTCAAGGACATAATGGAGAAAGCCGCGAAGAACGCTTGGAAGAATTTCTTATTGCCAATCCTAAAGAAACAATTTACGCTATACCAGAAGGATCAGCCCTTAGAATAAAAGATGATAAAATCAAAATTCTAGGACATAATTCAGTACTTAAATTTGAATATCCTATGAAAAGCACAACTTTAAATCTTGATCAAGAGTATCTTTATTAAAGGAAAATAAAATGCATGATTTTTATCTGATATTAGCAGCTATAGGAACTTTAGTTACTATTATTTTACTTATTAAAAAAGCTGAAACAAAAACTACTTTATTTGGTGTTGGTTTTATTCTTTGCTTAGTTTCTTTAAAACCAATTGATGCTTTAAATGCTTTTACTTTTTCAATGACTCAAGCTTCTTTACTTAAAGCTATTTGTGCTAGTATGGGCTTTGCTTTTGTAATGAAATTTACCCAATGTGATGCTCATTTAGTCCGATTACTCACTGCTCCTTTAAAGAATTTAGGTTTTTTCTTAATTCCTATTGCTTTTATAATAACTTTTTTTATTTCTATAGCTATTCCTTCTGCAGCAGGTTGTTCTGCGGCTGTTGGGGCAACCTTGATCCCTTTATTGATGGCTTCTGGGATAAAACCTGCTATGGCGGCAACTGCTGTAGTAAGTGGAACCTTAGGAAGTGCTTTAAGCCCTGGAACTTCTCATAATGGCATCATTGCTGATATGAGTGGTTTAAGTATTCCTCAGGTTTTAAGCGTCCAGTTTAATTATACTTTAGTTTCTGCAATCATCACTTGTATTTCTTTAATCATTATGGCTCTTATTTTTAAAGACTATACAAAAGGAATTGTTTATGAGAGTAAGACACAAACAAAAGAAGGAATTCAAAAAGCAAATTTTTTATATGCTTTAATGCCTTTAGTTCCTATTATCATTTTAATCATTGGTGCTAGTGATTTACCAAAAATTGAATTTTTAAATCCTATTTTAGACTGGACAACAAAAATTCAAGTCGCAGAAGCAATGCTTTTAGGTGCTATCTTAGCTATGGTAATAACCATGAGTAGTCCGAGTAAAATTTGTCAAGAATTTTTCAATGGTATGGGAAGCTCTTATGCTAATGTTGTAGGTATTATTGTAGCTGCAAGTGTTTTTGCTGCTGGATTAAAAGCCTGTGGAGCCATCGATGCTGTGATTGAAATTTTAAAAAATGAACAACATTACGTCCGATTTGGAGGGACTTTTATACCTTTTTTAATGGCTATGGTAACAGGCTCAGGCGATGCTCCAACTATGGCCTTTAATCAATCAATCACCATACACGCACAAGCTCTAGGATTTGATCAGGTCGCATTGGGAATGGTAGCTACAGTTGCTGGAGTGCTTGGAAGGGTTGTTTCACCTATCATGGCAGCAAGCATTATTGTAGCAGGTATCGCTGGAGTTAATACAATAGAAATTGTAAAAAGAACTGCATTAGGTTCAATTATCTCTCTTATAGTAATTGCTTTTATTATGCTTTAGTTTCACTTGCTAAAAGAATTATTTCTTGCAAAACTTTACTTGCTGCTTTTAAGGATTTAAGTGGCAAGTATTCATAAATAGAATGAAAATTATGTGCTCCAGTAAAAATATTTGGACACATAAGCCCTTTTTCAGATAACACAGCCCCATCATAACCGCCACGCATTGGAATAATCTTTGCTTTTATATCTAAATTTTCATAGGCTTTTAAGGCCAATTTTACAGGAAGACAATCCTTAGTTTTTAAGGCATTAAAAACATTTTTGTAACGATGAGACAGATGAATTTGTATGCTTTGTTTGCCCCATAATTTCTCACAAGAATTGCACAAATCTTTTAAAAATTGTATTCTTTGATTATATTTTTCTTCATCAAATTCTCTAATATCTATTTTTAAAATCGTTTTTGCACTATTTCCATTTAATTCTTTTACCCAAAAATACCCTTCCTTACCTTCTGTGTATTCAGGCGCCTCACCCCTTGGAAGCATAGAAATAAATTGATGGGCTAAAATAAGTGAATTTACGAGCTTACCTTTTGCACTCATAGGATGTGCTGAAACTCCTTGAAAAGTTACTATAGCATCTGCAGCATTCCAATTTTCATAGATAAATTCTCCTATGCCACAACAATCTAAACAATACCCAAAATCAGCATTAACTTCTTTCACATCAAAAGCTTTAGCCCCTCTTAATCCCTGCTCTTCATCAGGTAAAAAACCCACAATAATATCTCCATGCTTTAAAGAAGGATTTTTAACAAAAAATTCAAGCATATCCATAATTGCAGCAATACCAGCTTTATCATCCGCTCCAAGCAAACTCGTCCCATCAGTATGGATAATATCATCTCCTTTGTAATTTTTAAGCTCTTTAAATTCGCTTTCCCTTAGATAAAGATCTAATTCTTTATTTAGACAAATATCTCCACCTTCATAATGCGTAATTTGTGCCTTAGTATCATTTTTTTGCTCACTGCTAGTATCTAAATGTGCAAAAAAAGCTATACGAGGTGCATTGGAAACATTAGCAGGTAAAAGTGCTGTTGTGATAGAATTTGATCTTTTAATAATCTGACTCAATCCAAGCTCTTTAAGTTCCTTTTCTAGCAAACTAGCCAGTTGCATTTCATTAGGATTTGAAGGCATAATACCCGCTAAACCATTTTCTTTATGAGTTGTAGTATTGATCTTAGTATAATTAATAAATCTTTGAACAATATCCATAAAAACTCCTTAAAAATTTTTATATTTAGGAAAAAGAATTAATTATCTTGTATTATAATCACATTTCATTAAAAATTTTAATAGGATGAAAAATGAAAAAAATACTAAATTTATTTGGTGCTTGTGCAGTTTTTGCAAGCTTAGCTTTTGCAGATATTAATATGTATGGTCCAGGTGGTCCTCACTTTGCCCTACAAGAAATAGCAAAAAAATATGAGAAAAAAACTGGCACAAAAGTTAATCTTACCTTTGGTCCTCAAGCCACTTGGGTAGAAAAAGCAAAAAAAGATGCAGATATTTTATTTGGCGCTTCAGATCAATCAGCTTTAGCTATTACAACAGATTTTGATAAAAAATTTGATGTTAAAAAAATCGAACCATTGTATTTTAGAAAAGCCATCATTCTTACTCAAAAAGGCAATCCTTTAAAAATCAAAGGCTTAGAAGATCTTGCCAAAAAAGGAGTGAAAATCGTTGTCCCAGAAGGTGCAGGAAAAAGCAATACTTCAGGAACTGGCGTTTGGGAAGATATGATAGGAAGAACTCAAAATATAAAAATGATTCAAGATTTTAGAAACAATATCGTTGCTTTCACTCCTAATAGTGGTGCTGCCAAAAAATTATTTTTAGAAAAAAAAGCAGATGCGTGGATCACTTGGATTGATTGGGCTAAAGCAAATCCAGATTATGGCGACGTTGTCAATATCGAAAAAAAATTAGTCGTATATAGAACTTTTAATGTAGTCGCAAAAAATGATGCGGATAAACAAATTCAAGATTTTATCACTTATCTTAAAAGTGATGATGCTTATAAAGTATTTAAAAAATACGGATATAGAAAATAATTTACGCAGAGATTTTCTCTGCATTTTAAGTCAAATTTCGCTACTATCTGCAAGAAATTAAATAATTTTTTTAAAAATAAGAATACCAAGAAAAATGCATCAATAACATACTAAGATAAAATTTTATATAAGTTAAATCATAAAAATATTGTTAGAATTTTTAATTATTATCTTTATGAAAATATTTATACAGCTTATATTATCATGGAATATACAGGAAAAATATTAAAAAGTGTTTTAAATGATGAGAACAACTTAGAAAATTTATTCTATTTTTACACAGCTAATTGAAGCCTTTAATTACATAGAAGATATAAGAGAAAAAATATTCTCATAGATGTTGTTGAGTAGTTAAAAATTGTTTTAATTTGGGAAAGATTTTTGATATAAGTAAAAGCGAAGATACTCTAAATTCAATTATAATATAGAAGTGATGCAAAAGAGTATTTTAAAAAAGAGAATTAAATAAAGAAAATTTTTGCAAATTTAAAAATTCGCCAAGAAGATGATTTTAAAAAGACAGCAATATCCTAGTTCTATCAAATGTGAAGAATTGGACAAATTTTATAAATGGTTTAAAACACTAAATAATAAAATATAAAAACTTATTTTAGATAATCTTTAAGAAAAAATATCTCAAATTTCTATTACAAAATGATGACTTTTTAATTAAAAAACCAGTAAAAGAAATCAAAACAAGGTGTTTTTAACTCTTGATTTAACCTAAGGATTTAATAAAATCAAACTTATCGCCATCACAGCCATTCCTAAAACAAGTCCATAAAGACTATCATGGGCTTTATCATAAGTTTTTGCGGCAGGTAATAGCTCATCAAAAGAAATAAATACCATAATTCCAGCCACTATAGCAAAAGTAATAGCTAAAGTAAGTCCATTCATAATAGGCAAAATCAAAAATGCTCCAACAAATGCTCCTATAGGCTCTGCTATACCAGAAAGTGCTGAATAAACAAAGGCTTTTTTCTTATCATTTGTAGCATGATAAATTGGCAAAGAAACTGCCATTCCTTCGGGAATATTATGTATCGCTACAGCTACGGCAATAGCTACACCAAAATTAAGATTATCAAGACTTGAAATAAAAGTTGCAAAACCTTCAGGAAAATTATGTATTGCTATTGCAAGTGCGGTAAAAATTCCTGTTCTTTTTAAAGCCTTGGTATTAATTTTTTTAAGAGGTTCTCCTGCATGAAAAGCGGGAGCTTTTTCATTTTTCTTAGGCAAAGGACAAATTTTAAGCTCACTTAAATCCTCTTTTGGTTCGTGCGGATTAACATCTTCAGGGATAAATTTATCAATGATAGCTGATAAAAAAATTCCTCCAAAAAAACACAAAAGTGCCAAAAGTTCTCCATAACTTGAATTATAATATTTTTTAAAATCTATAAAAGACGAAGGTAAAATTTCCATGAAAGAAATATATATCATCACACCAGCAGAAAAACCGAGTCCAAAAGAAAGGATTCTAAGGTTATCATTTTTGCTGAAAAATGCTATCACTGAACCAATAGCTGTTGAAAATCCTGCCAAAATGGTCAAAATCATCGCTATTAAAATTTGATTGATTGTAAATTCCATGATAAAGATTATATCAGAAAAATATTAAGTAAAAATTTATTTATTGACAATAATTATTAATAATATATGATTTTAATTTTCAAGCAAATTCTTTAAGTGAAAATTAGCTATGATTCTTTTTCTAAAAATTTAAAAGAGGGTAAAAAATGAAAACCTTTCTCGTTTGTGCCTTAGAACCTTCAGCAAATTTGCACCTCAAAGAAGTTTTAAAAGCTTATAAAGATGAGTATAGAGAATTTAATTTAGTAGGAATTTATGACGAAAACTTATGTGATGAGTTTAATCTAAGCTCAAAACCCCTCTACAGCTCACACGAATTTAGTGCTATGGGTTTTGTAGAGATCTTACCTCTTATCTTTAAGGCAAAACGCGCGATAAAAGAGCTTGTGAATTTAGCTTTTACTCAAAAAATTGATGCAATTTTGTGCATAGATTCTCCCGCTTTTAACATCCCTTTTGCGAAAGCTTTAAAAAAAGCAAATTCTAAAATAAAAAGAATTTATTATATCTTACCTCAAGTTTGGGCATGGAAAAAAGGAAGAATTCCCATCATAGAAAGTCACTTTGATGTTTTAGCTTCTATCTTACCTTTTGACGATCAGTTTTTTAGCAAAAGTATTTACGTTGGACACCCGCTTTTAGACGAAATCAAAGAATTTAAAGATGAAAAAGATGCACAAATTTTACTTTCAAAAAAAGAAAGTGAAAAAATCGTTGCTTTTTTACCTGGATCAAGAAGAAGTGAAATCAAACGCTTAATGCCTATTTTTAAAGAGCTTTCTAAAAATTTTCAAGGTGAAAAGATCCTTTGTATCCCTCCTTTTAATCTTAATAAACTCGATATTTATGGCGATATTAGCGAATTTAAAATAGAGAGTAATACACCTAAAGTTTTAAAAAAATCAGATTTTGCCTTTATTTGCAGCGGCACAGCAACTTTGGAGGCGGCTTTGGTCGGAACTCCTTTTGTGCTTGCTTACAAGGCAAAGGCGATTGATATTTTTATAGCAAAGCTTTTTGTGAAATTAAAACACATCGGTCTTGCAAATATTTTTTGTGATTTTGCAGGAAAAGAAGAATTAAACCCTGAATTCTTACAAAATGAAGTCAATGTAGAAAATTTATATCAAGCTTATCTTAAATACGATTATAAGAGTTTTTTTGCTAAAGTTAATTTTTTAAAACAATATTTAAAATTTGGAAGTGCAAAAAATTTAGCTAAAATACTTGATGAAAATTAAAAGGATAAATTATGCAAAAAGAACCAATGAGTCAATTTGGATATGATAAATTAGTTGCTGAATTAAAAGACTTAAAAGACAATCAACGCCCAGCAGTCGTCATAGAAATCGACACTGCAAGAAGTCATGGGGATCTAAAAGAAAATGCAGAATACCACGCGGCTAGAGAAAAACAAGCCTTAATTGAAAGTCGCATAGCAGAACTTAGCGATTTGCTAGCTCGTGCGCAAGTTATAGACCCTGCAAGTTATGAACACGATAGCGTAAAATTCGGATCTAGTGTTGTGATTATGGATTTAGATACTGAAAAAGAAAGTAAATACACTCTTGTTGGAATTTGTGAAGGAGATCTTGATAAAGGTTATATTTCCATTGCTTCACCTATAGCAAAAGCCATGCTTGGAAAAAAAGAAGGCGATGAATTTAAAGTTCGCTTACCTAAAGGTGAAAGCGAATTTGAAATCATTTCTATTAGCTATGAACCTTTGAAATTCTAAGGATGCAAGAATTAATCCTAAAAGATAAAGCAATTTTAATTGCCGATGCACATGAAAATACTCAACGAAGAGGTTTTTGGAAATTTCTACAAGCTTTGAAAAATAATGAAATTTCCACGCCTCAACTTATCTTAATGGGTGATATTTTTGATCTGCTTATTGGAGAAATTTCTGCTACTCATGATTTTGCAAAACCTTATATTTATCTGCTTGAAGAATTAGCACAAACTATAGAAATTATTTATCTTGAAGGAAACCATGATTTTAATCTTTCTTGCTTTTTTAAAAAAGTAAAAATTTTTCCTATAAAAACGCAACCTTTAAAACTTAAATTGCATACAAGTAAAGTTAAAAATGAAAATTCTTATATTTTTTTAGCACATGGAGATATTTTTTTATCTCCATGCTTACAAATTCTTTTAAAAAGCCTTAGAAATCATTATTTACTTGTATTTTTAAATTGGATAAATCAAATTAGTTTTCATGCTATATCAAAAAAAATCTTAAAAAATCAAAATCAAAAAAATCTATTTTATAAAATTCAAAATTTTGAAAATTTAGCTAATGAAAGATATCTCAAATACAATAATTTAGGCTCTTGGGTGTGCGAGGGACATTATCATCAAAATTTTATTCTTAACAAAAAAAACATTAAATATTTTAATCCTGATAGTTTTGCACATAAGGAAAGTTTTTTTTTAGTAGAATACAAACAAGAAATTGAATTTCGAGAACAGAAATTGAGGGGTCAAAATGTTTGATGAAAATATCGTGAAAACGGGTTCAAATGAAATGGAGCTTGTCGATTTCCGTATCTTTAAGCAAGGACAAGATAAGATTTATGAAGGAATTTATGGAGTAAATGTCTCTAAAGTTAGAGAAATTATCAAAATTCCAACTCTTACAGAACTTCCAGGGGTACCTGAATATATCGAAGGAATTTTTGATCTTCGTGGTATTGTTATTCCTGTAGTTAATCTTGCAAAATGGATGCAAATCACTGAGCCAGAAAGTACTATGCTAAAACCTAGAGTAATTATTACCGAATTTAGCAATATTCTTATAGGCTTTATCGTTCATGAAGCTAAAAGAATTCGTCGTATTAATTGGAGAGATATAGAACCAGCAAGTTTTTCAGCAGGTTCTGGTGCCTTAGATAAAGGTAAAATTACTGGGGTTACACGTATAGAAAATGATGAAGTATTATTAATACTTGATTTAGAAAGCGTGATAGAGGAACTAGGAATTTATTCACCTAAAACCGATGTTGATTATAAATTAGAAAAATTTAGCGGAACAGCACTTATCTTAGACGATAGCTTAACAGCTAGAAAACGTGTAAAAGATATGATGCAACAATTAGGTTTGCAAGTTATCGAAGCTAAAGATGGTGTTGAAGGTTTAAATAAACTTGAAGAACTTAGTCAAGTTTATGGTGAAAATTTATGTGATATTTTAAAAATTATAATTAGTGACGTTGAAATGCCTCAAATGGATGGTTTCCATTTTGCAGCACGTCTTAAGGATGATGCACGTTTTAAAGATATTCCAATTGTCTTTAATTCATCATTGTCAAATGAGTTTATGAATGAAAAGGGTGTCCAAGAAGCTGGTGGAGAAGGCTATTTGGTTAAATTTAATGCTAGTGATTTCTTTAGCGAAATAACTAAAGTTTTAAAAAAACACCAATCACAAGAACAGGGGTAAAATATGGAAGATATGCAAGAAATACTTGAAGACTTTTTAGTTGAGGCTTTTGAGCTAGTTGAGCAAATCGACCATGATTTGGTAGAACTTGAATCAAATCCAGAAGATTTAGAATTACTTAATAGAATTTTCCGTGTTGCACATACAGTAAAAGGCTCATCAAGCTTTTTAAATTTTGATGTTTTAACAAAATTAACCCATCATATGGAAGATGTTTTAAATAAAGCAAGACACGGGGAATTAAAAATCACTCCAGATATCATGGACGTAGTTTTAGAATCTATTGATAGAATGAAAACTTTGCTTAACTCTATCCGTGATAATGGAAATGACACAGCCATAGGCATGGATATAGATCCAATTTGTACAAGATTGACGGCTATTTCAGAAGGAGAAGCTCCAGTTGGAAATTCAGCTCCAGTGGAAGAAAAACCAGTAGAAACTCCTAAAGAAGAGCCTGCGCAAGAGCCAGAAGTGGATGTTAATCAATTAAGCGATTCTGAAGTGGAAGCTGAAATCGAAAGATTATTAAAAGTAAGAAAAGCTGAAGATCAAGCTCGTCGCGCACAAAAAAAGAAAAGTGCAACAACACCAACTCCACAAAAAACAGATAGCGGTGGTGAAAAAAAAGTTCCAGCATCAAGTAGTGGCGGTGGTATGGATCAAACTATACGTGTTGAAGTTAAAAGATTAGATCATTTGATGAATTTAATTGGAGAGCTTGTTCTTGGCAAAAACCGCTTACTTAAAATTTATGATGATGTTGAAGAGCGTTATGAAGGTGAAAAATTCCTTGAGGAACTTAACCAAGTTGTAAGCCAACTTAGCATTATTACAACTGATGTTCAATTAGCAGTTATGAAAACCAGAATGCAACCTATTGCAAAAGTTTTCAATAAATTTCCAAGGGTTGTTCGAGACTTAAGTCGTGAGCTTGGCAAACAAATAGAGCTTGAAATTTCTGGTGAAGAAACAGAACTTGATAAATCTATTGTTGAAGAAATTGGCGATCCAATTATGCATATGATTAGAAATTCTTGCGACCACGGAGTAGAAGATCCAGCAACTCGTGTAGCCAATGGCAAACCTGAGAAAGGTATAGTCCAACTTAAAGCTTACAATGAAGGAAATCATATAGTTGTTGAAATCACTGATGATGGTAAAGGACTTGATCCAAATGGCTTAAAAGCAAAAGCTATGGAGAAAAATTTGATCACAGAAAGAGAAGCGGATCAAATGACAGACAAGGAAGCCTTTGCACTTATTTTTAAACCAGGTTTTTCAACTGCAGCTAAAGTTACCAATGTTTCTGGACGTGGCGTTGGTATGGACGTTGTTAAAACTAATATTGAAAAACTCAATGGTGTTATTGAAATTGATAGTGAATTAGGTAAAGGAAGCACTTTTAAACTTAAAATTCCTCTTACTTTGGCAATCATTCAATCTTTACTTGTTGGAACTCAAGAGGAATTTTATGCTATTCCTTTGGCAAGTGTTCTTGAAACAGTTAGAGTGCCGGTTGATGATATTTATACTATTGAAGGTAAAAATGTATTACGCTTAAGAGATGAAGTCTTATCTCTTGTAAGACTTTCTGATGTATTTGGCGTCAAACAAGTACTTGAAAGTGGCGATCAAACCTATGTTGTAGTTATCGGTGTAGCTGAAAGTAAGCTTGGTATTATAGTGGATACACTCGTAGGACAAGAAGAAATTGTTATCAAGTCTATGGGAGAATATTTACAAAATATACAAGGTATAGCTGGAGCTACAATACGTGGTGATGGTAGAGTAACATTGATCATTGATGTAGGTGCTATGATGGATATGGCCAAAGAAATCAAAGTTGATATTAAAGCTCAACTCGAAGCTAGTTCTAAAAAGGTAAAAGAACAACCAAGCGATTATAAAGTTTTAATCGTAGATGATTCTAAAATGGATAGAACTTTAATGCAAAAAGCATTAGAACCACTTGGAGTAAGTTTAATCGAAGCAACTAATGGAGCTGAGGCGCTTAATATTGTTAAATCTGGCGAATACGATATCGATGCTATGCTTATAGATATTGAAATGCCGAGAATGGATGGTTATACCTTAGCAGCTGAAATTAGAAAATATTCTAAATATCGCAATTTACCACTCATAGCTGTAACCTCTAGAACAAGTAAAACAGATCGTTTAAGAGGGGTAGAAGTAGGTATGACTGAGTATATTACAAAACCTTATTCTCCAGAATATTTGGAAAATGTGGTGAGAAAAAATTTAAAACTAGGATAAGAATATGAGTAATGAAAAATTAGAGCAAATATTGCAAAAACAGCAAACTCAGATAGCTGGTCCTGATATCGATCAAAAAGAAGATGATATTATTCAACTTGTTGGATTTGTGGTTGGAGATGAAGAATATGCTATTCCAATCCTTAATATCCAAGAAATTATTAAACCTATAGAATATACAAGGGTTCCAAGTGTACCTGATTATGTTCTAGGTGTATTTAATATGCGTGGTAATGTTATGCCTCTTATTGACTTAGCGCAACGATTTCATTTAGGTAGTTCAAAAATGACTCCTCAAACTCGTTATATCGTTTTAAGAGGTTCAACTGACGCGGGTAGTAATGCTTCTGGCAATGCGGGTTTTGTGATAGATAGATTAACAGAAGCTATCAAAATTCACAGAAACCGCATTGATCCGCCACCTGAAACTTTATTAAAAGAAAAAGGTATGATATATGGCATTGGCAAAAGAGATGAAAATATCTTAACCATCTTAAAGGTTGAAGCCTTACTTAAACGTGAATTTTAATGATAAAGCTTTGTATTTTTGATTTTGATTCCACTTTGATGGATGGCGAAACTATAGATATTTTAGCTGATTCTTATGGTGTAGGTGATAAAGTAAAAAATATCACTTACACAAATTCTAACGAACAACTTGATTTTTTTGAAATTCTTGTTAAAAAAGTATCTTATCTTAAAGGCATGTCTTATACAAAAACTTTAGAAATAGGACAAAAACTTCCCTTGATGAATGGAGCTTATGAACTCTGCGAATTTTTAAAATCTAAAAATATATTTTTAGTAATTTTTAGCGGTGGTTTTTATGAAGGTATTAACCCAGCCATGCAAAAATTAAATATTGATTTAGGTTTTGCTAATCATCTACATCATAAGAATAATATTCTTACTGGATGTGTAGGCGGAGAAATGATGTTTTTAAATTCTAAAGGATTAATGCTTCAAAAACTTAAAAAAATGCTTTGCTTAAAAAATGAAGAAGTTATGTGTGTTGGAGATGGCTTTAATGATATCGCTATGTTTGAAGAAAGTGGCTTAAAAATTGCATTTTGCGCCAATAAACTTTTGCAATCTAAAGCCGATATTTGTATAAATAAAAAAGATTTAAAAGAAATAATAAAGGCTATATAAATGAAAAATTTTTCTTTATGGTGTGATTTTATTGAAAATAGTTTTTTAGATCATGATTTTTTAAACCTTTTATCTCTTGGGATTAATGGTGCAACCTCTAATCCAGCAATTTTTAAAAATGCTATTTTAAATTCTCCAATTTACCAAAGCAAAATTGCTGCTTTAAAAGGTAAAAAAGCAAAAGAAATTTACGAAGAACTTGCTATTTGCGATATTAAAAAGGCTGCTGATAAACTTGCCCCTTTATTTTATCAAAAAAATGATAGTTTTATTAGTATAGAAATAGATCCAAGATTTTATGATAATACTGCTTTAAGTTTAGGAGAGGCAAAAAAACTTTATACAGCCATCGCTAAAGAAAACGTTATGATTAAAATTCCAGCAACTAAAGCTTCTTATGAAGTCATGTATGAACTTATGAAAAACGGTATCAATGTAAATGCAACACTAATTTTTTCACAAGAACAAAATAAACAATGCTTTGAAGCTCTTAACCAAGGCTTGGTAGAATTTAGAAAATCTCAAGCTCACTTAAAAGGAAATCTAAATACTCCAAAAGCTGTAATTAGTATCTTTGTAAGTCGCTTTGATAGACTCTTAAATGCAAAAGCAAAAGAACAAAATCGCATAGGCATCTTAAATGCGAATTTAGCCTATAATTATATTGTAAGTCAAAATGAACCTAATATCCGCGCACTTTTTGCTAGCACTGGAGTAAAAGGAGATGATCTAGTAAAAGATTATTATATTAAAGAACTTCTTTTTGAAAACAGTGTAAATACTGCTCCACTTGATGCTATAAAAGCATTTAATTGGGAATATAATTTTAAAAATCCATTAAATGATGCAGAAATTAAAACACAACTTAATCAAATAATCGCAGAAAATGAGTTAAAACAATCTTATGATATTTTATTGCAAGAAGGTTTAGAGCAATTTTGTATAGCTTTTGAAGAAATTTTAAAAGCTTTATCGGATTTTTAGTTTTCTTTTCCCTCTAATTTTTAATATTTTAGAGGGAGTACCTTCAAAAAAAAATTGATCTAAAATCACATCAGCTACGCTTTTAGCCCATATTTCATCAAATTTTTTTCCATGTTGATTGGCAGAACTCGAGTAAAAAAAACCATTTTGAGATAAAAATTCAGCATGTTTGCAATCTTTAACAATACGAATAGCTTGATGATTAGGATAAATAAAAGTAGTTTTCTTAGCACGGCGCACTAAATTTTTAAAACCTTTTGGCACCCTTGTGAGATTTTGTAACTCACTTAACTTTGCTGAAGTAATAAGACAAGGCTTATCTTTAGCCCTGCCTTTTAAGATATTAATTTCTTCTAAATTTTTACTTAAAAAACCAGCTGTCGTATCTGTTTGCGCTAAATAGATCATGGATTTTTAAGCTTTTAAATGTTCTTGTAAGCTTTTTATTTCCAAATAAGTTTTTTCCTGTATAGCTTTAATTGATTTAGCACCTGCCATAGCTGAACGTAAGTTGGTAAAATATGGAATTTTAAAGCGTATAATATTTTCACGGATTTTTTTCGTATCTCCTTGAAAACTATGGCTATCACTTGTATTAATCACCAGATTAATTTCACCATTTTTTAATTTATCCTCAACATTTGGACGACCTTCAGAAATTTTATGCACAAGTTCACAATCAAAACCATTGGCTTGTATTTCTTTACAAGTTCCACTCGTTGCTATTAATTTAAAACCTAATTTAGCATACTCTGTAGCAATTTTTTTAGCATACTTCTTATCCTTTTCTTTTAAAGAAATAAATACAACTCCACTTTCTGGCAAATGATTAAATGACGCAATTTGACTTTTTGCAAAAGAATTAGCAAAATCTTTACTAATCCCCATTACTTCACCAGTAGAACGCATTTCAGGTCCAAGCTCCAAATCGCTACCACTTAGCTTTGCAAATGGAAAAACCGCTTCTTTTACGCTAACATATCTTAAAGCTTTAGGTTGTAAAATTTTACGTGCAAAATCAACAACTTTAAAACAATCATAAAATTTTAAAGCTTCTTTTAGATCACCTTGCCACATCATACGTGTTGCTACTTTAGCCAAAGGAAGACCTGTAGCTTTACTGACAAAAGGCACAGTTCGACTCGCTCTAGGATTAACTTCTATGATATAAAGTTCGTTATTATAAATAGCAAATTGGATATTTAAAAGTCCAACAACTCCTAAATTTAAAGCTATATCTGCTGTTTTTTCTGAAATTAAGCTTTGCATTTTTTCATCTATATTGCAAGGCGGTAAAGAACAAGCACTATCACCAGAATGAACTCCTGCTTCTTGAATATGTTCCATAATTCCAGCAATATAAACATCTTTTCCATCGCAAATTGCATCCACATCAATTTCTGTAGCATTATCTAAATATTGATCAATTAAAACTGGACTTTTATCGCTTACGCTTACTGCTTCTTGCATATAAATTCGAAGTTCAGATTCATTGCTTACTACACGCATAGCTCTACCGCCTAAAACATAACTTGGACGAACTAAAACTGGATAACCGATTTCTCCCGCTTTTAATACTGCTTCTTCTACTGTAATTGCTGTAGAATTTTTAGGCTGATTAATACCTAATTTTTCAATAAATTCAGCAAATTTCTTTCTATCTTCAGCCATATCGATCACTCTTGCACTAGTTCCTATAATTTTGGCTCCAAAAGCACTTAAACGCTTGGCAAATTTTAATGGAGTTTGACCACCAAAATGCACAATAATTCCATCAGGTTTTTCTCGCTCAATTACAGCTCTTAAATGTTCAAAATCAATAGGTTCAAAATACAAAATATCACTCGTATCATAATCAGTTGAAACAGTTTCTGGATTGCAATTATACATAATAGTTTTTATTCCCATATCTTTTAAAGCAAAAGAAGCATGTACACAAGCATAATCAAATTCTATACCCTGTCCTATACGATTTGGCCCACCTCCTATAATCATAACTTTTTTTTCTTTTTTATCTCTTGCTTCTTGTTTGCTTTGAGTTAATTCACTCGCATTAATACTAGAATAAAAATAAGGAGTTAAAGCTTTAAATTCGCCCGCGCAAGTATCCACTTCGCTAAATTCTGCTATAATTTTATGTTTCATTCTTGCATAATAAATATCATTTTGACTAAGTTCTAAATTGTCTTTCAAATTAACTTGTAATGC
Organism: Campylobacter sp. RM10537; assembly: GCF_022369435.1. Classification (NCBI taxonomy): domain Bacteria; kingdom Pseudomonadati; phylum Campylobacterota; class Epsilonproteobacteria; order Campylobacterales; family Campylobacteraceae; genus Campylobacter; species Campylobacter molothri. The sequence continues at coordinate 64,957 of NZ_CP059597.1, read as the reverse complement.
GATCATCTTATCAGAAAAGCCCATAGTTTTTGCTTTTCTTAAAAGAATTTTATCATTTAAAATATCCATGTCAATTTGTTTTTCAAAATCTACAATTTCTTTAATTTGAGATAAAAACCAAGGATCTATGTTGCTTAATTCATAAAGATCTTTTATATTAAATCCTTCTCTAAAAGCTTGTGCAATATAAAGCAATCTTTTTTCATTAGGATTTCGAATTTTAAATATAAGATCATTTCTATCTTCAAATTTAATCTCATCAAATCCACTCAAAGATCTTTCTAAAGAGCAAAGTGCCTTTTGGATGCTTTCCTTAAAAGTCCGTCCTATAGCCATCACCTCACCCACACTTTTCATTGCTGTACCTAAAGTTGCATCTGCATTTGGAAATTTTTCAAAAGTAAAACGAGGAATTTTCGTAACAATATAATCAAGTACAGGTTCAAAGCTGGCTGGTGTCCCTGTAATATCATTTTTTATCTCATCTAAAGTAAAACCAACCGCTAAAAGAGTAGCCACTTTTGCTATAGGATATCCTGTTGCTTTACTTGCCAAAGCACTTGATCTTGAAACCCTTGGATTCATTTCTATAACTATCATCCTGCCATTTTTTGGATTGACAGCAAATTGGACATTACTTCCGCCTGTGTCCACTCCAATTTCACGTAAAATAGCAAAAGAAGCATTTCTCATAACTTGATATTCTTTATCAGTCAAGGTAAGAGCGGGTGCTACAGTGATACTATCACCCGTATGCACTCCCATAGGATCAAGATTTTCTATGCTACAAACAATGATACAATTATCATTTTTATCACGTATAACCTCCATCTCATACTCTTTCCACCCAAGTAAACTTTCCTCTATGAGAATTTCATGTATAGGAGATAAAGCTAAAGCTGTATTAGCAAGATCTTTAAATTCATCCATATTATAAACAACGCCACTTCCAGCACCGCCTAAAGTATAAGAAGCACGTATCATTAAAGGAAAACCGATTTCATCAACAGCTTTTAAAGCATCATCATAATTATACGCATACATCGATTTTGGCAAATCCATACCAATTTTTTTCATACATTCTTTAAAAACTTGACGGTCTTCTCCCTTTTTAATTGCTTCAGGATTAGCACCCAAAAACTTAACATTATTTAAAAGTCCACTCTCATAAACTTCCATTGCAACATTAAGTGCTACTTGTCCACCCATAGTAGGTAAAATGGCATCAATTTTTTCTTTTTTAATAATATTTAAAATATTTTCTTTTGTAATAGGTTCTATATAAGTTGCATCCGCAAATTCTGGATCTGTCATAATGGTTGCAGGATTGGAGTTAATAAGCACGATACGATAGCCTAATTCTTTTAAGGTTTTAGCTGCTTGAGTCCCAGAATAATCAAACTCACAAGCTTGTCCTATAACAATAGGTCCACTTCCTATAAGTAAAATATTTTTTATATCGGTTCTTTTTGGCATAAATCCTTCCTAAGTAGCGTAAATTTAGCCATAATTATAACAAATTTTACTTTGAGTTTTGATATATTTTTTTAAATTTATAAGAAGAAAAATTCTTTAATTATACACTATCAACAATATAAAGATAGGCAGGAATATTGATTTTAACATAAGGTTTTACTATAACACTTTTATAAATTTCTCCATTATTAATTTCAATCACTTTACCCACTGGAATATCTGAAAAAAATATATTATCAAGTCCACTAGTTAAAATTTCATCCCCTATATGTATTTTTGCAGATTTTGAAATAAAATTAACTATAATCTTACCATTTTCACCTTGAAGAAGTCCAGGAATTTTATCTTTTCCTATATAGACTGCAAAAACACATTTTTCATCACCCTGTAAAATTGCCATAGCCCTATCATTTTTATTTATAGCAATACCAGCTGTATATCCTTGATAGATTAAACCTTTATTTTTATCAGGAGGAACTCTAGCAAAATCAAGCCACAATCTCTTATAATCATTTAATCGTACATAAGAAATAGCTCTTGTTAAAGAAACTTGAGGTAAATATTTGGTTGAATTTTTATCCTCCAAAATTCGATTGAGTTGATTAGCAAAACTTGTGGTTAAAACTGCCATATATTCTAATTCTCGATTTCTAGCTTTGAGTTTTTCAATTTGCTCTGCTTGATTAAAATGTTTAGAAAATTCTTCAGAAATAAAATCCTTGATTCCGTAAAATTTTTCTATAACTACATCATTTACAAAAAGAATATTTTTTTTAATCAACCCTCCATAATAAAAAGATATAAATATTAAAAAAAATAAAATAAGAATAAAAATGAGCTTATTCTTCATTAGTTAGCTGTTGCAAAATTGAAATTTCTTCCAATGCTTTACCCGTTCCCTTAGCCACAGCCAAAAGTGGTTCATCAGCAATATATACTGGCAAACGAACAATCTCTGAAAGATATTTATCAAGACCACGAATTAAAGCTCCTCCTCCAGTTAAAACAACTCCATTTTCAACAATATCACTTGCTAAATCAGGTGGCATCATTTCAAGAACCATTTTTAAAGCATCTGCTATTTCTTTAAGTTGTTCCCTCATCGCTTCTCTGATATCTTCGCTTGTAAGCTCTATACGGCTTAAAAGTCCGCTCACTTGATCTCGACCTTTAACTACCATAGAAAGTTCTTTTGGAAGTTGAATAGCCGATCCTATTGTAATTTTTATTTCTTCTCCTGTTCTTTCCCCGATAATTAAATTATATTTTTCTTTAACATAATTTACAATACTCATATCTAATTTATCGCCAGCTGTTCTAATCGATTTTGAAATTACAAGACCACCTAAAGAAATTACACCAATTTCTGTTGTTCCACCACCTATATCCACAACTAAACTTCCTTTAGGTTCATCAATAGGTAAATTTGCTCCTATAGCTGCTGCCATAGGTTCCTCTATTAAAAAGACTTCTCTAGCTCCAGCACTTAAAGCACTTTCTCTAACCGCTTTTCTTTCAACTTGAGTTAAACCATAAGGAACTGAAATAATAATTCTAGGACGTAAAAAAGACTTTCTTCTGTGAGTTTTTTCTATAAAATATCGAATCATCTTTTCAGTGATATCAAAATCAGCAATCACTCCATCTTTCATTGGACGAATAGCTTCTATATTTCCAGGAGTTTTACCTACCATATCTTTAGCTTCTTTTCCTACAGCTAAAATTTTAGCCTTGGCGCCATATTTTTCACGCTCAACCGCAACAACAGAAGGCTCATTAATAACAATACCCTTATCTTTAACTAAAATAAGAGTATTGGCCGTTCCAAGATCTATACCCATATCGCTCGAAAAAAATCCTATAAGTTGATCTAAAATCATCACATTCCTTTATTTTAACTTATTTTCTTTTTGATTAATAATGCTTTAGCATTATCTCTTACAACTTCTTTTGTAATAATAATATCATAATTTTTATATTCTGGTAATTCAAACATTAAATCTACCATCATTTCTTCTATAATGCTTCTAAGCCCCCTAGCTCCAGTTTTTCTTTCTAGAGCTAACTTGGCAATTTCCCTTAAGGCTTCATCTTCAAATTTCAAATTAACATTATCAATTGCAAAAAGCTTTTGATATTGTTTAACAATAGCATTTTTTGGCTCTGTTAAAATTCTCACCATATCATCTTCATCAAGTTCATTTAAAGATGCTATAACATGCAAACGTCCGATTAATTCAGGTATAAGACCAAAATGAACTAAATCATCTGGTTCAATTTTATCAAGCAAAGCTTTATTTTCTTGAATATTATCAAAAAAACCTACAACTTTATCGCCTAATTTGCGTTTTAATATAAGATCTAAGCCATCGAAAGCTCCTCCACACACAAATAAAATATTTGAAGTATCTATTTGAATAAAATCTTGATTTGGATGCTTTCTTCCACCTTTTGGTGGTATATTAACAAGACTACCTTCTATAATTTTAAGCAAAGCTTGTTGAACTCCCTCTCCACTTACATCTCTAGTAATAGATCGATTTTCGCTCATCCTTGCAATTTTATCAATTTCATCAATAAAAACAATACCTTTTTGAGCACGTTCAATATCCCCATCAGCAGCTTGCAAAAGACGCGTAAGTATATTTTCAACATCTTCTCCGACATAACCTGCTTCAGTTAAAGATGTTGCATCACAAATTGCTATAGGCACATCCAAAAATTTAGCTAAAGTTTGTGCAAGCAAAGTTTTTCCACTTCCAGTTGGGCCTACGAGTAAAATATTTGACTTAAAAAGTTCTGTGTCATCTCCATCAAGTTTTGATCTAAATAATCTTTTATAATGATTATAAACGCCTACACTAAAAACTTTTTTAGCTCTTTCTTGTCCAATAACATAACGATCAAGATGCTCTTTTAAAATTTTTGGTGTCATATCATTAAAATTGATATTATACCCTTCTTTAACCTCTTTGGATTCTTTCTCTTCTCCAAAAATAATATTATAAGCTGCCTCAACACAACACTCACAGATAAAAGAATTATGATCACCATTTTCTAAAATTCTTCTTTGAGAATTTTCAAATTCATTACAAAAACTACATTTTCTAGGCATTACTCTTACCTCTATATACTGGAATTCCGCGCTTTGTTGTTAGAATAAAATCACACATTTTTTTAACATTTTCGCTTTGGGTAATTTTAAAAAGCTCTTGGGCATTATCTTTTAAATTCCCTTTTCTAAATAAAAATTTAAAAGCCTTATTTAAAATATCTACTTCATCTTTATTAAAACGTCGGCGTATACCTACTAAATTTAAACTCTTAATACTAGCACGATTTCCTTCTGCTAAGCAAAATGGAACAATATCTTGAGATAAGGCACTTGCGCCCGCAATCATACAGCTTTCCCCTACTTTTACAAATTGATGAATTGGTGTTAAGCCTCCAACCACACAAAAGTCTCCAAGTTCAACATGACCCGCTAAGGTTGCATTATTAGCCAAAATTATATTATGACCCAAAATACAATCATGAGCAATATGACAATAAGCCATAATAAAAGCATTATCTCCTATACGAGTAAAGCCATCTCCTTTTATCGTGCCTGAATTAATAGTTACAAATTCTCTTATAGTTGCATTTTTACCTATAATAACACCGCTCTTTTGCTCATCTTTATAAGAAATATCTTGTGGAATATCTCCCACAATAGCATAAGAAAAAATTCTAGAATCATCCCCTATTGTCGTATCTGAAAGAATTCTAGCCCCCTGCTTTATGGTAACATTATTCCCTATTTTTGCTTCTTTGCTCACATATGCATAGGCTTCAATTGTAACATCTTCACCAAGAATTGCACCTTCTTCTACCACTGCACTAGGATGAATTTTTGTCATTACTTATCCACAATCATAGCTTTAAGTTCAGCTTCTGCAACTAAATTTTCATCCACAAAAGCTTGACCTTTAAAAACCCACATATTTCCACGATTTTTCACTACTTTCATTTCATAATCAAGTCTATCTCCTGGACGTACTGGATTTCTAAATTTTGCCCCATCAATGCCGGTAAAATATACAACTTTACTTTTAGGATCTACTTTATCATCCATACTTTCAAAGGCCAAGACTCCACCAGTTTGTGCCATTCCTTCTAGAATTAAAACACCTGGGTAAATAGGATGATCTGGAAAATGACCTAAAAAAATAGGATCGCTAATGCTAATATTTTTATATCCTTTAACTATTTCATTCTTCTTCAAATCAACAATCCTATCGACCAATAAAAAAGGATAACGATGCGGTAAAATTTCTTGAATTTGCGATACATTTATCATTTTAAGCCTCATGTGTGTTTTTATAGAAAATCGAAATTTTACAAAAAAAATACTAACAAAAGCATAAAAATTATTTTTAAATTAAAAGAATTTTTTCCTCTGTATCAAAATAAATCTCACTTTTAGCATAAATCTCATAACGCCCTTGACAGATTTGATCCAAGATAATCACAGGAGAAAGATTATAAGAATTAAACAACCTATGTCTCAAATTGATTTCTTGATTAATTTTTAAAGGTTTATTTAAAAACTCTTCAAAAGTCTTAAATTTATTTTTTAACAAAGAATTAAAATATTTAAAACTCCAAAAATTGATTTCATCTTTAAAACTAACATAAAAATCTGCTTTATCTTCTTCTATACTCAATTTTGTGTAAGAATTTTTAAAATGAGAATAAAATAAAATATAGGACTTAATCGGTTTTTTATCAAATTTTATTAAAGCATTTAAAAGCCGATAATTTAAAAATTTATCCCTTTTAATTTCAAATTTTTTTCCTTTTTTTTCAAGAGTGTTAATTTTTTTATAAAAAGCTATTCTAGCCTCTATACTTGCTGGCAAAATTTGTCTATTGATTGGGGACATTAATTCATCAATAAAATTTTTATCTTGTTTTTGCTTTTTTAGTCCATAAATACATCCACAATAATTTTGATGATAAAGTTTTTGTTCTTTAGCTAAGGCAAACTGTCTTTGAGTGCCTCCATTTTTACGAAAGTCTGGAGCTAAAAATTCTATACCATAAGGTTCGCATTCTTTTTGTAAAGCATTTTTTAATTGTTCTAAATCTTTTTTTGGACTTGTTAAAAGCGTAGTTGTAAGTTTTTTTTGACCCAATTTAGCAGCAAATTCTACACTAGATCCCATTCTTAAATCAAAACAAATCTTACATCTTGCTCCCTTTTCAGGCTCATCTTCAAATCCACGCACAGCATCAAGCCATTTTTCATACTCATATTTACCTTTATAAAGTTTAATTTTAAGCTTTTTGCAACTTCTTTTAACGTCTAAAAATCGCAACTCATATTCGCTTAAAGGATGAATATTAGGATCATAAAAATAACCTATAATTTCTTCCTTAGGATAAGCCTTTCTTAATTCCTCTATAAAATAATGACTATCCACGCTACAACAAATATGTACAAGCATTAAAGACTTTCAAGCACTTTTAAAACATGGTCTTTTACACGAACATTGCTATAAATTTGTGCAATTTTTCCATTTTCATCAATTACAAAAGTGGAACGAATAATGCCCTCATATTCTTTTCCGTAATTTTTCTTAAGCCCCCAGACACCATAAAGCTTTGCCACCTCTTTTTCACTATCACTCAATAGAATATGTTTTAAATCAAATTTAAAGATAAATTTTTCATGACTAGAAATACTATCTGGACTTACACCTAATATCACAGCATTTTTATCACCAAAACGATCATAATTTTGACTAAAATCACAAGCTTCTGTTGTACAACCTGGTGTGTTGTCTTTAGGATAAAAATATAAAATTACTTTTTTTCCGATAAAATCTTTAAGCGCTATTTTAATTCCATCTTGATTTAAAAGCTCAAATTCTGGAGCCTTATCTCCTACTTTTAAATTATTCATTTTGCAGCCTTCATTTTAATTTGCTCTACACTTTCTCCACCAAAACCTATATCGTAACTTTCTATATCTTCTATCATTACAACTACTCTTTCTTTATTTTTATTATATTTTGTGCTCAAAAGATGAGTAATATCTGCTATAAGCTCAGCTTTTTGCTCTTTGGTTAATGCGGGTTTAGCTAGTTTTATATTAACAATTGGCATTTTTTCTCCTTTATTATTGATTTTCGTAATTATTTCAAATTTAATAAAACAAAACAATATAAATAATCTAAAAATTTCATAACTATTTTATAAACCGTTAAACATCACAATTTTTGATTTTTAAAAATATTAAATCTTAGAAATAAAAATACAAAACTTTGTCTTAATTTCAAATAGAATCTATTTTTCATTCGGTAAATTTCAATGTAATCAATTTAAAATATTCTTAAAAGTTTATTGTTAGTTTATTTTTGATAAAATTCAGTCCTAAAAATTTTAAACAATGGAAATCAAATCAAAAAAAGGAATAAAATGCCAGCTGATTTAAATGATTATTTTAATAAAAAAAATAAAAATTCCAATGAAAATAATCAAAAAAATTTCAATTTCAAAATGTCTGATTTTAAATTTTTTGGAAAAATTTCACCTTTTGTCTATACTATAGCAATATTAATAATATTTGTTATATTAATCAAACCTTTTGTGATAATTAATTCTGGAGAAATGGGAATCAAATCAAATACCGGTAAATACGATCCTGAGCCTATCACGCCAGGACTTCATTTTTTCTTACCTTTTATTCAAAAAATTACTATTATTGATACAAGAATAAGACAAATCAATTACGCATCTTTTGAAGGTGCTAATGAAAATTTAAGTTTTGGATCAGGAGTTATCAATAAAAATAGCATCTCTGTTTTAGATTCAAGAGGGCTTCCAGTTTTTATAGATGTAACAGTTCAGTATCGCTTAAATCCTTCTCAAGTGCCACAAACCATTGCAACATGGGGATTAAATTGGGAAAATAAAATTATTGATCCCGTTGTGCGTGATGTAGTACGAAGTGTTGTAGGGAAATATACAGCTGAAGAATTACCTACTAACCGTAATACTATAGCAGCTCAAATTGAAGAAGGGATAGGAAAAACAATATCTACTCAACCAAATAAACCCGTTGAACTTCGTGCGGTTCAGTTAAGAGAAATTATTTTGCCTTCCAAGGTAAAAGAACAAATAGAACGGGTTCAAATTGCTAAGCAAGAAGCAGAGAGAGCAAAATATGAAGTTGAAAGAGCTAACCAAGAAGCCTTGAAAAAAGCAGCCTTAGCAGAAGGAGAAGCAAATGCAACTATCATCAGTGCTAAAGGTAAAGCTGCTGCTGTTAAAATTCAAGCAGATGCTCAAGCTTATTCTAATAAAGAAATCGCCAATAGTTTAAATAATTCTTTATTAACTTTAAAACAAATAGAAACACAAAAAGAATTTAACGAGGCTTTAAAAATCAATAAAGATGCTAAAATTTTCTTAACACCTGGAGGAGCTGTACCTAATATTTGGGTTGATACAAAAGATGCAAAAAAACAAAGCTCTCTTCAATAATTTTTAGGAAAAAACGGTGATAGAAAAAATAAGAGAAATTGTGCTTTTTTATACCACTCATTTATATCTAGTCGATTATATGCTCATTTTATTCATTTTTTTTCTTTTCACCGGAGTTTCACTTTTGAGTGTGTTTTTACGCCATAGACCAGTTATAGCACTTTTTATCATTGCTTTAAATTTGATTTTTTGTTTTATAATCTATATTTTTGGATTTAAAATAATTGATCACGAAGTAAGAAGTAGAACCCTCGAAATTATATCTCAAAAAATGTTGCATACCTCTGGAGATTTAATTGTTGATTTTAATATAAACAATACATCAAAGCATGATTTTAAGGAATGTAAAATTACAACAAAGATTTTTAAAAATGTCTCACCAAAAGATAATTTTATTGATCGATATAAAGATAAATTTATACCCTATAGACAAAAAAGCGCTGAAGTAAAAAATTTAAAGAAAAATACAACCCAATCTCAAAGGGTTGCCTTTGAAAATTTCCAATATGAAAACAATTTTACCATACATCTAGTTTCAGAGTGTTTTTAATGCAGCTTACAATCTATCATCTACTCGCTTTTATTATTATCATTATTTGTTTTATTTTAATTTGTATTTTAATTTTTTTAAAAATAAAACATAAAGAGATAGCTTTAATGGCTTATACTATCAACACTATCTTTTCTGCGCTACTAATTTACTCTATCTTTTTAACAATCAATCAATTTACCATTCAAGCTAAACTTGATAATTTATCCTATACTAGAGATTTAAGAAATGAAAGTGTTATTATCAATGGAAAAGTAGAAAATTTAACTCAATTTAATATTAAAAAATGTTATTTAATGCTTAATATATTCAATAAACAACATGTCAGTGGAGATATTTTTGACGACAAAAATATCCGAAATGCTAAAATGAAAAATACAAGTGTTTCTTATACTATAGAAATTATAAATAATCTTCCTGGAAATACTTATAAAAATTTTTCAGCTTCAGTGCCATTCCCACCAAGCTTTAGCGATGTAGAATTTTATCATACTTTTAAATGCTTTTAATATAAGTATTTATCATTACTTTTTAATTATTTGTTTTTAAAATAAATATAGATATTATATTCATTTGCAAAAATTTAAATTATTTTTACGAAAGGATTAAAAGATGTTTAAATCTTTAAGTATTGGCACGAAATTAGTTTTATGTACTGCTATAAGTATTATAATAGGTTTAGCGGTAATGATTTTTTTTATTTCTTTCCAAGTTATCTCAAATATGGAAAATCAAGCAGAAGAATCTCTAACAATAGCTTCAAAAAGATACGTCAACTATATGGAAGCTGCGCTTAATGAACCTTTAATGCTATCTAACACAACTGATTCAGCTATTCAAGATATCATAAAAGATGATGGACAAATTAATTCAAATATTATAGAAAATTTAATCAAAGATACTTTAGATGGAAGTATTCATACTACATATGCCTTTTTATATTTAAAAGATCCTTCAATAATAATTGGAAGTGATAAAGAAAAATTTATAAATGAAGATGGCTCTTTGTCTATGGTATTTCATGATACAACTCCAGGAATTTCTGGAGGGATAAAAATAACACATTTAAAAAACGCATTTGACCAAATTTCTCTCTTATCAAAAACAGAAAAACAAAATGATATAAACAATCCAAAAATTGAATTTGGAATACCAAAAAGATTAAATTATGGAAATGGCGAATTTATAGGTATTAATTTTGGAATGCCTTTATTTAATAAAAATGGAAAATATATAGGGGCTTTAGGTTTTACTTTAGAATTTTCAGAAATGTCTAAGACTTTATTAGATCCTTCTTTAAATTTTCATGACGGTGATCAAAGATTGCTTTTAACAGATAATGGAGAATTTGTGATACATGATCATCCTCAAGCCCTATTGCAAAAAATTAATGACTACAATCATTCTCCTTCAGTTAGACCTATTTTAGAAGCTATTAAAAATCATAAAGATTTGCTCATGGATGATTTTTTAACCTCTACTGGGTTTATGTCTTATGCTTCAGTAGTATCATTTAGTACTCTTAATAATTCAAGCCATTGGAGTATTTTAGTTACAACTCCTCGCTCATCTGTTTTAGCTCCTGTATATAAATTACAATTTTCAATCATTATTATTGCTATTATCTTTTTGGTAGTAGTTTTAGGCGTTATCTATATCTGCGTTAGAAAATTAGTAAGCAATAGGATTAGCTCTACCTTGCATTACTTGCAAAATTTCTTCCATTTCTTAAATCACGAAACTAAAGATATTGAAACTATAAAAATTGATAGTTATGATGAGTTTGGTCAAATCTCAAAAGCCATTAATGAAAACATCCTTATTACTAAACAAGGTTTAGAACAAGATAATCAAGCTGTAAAAGAATCAGTCTCTACAGTTCAAGTTGTAGAAAAAGGAGATTTAACAGCAAGAATTACTGCAAATCCAAGAAATCCTCAACTTGTAGAACTTAAAAATGTTTTAAATAAACTCTTAGATGTCTTACAAGAAAAAGTAGGTTCTGATATGAATGCTATTCATAAAATCTTTGAAGAATATAAGAGCTTAGATTTTAGAAATAAATTAGAAAATGCTAGAGGTAGTGTTGAAGTTACTACTAATGCTTTAGGTGAAGAAATCATTAAAATGTTAAAACAAAGTTCTGATTTTGCTAATCACTTAGCAAGTGAAAGTTCTAAATTACAAAATGCTGTTCAAAACCTAACTAGCTCTTCTAATTCTCAAGCAGCTTCTTTAGAAGAAACTGCTGCTGCTTTAGAAGAAATTACTTCTTCTATGCAAAATGTTTCTGTTAAAACCTCTGATGTAATCACTCAATCAGAAGAGATTAAAAATGTTACAAGTATTATTGGAGATATTGCAGATCAAATCAATCTTTTAGCATTAAATGCTGCTATAGAAGCAGCACGTGCAGGAGAACATGGACGAGGCTTTGCTGTTGTGGCTGATGAAGTTAGAAAACTAGCAGAAAGAACTCAAAAATCATTGAGTGAAATAGAAGCTAATACTAACTTACTTGTTCAATCTATTAATGATATGGCAGAATCTATTAAAGAACAAACTGCAGGTATTACTCAAATCAATGAAAGTGTAGCTGCTATTGATCAAACCACTAAAGATAATGTTGAAATTGCTAATGAGAGTGCAATCATTTCTAATACTGTTAGTGATATAGCTAATAATATATTAGAAGATGTTAAGAAGAAAAGATTTTAAGAATCTTTTCTTTAAATTATAATCAAATGATTATTCTTTAAATCATAATCTTTAAACTATTATCTTAAATCATTATTTTTAAATAGTTATTTTTAAATAACTATTTTTTATGATAATTGAAGATTCATTATTAAATTAAGCAATTTAATCTTTTAATGGATTTTTTATTAAAAGATTAAAAGCTTTATTTTTGATTTAATAATTTCTTTAATTTTATCTTTTGTAACTAAATTTTTAAGTTCATTACTTTCTGCTTTAATTCCATTCATATTTAAATGCCATAAAGCATTTTCTATAGCTTCATCTTTTTTTTCTTTCTACTATGCGTGTTTCATCAAAAATAAATTTATAAAAAGTTATATTTTTCTAAATATTAAAGATTTTTATTTATTTTATTAATGCTACTTTAAATTAAAGATTTATTGATATTAGTTTTATTTATTTGTATAGTTAAAAGAAACATTTTACAATTATATTTTAATTATTTTTTTGGGAATGAATATGAATTTGTGGGATAAAAAGGCTAAAAGCTATGCAAGATATGCAAAATTAAACGATATCCAAAAGCAAACTTTTAAGAAGTTAAATGAATTAAATATTGATTTTACAAATAAAAATATTGTAGATATAGGTTGTGGCACAGGTGTTTGGACTTTACATTTAGCGCAAAAAGCAAAAAGTGTTTTAGGTATAGATAATTCTAAAGCTATGCTTGAAATTTTAAAAGAAGATGCTATAAAAAATAATATTAATAATATTAAAATACTTCATTTAGATTTTGAAAATTTTTATAAAGAAAATCAAGAAAACTTTGATATAGCGTTTTTAAGTATGTCTTTAGCTTTGCAAAATGAAAATGATTTCAAAGCTTTTTTAAATTTAGCTTCTCAAAGAATATATCTTGGCTGGGCTGATTATAGAAAAAGTGATTTTTTAGACCCAATATTTAAACATTTTAATACTGAATTTAAAGGATTTAATAAACAAGATTTAGAAAGTTTTTTACTAGAAAAAAATATAACTTTTTATAAATTTATTTTTGATGAAACACGCATAGTAGAAAGAAAAAAAGATGAAGCTATAGAAAATGCTTTATGGCATTTAAATATGAATGGAATTAAAGCAGAAAGTAATGAACTTAAAAATTTAGTTACAAAAGATAAAATTAAAGAAATTATTAAATCAAAAATAAAGCTTTTAATCTTTTAATAAAAAATCCATTAAAAGATTAAATTGCTTAATTTAATAATGAATCTTCAATTATCATAAAAAATAGTTATTTAAAAATAACTATTTAAAAATAATGATTTAAGATAATAGTTTAAAGATTATGATTTAAAGAATAATCATTTGATTATAATTTAAAGAAAAGATTCTTAAAATCTTTTCTTCTTAACATCTTCTAATATATTATTAGCTATATCACTAACAGTATTAGAAATGATTGCACTCTCATTAGCAATTTCAACATTATCTTTAGTGGTTTGATCAATAGCAGCTACACTTTCATTGATTTGAGTAATACCTGCAGTTTGTTCTTTAATAGATTCTGCCATATCATTAATAGATTGAACAAGTAAGTTAGTATTAGCTTCTATTTCACTCAATGATTTTTGAGTTCTTTCTGCTAGTTTTCTAACTTCATCAGCCACAACAGCAAAGCCTCGTCCATGTTCTCCTGCACGTGCTGCTTCTATAGCAGCATTTAATGCTAAAAGATTGATTTGATCTGCAATATCTCCAATAATACTTGTAACATTTTTAATCTCTTCTGATTGAGTGATTACATCAGAGGTTTTAACAGAAACATTTTGCATAGAAGAAGTAATTTCTTCTAAAGCAGCAGCAGTTTCTTCTAAAGAAGCTGCTTGAGAATTAGAAGAGCTAGTTAGGTTTTGAACAGCATTTTGTAATTTAGAACTTTCACTTGCTAAGTGATTAGCAAAATCAGAACTTTGTTTTAACATTTTAATGATTTCTTCACCTAAAGCATTAGTAGTAACTTCAACACTACCTCTAGCATTTTCTAATTTATTTCTAAAATCTAAGCTCTTATATTCTTCAAAGATTTTATGAATAGCATTCATATCAGAACCTACTTTTTCTTGTAAGACATCTAAGAGTTTATTTAAAACATTTTTAAGTTCTACAAGTTGAGGATTTCTTGGATTTGCAGTAATTCTTGCTGTTAAATCTCCTTTTTCTACAACTTGAACTGTAGAGACTGATTCTTTTACAGCTTGATTATCTTGTTCTAAACCTTGTTTAGTAATAAGGATGTTTTCATTAATGGCTTTTGAGATTTGACCAAACTCATCATTAGTTTTTATATTAATAGTAGAAACATTCTTTGTTTTATGATTGATAAAATCAAAGAAAGCATTAAGACCGTTTTGGATGATGGTGAGTGGGGAGAGAAGTTTGGCAATAAAAATATACAATAAGAAAGAAATGATTACAACCATTATCACAGAAGAAACGATTTGTACATAAGTCATTTTAAGAATAGGTTCTCTTACAATATCAAGTGGTTCTCCTATGCAAATGGTCGAGTTTTCATATTTTGCACATATAGCAAATCTTTCACTATTATCTTTTTTTCTTATATATTCAAAAGGTTCAAAATCTGCTTTTGTTTTGGATAAGGCTGCAATTTGATCAATATTATAGCCTTCTTTAAGTTGCTCCTTATCTGTAGCTGCAAAAATTTTATTATTTTTATCAAATGCAAAAGTTCTTCCTGGATTTGCTTCATATTCTTTTTGTAAATCTTTTGTTAAGATATCAATTCCTAACACTCCTATAAATTTACCATCTTTGTAAAGAGCTTTAGCATAAGTAAAGCATGGAAGTTTTGAAGAAACATCGATATAAGATGAAGTTATATAAACACCATTTGTTTTTAAGGCTTCTTGATAATATTCTCTAGTTCTTGCATCATAATTATCTTTTTTGCCATAAGTTCCAAAATCAACTCCCTTAGCATCTGAATCTGTATCTGATACAACCAATTCTCCATTTGGCTGAGCAATATATGCTGCTAAGAAACCGCCAGTATCTCTTAAAATCTTAAGGTCTTCTCCTACATTTTCCATAAGAGCTTTTTCACTGTTTAACTCATCATAAGAAAAATTCAAAATTCTCTTGCTATAATTTTGAATAGCATCTAAATTCTTTTCTTGAAATGATATAAGAGAGTTTTTAGCAACTTTTATATAGCTAGTTTCAGTTTTAATAACTTGATTATAAATTAAATTTTTTAGAAAAAAATAAGTTACAACACCCAAAATACTTAAACAAATTACGGTAATTAAACCCGCGACAAAAGAAACCTTAAATTTCAAATTCCCCATAGATATTCCCTTTTTCAATTTTAAATAATTTTTACAAAAAAAATGATATTATAACGAAGCAAAAATTTATTTTATATTAAAAAAATAATCTCGTAAAATATCTAAAATATAAGGTTTTTAATGATAAAAAAAATATTTTTTCTATTTATAGTTTTAGGTTCTTTAAATTTAATTTGGGCTCAAAATTTTAACACAAAAAATAATAAAAATATTCCCATTGTAAGTGTAAGCATACCGCCTCAAGCCTTTTTTATTGAAAAAATAGCCGGAAATACTTTAAAAGTTAATATTATTTTACCCCCTAACACTAATGAACATCATTTTGAGTTTAAACCAAGTATTATGAAAAAATTGGAGCAAAGTGAAATTTATTTTACCATAGGTTTAGAATTTGAAAAAATTTTTATAGATAAATTTCACCATAATTTTCCTAACTTAGAAATTATTAATATGCAAAAGAATATTAAATTATTAGATTTTCAAGATTCTCATCATGGTGAACAAAAAGATCCTCATACCTGGCTAGATCCTATATTGGTTCAAACTATGGCTTTAAATATTTATGATGCTTTAGCTCAAAAATATCCTGAAAATAAAAATTTTTATAAGGAAAATTTAAATAAATTCTTAGCAGAATTAGATAATCTCAATTTACAAATCTCTTCAAAACTTGAAAATACCAAACAAAAAGAATTTATTGTCTACCATCCTTCATGGGCTTATTTTGCCAAACGCTATCATTTGATTCAAATTCCTGTAGAAATTTTAGGAAAAGAACCCAAAATAAAAGAATTAAAACAACTGATAACTTTTATTAAAAATAAACACATTAAAACTATTTTTGTTCAAAATGGTTTTCCTGAAAATGCGGCAAAAGCCTTAGCTCGTCAATGTGATGCTCAAATTTATGTTATCAATCATCTTTCAAAAGATTGGGAAAAAGAACTTTTAAATGTCAGCGATGCCTTATCTAAAGCTTTAAAATAGGTAATTTTATGGAATTTTTTTCTATTAAAAATCTTAATTATTCTTACAATAAAGAATGTGTTTTAAAAAATATCAACCTGACCTATAACAACCAAGATTTCTTGTCTATAATAGGTCCAAATGGTGCTGGAAAATCTACACTCATAAAGTTGATTTTAGGACTTTTAAATTCGCATAATTCAATTACATTTAAACAAATAAAAAAAACTGAAATTGGCTATGTTCCACAACATACCTTAGCCAATCCGAATTTTAATCCTAGAGTCCTAGAGATTGTACTTATGGGACTTATCAATAAAAAAAAATTTGGTTTTTATAAACAAGAAGATAAAAACAAAGCCTTAGAAGCTTTAAAAAAAGTCCAAATGCAAGATTCTTGGAATAAAAAAATCAATCAATTAAGCGGAGGACAAAGACAACGCGTATTTATAGCAAGGGCTCTGGTAGATGAATGCAAAATGCTTATATTAGATGAACCAACTGCGAGTGTTGATAGCAAATCAGCGATTCAAATTTTTGAGCTTTTGAAATCTTTACATGAAAAAGGTATTGGCATTTTACTTGTTTGTCATGATATAAATTTAGTCCTTGCCTATAGTGATAAAATCGCGCACTTAAATAAAGAATTATTTTTGCACTCCAATCAAAAGGAAAAAAAGAAGAATGATTTTTTAAAACATTTATACGAAAATCATTCTCATTTTTGCGATGTAGAAATGAGTTTAAATTCTTGCCTATGTAATCATAAATGTAAAGATGAAAATTTAAAAACCACTGTGTCTTTCTAAGGAAAAATAATGTTTGAAATTTTTCATTTTACTATATTTCAAAACGCTCTTTTTGCGGCAATTTTAGTCAGTATTGCGTGTGGAATTATAGGCACTCTAATCATGATTAATCGGCTTTTTTCAATGGCTGGAGGCATTACACATGGAGCTTTTGGGGGTATAGGGATTGCTTTTTATTTTTCTTTACCTATTTTGCTTAGTACAAGTATTTTTACCTTAGTTTTAGCCTTTATTGTTGCCTTTTTAGTCAAACGTTATGAGCATAGAAGTGATAATATTATTGCTGTGATTTGGGCATTTGGTATGGCAATTGGTATCATACTTATAGATTTAAGTCCCAGTTATAATACTGATCTTATGGCCTATCTTTTTGGAAATATTTTAGCAGTTGAAAATCAAGATTTATATTTAATGGGACTGATCGATGCGATTGTGATTTTTTTAATGCTTTTATTTTATAGACAATTTGAAGCAATAAGCTTTGATGCTGAATTTGCAAAGGTACGTGGAATCAACACAACTTTTTTTCACTATCTCTTAATCGCATTAATGGCATTTTGCATTTGTATTTCGATCCGTCTTGTTGGACTTATTCTTATTATGGCGTTACTGAGTATCCCTAGCTTTATTGCTGAAAATTTTAGCAAAAAACTTGGCTTTATAATGATTCTAGCAAGTTTTTTAAGTATGATTTTTTGCTTAAGCGGGCTTTTACTTAGCTATTATTTTGATCTTTCTAGCGGAGCTTGTATTATTATCGTTGCTTGTTTTGGTTTTTTAATCAATTTAGGCATAAAAATCATTTGCAAAAGGTAAGGGTGCGAATAAGATTTTTAATTTTATGCGATCTTTTGTAGAATTTGCAAGATCACTTGCTTTGAAAAAATACTCATCCTTTTTGCTTTTCTCTTTTAATTCTAAAGTCCTCCCACACAAAGGATAAATAAGCCAAACCTCTTTTACCTTGAATGTAACAGCATAAGCAAACATTTGATAAAGATCACTTTGTACGATAGGGTATTGTTTTTTATCATCACTATCGCTTAAAATTTTCCATTTAGTATCTGCGATTATATGATCTTGGATATGAAGATCTGGCTTAAGTAAAAAACAATCTTCAATATTATTTTTACTCATTAGAAATTTTGTTTTATCTTGAGTTTTAATCTTAACTTGCTCATTGGCTATTTTAAACATATGAGCTATATAGTCTTCAAAAAGTTTTTCCATGGGAAAAAGCAAAGCAAAAGCTTCGTTGCTTCCTTTATAAGGAGTAAAAGTTTCATTTTGTAAAAAAATTTTACACCAAGAAAGCAAAGTTTCATAATAATCAAAATGTCTTGAAATTTTATACTCGAAATCTTTTTTATAATTTTTAGATAACTGCACCTCATCAAACATTTGCAAGACTTTTATGACTTTAAATTTATGTATTGTTGTTTTGGATTTTAGAAATTCAAGAGTAGATTTTATCAAACGATTTGGCGGAACATCCAAGATAAACTCATCACTTTGTGTGAAAAATCTTTCTTTATGAGTGAGATTGTATTTTAAATTTTCTCTAAAAAGCAATTTTCCCTTTAAAAAAGCCCTGTTATCTTGTATACTCACATAATCTTTTTTTAATCCTTTTTTAAAAACTATATCTAATTCTTCTAAAAACATAGAAATAAAAATTTCAAATAAAGGCATTTTAGAAGTTTTTAAAGATGAAATATGACTTTTTTTAAAAGGAGAATTTTTTAAGGTTGTAAGCAAATTTAACAAAAGTTGCTTAGAAGGAAAGTTGTAATTTTTTTCATAGTTAAAATTTACAAATTTTTCTATTTTGATCTCGTTTTTAGACCCGTTCTTTTGTATATCTAGTTTATAAATTTGTTTTAGTTGATGAAAATTTATTTTTTTAAAATTCTCATCTTTTTCTCCTTGATAATTTTCTAGATCGGTGCACTTGGGCAAAATCTCCAAAATCCCGCTTTTTGTTTGTATCATGCCTACATAATTTTTAGCTTTTAAAGTATTTTTATTTTTAAAACCTAAAAAAATTTCATTATTTTTAGCAAATTCTTCTAATTCTTTATAAAATTTATTTGCCCTATTTCCAAAATCTTTTTTTAAGTCATTCTCACCAAAAGCTTGATACTCAATAACTTGAAAAACATTAGTCATTGTTTTAGTTAATTTTCTTTGGTTTTATTATCGCTAATTTGATTTTTATAAATTTTTTGATACGTTATTTCATTATCCCAAATTTTACTATCAAAAGAGGTAATATTATAAATAATTTTCTCGTTATATATTTCTAGCTTCCTAATACTATGCAAATAATCATTTTCTTTATTTTCTACAACTTCTTCAATCATGCCATTATTATTTAAAACAGCATTGATTAAAGCATAATCATCATAAAAATATTCTTGCAATAGAGGGATAATTTTATTTTGAAAAACCCATTTTAAATCATTTAAATTTTCAATATTCATAAAAAATGCATGCCCTATAGTCTTTTCTCTATCTAGCAAGTATTCTATGCGAGTATTTATTGCTTCAAGTAATTGTTGCAATTCTACTTTTTCTTGATCTTTTTTTACAAATTTATTATTTAATTTACTTAAATCAGGCATCATCTCTACAAATTCAAAACGCCTTCTTAAAGCTGTATCAAGCGAAGTTATGCTTCTATCAGCTGTATTCATGGTGCCTATAATATAAACATTTTCAGGTACCCCAAATTTTTCACCACTATAAGGCAAAGTTACCTTTAGCTCTTCTTCCTTACCTATTCTTTTGCTTGGTTCTATCAAAGTTATAAGCTCACCAAAAATCTTACTCACATTACCGCGATTGATTTCGTCAATAATAATAACAAATTTCTTTTCTGTATTATCATCAATAGTTTTTATATCAATTTGTTCTTTTTCGTTTTTTATTTTTTCTAATAAATCATTAGCCCTGATTCTCCACAATTTATAAACTGTTTTTAAGGTTAAATTTTTATTATCATTAAGCTCATATAAGCTAATTTCGCTATCTTTTGATATCCATTCAACATCTCTGTAAGTTCGATATTCTTCTTTATCGTTGCCGTATTTGACATCACTTTTTATAATACCAACGCCTTTTATAGTTTTTAAAGAATTAAACACACATACCAAATCGCCTATTTGCATTTCATCTTTAAAATTATTAATAGTGCTTTTATCATTTGTACCAAGTGCTAAAAATTCTTCATTCATATTTTCTGGAATTTTATTCCATCCTATATAAATTTTATTTTCCTTAAAACACTTGTCTCTTAGCGAAGCGTTAGGTCCTAAAGAAATTTTCCATATTGGAGTATCATTATTAATAGTTATATCATCAATTTCATTATTATCAACTTTTCTCTCTTTATTCAACGCTCTATTGCATATTCTTTTAAAAATTCCATCTTTTATTTCATAATCTAATTCTTTGGAATTTCCATTATCTTTATTTATAATAGGTTTTATGCCTTCTATAAATTCTTCATATCCATAACTTTGATGAAAGGTCGTAAAAACTATTTGTCCATTTTTTACATACTCATCAAATTTTGCTTTTTTGTCTATTCTATTTTCTAAATTTTCACCCAAAATTTCTAAAGCTTTATCTATAGTATGATAAGTTTTTCCAGTACCTGGAGGCCCGTAAAGAATTTGATTTTTAAAAATTATTTTATTATTTTTATTTAATCGAAAATCATTTTCACTGAAAGAATTAAAATAATTCATCATTTTTAAAAAGTCTTTTAATAATTTATCTTTATCACTCAAATCACAAATAAAATCAAATTTTTTTAAATATCCATCATTTTCCATTTTATTTATGGCTACACATCTAGAATTTTCAATATTTCCTTGCGGAAAACCAAATTTCAATACGATGTGTTTATTATCTTCTAAATAACCAGAATATGCTATAAATATATAAACCCCTTTTGTCGGAGTTATTTTTTTACCATTAATTAAGCCTTCCTTTAGCAAATCATTTCTGGCAAACATAATCCAACTATCAGAATTTAAAAAGCCTCCAGAATTTCCTATAGCAATTTTAAAAGAATAGTTATATTTTTTATCAATAAATTCTAAATACTGCTTAATATTTTGACTAGAGGAACCCTCGATGCTAATTTTACCTTGTTTTGTTCTTTTATTTCTTAAAATACAATCATCTACCTGTTTTATTAACTCATCTATAGCTTTTATAAATTCTTCTTTATCTTCATTTGAAAATTCAATCATAAATTATTCCTTTTTTTATCAATCATAATTTAAAACTTGTAATAAATTATTATTTAAATCATTTTCAAACTACCACTGCACAAAAGTTTTAGCTTTTTTTATATCACTAAATTTAAGAGTGATTTTTTCATTATCTAAGGTTTGTAAATTTATATTTCCATTTTCAACGCTAAGAATTTTTGCTTCGATTTTTTCTTTTTCATTGGTTGTGATTTTTACAAGCTCATTGATACTTTTTTCAAAATGTTCTATTTTACCAAGCTTTCTTTCAAGCCCACAGCTTGAAACTTCTAAAAAATACTCTCCACTTACAGGTGGCTCTACATCAAAAATAGGCGATAAAATCTCACTAAGTCTAGCGCAATCATCCAAATTTATCCCCACTCTTTCACCTTTTTCATTTAAAGGATTCATCACATAAATTCGATAAATTTTTTTTCCATTTTCACTGACTAATTCACTATCATAAAGTTCTAAATTTGCTTCTTTGCATAAGGCCTCAAGATTCATTTTTTTCCTTTTTTATCTTTTCAAAAAGTGCATCCATATGATTTTGATATTCAAGCCTATCATCAAATTTAAAATGAAAATTCGGACAGCGATACCAACCTTGTTCACTCATACAATAATTTTGCAATGCCTTTGATGCCTTTTTTAAAGTATTGAGAATTTTTTCTTGCTCATGAGTGTTAAAAAACATCTTATCAAGATATACAAAAGCATCATATCTACCCTTTTTACATTCTACATCCACAACGCAAAGATTTTTCAAATTTTCATCATCTAAATTTGCCAAAGCTTCAGGAATAAGCTCTTTTAAAATGCTTTCTGTGCGTAATTTTTTAATCTCAGATGGATTCATAGACTCACTTTTTCTTCAACTTCTTTATAGCTTTCTATATAATCGCCTACTCTCATATCATCACATCCTTGTATACCAACTCCACATTCATAGCCTTTTGCAACCTCTTTAACATCATCTTTAAAGCGTTTTAAAGAGCTTACGCTTCCTTCAAAAACTACTACGCCTTCTCGTATAAGACGAATTTTAGCTCCTCTATTAATCACACCCTCTGTAACCATACAACCAGCAATTTGACCCAATTTTGGCACATTAATAACTTGTCTGATTTCAGCTTGACCTAGTTGCTCTTCAGAAATAATAGGACTCATCATACCTCCGAGCAATGCTTTAACATCATCTAAAAGATTATAAATAACATTATAAGTTTTTATTTCAACGCCTTTATCTTTAGCGCGCTCTTTGATTTCTCCTGTTGGACGTATATTAAAACCAAGTACGATAGAATTTTCACTTGCACTAGCAAGTTCAATATCACTTTGCGTGATTCCACCTACTCCACTATGGATAATATTAACTTTAATTTCATCATTTTTTAACTTTTCTAAACTAGCTTTTAAAGCCTCTAAAGTTCCTTGAACGTCCGCTTTTAAAATAACAGGCAAGGCTTTAATATTGCCTTCTTTGATCTTAGCTCCAAGTTCATCAATACTAACTTTTGTAGATTTGCTAAGTTCTTTTTGACGATTATATTCATAACGTTTAGCTGCATACTCTCTTGCTTCTTTGTCAGTCTTAACAGCGATTAAAATTTCGCCTGATTGTGCTACTTCACTTAAACCAACTATCACTCCACATTCGCCTGGTTTGATCTCTTTAAGAGCTTTTCCTTGATCATCGCTCATAGCTTTTATTTTTCCATAAGAAACACCCGCTACAACCGTATCACCTACTTTTAAAGTTCCATTTTGCACTATTACAGTGGCCACGGCACCACGACCCTTTTGTATAGAAGATTCTATAATACTTGCTTTTGCATAATTTTTAGGATTTGCCTTTAATTCCAAAATATCAGCCTGTAAAAGCACGATTTCAAGTAAATCTTCTATCCCCATTCCAGTTTTAGCAGATACCCCTACAAATTCATAACTTCCACCCCACTCTACTGGCATGATCTCAAGTTCAGCAAGTTGCGTTTTTACCATATCAGGATTTGCACCCTCTTTATCCATCTTGTTAATCGCTATAATAATAGGCACATTGGCAGCTTTTGCATGATTAATCGCTTCTTTTGTTTGAGGCTTAACCCCATCATCAGCAGCTACAACAATAATAACAATATCGGTAATACTCGCACCTCTTGCACGCATTGCTGTAAAAGCTTCGTGACCTGGAGTATCGATAAATGTGATTTTGCGATCATTTTTTTTCACCATATAAGCACCCACGTGCTGAGTAATTCCACCTGCTTCGCCGCTTGCAATACGAGATTTTCTAATAAAATCTAGCAATGAAGTTTTACCATGATCGACATGTCCCATTATCGTAATAACAGGCGCTCTAGTAATTAAATCTTTTTCATCATCTTGAGCTTCATAATCTTTTACATAATCAAATTCATCTGCTTCATTGGTAATGCTTACTTCTATACCAAATTCAGAGCCCAAAATCTCAATAGCATCTTCATCTAAAAAATCATTCTTAGTTGTCATCATGCCAAGCATAAAAAGTTTTGAAATTACTTCACTTGTGCTTTTACCTATTTTATCGGCAAATTCATATACTCTAATTTCTTTAGGAATTTCAACACTTGTAATCGCTTCATTTTCTTTTTTTTCTACTTTTTTAGGTGGCTTTTTGCGACTTCTTCTTTGAATTCCACCCTCAGCAAAATTAACAGAATTACCAACAGCTTGGCGTAAAAAATTAGGCTGTTTTTTAATTGCATTATTTGGTTTTTCCTCTTCTTTGACACTAAAATCAGGTAAAACAACCTCATCTTCATCATCTAAAGAAATTTCAGCAAAATCTTGATTTCCTAGCAAATCCATTTTTTGAGCACTTTCTTTTTTTACTGCAATATTAGGTTTTTTATCTTTTTTCTTTCTTTTTGCAGAATCATCAAGATCAGTATTTGAAAACATCGTTTTTAAATTAATTCTTTCTTGATTTGAAGAAAGCTCAGAGACATTTTTTGATTCTTCTTTTTTTACAAGCTCTTCTTCAGTTTTTTTCTTTTTAACTATCACAAGACCTCTTCTTTTTGCTAAAGTAGCACTTGCTAAACTTTCTTGAACTTTTTCTTTAGATTCTTCTTTAATTTCTTCTTTTGGCTTGATCATTTCTTTTTTTTCTACTTTTTCTTGTTTTGCTGAAGTCGTGATTTTTGTAGCTTGAACTTTATCTTCTTTTATTTTGGCCTTTGTTTTTTTTGCCGGAGTTTGCTTAATATTTTTTTTAAAAGCTTCGGGGATAACTTTGGTTTGTATGTATTCATAAATTCCGGCAGCAACATCAGGTTCTACGGCATTTGATGCAGTTTTAATATTAAGCCCTAATTCATTTGCCTTTTCAATGATTTCTTTGCTATCATATCCTAATTCTTTCGCGATTTCATGAATTCTAATTTTTGCCATTTAAAATGATCTCCTTTATATTCTGCTGAGTGATTTTTATATTTAATTTTTTACATATTTTCGAGAATGTGGCTTGAAATTTTTCATCTTCAATTAAAAGACAATGATCGCACAAATAAATACTACGACCAAAAGCTAAATTTTGGTATAACCCAGCCTTAAAAACCTTTAATCTATGCAATTCTTTTTGAAAAAAACGATTTTTGCAAACCACGCACATTCTAACTGGTTTATGTTTGTCTGCATTTTTAGAATTATATCTTTTTTTTTCATTTTTTAGCAAATTTCAAAACCTTTATTATCAAATTCTAAAACTAAAATTTTAAAATTTTTAAATTTTTGCTTAAGTTGCTGTTTTAAATAATTTGCATCTTCTTTATATACAAGATTAAAAAAACTAGAACCTGATCCTGAAAGAGTACTCATCAAAGCTTTATTTTCTAGAGCAAATTTTTGTACCTCAAAAAGTTCAGGTAAATTTTTCATTCTACAGGTTTGGTGTATTAAATCCTTACTAGCTATGGCTAATAAATCATATTTTTTTTCCAAAAAACAAGCTGTAAGAAAAGAAGAATGAGATAAATTAAACACACATTCTTTAAGATTAAAACTTGATGGCAAAGCTGTGCGACTTTGATCTGTACTTATAAATACATTTGGAATAGCCACAACAGCACTTAAATTTTCATCTATAGGTTTTTTTATACTAAAAACACTTTCATTTTCAATCACAGAAACCACAAATCCACCTAAAGTTGCTGGAGCTATATTATCTGGATGATTTTCATATTTTAAAGCCTCATTTAAAATTTTTTGTTTTTCAATCTTAAATCCAGCCATTTCAAAAGCTGCACCAATAGCCCCAACAATCACAGCAGAAGAACTCCCAAGTCCTCTAGATAAAGGAATTTTATTTTCAAAAATAAAGCGAAATTTTTCTTTTTTTCCACTCAATCTTTCATAAAATTCATTAAAAATACTCACAAAAATATTATTTTTTTTAAGACTTAAATTTTCGCTACCTTCTCCATAAACGCTAATGCTAAAAAAATTGGATTTTTCGATAATAGTGCTATTAAAAAGCCTCATACTCAAGCCAAGACAATCAAACCCTGGCCCTAAATTTGCACTCGTTGCCGGTACTAAAATTTTCAATATTGATTCCTAATAAAATGATTTAAATTGCAGGTAAAAAATAAAAAGGTAGATTATCATTTTTTTTATTAAGCTTGCTTAAATTTAAAGGCAAAACAAACTCTCCCGAAGTAGCCTTTTCTAAAAAAATTTCATCCCCTTTTTTTACAAAACACATTTCTTTATGGGCACTAATAGGCTGATTGTTATTTAATTCAAATGCACTAATTGCAAATAATGGGATATTTCTAACTATACTTAAAGTACTCAAACTCACATAAGAAATTTTAATTCCCATAAAAGAACCTGGACCATTAGCATAAATAAGCTCATCAAAGGTGAAATCTTGAAGTAATTCTTGTAAAATTTTAGGTATAAATTCACTCGCTTTTTCATAACTTGTTATACTTTTTACTAGAAGATTATTTTTATAAATACCAAGCATTAAAGGCTTAGATAAGGCATTAAGCAAAAGAGAAGTTTTTATGCAAAAACCTTTTCATAAGCTTTTACATTTGCTTTTTCAAGGCTAACTATCTCATAAGCTTCTTTATCTTTTAATACCTCTTTAGTAAGCAAATGATTTAAATGATGGCTTCCAGCAAAAGATATATAATCACCAAAAACTCTATATCCAAGCAAGGTTAAATCCCCAATAGCATCTAAAATTTTATGTCTTACAAATTCATCCTTAAAACGTAAACCTTCCGGATTTAAGATTCTACTCTCATCTACAACTATAGTATTTTCCAAACTACCGCCAAGGGCTAAATTTTTATCTCTAAGCATTTGAACATCTTTTAAAAAACCAAAAGTTCTAGCTCTTGCTATATTTTCTATATAGTTTTTTTTACTGAATTCAAAATTATAAGTTTGCTCACCTATAACAGCATTATCAAATTTAATTGTATAATTAATACGAGGTTCTTTAGTTGGTATCAATCTTACAAATTTATTTCCATCTCTTACTTCTATTGATTTTTTAATAACCATAATTTTTTTAGGCGCATCTAGTTCCATAACTCCTGCTTCATCAAGCATCATGCAAAAACTAATACTTGATCCATCCATAACCGGAGCTTCATTTGCATTTAAAACAATTCTCACATTATCAATTCCATAAGCATTTATTGCGCTCATTAAATGTTCTATAGTTGAAATAAAACCACGATCATCTCCTAAAACAGTAGCCATTTGAGTATTGATTACATTTTCAGGAATCGCTTTATAACTTACATTTAAATCGCTCCTAAAAAAAACTATACCACTATCAGCCTCTAGAGGCTCAAGAGTAATCTCAATAGGTTCACCTTTGTGCAACCCTATGCCCACACCTTTTACTGATCTTGCTAAAGTTAATTGCTTCATTGTTGCTGTCCTAAAATTATTTTTTTTCCAGTATTTAAAACTTTATAAATATTTTCCTCGATCCATTTTCTATCTTGCCACTGCTCTGGACGCGTTTCTACTCCTTGAACTAAAACTCCAAAATGTAGATGATCTCCAAGAGCCAAACCACTTTTTCCTGTTCTTGCAATCACACTTTGACTGGCTATATTTTCACCAACATTAATATTTTTAGATGAACAATGTCCATAAAGACTATAAACACCAAATCCATGATAAACAATCAAATTAAGTCCATAAATTCCATTTTTTTGTGCAAATATGACTTTTCCAGAATTATTGCTAATTATTGGGGCTTCTCTAACGCTAGCTAAATCTATACCCATATGATAAGAATCGCTAACAAATTGACCATTGTAAGAATAATATCTATGATCAGCAAAATCCCCAACTTTTAACGCATGTTTAAGTGGCAAAAATAAATTAAAAGAAAAATCATTAATTTTATCCTCTAAAACATTTGACGTAATTTCATGTATCAATTTTTCATTATCATTTCTTAAGGTTTCATTGACAAATTTAAATTTATCAAAACGCGTGAAATTATTATCTTTTGGAGCGTATTCTTGGGCTAAATTTTCAATTTTACCATCTAAAAATCCATCAGTAAGATTGATATTAGAGACTTTGTATTTTCTGTTTAAAAAATAATATCTTATACGCTCTTTAGAAATATTTCCGGCCTTATCCGTTGCAATAACATAAGCCCTAAATTCATCATCTCTTGCATCCCAAGCAATAAGAGCTGCATAATAACCATCTTTAACATAAGGAGTTGCTTTAAAAATTTTTCCTCTATTAGTCTGAATATAAACTTGATCTAAATTAGTATCTTTTGCAGAAAATACAACGCTTGCTGCTCCACCTTGTTCAATTTGATAGGAATTGCTTAAAATATTTATTTTAGGAGCAGTATTATCAATTATAATTGCGATTTGCTTCTTTGCCTTATCTTTATCAAAAATATTCCAAAAACAATCATTTTTAACAATAATTTCCATAATAAAAGATTTTGATTTTTCACTACTTTTTGGCAAAACAACTTGTAAAGTAATATCATTTAATTTTTTTATTTTTTCATCTGCAATTAGTGTTCCAGTATCTTGTTCATCTTTTTTTAAAATGATTTGTACATTCTCAATAGAATGATTCTCATCTTTAATGTGTACAGAAATAGGTTTTTCAAGATTTGTATAGACAATATCAGGCATAAGAATTTGAGGCAAACTTTTTTTAACTATATTTTCTTTTACAATAAAAAAAGCTACCAAAGCAACAAGGATTAAAAAATACAGATAAAAAGCTTTTTTCTTTCTTCTTGCCATCTTTTCTTCCTAAAAATCAATAAAATAATTTAATTTAATTTTTTAAAAATTTTATAAAAATATAGTAAATACTTAAAATTATAGAAAATTAAAAATCTTGAAGAAGTTTAATTTAACCAAATTTAAACAACCCTAAAATATCTTGTTTTTGTTAAAATTTTTCTGATATAATCATAACTTTTTAATATAAAGCTTATTTATTAGGTAAAAAAATCAATGAAAAAAATTATCAGTGTTTGTTTATTGGCCACTTTAAGTGGTGCTACTGTTATAAAAGAAATTAAATTTAGCGGCTTAAATCATCTTTCAAATACAAGTGCGCTTAATATTACTGGCTTAAAAATTGGAGAAAAACTAGATCTTTCTAAGGTTAATAAAGCCATACTTAATCTTTATAAGCAAAATTATTTTGATAATATTGCTGTAAAAGAAAATAATGGAATTTTAAATATTATTGTTACAGAAAAACCAAGTATTGCTAAAATCACTGTTACAGGGATTGCCTCTAATGACCGAAAACAGATTGAAAGCATACTTGGGATTAAAAAGGGTAATTTATTTGATGAATCAAGTGCCAAAGAAGCATGTGATCGAATTAAAAATTACTATGAAGCAAGAAGTTATTTTGACACTATTGTAGAGTATAAAACAAAAACTCTAAACAATACAGATGGCTTAGAGCTTGAATTTATAGTAAATCGTGGGGAAAATATTATTATCAACAATGTTTATTTAAGCGGAGCTAAAAAACTATCTTATTCCAACATAGAACCTGCCGTAATTAATAAAGAAAAAGAATTTATGGGCTGGATGTGGGGAAGAAATGATGGAAAGCTTAAAATATTTGAATTAAACAATGATAGTGCAAGAATTAGCGATGAATACATGAAAAAAGGCTACTTGGATGTACAAGTTTCTGCGCCCTATTTAAAAACTTATACTGATATATATCAAGCCGATTTAACTTATTTTATCAAAGAAGGTAAACCCTATAAAATTAAAAATATTTCTATAGAAAATCCTTTATTTGAAGAAAAACAAAATTTAAAAACAATTAAAAATCTGCGTTCTAGCGTTGGTAAGATTATTAATATTGAAGATATTAGAAAAGATGTAAAAACTTTAGAAACGCAAAGTGCTGATTTGGGTTATGCCTTTGTTGAAGTTTATCCAGATATCCAAAAAAATGATGAAACTCATGAAGCTACAATTAATTTTAAAGTCATTCCTCATGAAAAAGTCTATATCAGAAATGTAATTATTGCAAATAATTCTCGCACAGTGGATCGTGTTATACGTAGAGAATTATATATCACTGAAGGTAATTTATACAATAGAACAGATTTGACTGAATCTAAAAACGCTCTAAAAAGAACTTCTTATTTTGATGATGTTAATATTAAAGAAAAAAAAGTTGATGATACACATATTGATCTTATTGTCGATGTTAAAGAAGCCTCTACAGGTGCAATTTCTGGGGGTATAGGATATGGATCAAGTGATGGATTGCTTTTAAATGCTTCTCTTTCTGATACAAATATTTTTGGCTCAGGGATTAAAAGTTCAGTAAGCGTAGACAAAAGTAATGATACTTTATCAGGAAGAATCAGCTTACTCGATCCAAGAGTTCTTGATAGCCAGTATAGTTTAGGAGGGACTCTTTATTCTAATGATTATGAATGGGATAATTATTCAGAAAAAAACTATGGGTTTGATATTACTGTTGGGCGTCAATTTGCAAGATATTATAATGTAAGTCTAACCTACAATCTAGAGCAAAGTGATATTTACCATCTTAGCCCAACTCTTTTAAGAACAGGTTATGATCTTGGAAAAAGTATTAAAAGTTCTATATCTCCAGCCCTTTCATTTAATAATACGGATGATTATTATCTACCAAGATCAGGAATCATTGCTTCAACAAGCCTTGAATACGCTGGAATTGGTGGAGATCAAAAATTTTTATCCTCAAGTACTAGATTTAATTTTTATCAAGGTTTGCAAGATTATATAGGTTATGACCTTATCTATCGCTACAAAGCAAGTTTTTATAAAGTTTGGAATAGAGGTTATTTACCGATTAATCAAAGAATTTATTTAGGCGGTATTCGCTCAATTCGTGGTTTTGAAAGCAGAACCGTAAGTCCTAAAAATGAATGGGGTGATGAAGTGGGTGGAACTATAGCTTTTGCTAATTCCGTAGAACTTAGCTTTCCTTTAATAGACAGAATAAAACTCCGTGGAAGCATGTTTTTTGATTATGGCATGATTGGGCGCAAAAATTTAGATGAAATCAAGAGAATGAGTACAGGCGTGGGCTTAGAATGGATAACTCCTATTGGGCCTTTACAACTTATCTTTGCTAAACCGTTAAATAAGAAAAAAGGCGATGATACAAGTACTTTTGAATTTAATCTAGGAACACGTTTTTAATATTTTTAGATGCGTTAAAACATCTAAAAATTTAAATATTTATCATAAATAAATTCCATTGGATAGAAATTTATATTAAAAAATATCTTTTGCAAGAAAAGATAAGAAAAATTTGATATAATTCTTAAATCTTTTAAATCTAATTAGGTGATTTTATGAATTTTGCAGATATTTTTTCAAAAATTAGAAGACAACAACCTAGTGTAAAAGAAGCACCAAATCATTGGATAAAATGTCCAAGCTGCCATGCTTTAATGTATTACAAAGAAATAGAATCTTGTTTTAATGTATGTCCTAAGTGTTCTCACCATATGAGGATTTCTCCTACAGAAAGAATTAATCTTTTAAGCGATGAAAATAGTTTTATAGAATTCGATGCAAATTTAGAAGCTATTGATCCTTTAAAATTTGTTGATAGTAAATCTTATAAAAAAAGATTAAGCGAAAATCAAAACAAAACAGGTAAAAAGTCAGCAGTTGTAAGCGGAGAATGCACAATCAATGGAATTAAAACCCAATTAGTTGTGTTTGATTTTTCCTTTATGGGTGGTTCTTTAGGATCAGTAGAGGGTGAAAAAATAGTTCGAGCTATACAAAGAGCCATTAGCAATAAAAATCCTTTAGTAATTGTAAGTTCAAGCGGAGGTGCTAGAATGCAAGAAAGCACTTATTCTTTAATGCAAATGAGTAAAACAAGCACCGCTTTAAAACTTTTAAGTAAAGAAAAAATTCCTTATATTAGCATTTTAACAGATCCAACTATGGGAGGGGTTAGTGCTTCTTTTGCTTGGCTTGGAGACTTAGTAATTGCAGAACCAGGAGCTTTGGTAGGCTTTGCAGGAGAAAGAGTTATAAAACAAACCATAGGGGCTGATTTGCCACAAGGCTTTCAAAGAGCCGAGTTTTTACTAGAACATGGGCTTATAGATGCAATAGTTGAGCGATCTGAAATGAAAAAATATCTTAGTGATGTACTTAAGTTTTTTTGCGGAAATTGATTTGCAAATTAATATTTTTTATATACAAAAAAACGATGAATTTGAAATTTTAGATCAAAAATATTTCAAATTAATATCTAAATTTGCCACAATTAAAGAATATAATCTTTTTAATAAAAAAATAGCCAATGCGCAAAATCTTAACAATCCAGAATTAGCAAAAAAAAGCTACGAAGAAGCATTTAATACACACAAAAAAGGTTTTAATATAGCTCTTGATGAGAGAGGTAAAGAACTAACAAGTTTAGAATTTGCCAAAATGATACAAGATAAAATTGAATTAAGTTTTTTTATAGGTGGGGCTTATGGACTAAGAAAAGAATTTACAGAAAAATTAGATTTTAGCTTTTCGTTGAGTAAATTGACTTTGGCACATTATTTTGTTAAAACTTTGCTTTTAGAACAAATTTATCGCGCCTTTTGCATTAACTCCAATCATCCCTACCACAAATGAATTAGGAAATTTTATGAAAAAAAATGACTTGAACTTTTTTAAAGATAATTTAGAACAAAGAAAAAAAGCTATCAAAGAAGATTTACAAAGTAATTCCAAAGAAATCGAAGCCTTACACAATAGCGTTCCTAGCGATAGTGTTGATTTTTCAGTTATAGAAACAAATTCTCAAATTGATCTTGCTATTAGTGCCAACTTAAAACAAGAATTAAAAGAAATTGAAGAATCTCTTAATAAAATCAAAAATAATACTTATGGTATTTGTGAATCTTGCGATGATGAAATTGCCGTTGAAAGACTTAAAATAAAACCTCATGCAAAATATTGTATTACTTGTCGCGAAAATTTGGAAAAAGGAAAAAATTTATGAAAGTTAAATTATTTTTGGGTGCTAGCCTTATTTACACTCTTATAATTTTTGCATTTGCTTGGTATTTAAAACTTGGTAGCTATACTCTAAATTTTAGCACTTATAATTTTGAACTTCCAATTATGATTTGGCTAATTTTACCTTTAATTCCCTTGATTTTTTTTGCCACTTTTCATATGATTTTTTATCATTTTTTATTAACTTTTAAATTTAAACATTTCTTTAAAGATTCTGCTAAGTTTGAAAGTTATATTCAAAATTTACTTTTAGAAAAAGAGTTAAATACAAGCTTTTATACTCAAGAATTTAGAAAAGTAGCACAATTTGCAAAAATTTTAAAGACTCATGAAAAAATTCCAAATGAAACTAAAATCAATGAAATTTTAGATCTCATTGACGCTTTAAATAATCAAGAATATAAAAATATTTCCAAATTTAAACTTCCAAATAATAATATTTTATTTTTAAAAAATGAGCAAAATCGCATTCAAAATGATATTAATTATGCTTATTCTAAAATAAAAAATATTACTGAAATTAAAGATGAATTTGAAGAATTAGCCTTTAATACCCTTCTGCAAAAAGGTAATTATGAACAAATTAAAAATATTAAAATTTCTAAAAATTCTCATCAAGTTTTAAACTTAATAAAACGCTTTAAAGATGGGAGTCTTGAACTTAATACTGCTGAATTTGAAGTTTTATTGTCTCATTCTCTCTTAAACGAAAAGGAATATTTAAGCATTGCAAAAATAAGCACTAAATTTTTTAATCCAGATGCAATACTAGGAATTTTTTCCAAAATAAAAAATGAAAAAAATGAAGCTTTAAAAGCATACTTATATTTACTTGCCGAATTTGGCCTTTTAGATGAACTAAGAGAGCAAATCAGAAAAGATGAAAAAAAATTTAACGATTTTAAAGCTTTTTTAATCCTTAAAGAAAATAATATTAAATTTGATTTAAATCATCTTATACAATGATAGATTTTACCAATAAACCTTTATTTCTAGCTCCAATGGCAGGTTTCTCAGATCTACCATTTAGAAATGTAGTTAAAAAATTTGGAGCTGATGTAACTATCAGTGAAATGATAAGCTCTAATGCTTTAGTGTACGAAAGCTCTAAGACTTTACATATGCTAGAACGTTCAGAATTAGAAAAACCCTATATTGTGCAAATTGCTGGAGGTGATAAAGAAATACTTAAAAAAGCTGTTGAAATACTCAATAAGATGGATTTTATAGACGGTATTGATTTTAATTGCGGCTGCCCTGTGAATAAAGTAGTTAAGCAATGTGCTGGTAGTGCTTTATTAAACGATTTAGAACTTTTTAAAACTTTGGTGGGAGTAATCAAGCAAACCAATAAAAAAAAATTAACAAGTGTCAAATTTAGATTAGGATTTAATGAAAAATATCCTGAAAAAATGGCAACAATTTGCGAAAATTTAGGTGTTGATTTTATAAGCATCCATGGACGAACAAGAAAACAGCTTTATAGTGGAAAATCTGATTATAATTCTATAGGCTTTGCTAAAGCAAGTGTAAAAATTCCAGTAATTGCCAATGGAGACATCGATGCAAACAACGCTCTTGAGGTTTATAATATTACAAAATGCGATGGATTAATGATAGGAAGGGCAAGTATAGGTAACCCTTGGATATTTTATGAAATAAAACACAACAAAAAAGTTGAAGAAAAATTAAAAAAAGAAATCATACTAACTCATTTTGAAGAAATGTTAAAGCATTATCAAAATCAAGCCGTAAGTATATTTCGCAAACATTTACATGAGTATTCCAAGGGTCATAAAGAAGCTTCAGCTTTTAGAGATGAAATCAATCGCATCAATGATGCAAAAGAAATGATTAAAAAAATAGATTCTTTTTTTTAATCATTTTAAATTTAAAGTTTTTAAAAATAAAAACTTTAATAAATTTTCACTGACATCCCTCACACTCTATACTACGATCAGCCACATTTACTTTTTCACTATTAGGGCTTTCACTTCTTAAATAGTATGTAGATTTAACACCAAGTTCCCAAGCGAGCTGATAAATTTCATTAAGATAGCCCCCGCTTGCCTTATCCAATGATAAAAAGATATTTAAGCTTTGCCCTTGATCTATCCACTTTCCGCGTATAGCAGCTGCTTTTACCAAAATTCTTTGATCAAGTTCATAAGCTGGAGTATAATATTCCCAAGTTTCAAGACTTAAATTTGGAACAACAACAGGTATCATACCGCTCAAATTTTGTTCAAACCATTTACGCTTATAAACAGGTTCTATAGTTTGAGTGGTCCCTACTAAAATAGATATAGAGGAAGTAGGAGCGATTGCCATTAGATATCCATTTCTCATGCCATCTTTTTTAACTTTTTCTCGAAGCTTATTCCAATCACAATCGCTTTGATTAAACAAACCTTCTCTTAAAGTTAAAGCTTTAGCCTGTTCATTAGCAACATCAATAGGAAAAATTCCCTTGCTCCAGTTTGATCCTTGAAAATCAGGATAAGATCCCTTTTCTATGGATAAATTAGAACTTGCATTTATAGCTTCAAAACTAATTTTTTCCATAATCTTATCAATTATTTCAAAATGCTCTTCACTCCCCCAATGAATTCTAGCTTCAGCAAGCATTTGTGCTTCACCCATAACTCCAAGTCCTATGGAGCGAGATTTTAAATTTGTATCTTTAACTTTCCTATGAGGATAAAAATTCAAATCAATTACATTATCAAGCATACGAATAGCTGTAGGTACAACGCGTTCGATATCTTCATTAGAATGCACCTTGCTTAAATTAATACTTGCTAAATTACATACAGCGGTTTTACCATCATTTTTATACTTTTCAACTATATAAACTTTATTACCATCAATACTATCTAAAGTTGAAATTTTCTTGGCTGATTTTTCATAACCACCGTCTATAATTACACGCTCTTCTTCGTCAAAATGTCTTTCATCTCCATTTTCAAAAACAACTTTAATTTGATAATAATTAGGATCAGTATTTTGAAAAATTTCTGTACATAAATTTGAACTTCTAATAATTCCTGCATGAGAATTTGGATTAGCTTTATTAGCAGCATCCTTAAAACATAAAAATGGCAAACCTGTTTCAAAATAATTTAACAATATTTTCTTCCAAAGCTCTTTTGCCTCTACAATTTCTTTAACAATATTTTCATCTTTTTCGTATTCTTCATAACGTTTTTCAAATTCTTCCCCGTACAAATCACATAAATCAGCTGTATCAGCAGGATCAAAAAGCGTCCATTTGTCGTTAGCTCTAACTCTTTTCATAAAAAGATCATTAATCCATAAAGCAGGAAAAAGCTCGTGCGCTCTACGTCTTTCTTCTCCAGAATTCTTTCTTAAATCTATAAAATCGCTTATATCCATATGCCAAGGCTCTATATAAACTGCAATAGCACCCTTTCTTGTTCCAAGCTGATCAACTGCAACAGCAATATCGTTTGTAATTTTTAAAAAAGGAATAATTCCTCCAGCAGCATTTTTATGTCCGTCTATACTTCCACCCATAGCACGAACTTTCGACCAATCCCAACCTATACCACCACCAAATTTTGATAAAAGCGCCATTTCTTGATAGGAGTCAAAAATTCCTTCAATATTATCAGGAGTACTCCCTATATAACAAGAACTAAGCTGATGTCTAGTAGTTCTAGCATTTGAAAGAGTTGGAGTAGCCAACATAATTTCAAATTTGGAAATCAAATCATAAAATTTTTTAGCCCATTCTCCAGGATTAAATTCATTTTGTGCTAAAAACATAGCTATAGCCATAAACATTTGCTGCGGAAGCTCTATAGGCATACCTTTACTGTCTTTAATTAAATAGCGATCATATAAAGTTTTAACACCCAAATAAGTAAATTGCATATCACGCTCAGGCTTGATATAATCATTTAAATCATCTAAATCATATTTTTCTTTTAAACCTAGTAAAATTCTCCCCTCTTTTTCACCTCTTTCAAAATAATCACGTAAATGATTATAACGATTCATGCCATTAACTTTTTTATACAAGTCAAATAAAAAAAGCCTAGCTGCAACAAAAGTCCAATTTGGACAATCAATATCTATCTTATCTACAGCTGTTTTAATAAGAGTTTTTTGAATTTCTTCAGTTGAAATTCCATCTCTAAATTGAATTTTAGCATCAAGCTCTAATTCACTTAAACTTACACCCTCTAAATCTCTTACAGCATCGGAAGTACATTTTTTAATTTTAGCAATATCTAATTCTTCTGTTCGTCCATTTCTTTTTATAACTTTCATTGTTTTCCTTAGCCTAATTATTTAAATGTTCTTGCAAAAATAGCATCAATATTTTTTGTATAGTAATTATAATCAAAACATTTACGTATATCCTCTTCATTTAAACTTTTTCTCAAATCCTCATCATGTAAAAGCGCTATTAAAAATAAACTTTCATTTTTATCATTAATTGCCTCTTTGCCATTTTGCAAATCAGACCATACCTTCATAGCATTTCTTTGAACGATTTTATAAGCTTCTTCACGACTAATTCCCTTGAAAGGAAGCTCTAATAAAACACGTTGAGAAAAGACAAGTCCTCCGGTAAGATTCAAATTTTTCATCATATTTTCCGGATATACTAAGAGATTTTCAATTAAATTTGTAAGACGTGTAAGCATAAAATCAGCTGTTATAAAAGCATCTGGTAAAATAAATCTCTCTACACTAGAATGAGAAATATCTCTTTCATGCCAAAGCGCAACATTTTCCAACGCTGGAGTAACAAAAGATCGAAGAACTCTGCAAAGTCCCGTAATATTTTCACTCAAAACTGGATTTCTTTTATGCGGCATCGCTGAACTTCCTTTTTGCCCTGTGCCAAAAAATTCTTCAGCTTCATAAACTTCTGTTCTTTGAAAATGCCTTATTGCTACAGCAATTTGTTCGCAAGATGAAGCTAAAATAGCAATAGCTGAAATCACTTGCGCGTAACGATCTCTTTGGATAATTTGATTAGAAACCGGAGCAGGCTTAAGATCTAAATTTCTACAAACCTCTTCTTCAAATTCTAAAGGAGCATGAGCAAAATTTCCCATCGCACCACTAATTTTACCATAGCTAATCACTTCTTTAGCATGCATTATAAGATCTTTAGCATGTAAAATTTCATCATACCAAATTGCCATAACAAGACCAAAAGTTATAGGTTCGCCATGAATTCCATGACTTCTTCCAACCATCAAAGTATTTTTATGCTCCATAGCTCGTTTTTTAATGGCCTCTAAAAGCAATGAAATATCCTCTAAAATAAGTTCTAAACTTTCTTTGATTTGCAAAGCAACAGCAGTATCAATACAATCAGAACTCGTCATTGCATAATGCACAAAACGACTCTCTTCTCCTAAACTTTCACTCACACTTGTAAGAAAAGCTATAACATCATGTTTAGTTGTTTTTTCAATTTCATCGATTCTATCAATATCAAATTTTGCATTTTTTAAGATTTTTTCACAGTCGGTATCATTAATAAGACCTAATTTATTCCAAGTTTTAACAGCAGCTAATTCTACTTTTAACCAAGCATCATATTTAGCCTTAATATCCCATTTTTTAGCCATAACTTCTCTGCTATATCTTACAACCATGCTTTATAAACCTTTTTAGCTATAATTTTAAATCATAAAAAATAGAATTCTATCTAAAAAATTCTAAGAAAGAAGTTAAATGCCCTATATAAAAATAAAACTACCTAATAATGGAAAAAAGGCGTTTCAGGTCTTAATGGAATCTTTAAAAATTCCCATAAATGAAGCGCAAAGATTGATTGATAAAAAAAGACTTTTTTGTAATGGAAATTTAATTGAAGAAAAAAATAAAATTTTAAATGGAATTGTAGAGCTCATTGTTTATGAAAATCATCCAAGAGGAGTGGAAATCGTATTTGAAAATGAAGATTTTGCTGTGCTTGAAAAACCAAGTGGTGTTTTAAGTCATCCTAATGGAAGGCATTGCCAATATAGTCTTAGCGACGAAATTTGGCATTTATGGGGAAAACAAGCTTGTATAGCCCATCGCCTTGATAAAGAAACAAGTGGGTTAATTCTAGTTACAAAAAATAAAAATGCCCAAATTGAATTTAAAACCATGTTTGAAAAAAGACAAATTCAAAAAGAGTATTTAGCTTTAGTTTCAGGAAAAATAGAAAAAAATTTTAAGATTGATGCTTGTATTGATTTAATCCAAAATTACGATGATGTTAAAACCAGAATGCAAATCTGTGAAAAAGGAAAAAAAGCTTTAACCGAATTTGAAATTTTAAATTTTTTTCCTAAACATAATTGCACTCTTTTGCTCTGCAAACCTTTAACAGGAAGGCAGCATCAAATAAGAATTCATTTATATCATGCAAAATATCCTATATTAGGTGATCCACTTTATGGTTTAAAAAAAGAAGAAATTGA
Organism: Campylobacter sp. RM10537; assembly: GCF_022369435.1. Taxonomy (NCBI): domain Bacteria; kingdom Pseudomonadati; phylum Campylobacterota; class Epsilonproteobacteria; order Campylobacterales; family Campylobacteraceae; genus Campylobacter; species Campylobacter molothri. The sequence continues at coordinate 25,259 of NZ_CP059597.1, read as the reverse complement.
AGCTATACTGGATGGAAAAATAAATTCTAGTGAAAGAATCCGTCTAACAGGTGCTAAACGTTTATGTTTACATGCTAATGCTTTAAAATTTACTTTTAAAAATGATCAATTTATTATCAATTCTAAAAAAAATATTGAAAATGAATTTATACAAATCTTACATATCTAATGCTTTAAAAATTTATTATTAATTAATAAATTTTACATTATGATTATGAAACTTTAAAAATTAAGGAAACCAGACAATGAAAATATTCTATGCAATGCTATTTTTAATAACAACAACATTTGCAATTGATATGATCACTCCGCTTCCAGATAAAATAAACTATAACAAAGAAAAGGCTATTCTTGGAAAAAAATTATATATGGACACCTCCTTATCTAAAGATGGAAAGATATCTTGCAATACTTGCCATAATATTAATAATTATGGAGTTGACAATACTACAAATTCAACAGGAGTAAACAATCAACTAGATACACCTTTTAACACACCAACAACTTTTAATTCTGTATTTAATTTTGTCCAATTTTGGAATGGACGAGCACAAAATCTACAAGAGCAGGCAAAAGTACCTTTGTTTAATCCTAAAGAGATGGGATTAACTCCAGAATTTCTTTTAAAACAAGTAAATGCAAATCCTGACTATGTAAAGAGTTTTAAAGATATTTATGGAGAAATTACTGTAGATAATATAGCTGATGCGATTAAAGAATTTGAAAAAACACTTATTACTCCAGATTCTCCTTTTGATAGATATTTAAAAGGGGATAAAAATGCAATTTCTGAAAAAGCAAAAAGAGGCTATGAAGAATTCAAAGCTCAAGGTTGTATTTCTTGCCATCAAGGACAAAATATAGGTGGTAATATGTTTCAAAAAATTGGTATTTTTCAAGAATATCCTAATCAAGAAAATTTAGGACGTTATGAAATCACAAAAAAAGAAAGCGATAAAATGGTATTTAAAGTACCAAGCCTTAGAAATATTGCCAAAACAGCTCCTTATTATCACGATGGAAGCATACCAACTTTAGATGCTTGTGTCCAGTTTATGGCTTATTATCAACTTGGAAAATTTTTAAATCAAGAAACTGTAGATGATATAGTAGCTTTTCTAGAAAGCTTAACAGGAGAATACCATGACAGCATCCAATAAAAAAATTTCTTTTTTATATCAATTTATTTTTTTGGCAATTTGTACATTGATTGCTATTTTTATATTATTAGGAATTATTTTTAATAACTACACCTCAAGCAAAAATGCTAAAGAAATTATAAATACTTTACAAATGCTTCAAATTTTAAATACCCGTATTGATAAAGTTTTTCAAAATAGTTTTAATTTTATCAATTATGATGAAAGTGTTGCAGCAGTTAAACAAATGGAAAATATGCTAAAAAAACTTAAAAAATTAGGGATTGATGATTCTCGCACTGAAACTATTTTTCAAGAAAAATTAGCACAATTAGATCATTTCAAATCAGCAAATTCAATTGCAGTAAATTCTAAATTTTATCTTTTTGAATTAGCTAAAGATTATTTTGATGAAACTGAAAATAATTTAAGCAAAAAAGATATTCAAAATATAAAAACAATGAATGCTATTCTTAGGATTATTGCGACAGAAAATGTTTTAGAAAAAACCACCTTAAAACATTTAGATGCTTTAATACAAAATTTATCGATGATGAAAAATAATGATACCCTAGAGCTTTTTGCAACCCATTATAAAATGATTTTAAAACAAATTCAAATTATGCAAGGTGATTCAACTATTTATGCTGATGCTACACTGGCCAAAGAGCTTAATCGCCTCAATCAAATCACACAATCAAATATTGATAAAATTAATATACAAAAATTATATGTGGCAATTGGAGTTTTTGCCTTGATTTTTGTTTTATTAATCTTATTTATTTCTATTACCTTAAAAAAAGTTATTATTCCTGTAAGAATCTTAGAAAAATTAAGTACTAATCTAGCTAGCAAAGAAGCTAATTTATCCTCTAGATTAAATATCGATCCAAAAAGCGAATTAGGACAAAGTGCTGCATATATTAATACTTTTATTTCGGTTGTTCAAAATTCTGTACTTGAAGCAATTGAAAATGCAGAAGCCAATCATAAAAATTCTGAACAATTGAAAAACAATGCTAACACTCTTGAAGAGAGTTCAAATTCTCAAAATAATCAAATTGAAAATGTTAAAGAAATTACCAATGTCTTAGATGATCATATCGTTTTAGCTGGAAATTTAGCACAAGAAAGTGTTGATAATATGCAAGATATGCATTTACTGATGAATAAAGTCGGAAGCACCCTTACTCAACTTGTTGATCTTATTAATGAAAATAATGCAAAAGAACAAAATGTTGTTGTTAATATGGATAACTTAACTCAAAGTGCTGACAATATTATAGAAATTACTGACTCTGTTAGAGATATAGCAGATCAAACCAATTTACTTGCCCTTAATGCAGCTGTTGAGGCAGCTAGAGCGGGTGAGCATGGTAGAGGTTTTGCAGTAGTTGCTGATGAGGTTGGAAAACTTGCTGAGAAAACAAGCAAATCTCTTTTAAGTATTAATGCTACTGTTAATACTATTGTACAACAAATCAATGATAATAAATCTTTGATGGATCTTATTCACGAGTCCATGAAAGAAACTTCAGACAAAACTAATAGTTTGCAACAAGAACTTATTAATTCTATGCATAAGCTAGAAAGCTCTATACAATCGACTCAATTTATGAAAGATAAAAGTACAGAAGTGCAAGAAAAAATGATTGTTTTAAGAAATAGCGTTGATAAGGTAAATGAACTTGCTAATCTTATTAAAAATCTTTCTTGTGAAATAAATAATATTTCTAGCAATGTTTTCAATGGAGCTTCTAAGCTTTCGCAAAAACTTAATAATTTTAAATAATTTTTTCCGTATTTTATAAATATAGATTAAATATTTTATTTTTATTTTATTTTAATGGGGTACAATTTAATAACTTTAGCTAAAAAGGAGTTATTATGGAGTTTTTGGAACTTTTATTAATTTTTGTTGCCTTAATACTCATCATTAAAAAACCAGAAAAAGAAAATTTGGCTTTTAGTTTAGTGATGATAGCTTGGCTTATGATGATTATTTTTTATGTTGGTCACAAATCAACTGGACTTTTAACCATAATGAATTTGTAAAAAGGATAAAAAATGAACGAAATTAATAAAGCAAAAAAATTTTATACCTTAATGTGTCTAGCGGGTTTTTTAATCATACTTTTACCTGTAGGAACTGCAAATATTATTTTTGGTTACTTTCTAGCTGATAGCCCTTGTGTACTTTGCTGGGGACAAAGAGAAGCGATGATTTTTATCGGGGTAATGGCTCTTTTCATAGTTCGTTATGGTATGAAAGGAAAATATTTAGCTGCTCTTTTGATTATGACTGCAGCGGGTCTTTATCAGTCTTTTGCTCATTTTGGAAATCATGCTATGGAAGATTTAGATCAAGGTTTTGGCTTGCCTGTTTTTGGAATTCATACCTATTTTTGGGCCGAAGTTGTATTTTGGGCTGTTGTATTGCTTTTAGGTTTTATTTTTATTTTTGCACCAAAATTCAGTGCTTTTGATAAAGAATTAAATGGTGAAAAATTTAGAAAATATACCGGCTTCTCACTTGCCGCTGTTGTTATTAGTGCTATTATTGTAGCTTCTAATGTTTTTCAAGCTTTTGTAGGAACTGGAATATTCCCTTATGTAGGCCAAGGAGATCCTGTAAGATTTACCCTTAATCCAAAATATATTATTTGGAGTACAGATAGTTGGCATGGATTATGGCAAAATATCTCTTTCTTAGGAAAACGTGATGTTAAAGCTCCCGATTATGCTTTTGCACCAGCAAGCGATAAACTAGGAATTAAATTTGATAATGATGTCAATAATTCTCCATTTGCAAAAATCGATGAAAATCTTAAAATATTAGATGAGCAAACTATTAATTTCAATAAAGCAATCAATACTCTGGACTTTATTAATGATGAATTTGTAGCAAGTTCTAAATGGGATGTGTATTTCTTAGATAATAATTTTACCACAAAAGATAGTTTTGAACTTGATCCATATTTTTCAGCAAGCATTGATCCTATTATAGGAATCATTCCTTATATGAATGATAAATTTATCCTTATGGGCTCTAATAAATCTTTCTTAAGATTTAAGAAAAATCCAAATGCAAATGATACTTTACAATATGCTGATTTTGTAAAAGGAGCCAATCACTTTGAGGGTCAAGGAAAAGATTTGGGTCGTGGAAGATTAAGCACCGTAAGATCTAAATTTAATCACGTAGCAAGTATGACTACAGATGATAAATATTTTTATCTTGCTACAGTTCCAAACAATAAAGATGCTAAAACCTTTGTTATCTCTAAATACTCTTTAAAAGATCTTGTTTTATCTGGAGAATTCACACCAAAAGCAGATCTTAAAGAAGGTAGAACTTTGGGCGATCTTTATATCACTTCAATGACTGATAAAGATGGAAAAATATATGCTCTAAGTAAAAATCATAATGTTATAGCGGTAATTGATCCAGTTAAAGAAGAAGTTATTAAAACCCTATCTTTTCCAAATACTATAACTAATGCAAGAAGTATTTTCTTTAAAGATGGAAAAATCAATATTCTTTCTTATCAAGATGGAGCAAATAAACTCTTTGCCTTAAATTAAAACTTAAGTCCTAGTTAAACTAGGACTTTCATATTTAAAAAACTTAAATCTAATAATTATTTTTAATTTTTCTTATTATTGGTGAAAGTAAAAATTTTTAAATTTTATCTGAATCTTATTTCATTCTTTAATAATCTAATTATTTTTATATTTGATCTTATCTTTTATTCCTGCTTTTTTAAAACCTCTTAAACGAAGTAAACAACTATCGCACTCTCCACAAGCTTCGTCATTATTTTCATAACAAGACCAAGTGAGCTCTAATGGAACATTTTCACTTAAAGCCAGCTCGACAATCTGACCCTTATTAAGTTTAATAAGAGGTGTTTTTAATGAGACTTTAAAATTTTTACTCGTTCCGTTATTGATAAAATTCTCTGCTTTTTTTATAAATTCAAAAGTGCAATCAGGATAACCACTACCATCCTCTTCCACAACTCCTATAAAGATACTTTCACAGTTTTCTTTTTCAGCTAAAGACCCTGCTATACTTAAAAAAATTCCATTGCGAAAAGGAACATAAGTTATAGGTGGATTGACATTATTTAAAAGAAGTTCATTTTTAGGTATACTTAACTCTGTATTAGTTAAAGCATTTCCACCTATAGTTTTAATAAAACTTACATCCAAAATATAAGTTTTTTCAACTTTTAGAGTCTGACAAATTTTTTCAAAACATTCTCTTTCTTTTTTTTGAGTTCTTTGTTCGTAATCAAAATGCAAAGCTACAATCTCATAGCCTTCTTTTTTAGCTAAATAAGCACATAAAGTACTATCCATTCCTCCGCTGATTATACAAAGTGCCTTTTTACTCATTCTTATCCTTAATTTGTTATAATTTTTATTATTTTAACGAATTTTTTTAATCTAAAATATAAAAGGTAATTATATGATAAATATAAAACTTATAGAACATATTTTTAAAGCCGCTTCTATTAGCCGCTGGAATGATTATCCAAGAATGGCAAATTTAGTTGAACTTGACAAACAAGCGCATAAATTTATTATCGCATATTTTATTGCCAAAATGGAAAAAGATATTGATATGAAAATGATTATAGAAGGAGGTATTTTTGAATTTTTAAGTCGTGTTGTAGTGACTGATATACGCCCTGATGTTTATCATGAAATCGTACGCCAAAAAAAAGATGAAGTGAATGCTTGGGTTTTAAGCAAAATTGAACCTATGATAATAGATATTGAAGATGGAGAGTTTCTTAAGCGTTTTGAAAACTATCTTCATAGCAATTCTTATGCCAAAGAAAGGCTAATTTTAAAAGCCGCTTCTTATTTTGCTACAAAATGGGAATTTAATATTGTCTATCAAACCTCAGCTTTTTTAAGCGATATTGATGAAATTAAAAACAAAGTTGAAGAAGAATTAGAAGACTACTATGAATTAATAGGAGCTAGAAAAATCGCATTAAATCAAAAAATAGCAAAGATAATTGATCTTAGTGGGAGGCTTCGTTTTCAAAAACGCTGGGCACAAACTCCAAGAATTCCAGAAACTGCGGTACTTGGACATATGCTAGTAGTTGCAATTTTAGGTTATTTTTATTCTTTAAAAATCAAAGCTTGTGATAAAAGATTGGAAAATAATTTTTATTGTGCTTTATTTCATGACTTACCAGAAAGTCTTACAAGAGATATTATTAGTCCTGTTAAATATGGGATAGAAGGTCTTCATGAAATTATAAATGATTACGAAATGAAATTAATTAATGAAAAAATTCTCCCTTTTGTACCTGAAAATTTAAGAGCTGAATTCTCTTTTATACTTGGCATTAGAGAAGGAAGAGCAGGGGAGCCTAATTTTGTTAAAAATGAATTTGAAAATCGCACTTATAAAAATAAAAAAATAGAGCTTTGCAGTGGCAGCTTAAGTTCTTTTAATGAAAATGATTTTGGAGCAATTGACGGTAAAGCTTTGAAATATTGCGATAAGCTCGCTGCCTTTATAGAAGCTGGACTTAGTATCAGCTATGGCGTTAAATCCAAAGAACTTGAAAATGGTTTTTTAGGAATGTATGATTTTTTTGAAAAAAACCGCACTATAGATGGAGTAAATTTTTTTGAAATATGCACAAAGCTTAAAGAATATTTTAAAATTTAAAATAAATTAAATATATTTATTGACAAAAAAAATTGAAAGCAGTAGAATCAATTGTAATCAAATCCAAAAAAAAGGAGAGACTATGAAAACTGATAGAAAATATACTCTAGCATTTTTTATAGGAATTTTAGCAGGTATTTTTGGTGCAATTGTAAAATGGGGATGGGAAGTACCTTTTCCTCCTCGAAATCCTAATATATTTTGGCCAATAGATGCATTAGAGCGCACAACTCCGCCTAAAATTTTTCTAGAACAATTAGGATTATCTACCGATTGGACTTATACATTTTCAGGTATACAAATGCCTTTGTCGATTTTTATAGTTCATGTGGGATTTTCTATTATATTTGCAATAGCATATTGTATGATAGCAGAAAAATGGCACAAAATAACAATGTGGCAAGGAGCTGTTTTTGGTTTTTTTGTTTATCTTTTTGCTCATGTAATTGTTATGCCTTTAATTGCAGAAGTTCCTCCTCTTTCAGAAATTCCTTTTGATGAGCACTTATCTGAATTTTTTGGGCATATAGTTTGGCTTTGGGGTATAGAAATTGTACGTCGTGATATAAGAAATCGTATCACAAAAGAAATCGAAAATTAAAAATTTTTATCTTTATAATTGATAAAAATTATCAATTGACAAAAATATTTTTTTATAATACAATACGTGCTCATATTTAAAAAAGGAGTCCAAATGAGACAGTATGAAACTTATAAGTGCTCAAAATGCGGCAATGAAGTTGAAATTCAAGTTGTAGGTGGAGGAAAACTTACTTGTTGTGGCGAAGAAATGCAATGTATAACAACAGATTTAACGGCTGTAAATCTTATGAAAGCTTTTGCGGGAGAGTCTATGGCTAGAAATAAATACGACTTATTTGCTGATGTTGCAGAAGAAGAAGGATGGCATGCAGTCGCTAGACATTTTAGAGAAGCTGCTGAAAATGAAAAATGGCATGCAAGAGCTGAATTTAAAGCTTATCATGAAATCGTAGATGGAAAACCTTTAGAAGTAACAACAAAAAATCTTGTAACCGCAGCAGAAGGTGAAAACTATGAACATACAACCATGTATCCAAATTTTGCTAAAATTGCAGAAGATGAAGGTAAAAAAGCTATAGCAAGACTATTTACCGCTATTGGAAAAGTAGAAATTGAACATGAAAGAGAATATTTAGCTCTTAAAAAAATGCTTGAAGAAGAAGAATTCTTTAATAGCGAAGAAGAAGATTTATGGGTTTGTGAAGTTTGCGGACATATCCATCGTGGTAAAAAAGCTCCAGCAGCCTGTCCTTTATGTAAAGCTCCAAGAGAATATTTTAAAAGAGAATTTTTAGGCTAATTTAATAACACTGCTTTTGTATTTTAATAATGCAAATTTAAATACCTAAGCAGTAAAAAATTTTCACTCTTTCTTTAATAATTTAAATAAATAAAATTCTAATTAATAAAAACATCTATTTGTGTTAAAATATTTCAAAAATTAATCAGGATTGTTAAAATATGATAAAAGATATTAATCTTAATGATATTGATATTTTAATTGACTCAAAATTATTAAAACAAATTCATTCTTTTTCTAATGAATATTTTATTAAAAAAATGAACAATATGGGGGGGGGTCATTATGGATTTTTTAACCTCGATAAAAATTCAAAAAATACAAAATCGCCACTAAATCCTTGGGCTTTTATAAGGGTAAAAAATGAAATTTCAACTTTAAAAAGTTCCTTAGAAAGTATTCTTCCAGCAATACAAAGAGGTATCATTGCTTATAATGATTGCGATGATGGAAGTGAAGAATTTATTTTAGAATTTTGTAAAAAATATCCAACTTTTATTCCTAAAAAATATCCCTTTTCTATACAAATTCAAAGCCCTAAAAAAGAAAAAAATAAACTTTATTACTATTATAATTGGGTTCTTAGCTTTATTCCTAAGGGAGAATGGTTTATCAAAATCGATGTAGATCAAATTTATGATGCCCAAAAACTTTATAAAAGTTTTTATATTCCCAAAAATGAAAATGATGTTGTATCTATAGCAAGAATGGATTTTGCTGTAATTAAAGAACAAGTTTATATCATTCCCAAACCAACAAGTAAGACTTTATTTATAGATGAAATAGATCATTGGCTTATTAAAAATGAAAATTTATGTTTTAGAGAAGCTCTAGTTAAAGGAGATTCTCGTAATTGGAATGAAATTGATCCTGCAAAAATATCAAAATATAATAATCTAAAATCATATGAAGCAATAATTATCAATAAACCTCATATCACTTTTTACCAAACACAACTTACAAATTATCATTTTCCTTTTGTAAAAAAAGACAAAGTGATTTATAAAACCAAAAAAAACTGGATAAAATTAGAAGAATATATTGACAAAAATTTAGATAATCTAATTGGCATAAAAATCGATCCTTCTTTTTTAAAAAAAGAAAAAATTATACAAATTTACAAAACTTTCAATCTTGAAAATTTCAAACAAAATAAAGAATATAAAATAAAAAACTGGTTAAAATATTTTTATGAAACTTTTATTTCCAGAAAATGAACTTTTACCAGAATATGATGAAAATTTAGTAGGTATTGATGAAGCTGGACGTGGAGCTTTGGCAGGTCCTATGATGATGGCAGCTTGCAAGCTTAATAAAAAAATAGACGGACTTTGCGACTCTAAAAAACTTAGTGAAAAAAAACGCGAAAAACTTTATGAAATAATCATACAAAATTCAAACTATCTCATTCTAGCTTTTTCATCTGAACAAATTGATAATCTAGGACTTAGCGCTTGTTTAAAAACAGGTTTAACACTTATAAAAAGACATTTTAAAATACATTCTCATTTTTTGTATGATGGCAATACGAATTTTGGAATTAACAATATCAAAACCCTAGTTAAAGCGGATGCTAAAATTTTACAAGTAAGTGCAGCTAGCATACTTGCCAAAGTAAGCAAAGATAGAGTTATGAATTTTTTGGCTAAAGAATTCCCCTATTATGAATTTGAAAAAAATAAAGCCTATGGTACCAAAATTCATAGAGAATTAATAGCCAAATTTGGAATTTGTAAATTACATAGAAAAAGTTTTAAGCTTTTGTAATTAATACAAATTTAATTTTTCCTTTAATTTATCTATCATTAATCTTTCTCTTGCCTCTAAAAACTCGTTAAAATTTTCCAAAGACAAATCAACATCTGGTATTAAATGTTTTTCTAAAAATGCTTTTCTATCATCCTTGCAATTTTCATCCACCCATTGCTTTAAAGGTTTATCTTTTTTAGACTTGTTTTCATTTTTATCAAGCATTTGCAAATTTAGCAAAGAATCATAGACTTGAAAATTCCAATAACCCTCATTTTTCTCTTTATAAATTTTTTCATATTTAACATAAGCAGATTCTGGGTGTAAATGATCTTTATCAAAATCATTATTTTTATAATCTAAATTTGGATAAAGCAAAGCTAATACAGCGAATGCTTCTGAGCTACTTTTACGATGCACCAACACATTATCTTTTAAAAAATCATCATCTATTTTTTGATTATATTTTGCCTCTTTTTCAATTTCTTGCAATGGAAATAACTCTATCTCTCTATCAAAAAATACTTCATTTTGCTTAAATTCTTTAATAAAAGCTTTACGCATATTGGTCAAAACAGTGTCTCCACTTCCGCCAAATGGTTTAAAAATAATAACTCTAAGCAGCCATTTTTTTATCAATTCTCTATTTTCTTGACATCCTACAGATTCAACAATATTATTGGTTAAATTTTTATGATAAATAAAATATAAAATAGGTAAAACTGCATTATTTGATGATAACGTTTTTGCTTCAAACCCAAAACTTCTAAGTAATTTAAAAGTTTCAATAAAAGCATTCTTTATATCTTCCCATTTAGTTTCTATAAATTCTATAAAATTTTTGTCAAAACTATTGATTTGAAATTTAATATTTTGATGAAATAAATACAAGAATCCCTTAAGAATTAAGTCTTTAGAAATTTTAAAATTTTCATTGATTTTATCTACAAGATTATTTATTTCTGTTCTTGCATCAATTTTATTCCAATTGGCAATAGCAATACTAAATAAAATATCAGAATAATCAAGCGACTCTCCATTCGAGTTGATTCTAATAAAAATATTGACTGCTTTATCTGGATTTTTTTCTTCTTCTAAATAAAAATTAATCTTGGATCGATCTTTAGTATTAAATATCAAAGTATGAAACTCACTTAAACGTTTTCTTTCTTCTTTTTGTAAATTGCTATTTTCTGAAATTTCCATAATTTCATTAATATCTGCTATATTATAAATACTCTTGCATTTAAACCATTTTTGCTGATATTTGTCTATATAAATATCTTGTTCCTTTGTTTCCACTTTATCAAGCCATAAAAATTCATATTCAACGTTTTCATTCTCTGGTTTTTTGCTTTGAGTAAGATTAAAATAAAAATCACAAATTTTAAAATTTTTATCATCATTTTCCCGTTTATGATGACTTCTATGTATATCATAATGCCCAAACAATGCAAGATATAAAGAAGTAAGACGTTGTTGTCCGTCTAAAACAGCATAAAAGTCTTTATGACTTGAGGTATTAAAATAATCATTGTGCGTATGATATCTTTCACGATAATACTCTAAAAATCTATAAAATTTCCAAGCTGTTTTACTCTCATCTTTAACTTGCCAAAAAAGCATAGAACTTATAGGATAACCTCTCATTAACGAATCAAATAATTCTTCAATCTGCCAAGGTTTCCATACATATTCTCTTTGAAAAGCTGGAAGCAAATATTCATTATTTTTAATTCTTTGCATTGCTTCATTAATTGTTATTGCTGGCTGAAATCCTGCCATTTTTCCTCCTTTTTATCCTTGTGTGATTTTCAAAAAAGCTGCCAAATCTGGATCTTTTTCATGCTTACAAATTTCAAGCATTTTTAACATTTTTTCATAATCCCTTGGCATAATTTTAAAAAAATCTTTCTTATCAAATTTATCTAATATATCTTTAGCTTTTTTAGAATCAGTATAAAAAATATGCTTTTCTATCATCTTTTTTAATTCTTTTTCATCTTTAGCACTCAAATCTTTAATATCTACAAACTCAGTATTAACATGAACTTCATTGTGTCTTCCTAATATATAAGCAACACCTCCGCTCATACCAGCTGCAAAATTAGCACCTATATCACCAAGCACAACCACAAGCCCACCTGTCATATATTCACATCCATGAATTCCCATTCCTAAAACCACAGCTTTAGCGCCTGAATTTCTTACACAAAATCTCTCTCCAGCTATACCATCAAGATATACTTCACCTTCGGTTGCACCATACAAACAAGCATTTCCTGCAATAATATTTTCTTCAGGTGAAAAAGTTGCTTCATCTGAAATTTTAGCGATGATTTTTCCTCCACTTAAACCTTTTCCTAAATAATCATTGCTATCCCCGATAATCTCAAGCTTGATCCCTTTTATCAAAAAAGCTCCAAAACTATTTCCAGCATTCCCTATAGCTTTAATATGAATATTATCTTCCATTAAAGCGTCTTTTCCATAAATTTTTAAAATTTCACTTGAAAGCATAGTAGCAAAAGTTCTACTTTGATTGCCTACTTCTAAAGAAAGTTTAATCGGTTTTTTTATAGCATTTTTACAAAGTGGGAGTAAAATTCTATAATCAATCGTTTTTTCAAGTTTATTATCTTTATAATCTTTAAAATGCACTGCGGTTTTATTGTAAGTGGATAAAGATTTTAAAATTTTATCTAAATTAATTTTTCCTGCTTTAGCTTGAACATTTTTTTGATAAAGTTTATCTACGCGACCTATCATATCATCTAAGCGTTCAAAACCTAATTTAGCCATATATTCTCTCAATTCTTCAGCTATAAAATACATAAAATTAACAACTTCATCCACTTTTCCTTTAAAATTCTTTCTAAGATTGATATCTTGAGTGGCGATTCCAACTGGACAAGTATTAAGATGACAAACCTTATTCATACTACAACCCATTACTATCATAACTGCAGTAGCAAAACCAAATTCTTCAGCTCCTAAAAGTGCTGCTATAGCTAAATCTCTTCCTGTCATAAGTTTGCCATCAACTGCTAATTTTATTCTATCTCTCAGTTTATTTAAAATAAGAGTTTGATGCGCTTCAGTAAGGCCTAATTCCCAAGGAATTCCGGCATGCAAAATAGAAGTTCTAGCACTTGCTCCTGTTCCTCCATCATAACCTGAAATTAAGATAGAATTTGCTCCTGATTTTGCAACACCAGCAGCAACAGTTCCTATACCGTTTGCGCTAACAAGCTTTACTGAAATTTTGGCATCTTTATTTGCATTTTTTAAATCATAAATAAGCTGAGCCAAATCTTCAATAGAATAAATATCATGATGTGGCGGCGGAGAAATAAGCGTCACAGCTGGAGTAGAATGTCTAGCCTTGGCAATCCAAGGATAAACTTTAAAGCCTAATAATTGACCCCCTTCTCCTGGTTTTGCACCTTGGGCAACTTTAATCTGAATTTCTTTTGCATGAATTAAATAATTTAAATCCACTCCAAAACGCCCACTTGCAACTTGTTTTATAGCGGAATTTTTATCGCTTTCATAGCGTTGTTCATCTTCACCACCCTCACCTGAGTTTGATTTTGCACCTATTTTATTCATTGCCATAGCCAAACACTCATGAGCTTCTTTAGAAATTGATCCATAGCTTATAGCACCTGTTCTAAAACGTTTTACTATGCTTTCTACGCTTTCTACTTTATCAATACTAATAGCTTCATTAAAATCAAATTCCATTAAAGAACGTAATGTAATTTGTTTTTCATCGACCAAAGAAGAATATTTTTTAAAAATTTTATAATCATTGGTTTGACATGCTTTTTGAAGATTAAAAACAATCATAGGATCGATTAAATGTTCTTCTTTAAAATCTTTCTCATTAAAAACATTTTTATAAAAATAAAGAAACTCTTTTTCAAAATCATGTAAGCTAATACCCTCTATACGAGAAACAGTAGAACCAAAATATTTATCAATCATTTTAGAATTTAATCCCAAGCATTCAAAAAGTGCTGATCCATTATAACTTTGCAAAGTAGAAACACCCATTTTAGAAGCAATTTTTACTATACCATTTGAGCTTGCATGGATGAAATTTTCAACCGCTTTTTCATAACTTAAATCAAGTTCTTTATCTTGAATAAGTTTATAAATACTTTCATAAACCAAATAAGGATTAATCACTGTAGCACCATAGCCCAAAAGACAAGCAAAATGATGAATTTCTCTTGGCTCTGCACTTTCTATAATAATACTTGTATGTGTTCTTAAATTTTTTCTAACTAAATAATTATGCACTCCAGAAACTGCAAGCAAAGCAGGGATGTAAGCATTATTTTCATCAGCTCCTTTATCACTTAAAATAACAATAGAAGTCCCTTTTTTTATCTCTTTTTCTATTTCTATAAAAAGATTATCTAAAGCTTTTTCTAAATTCATTTTAGAATAATCATAAAGTATAGAAAATTCTTTTACTTTAAAATTTTTCAAAGATCTAATCTCAAATAATTCTTCATTACTGATAATTGGTAAAGAAATTTTTACACGTTTAGCATTCTTTTCATCGGGTTTTAATAAATTTCCCTCACAACCTAAATAAATTCTTGTTGAAGTTACAATTTCTTCTCGTATAGAATCAAGCGGAGGATTAGTCACTTGTGCACAAAGCTGCTTAAAATAATTATACAAAGGCTGGTAATTTTTAGATAAAATAGCTAAAGGCGTATCAACTCCGGTAGAAATGATTGCTTCTTTACCATTTTGTGCCATAGTTTTTATGCTAAGCTCGACTTCATCCCAACCAAAAATTTTTTGAAGTTTAAAAATTTCATCTTGTTTTAAAAATTTGTGTTTATAAACTCCACTATTTTGTTTTTCAAGATCAATTAAATTTGTAAGCCATTTTTGATAAGGCTTAGCATTAGCATAATGTTCTTTAATTTCATTATCAGTTACCACCCTTCCCCTTGCCGTATCAACAAGCAAAAGCTTTCCTGGCTCCAAGCGTTTTTTAGCTTTAATATTTTTTTCATCTATTTTTAAAGCCCCTGTTTCGCTAGAAAGTATTAGCATATCATCTTTTGTAAGATAATATCTTGAAGGACGAAAACCATTTCTATCTAAACTTGCCCCCATAATCACACCATCTGTAAAAACTATGGCTGCAGGACCATCCCAAGGTTCCATCAATAAAGAATGATATTCATAAAATGCACGCTTATGAATTTGCATATTTTCATTTTTATGCCAAGGTTCAGGCACCATCATCATAAAAGCTTCTTCTAAAGTTCTACCATTTAAAGCTAAAAATTCTAAAGTATTATCAAACATAGCAGAATCACTACTTTCTTTAGCAATAATTGGAAAGATTTCATCCAAATTTTCAAAATAATCGCTTTGCATCAAATCTTGTCTTGATCTAATACCATCAACATTGCCTCGTATAGTATTAATCTCACCATTATGCACCATATAACGATTTGGATGTGCTCTTTCCCAGCTTGGAAAAGTATTAGTAGAAAAGCGAGAATGTACCAACGCTATGGCTGATTTCATATTGACATCTTTAAAATCAAGATAAAAATCACTCAATTGCGTTGAAAGCAACATCCCTTTATAAACAATAGTTCTAGAAGAAAAACTAGAAAAATAAAATTTAGGCACATTTATGGCCCTTTTTTCTATAAGACGACGGCAAGCATAAAGCACTCTTTCAAATTCAATTCCTGCATTAACCTCATCAGGCTTTTTCACAAAAGCTTGTAAAAAATAAGGCATAGCTCTTAAAGCACTCTTTCCTATATCGCTAGGATTAAAAGGAACTTCTCTAAATCCTAAAAATTCAAGATTTTTGTCTTTTAAACCTTGTAAAAATATGGCTTTAGCTTCTTCTTTAGCCTCTAAATTAGGAGATAAAAACATTTGTGCAACAGCGTAATTGCCTTTTTTAGGAAGTTCAAAGCCTAATTCTTGAGTTTTAAAAAAATCGTGTGGAATTTGGATTAAAATTCCAGCTCCATCTCCTGAATTTTCTTCAGCTCCAAAACCTCCTCTATGCTCAAGATTCATTAAAATTTCTAAAGCATTACAAATAACTTTATAAGAAGCAATACCACGTATATTAGCAACAGCAGCAATCCCGCAAGCATCATGCTCATTTTTAGAATCATAAAGTCCTACGCTTTGATTTTTTTCTAAAATATCCTCTAAATTCATCTTCACTCCTTATAAATTAATTTCACTATTTATAAGGATTATAGCATAAATAAGAATATAAACTAGATGCTATAAAAACATAGCAATAATACTTCCTAAAATCAGTAAAGGACCATTGTAAAAAATAAAAGTTGGTATGCAGGTATCTTTAATATGATCGTGTTGTTTATCGGCATTTAAACCTACAGTTGTTCCCATTGTAGTTTCACTAGCAGGGCTCCCAGCATCTCCTAAAGCTCCAGCTACCCCTAAAATAAAAATCGTCAAAGGAATACTAAAACCAAGCTCTATACAAATAGGGCAAAAAAGCGTAGCAATGATAGGTATAGTACCAAAAGAAGTTCCTATGCCCATAGTTACAATAAGTCCAATTAAAAGCATTAAAAAAATAGCTAAAAATTTACTTTGCTTTATCCATGGAATCACAAAATTAACAAGTTCTTGCACTGCTCCACCATGTCTTAAAACTTCTCCATAACCTGCTGCTACAAGAATAACAAAGGCGATAAATCCCATAGTCTTAAGCCCATCATCAAAAATCTCATTAACATTGCTATATTTAATTCCACCTAAAATAACCATTAAAATAAAGCCTAAAAGTCCTGATAAAGGTAAATTCATAGTAACAATTTGCAATACTAAAGTTAAAATCAATCCAGCTAAAACACCCCATTCTTTACGTGTCATTGTTAAATTTTCTAAGTCGATTTTAGCTAGTTCAATTTCTTTGTATTCTTTTGGTTTACGATAAAAAACAAAAATTGCTAAAAAAAGTCCAGCAATCATACAAATAGCTGCAAAATACATAGTATGGGTGACATCATTTAAAGTCACATTAATACCATTTTTTTCAAGATTATCTCTTAAAAGATCTTGAAAAGTCAAACCAAATCCAACAGGCAAAACCATATAAGGAGTTGTAAGACCAAAAGTTAAAGCACAAGCAACCGCTCTACGATCTATCTTTAAGCGATTAAACAAACTTAAAAGTGGCGGTATCAGCAAAGGGATAAAAGCCACATGAATAGGAACTAAATTCTGAGAAAAACAAGAAATTAAAGCAATAGATAAAATCAATAAATATTTTTTATGAGAAATAAAATGACTTACTATTTTAATCAAATATGCTGTTAATTGAGTGCGAGAAATCGCCGCAGCAATTGCACCTAAAATAACATAGCTTAAAGCCGTTTTTAAATTTCCTTGCATACCATCAATTAGAACGTTCATGCTTTCTGTTAATGGCATATGATCTAGCATTCCTGCTACAAGTGCTGAAATTAAAAGGCTTAAAAGTACATTAAAACGAAACAAACAAAGTAAGCTCATCAACAAAACGCTTACTATAACTGGATTTGTAAGTAAAGTCAATTTTTCTCCTTAAATTATAAAAATTTGATTATATAAAAATCATCGAAATGTTATTTTATTATAAAATACTTAGTTTTGTATCATTATTTTAAAATAATAATTTTTTTTAATGAAAAACATTAATATTATAAATTATTTAGATTATTTAAATTATAATAAAATTATCGTATTTAAAAAATTAAAGGAAATTACAATGAAAAAAACTGATCACAATGAAGAAAATAGAAGAGATTTTCTAAAAAATTTAGGAGTTAGTTTGCTTGGAATAAGCGTGTTATCTAGTTTTTCTTTCAAAAATTTTTTAGGCAGCAAAGCTTTAGCGAAAGAATTATCAAATTTTAAACTAGAAGGAAAAAAAGATTTGATCTATCATGGTGATAGACCAATGACTGCAGAAACAGAAATTTATGCTTTAGATAGTGATTTTACAAAACCTGAAAATTTCTTTGTTAGAAATAATGGTGTTCCACCTACTCTAGAAACTATCAAAGCAAGATTAAAAAAAGGTTGGACTTTAGAAATTGGTGGTGAAAGTGTTGTAAATTCTAAAACTTATACTTTGGATGAATTGAAAAAGAAATTTAAAACTTATACTTATGCTTTAACTGTTGAATGTGGTGGAAATGGAAGAGCAGAAGTTTTACCTAGCACTAAAGGAACTCAATGGGGTTATGGTGCTGTAGCTTGTGGTAGATGGACTGGAGTAAGATTAAAAGATATTTTAGAAGATTGTGGTCTTAAAAAAGATGCTGTTTATATTGGATATTATGGAATAGACACTAAATTAAATGGTGAAGAAAGTGCTCCTATTAGCCGTGGTGTTCCTATTTCTAAAGCTTTACAAGATGAAACATTAGTAGCTTGGGCTTATGAAGGAAAAGACATCCCATTATATAATGGTTATCCTTTACGTTTAGTTTGTGGAGGTTATCCTGCAAGTACAAGTGGAAAATGGTTAAGCAAAATCGTTGTAAGAAATAAAGTTCATGATGGTGAAAAAATGGAAGGATCTTATAGAGTTCCTGTAAATCCTGTTAAACCAGGTGATTTTAACTATAAAGGCGAAACAAAAATCATAGAATCAATGCCGGTAAGATCTGTAATCACCAATATAAAAAATGGCACTCAAGTAAAAGTTAATAAAAAATTTGAAGTTAGAGGAAAAGCTTGGGCGGGAGAATTGTTTGTAAAAGATGTTTTTGTAAGTTGTGATTATGGTGTAACTTGGACTAAAGCTAAAGTAGAAAAACCACTTAATCGTTTAGCGTGGCAAAAATGGAGTGCTGAAGTTTCTATTCCGACAAAAGGATATTATGAAATTTGGGCTAGAGCGGTTGATAGTGAAAACAAAAGCCAACCTATGGTTTTAGCACAATGGAATCCAGGCGGTTATTTAAACAATGCTTGCCATAGAGTGAATGTATACGGAGTTTGATTATGTTTAAAAAAATTTTATTTTTACTTGCTTTAAGCTTGAGTTTTTCTTTTGCTCAAGATTATAAAGTAAATCCAGAAACAGGTTTAATCATCGATCCTGTTTCACCTTTAGTAGAGGCTAATTGTCTTGCTTGTCATAATTCAGGACTTATTACAAATATGCACGCTAACAAACAAGCTTGGTTAGCTGCTATTAGATGGATGCAAGCAGAAGAAGGCTTGTGGGAAATTCCAGCTGAAGATGAAGAAAAGATTTTAAATTATCTTGAAAAATACTACGGAGAACAATACAACACTAGAAGAAGAGTTCCTCTAGCTGTTATTTTAGAAAATAAATAATTTTAATTTTATCAAAAAAAGTGAATTTCTTTTTTTGATAAAACTCTTAAATAATTTTTTTATCTTTTAGATATTTTTGCATTTTTTCATCATTATAAATTTCATCATAAAATTTATATCCTATTCTTTCAATATCTGATATATTGATATCCTTATTTAAATTTTGTATAAATTCGTTAAAATCTTTATTTTTATTTACTAATAAATCTAAAGTAATAAGATCTAAATTCGATTTTTCTCTAGCTTTAATAATCACTTTAGAATCATTAATATCTCTAACATCAAGCTTAATAAAACCTATTCCAAAAGCATTATTTAATCTCCAAAGCTCATTCATAATCTCATCATCAAATTCCAAAGCAACCAAATAACCTTCATTTGCCCAACTAGAATTACTCACAGCTTGAAAATAACTTTGTCTTAAATTTGAAAAATCAAGTTTTATTTTAAGCTCAAAACTATAAATTTTATAAGAAATTTGATTTAAATTCTTGCAAAGTTTAAAAGTTTCATTTTCATAATCTTTAAAAGGAAAATGCACACCTACTATATCAGGATGAATCCATTCATTTTCACCACTTTTTCCTTTATGAGATTTTTCATGAAAAATAGTTTTAGAATAAAGATTAAAATCAGGACTTTCAAATAAAAACTTAACTACTAAAGGATGTAAATCCCTTTCTCTAAATTTACTTTCTTCTTTTTGAATTTCTATATTTTTTGATTTTACTAGATTGAGTTCATTTTCTCTTTCTTTTAACCAAAATTTCGTT
Organism: Campylobacter sp. RM10537; assembly: GCF_022369435.1. NCBI lineage: Bacteria > Pseudomonadati > Campylobacterota > Epsilonproteobacteria > Campylobacterales > Campylobacteraceae > Campylobacter > Campylobacter molothri. Next base: position 5,183 of record NZ_CP059597.1, on the reverse strand, counting down.
GGATTTTTAGAAACAACTAAAATTGAAGAATTCTTACTGTTTAAATTAACATAAATTTTAGCAGTTAAACTTGCAATAGGAGTTTTAGTTAAAGTTCCATTTTGATAACTTTGGAGTTTTTTATCAAAATTTTTATCTAAAGCATATTGCCAAATTTCATTTGCACTTAAAGGAAATTCAGTTTCTTTTAAAACATCTATGATCAAATCTAAAAAACTATATTTTTTCATAAAATTATCTTTAAATCAGTTTCTAAATAAAGAAGAAAAATCTTCTTTATTTGTTACACATCCAAATGCTTCACATCTTTAGCGTGTGCTTGGATATAATCACGTCTTGGCTCTACCTCATCGCCCATGAAAAGATTAAAAGTATCATTAGCACTTTGTGCATCTTCTATGGTAATTTTAAGAAGTCTTCTTATGCTTGGATCCATAGTCGTTTCCCAAAGTTGTTCAGGATTCATCTCACCTAAACCTTTATAACGTTGAATATAAGCTCCTTTTTTAGCATTTCTTTCAACTTCATCTAAAATTTCTAAGATATCTTTTTCAAAAGTTAAATCGCGTTCTTTGATTTTACTAAAGATATAATTTGCTTCTTCATAAAGTGGATGTGCAAATAAATCATCATTGATGATTAGCTCTTCTAAGCCATTTTCAGTTTGTATATACATACGAATTTCATTTTCATTGATATAATGATTTAAGATATTATGCCCTTGCTTATCTAAAAATGCTTTGATGATTTTAAAAAGTTCTTCATTATTTTCTTTGATAAAATCAGGATTTTCTATAAGATAACGAATCACAGAAATCACATTAAAACGTTTTTTTAGATCATTTAAAACCGATCTATAAGCAGCAACGATTTTTAAAAAGTCTTTAAGATCATTTAATCCTATACCTTCATAATTAGAACTTTCAATTCCTGTTTCGATCAAATAATCATTTAAAGCTTTTTCATCTTTAAGATAAATTTCTTTTTTTTGCCCTTTTTTATAACGATAAAGTGGTGGTTGTGCAAGATAAATATGTCCATTAGCTACAAGTTCATTCATAAAACGGAAAAAGAAGGTTAAAAGCAAGGTTTGTATGTGCGATCCATCCACATCCGCATCCGTCATAATGATGATTTTATGATATCTTAATTTTGAAATGTCAAAATCATCACCTATACCACAACCAAAAGCAGTAATCATATTTTGAATTTGTTCTGATTTTAAAATTTTATCTAGTCTTGCTTTTTCAACATTAAGAATTTTACCACGCAAAGGCAAGATCGCTTGAAAAGATCTTTCACGTCCTTGTTTTGCAGAACCACCCGCAGAATCACCCTCAACAAGATAAATTTCACTTTCACTTGGATCTTTACTTTGACAATCAGCTAATTTTCCTGGCAAAGTTCCAACGCTTAGACTTTCTTTTTTACGGGTTAATTCTCTAGCTTTTTTAGCTGCTTCTCTACCACGTGCAGCCATTAAAGCTTTATTCATAATAGCTTTTGCTTCGATAGGATTTTCTTCAAAATATTTAGTCAAATATTCAAAACTAGCTTTTGAAACGATAGGACGCACGTAAGAAGATCCTAATTTGCCTTTAGTTTGTCCTTCAAATTGTGGTTCAGGTACTTTTACACTTACAACAGCGATTAAACCTTCTCTTACATCTTCACCTGTTATTTTATTGTCTTTTTCTCTAGCACTAGCATTAGCTTCGATATAATTACCAATTACACGAGTTAAACCCATTCTAAAACCAGCTTCATGAGTTCCACCATCTGGAGTTTTGATATTATTTACAAAAGAAAGTAAATTTTCACTATAAGTATCATTATAAAGCAAAGCTACTTCGACATTGACATCTTCTTCATCTACGCTAAAAAAAATTGGTTTTGTTAGAGCTTCTTTTTTATTCATATCGCTTACAAATTGTGAAATTCCGCCTTCAAAATGAAAACTTTCACTTTTTCCTACGCGATTATCTTTAAAATTAATAGTGATTTTTGGATTTAAATACGCAAGTTCTCTAAATCTTTTAGCCAAAATTTCATAATCAAATTCAGTCACTTCAAAAATAGTATTATCAGGCCAAAATTCAATTGTAGTTCCTGTTTTTTTACTTTTTCCTATCACACCAAATTCACTTGTAACTTTACCTTCTGAAAATTCTTGACGATAAATTTCTCCATTTCTTTCAACTGTAGCTACAAGTTTTTTAGAAAGAGCATTTACAACAGAAACTCCAACTCCATGTAAACCGCCTGAAACTTTATAAGTATCTTTATCGAATTTACCTCCTGCATGAAGAACGGTTAAGACAACAGTTAAAGTAGGCATATTTTCAGTCGGATGCATATCTACAGGAATACCACGTCCATTATCACTTACGATACAACTTCCCTCAGTAGTAATTTCTACATCAATAGTATCACAATGTCCAGCCATGGCTTCATCGATAGAATTGTCTACTACTTCATAAATCATATGATGAAGTCCACCTATATTGGTATCACCTATATACATTCCTGGACGTTTTCTAACAGCTTCTAAGCCTTTTAAAACTTTAATATTACTTCCGCCGTAATTTTCTTGCATAATTTTCCTTTTTATCTAAGCTTTTAAAAAATTTCTTACAAAATCATAGGCATAATGATCATAGATAAACCTTGAGATTTAACTACGAAAGCTAGATTAGATTCATTAACATTTAAGCTGAATTTTTCTTCTTCTATAGACATTAAAAAATCTAATAAATATTTTATTTTTATAGTTAAAGTAAATTCTTCACTTACACCTGTTTGCATTTCAAGTTCAGTTTTTGCTTCCATGTTATCTAAGCTTATACCTTCAAAGATAATCTTATCTTTATTAAAATGAAGTTTCATTTTTTCAGTTACAACGCTAATTTTTTTAAGACTGTCAATAAAATCTTCGGTTGAAAATTCAAGATTTTGTTTAAATTCCTTTGGTATAACTTTTTCATAATCTGGAAATTTATCATTAATCAATTTAGTAAAAAATTCAAAATTATCGTTTTTAGCAATAAGCATATTTTGATCATAGTAAATTTCTATTTTTTCATAAAAAAGTTTTTGCATTTCCATAATAGCTTTTTTAGGAATACTTATAGAAAATTCTTGAGAATTATTTTTATCAAGAGTATAAACAGCAAGGCGTCTAGTATCAGTTCCAACAAAATTAATTTTATCTGTTTTAATATCTAAAAAAGCACCATTTAAAGAATATTTTGGATTATTAGTATCAATACTTGGTAAGATTTTTTTAAGAGAACGACTTAAATCACTTGAATCAATATCAAATTGATTTTTCCCTTCTGTTTTTGGGAAATCTGGAAAATCTTCATAATTAAACATAGGCAATTTATATTTTGTTCTTTTTTGTCTTATAAATAAAAAATTATCGATGGTTTCTAAGACAACTTCTTCATTGTTTAAACTTTTAACAACATCAGCTATATTTTTTGCATTTGCAGTTGCAAAACCACTGTTTTCAACGCGAATTTTTCTTATTTTATAGTTAATTCCTATTTCAAAATCACTTGCTTTGATGATAAGTTTATCTTCTTCAGCTTGAAAAAGTAAGTGTGAAGTAATCGTGCTAGAATCTTTTTTTTCAACGTAGGCATTACATAAAAGTATAGCGGATTCAAGTGTATTTTTATTAATACTAAGTTTCATTTTTTCTCCTTGCTTATATTTAATTTTAAAATTCGTCGTAATAATAGGGCTGTTGAAATTGTGAAATTTTTCAGCAAAAAATCATTAAATTTGTATTTTATCATACTTTGCTTAATTCTATTTTTTTCACATAGCCTTTCTATTTTTTCACCTTTTTTCACTTAAATTTGACTTTTTGCTAAAATTTTATTTTTTAATTCTTCTATTTTGATTTTTGTTTCGCTATTTTCTTCCATTAATTCTTTGATTTTTTTCACATTATGTGAAATAGCTGTATGATCTTTCATTACGAAAAAATTAGCCAATTGCGAAAAAGTAAGACTAGTAAGTTCTCTTGCTAAGTAAATTGCAACGCGTCTAGCAGTTACTACATTTTGTTTTTTATTGTTTGATTTCACATCACTTGGTTTGATGTTAAATTCTTTACAAACTAAAGCTAAAATATCTTCTATACTGATATTTTCTTTTTTTTCTTTGATGTGATCTTTCATAACACTTTTTGCAAGTTCAAGTGTAATTTCTTGTCCGACTATATTTGCATAAGCGTTTAAACTGATGATAATTCCTTCAATTTCTCTTATATTATCCCCTAAAGAAGTTGCGATGTAATTTATGATGTCATTAGAAAGATTGATATCATTAAATTCGCATTTTTTTCTTATGATAGCGATTTTAGTATCAAGTTGTGGTGGAGTGATATCAGCGATAATCCCATGTGCAAAACGACTCTTTAAACGTTCGGTGATGCCTTTTAACATATTAGGTGGATTATCTGAAGTCATTATGATTTGACCATTATTATTTTTGATTTCATTAAATATAAAGAAAAATTCTTCTTGAATTTTATCTGTTTTTCCTAAAAACTGCACATCATCTATGAGTAAAACATCGCAATTTCTATATTTATCATGAAATTTATCTAAAGAGCCATTTTTTAAATTTGAGGTAAATTCATTGACAAAATTTTCACTTGTTGCATAAATAACTTTTTTACCCATTTCTAAACTAGCATTACCTACAGCTTGAAGCAAATGAGTTTTACCAAGTCCTGTAGGTCCATAGATAAATATAGGATTATAAAGCTTACCAAGTTTATCTTTATGTGCGATTGCCTTACAAGCTCCATAAGCGTATTTATTAGAGTCTCCAACGACAAAACTTTCAAAAGTAAAAGAAGGATTTAAAATCGTGCTTTGTGCTTTGATATTTGCGATATCGATTTTAGTTGTATTTTTACTATGTTTTTGATTTTGTGCTTGTATGTTGATATTAGCTTTAATTCCACTTTGTACTTCGTAAAAATGTGAAATTTGGCGGGCGTATTTTGTTTGTATGAATTTAGCGATAAGTTCATTTGGAGCATTGAAAACTAAAAAATCAGCTTTGCTTAGCTTTTCATTGAATTTTAACATAGATATATAATTTTCATATTCGTTTTGATTTAATTCTTTTTTTAAAGCTAGGAGTATCTCGCTTGGGTTCAT